>JAFRPG010000013.1 GCA_017429265.1 Clostridia bacterium | reverse complement strand
CGGAAAGCCCCTGGCGCGCTCCGCAGAGCGCGGATCCCTTTCCCGTTCACTGGGACAGATTATTCCGTTGAAAAGGGTATGCGCCTGCGGGCGCACCAGAGGGCTTTCCGATCGCCCTCTGGACTCCTTCGGGGCCGACTCGTTAAAGATAGGCCTTTGGTTTAAATGCTTCTTTTCTCTACTATACTTTACCAATATCAAACAGGGAAGACATGCTCCCGAAGGGTCCAGGGGCGATCGGAAAGCCCCTGGCGCGCTCCGTAGAGCGCGGGACCCCTCCTTCTGATTCTCCCGAGCTTCCGGTGAAGAGCCGGAAAAAGGGGCCCTCGGTAACAATTCTGAAACATTTTCCGCGTTTTTGCCTCCGGAAGCGCTTGACAAGGTTCACGGCTTCCGCTATACTGTAAAGGCTGTTCTATTGCCATCTCGGGCCGCAGCGACAGCCGCGGGACCCGTGTGAATCCAACCGCAGAGGAGTTGTTACCATGTTCCGTACCTATCAGCCCAAGAAGCGTCAGCGTTCCAAGGTGCACGGCTTCCGTGCCCGCATGTCCACCCGCAACGGCCGCCGTGTGCTCGCCGCCCGCCGCCGCCGCGGCCGCAAGGTGCTGACCGTCTGATCGCCCTGTGGATGAAGCCCGCCGCGCATCCGGCGGGCTTTTCCTTGATAACGGAGCAGCAGACGGGCTGCCCCGTACCCCGGGATCCTTCGCACTACCGTCCGGATAAGAGAATCGCCATGCAAAAGCAATACCGGCTGAAGAAGAACAAAGCGTTCCAGTACGTCTACCACAGGGGACGGAGCGCTTCGTCGCGTGATCTGGTCCTGCTCGCCGCCAAGGGGCGCGGGCTGCAGGTCGGTTTTTCCGTCAGCAAAAAAGTCGGCAACGCGGTGACCCGCAACCGCGTCAAGCGCCGGCTGAGAGAATGCTTCCGGCCCCACCTGGGGGATGTGAAAAACGGCCTGTACGTCATCGTAGCCAGACCCTCCGCCGCCAATGCCACCTTTCAGAGTCTGTACAGCCAGACCGCCGAGCTACTGAAGAAGCAGAAAGCCCGGCATGACTGAACGGGAGAAAGGGAGTCGCGCAGTGAAAAGCCTGATGCTCTGTCTGATCCGATTCTACCGCCGCAGCCTGTCACGGCGCAAGCGCATGCCCACCTGCCGCTTTCAGCCCACCTGCTCGGAGTACGCGCAGGTGGCGATCGAGCGCTTCGGCGCCGTCCGCGGCGGGCAGCTGGCCGTGCGCCGCATCCTGCGCTGCCGGCCGATGAGCCCGGGCGGCTATGACCCCGTGCCCGAGGATCCCCGCGTCCTGATAAGGAGGGAATAACCCAGACATGTACGAGTTTTTCATGAACATCCTCTATGCGCTGGAGCGGTGGATGGGGAACTACGGCCTGGCGGTCATCGTCTTCACGCTGATCGTGCGCGTCGTGCTCTTCCCCTTTGATTTCAAGAGCCGCAAGAGCATGCGCAAGGTCACCGCGCTCCAGCCGAAGATGGCCGTGCTCCAGAAGAAGTACGCCAACGACAAGGACAAGCTGAACCGCAAGCTGTCGGAGCTGTACAAGCAGGAGGGGGTCTCCCCGCTGTCCGGCTGCCTGCCGATGCTGCTCAGCTACCCGATCCTGATCCTCATGTTCAACGCGATGCGCTTCTGCGCCAACGACCAGATGGTGATCCAGGTGGCGGAGTTCCTCGCCCAGGGCGGCACCGCGGCCCCGGCGTACAAGGACTTCCTGTGGATCAAGAACCTCTACATGGCCGATAACCCCTTCGTCTCTGCCATTCCGGGGCAGACCTCCCTGGCCGCCGCGGCCGACTCCTTCCGCACCGTCCTCACCGTGGACCGGATGCAGGGGATCATCGCCGCCGTGCAGAAGGACGCCTCCCTGCTGGAGATCCTGAACCGGCCAGCGAACGCCAACCTCCTCGCGATGTGGAACGACATCGTGGAGAAGATCGCCTCCGCCCCGACCCAGGACGCCTGGGTGGAGTTCCTCCGCTCGTCCAAGGTCCTCATCGAGGGAGAGAAGCAGGTCACCACGACCTATATGGCCCAGCTTCCGACCATCCTGGAGAGCATGGTGCAGAGCACGCAGTACTTTGCGAAGAACTGCGGCTCGACCAACCTCAACGTGATCCTGCTCGGCACGATCCAGAAGGACTGGAACGGTCTGCTCATCCTGCCGGTGCTCTCCGCCGTGTCCCAGTTCGTCATGACCAAGCTGACTCCCCAGCAGCCCACGGCCGCCTCCGCCGACGCCCAGGCGACCCAGTCCACGGGCAAGTTCATGACCTGGTTCTTCCCGATCTTCTCGCTGTGGATCTGCTTCAGCTCCACCGCGGCCTTCGCCCTGTACTGGGTGGCCAGCAACCTGCTCGCCATGGCCCAGACCGTGGCGGTGAACAAGTACCTTGAAAAGAAGGAAAAGACGAATCACATCGCCGGGGAGGGCATTGTGCAATGAAATCGATCGAGAAATCCGCCAAGACTTATGAGGAGGCCCTCGAGAGCGCCCTGAAGGACCTCAACGCCTCCATCTCCGACGTGGATGTCCTGACCCTCGAGGAGGGCAGCAAGGGCCTGTTCGGCCTCTTTGGCTCCCGTCCCTACAAGATCCGCGTCACCCTCAAGAACAGCGCTTCCGACGAGGACACCGAGCTCGACGTGATGAGCCTCCTTGCCTCCAAAAAGCCCGAGCGCAAGCCGGAACCCCGCCCCGAGCGCAAGCCCGAGAAGAAGCCCGAGGCGGAGAAGAGCGAGGAGAAGGCCGCGGAGAAGAAGCCCGCCCGCCGTCCCGAGCCCGTGCGCCGCGTGAACCCCGAGCGCAAGCCCGCCGATGACACCGCGGAGGAGACCGCCGCGGCCGCCGAGCCCGTCGCCGCCGTGTCCGAGCCCGAGGCCGCGCAGGAGGAAACCTCCGCGGAGAGCGCCGAGCGCCGCAAGCCCCGCCGCCGCCGTCACCGCGGCAAGGGCGGCAGCCGGAAGCCCGAGGACCGCGCCGAGACCGCCGAGACCGCGGAGGAAGGCGAGGAGGGTGAGAAGCCCGCGAAGAAGCTCCCGCCCAAGCCCGCCGTCAAGCCCGTCGAGAAGCCCGTTGTGACCATGCTCGACCCGGAGACGATCGACCCCGAGTCCGGCGCCGGCAAGGCGAAGGCCTTCCTGCAGGAACTGACCCGCCTGATGGGCGTGGATGTCACGATCGAGATGGGCCTGGACCAGGAGAACAACGTCTTCGGCTACATCAGCGGCGATCCGCTCGGCATCCTGATCGGCCGCCGCGGCGAGACCCTCGACGCCCTGCAGTACCTGACCAGCCTGCGCGTCAACCGCGGCCAGGATACCTACACCCGCGTCACCCTCGACACCGAGAACTACCGCGCGAAGCGTGAGGACACCCTGATCCGCCTGGCCAACCGCAAGGCCAACCATGCGATCAAGACCGGCCGCCGCGTGGCGCTCGATCCCATGAACCCCTACGAGCGCCGCATCATCCACGGCGCCCTCCAGGCCAACGAGGCCGTGGAGACCCACTCCGAGGGCGAGGAGCCCGGCCGCCACGTGGTCATCACCGTGCGCAAGGCTTGACGCCTCCTGCCCGCCGTGGTATACTGAACCCGATCTCTCCCCGCGCAAGGGGAAATGAACGATGAAGAGGAGATGCCTGCCATGACCAGGATCCAGACCCTGAACACCCGCGATCTGTGCGAGAGCGCCAAGAACGGCGGCTGCGGCGAGTGCCAGACTTCCTGCCAGTCCGCCTGCAAGACCAGCTGCGGCGTGGCCAACCAGAAGTGCGAGAACGAAAACAACAAGTAAGCGTCACCTGAAAAACGAAAGCCCCTGCCGGCAAGGCGGGGGTTTTTGCGTGCCGAGGAACCCCCTCCTCCCCGGTTGACATCCCCTCCCGCCTGTCGTATGATGACCCTGACACAGGAACCGGCTTCAGGACAGACAAACGGAAGAAATCAACATGCAGGAATGGAATGACGATCTCAGGCTGCAGGCCGACGCGGAGGACGAAACCTCCCTCCTCCCGCCCTATCTCCAGCCCTACGAGCAGCCCGCCGGGGCCCGCACCTACGGCACCCTGAGCTGGAACAAACGCAGCCGGTGCTGGGTGGTGCGCGGGGACCCGAGCGTCACCGAGATGTGCAAGCGCCTCTTCCCCGGCAGCGCCGGAGTACGGCGGGGCGAGGCGCGCTTCACCGGCCACCGCCGCATGGTGGCGGAGCTGTGCTGGCTGATGCTGCGCTTCCCGCTCCAGGTCAGGCTCAGCGACCTCAGCCGCTGGGACGAGGCCGTCGCCGACGCCCGGCGCTACGCGATCCGCCAGGAGCAGGCCGCCCGGATGCCCGCGAAGGCCGATCCGCCGCCCGGCACCTTCGAGGGCACGCTGATGGACTTCCAGCGGGAAGGCCTGTCTTTTCTGCTGCAGCACGACCGCGCCCTGCTCGCCGACGAGATGGGCCTGGGCAAGACCGTGCAGGCCCTCGCCATGCTCGCGGCGGACCGGCTCTTCCCGGCGATCATCGTGCCGCCGGCCCATCTGACGCTCAACTGGCGGGAGGAAGCCCTGCGCTTCCTCCGCATCGAGGGCCGCGCGCCGCGCATCCACATCGTCACCGGCCTCACGCCCTACGACCTGCCCGAGGCCGACCTCTATATCCTCCACTACCTCCTCCTGCGCGGGTGGAAGGAGGTCCTGCCCGACCTGCCCGTTCGCTGCGTGATCTTCGACGAGGCGCAGGAGCTCCGCCACTCCGGCACGGAGAAATACTCCGCGGCCTCCCTGCTGGCGGAAAAGTGCGAGCGCGTGTACGGCCTCTCCGGCACCCCGATCTACAACCGCGGCGGGGAGATCTGGAACGTCATCAACATCCTCGACTTCCACTTCCTCGGCGACTGGGAGAGCTTCTCCCGCGAGTGGTGCTACGGCTACGGCAGCGCCGTCGTGGCCAAGCCGGACCTCCTCGGCGATTACCTCCGCCGCGAGGGCCTGATGCTCCGCCGCACCAAGGAGCAGGTGCTGAGCGAACTGCCGCCCAAGCGCCGCCTCGTGCAGGAACTGGACTGGAACGACAGGGTCTATGCGAAGCTGATGGCCCCCGTCCTCCCCCTGATCCTCCGCTGGAAGACCGACGCCGCCCTCACCCGCCAGGAGAAGAGCATGCTGGAGGAGACGATCAGCCAGCGCGCGCGGCAGGCCACCGGCGTGGCGAAGGCGCCGTGGGTCTGCCAGTTCGTGCGCGCCCTGCTCGACGGCGGGGAGCAGGTGCTGCTCTTCGCCCACCACCACGAGGTCATGGACATTTACCGGACGGAGCTGAAGGCCTACCGCCCCGGCTTCATCACGGGGAGGGAGACCTCCGCGGCGAAGGAGCAGGCCGCGTCACGCTTCATGTCCGGGCAGACCGATCTTCTCTGCGTGAGCCTGCGCTCGGCCTCGGGCCTGAACCTCCAGCGGGCGACCTGCGTGGTCTTCGGCGAGCTGGACTGGAGCCCGGCGGTACACTCGCAGGCCGAGGACCGCGCCCACCGCATCGGCCAGGAGGACAGCCTTCTGTGCTACTATCTGGTCTCGCCCGCCGGCTCCGACGCCGCGATGCAGGAAGCCCTCGGCCTCAAGGTCAGCCAGTTTGTCGGTCTGATGGGCGACCGTCCCCAGACCCAGGAGGAGGCCGAGGCCGCCGCCCTCTATGCCAGGCGGCATGTGGAACGGCTGGCGGAGGCGATGGGCGGGTGAGAAGATACGCGCCGGAAGCCTTCCGTCCGCGGCCGGGCCATGCGAAAGCCCCTCGTAAACGCCGGTTTACAAGGGGCTTTTGCCATGGAAGGGACCGCGGCATGCCGGACGTCTCTCCGGGCGCCTTCTGTCAGCCGCCGAAGAGATCCTGATTCAATACGGTCATGGCTGTTTCCTTTCAATGCTGATGACGAAATCATCGGTTCTTCACGGATAGTTAGGGAAAGCATATGAGGGGTTCGCGCTCTGCGGAGCGCGCCAGGGGCTTTCCGATCGATCCGGGGCTGCCGCCCATTCTCCGCTGAAAGCTGTCCCCCGGACAGTTTTCCGGGCGCTCCGAATCCCTGGACCCTTCGGGGCCGTCTCTTTCTTGTTAGTTGTTGGGTAAGGCTGAGAGCATAGCCTGGCATTCCATCAAAAACCTGACAATTCCCCAAGAATGATTTAACGG
>JAFRPG010000089.1 GCA_017429265.1 Clostridia bacterium | reverse complement strand
CACGAAAAGTTCGGGAAAACCATATGGGAGGGGTTCGCGCTCTGCGGAGCGCGCCAGGGGCTTTCCGATCGCCCCTGGACCCTTCGGGGCCGTCTCTTTCTTGTTAGTTGTCGGGTAAGGCTGAGAGCATAGCCTGGCATTTCATCAAAGACCTGACAATTCCCCAAGAATGATTTAACGGGACGGCCCCGAAGGAGTCCAGAGGGCGATCGGAAAGCCCTCTGGTGCGCCCGCAGGCGCATTCCCTCACCAACGGAGTTTCCCTAACTAAACGTGAAGAACCGGCTTTTCAATTTGGTCTGAAATCTATGCCGGCGAGATCAGTGCCAGTACTTCTGGTCCAGCTCGCGGAACTGGATGGCTTCCGCCACGTCGTCGGTGGTGATCGTCTCTCCGCCGCGCAGGTCGGCGATCGTCCGTGCGACCTTCAGCACACGGCCGTAGGCGCGCATGCTCATGCCCATCCGGTCGACGGCGAGGTGCATGATGGCGGTGGCCTCCTGGGAGAGAGGGCAGTATTTCTTCGATAGCCGTGCGTCGAGCTGGGCGTTGCAGTGGATGCCGTCCCCGCGGTAGCGCTCCTGCTGGAGCTCGCGGGCCTTGCGGACGCGCCTGGCGACCTCGGCGGAGGACTCCGCCGGGCTGTCCTGGTTGATCTCCTTGACCGGTACGGCGTCGACCTCGATCTGGATGTCGATGCGGTCCAGCAGCGGGCCGGAGATCCGGTCCAGATAGCGGCGGATCTCGTGCTGGGAGCAGCGGCATTTGCGCGTCTTGCTGCCGAAGTAGCCGCAGGGGCAAGGATTCATGCTCGCAACGAGCATGAAGCTCGACTGGTACTGCGCCTGGTTGTGCACGCGGGTCACGGAGACGATGCCGTCCTCCAGCGGCTGGCGGAGGGCTTCCAGGGCCTGCTTGCTGAACTCGGGCAGCTCGTCGAGGAAGAGGACGCCGTTATGGCTGAGGGAGACGGCACCGGGCATGGCGTTGGTGCCGCCGCCGATCAGGCTGGCCACGGAGGCCGAGTGGTGCGGCGCGGAGAAGGGCCGCGTGACCATGAGGCCGGCCCCGGGCTGCAGCTTGCCGGCGATGGAGTGGATGCGCGTGGTCTCAAGGGCTTCCTCAAAGGTGAGCGGAGGCAGGATCCCCGGAAGGCAGCGCGCCAGCATGGTCTTGCCCGAGCCGGGCACACCGATCATCAGCATGTTGTGCCCGCCGGCCGCGGCCACCTCGAGGGCCCGGCGCGCGCCGAGCTGTCCCTGCACCTGGCTCATGTCCACCGCCGGCTTCGTGTTGTTGACGATCTCCTGATAGGTCCGCTGGATCTGCACCGGGATGTGCTCCTTGCCGCGCAGATGGTAGACGACCTCCTGCAGACTGTGAGCCGGATAGACGCGGATGCCCTGGATGCAGGCGACCTCCTCGGCGTTCCCGGCGGGGAGGATCACATCCTCGATCCCGCTCTCGTGCGCGCCGATCACCATGGGCAGGGCGCCGCGCACCGCGTGGAGGGAGCCGTCCAGGGAGAGCTCGCCGATCATGAGGATCCGGCTCATGTCCTGCTCGGGCAGCTGGCGCGTGGCGGCCAGGATGCTGACGGCGATGGGCAGGTCAAAGGCCGGGCCCTCCTTTTTGACATCCGCGGGGGCCAGATTGACGGTCAGCCGGGCGATCGGCATGGCGAAGCCGGCGTTGGAGATGGCGGCGCTGACGCGGTCCCGGCTCTCCTTCACCGAGGCATCCGGGAGGCCGATGATTTCCAGCGCGGGCAGTCCGTTGGCTGCATATACCTCGACCGTGACGGCAAACCCGTTGACGCCGCTGAGACCGTATCCCAGGGTTCTGGCAAGCATGAGGACGTCTTCCTTTCTGTGTTACGCTTCGAAGATGCTGATCTGCTCCCCGTCGGCCGCGGCGCCGGCGGGATCCATGCGCACCCGGGTCAGGGCGCCGCTGAGCAGACGCGCGGGGTCGCAGGAGGGGCTCAGCCACTGCGCGCCCAGCGAGGCGGGCAGGGCGACGGGCATCCGCGGGTGCATGCCGCGCAGGTCGTCCGAAGCCTCCCGCGTGAGGATTGTGTACTCGGGCTCCGTCCGGTCATCGTAGCGGTAGATCCCGGCCAGGTAGAACCACGTGCTGTCCGCCGGGGAGATCGCGTATTTGGCCGCAGGCTTTCTGCGGTGATCCCATTCAAACCAGGCGGTGGCCGGGATCAGGCAGCGGCGCTCGCGCATGCTGCGGGAGAACAGCGGCTTCCGCTCAGCGGTCTCGGACCGGGCGTTGATGAGCAGCTTCCCGTCGAGCGGGTAACCCCAGCGCATCGCGAATGCCGCGGGCTTCAGCGTCCTGCGGGAAACGGCGACCACGGCGGTGCGGCTCCCGGGGCAGACCTCTCCCGACGCGAGCGGTTCGCCGGCGCGCCGCTCCGCCTCCTCCAGGAGCTGACGGAGCTGTTCCGGCGTGTCATCGGCTTCCACATAGAATCGGCCGCACATATCCTGTCCTCCCGTTCGGTCAGGGAACCAGCTCGCCGCCGGCGTCTTCTTCGTCCTGCCCGTCGCGGGGCGGCTCCGGCAGCGGCGGCAGATCGTCGAGGGAGCTGATGCCGAAGTGGCTGAGGAATTTATCGGTCGTGCCGTAGAGGATCGGGCGGCCCAGCGCTTCCTTGCGCCCGACCTCCTCAATGAGCCCCTTGTTGGTGAGGGACTGGACCGAGTAGTCGCACTTGACGCCGCGCACCTGCTCGATCTCCGCCTTGGTGACCGGCTGGCGGTAGGCGATGATGGCCAGTGTCTCCATGATGGCCTGGCTCAGGCTCTGCCGCTGGACGGGCTGCAGCAGGCGCACCACATCCTCGGCGTAGAGCGGGCGCGTGGCCAGCTGGACATGCTCGCCGAAGAGTCGGAGGCTCCAGCCGCGCTGCTCATAGTCATACTCATCCCGGAGCTCCCGCAGCGCCTGTTCGAGCGCTGTGCGGTCCAGCTTCAGGGCGCGCGCCAGCTCCTTGACCGGGATGGCATCTCCGGCCACGTAGAGCACGGCCTCGATCCGCCCCTTCAGGGAGCCCTCGCGGAATTCATTCGTTTCAGTCATCGGTTTGCTCCTTTGTGCTCTTGCCGCTGGCGGCCTTGAGGATGATGCCGCCGTAGACGCTGTCCTGCTCCGCGTGAGCACGGCCCAGGCGCATCAACTCCAAAAGGGCCAGGAAGAGGGTGACGACCTCCTCCTTGGTCGGAGCGTCGCTGAAGACCTCCTCGAAGTGCAGGCTGCCGCGCTTGCGGATCCCGTGCAGCAGGGTCAGCATGCACTCCTGCACGCTGTGCTCGTCCCGCCGGATATCCCGGGCGGCGTAGCGGTTGCGCTCGCCGATCTCCTCGCGGTCCGTCCTGCGCGCCCAGATCCGGGCAAAGGCCTCCACCAGACCGTCGAGTGTCAGGCCTACCAGCTCCACCTCGGGCGGAGGAAGGGGGAATTCGTCCGGCAGCTTGGTGAACAGGGCTTTGGCCGTATTCTCAAAGCCCTGCATCTCGATCGCCGTCTCCTTGAAGCGGCGGTACTCCTCCAGACGGCGGATCAGCTCCTCCTCCGGATCGACCTCGCCCTCCTCCGGGGCGGGCGGCTTCGGGAGCATGGCGCGGCTCTTGATCTCCAGCAGGGTGGCCGCCATGACCAGGAACTCGCTGGCGTCGTCCATGTCGAGGTCCGGCGCGCTGCGGACGAAGGCGATGTACTGGTCGGTGATCTCGCTGACGAAGATGTCTTTGATGTCGATCTGCGCCTTGGAGATGAGGTGAAGCAGAAGGTCGAGCGGTCCGTCGAAGTCCTTCAGCTGAAATGTCATGGCCATAGGCTGCTCCTCATGTCTGCCCGATGACGGCGAGCACCAGTTTGAGAATGCCGGTGTAGACGGCGTCGACGACGTCCGACAGCACACCGGTCAGGACACCAACCAGCACCAGGGCCAGCAGGGCGTATTGGACGATCAGCGCCACATTCTGCGACATGCGGATCCGCCCCTTGAACAGCAGGTCGTTGACCATGTGGAACCCGTCCAGCGGCGGGATCGGCAGGAAGTTGAAGATCGCCAGGGTCAGGTTGGTCAGCGCCATCAGCAGCAGGAAATGCTGGATATAGATCAGCCAGGGATTCGGGGAGAAGGCGGACAGTTCGCGGGCGATGTCGGTGATGCCGTCCATGGCCAGGATGACGCCGAAGCCTCTGCAGGGATTCACCAGGGTGCTCCACGGCGCCGTGGCCAGGAAGTCCGGCTCCCAGAGGAAACGGTTGACCGCCAGGCTCAGGATCAGGCAGGCGAGGAAGAGCAGAAAGTTCATGGTGATGCCGGCGACGGAGACCGCGAAATCGTCCAGCCAGCGGCGCTTGTGCTTGAAATTCCGGTGCACCACCGGGACGGGCTTGCCCCACCCGAATCCGAGAAAGAAGAGCGCGAGGGTGCCGGTCAGGGAGAGATGGGCCCGCGGGTCGAGCGTCATCCGCCCGAGATTCCGCGCGGTCGGGTCGCCGCACAGGAAGGCCACCCGCGCGTGCGCATACTCGTGAAAGCTGAAACTGATGGAGATCACCAGCAGCTCGTAGAGGAGGAAGATCACGAAGTCGAGCGGATTCCTCGCGAGCATTTCAAAGTAATAACTCAGCCGTTGAAACATGGTCGGTCACCTTCGGTTCAGTCAAGAATAGTGAGGGCGCAGCGGTTTGCGTCGAGGCGGTATCGCCGGCCAAGGCAGAGCGTCTTCTGGTCGCCGGTGTGCCCGGCCTGCAGCCCCGCCAGCATGGGAACGCGCACGCGCCCGGCCATCTGCCCGAGGATCTCCTCGAGACTGAAGCAGTGGCTGTGGGGATATTCCTCCGTGATTTCGGTGAAGCCGCCCAGGACGATGCCGCGGCACGCGTCGAGCTTTCCGGCGTGCTGGAGCTGCCACAGGAATTCGTCGACGCGGTAGGTGTGCTCGCCAACTTCCTCGATGAAGAGCAGCTTGTCCGTCGTGTCCAGGTCCCAGGGCGTGCCGCAGCCGGTGGCGAGCAGGGAGAGGTTCCCGCCCACCAGAATGCCTTCGGCCGTGCCGGGGCGCAGGCTGTACAGGGACTCGCCGTTCAGGTTGGACCAGGTCTTCTCCGGCTCGCCCGCGAGGGCGGCCAGCAGGCTCGGCCGGGAGGCTTCGGTGATGCGTCCGCCGGAGGGCATGGGCCCGTGGAAGGTCTCCAGCGAGCAGCGCTGATGGAGGGCCATGTGGAGGGCCGTGATGTCGCTGAAGCCGATGAAGGCTTTCGGATGCGACGCGATCAGGTCCCAGTCGACCAGGGGCAGCATGCGCGTGACGCCGTAGCCGCCCTTCAGGCACCAGACCCCGTCGACGGACGGATCCGCGAAGGCCCGGTTGAGGGCGTCCGCGCGCTCCCTGTCCGTCCCGGAGAGAAAACCGTACTGCTCCGCGCAGGTCGGATCCACCTTCACGCGGAAGCCCAGGGACGTGAGCAGGGCTTCGGCCTCGTCCACGGTGGGCCGGGGATCTTCCTGATGGACACAGCCGGAGACGCCGATCATCGCCACCGTATCGCCGGGGCGCAGAGGCTTGGGACGGATCATGTGCATGGACGGGCCTCCTCATCGAGCAGGGACAGAACCGAGGCGCACTGCATGGCGACGCCCGGCAGCAGAACGGATTCGTCGGCGTTGAAGGTCGGGGTGTGCAGCCCCGTGCCGACGCCGGAACCGAGATCCCAGTAGACCCCGGGCGTCTCCTTCAGGAAATAGCAGAAGCTCTCCACCCCGAGGCTCGGAGCCTGCTGGATGACGATGCCCGCGTCGCCGAAGATCTCCCGGGCGCAGGCTTCGACCTTCTCATAGCAGATAGCGTCATTGACGACGGCGGAGTAGCTCGGCGTAATGACGAGTTCCGCGCTCGCGCCCATGGCTTCGGCGATGCCGGAGACCATTTGCCGTGCCTTTTCATGCATGAGGCGGCGGGACTCGGGCGTGATGGTGCGCAGGGTGCCGTCGAGGGTCACCTCGCCGCAGATGATGTTCTGCGCGGTGCCGCCGCGGATCGTTCCGAAGGTCAGCACCACCGGATCGAAGGCGGAGACGGAGCGGCTGACCAGGGTCTGCAGGGCGGTGACGATCCCGGCGGTGACGACGATGGCGTCGACGCCGCGCTGCGGATAGGCTCCGTGGCAGGAGGTGCCGCGCACGGTGAGGGTCAGCTCGTCGCTGCATCCGCTCACGGCGCCGCTGCGGCTGTAGAAGGTGCCCACCGGGTAGGCGGGGTTCATGTGCTGGCCGATCACGCAGTCCACCCGCGGGTTCTGCATGCAGCCCTGGGCCACCATGCGCTGTCCGCCGCCGACGGTCTCCTCCTCGCTCTCGAAGAGCCACTTGACGGTCCCGTGCCAACGGTCGCGGTTCCGGCTGAACCACATCGCGCTGCCCATGGAGAGTGCCATGTGCATATCGTGACCGCAGGCGTGCATGACGCCGGGGTTCTCCGAGGAGAAAGGCAGGCCGCTCTGCTCCGTGACGGGCAGGGCGTCCATATCCGCACGGATCGCGACACAGCGGCCGGGGCCGTTGCGCAGCACGCCCATCAGCGAGCAGCACCCGTCAAAGCGATGCGTCTCGATGCCGAGGGCCTGAAGCTCCCTTTCGATGACATCCCGCGTCCGCTCCTCGTGTCCGCTCAGTTCGGGATGCCGGTGCAGGTCCCGGCGGAAAGCCAGGACGTCGGGCATCAGCGCTTCCAGTTCGTGTTCCCAGTTCATTGAACCGTATCCTCCATCCGTGGGATCAGATCGTCTTGTATGCGGATCGGCCGTCCGCCGCGCAGATAAACGCGCACGGGCCGCCGGGAGAGGGCAGCCAGGCACTCGTTGCGGTTGCTGCCGGCCCAGTCGGCAAACTCGCCGAAGGAGATGCCGCCGCCGAGCAGGGTCACCGTGTCGCCCGGCGTGCAGTCCGGGATGCCGCTCACGTCCACCATCATCTGATCCATGCAGACCAACCCCACCACCGGCGCGCGGCGGCCGCGGATCAGCACCTTGCCGATGCCGTTCGACAGCCGCCTCGGGTACCCGTCGCCGTAGCCGGCGCCGACGGTGGCGATGCGCAGCGGCTTTTCCAGCGGTGTCTCGTCGTAACCGACGGTTTCGCCGGCATCCACGTCCCGCACCTGCAGGACGCGCGAACGGAAGGTCAGCGTCTCCGCGCAGCGGAAGGGCAGATGCTCGCTCCGGGAGGGGCGCACCCCGTACAGGAACGCGCCGACCCTGCACCGGCTCAGATGCCGGTCCGGGTACCGCACCAGGCCGATGGAATCGCACAGGCTCAGGTCCGCGGGGCGGATCCCGCGCTCCGCCAGCAGATCCCGCATCCGGATGAAAAGCGCGTACTGACGCTCGTCCCGCTCCTGGGTCACAAGCCCGAGATGACTGTACAGCCCGTCCGCGGACACATGGGTCAGCGCGGGGAGCAGGGCTGCCAGGCTGTCCGCGGCTTCGGGCGTGCAGGGAAAGCCGAGCCGGTGAAAGCCGGTGTCCAGCTTGATCATCAGATGCGCCATCCTGCCGAGGGCGGAAGCCGCCGCGTCGGCCGCGGTGAGATCCTCCGCGCAGGCGGCGGTCAGCAGGAGGTCATTCGCGGCCGCTTCCCGTACCTCATCGGGGTCGGCGGGGGTCATCACGAGGATCTCGTCCCGGATCCCGGCGGCGCGAAGCTCCAGCGCCTCCCGCACACAGCTGACGGCAAAGCTCCGGCAGCCCGCCTCCCGCAGCAGGCGGGCGACCGCAACCGCCCCGTGCCCATAGGCGTTGCTCTTCAGGACGCAGGTGACCTTTGCCTGCGTCAGAGCGCAGGCGGTGCGGTAGTTCTCCGTCAGGGCGTCCGTATCGATCTCAATCCAGGTGCGCAAAGGCATTCGCTTCCTATCGTCGGTTCTGGGGTTATGTTTCGGGCCGGGCGCGGCGGCGCAGTTCCTCTTCGTCGATGACCTCGATGCCGAGGGCCTGCGCCTTGGTCAGCTTGCTGCCGGCGGCCTCTCCGGCCACGACAAAGGCGGTCTTTTTGCTGACGGAGGAGGCGGCCGTGCCGCCGGCGGCGCGGATCATGTCCTCGGCCTCGCGGCGGGAGAGGGTCGGGAGGGCACCGGTGACCACGATGCTCAGGCCGCTGAAGGGGCCTTCGGCTCTGGCCGGAGCTTCCTGCGGCGTGACGCCGGCCGCCTTCAGGCGCTCGATCATGGTCAGGTTCTCGTCGAAGGAGAAGAACTCCGTGACGCTCTGCGCGACGATGGCGCCCACGTCGGGGATGGCGGTCAGGTCCTCCGCGGAGGCGGCGCGGACCCGGGCGAGCGTGCCGTAATGGGAGGCCAGGTCCCGGGCCGTCTTCCGGCCCACGTTGGGGATCCCCAGCGCGAAGAGGAAGGCGTCGAGCGGGCAGTGCTTGCTCTTCTCAAGGGCTGCCAGGAGATTGTCCGCCTTTTTGTCCTTGAAGCCCTCGACGGAGAGCAGCTGCTCACGGGTCAGGTGATAGAGGTCCGCCGGGTCACGGACGCCGAGCGCGTCGTAGAAGAGATCGGCGGTCTTTTCGCTCAAACCGTCGATGTCCATGGCCTCGCGTCCGGCGAAGTGCGCGATGCGGGCCACGGCCTGCGGCTTGCAGCTGGTGCGGTTCAGGCAGAACAGGTGGGCGCCGCGCTCGGTCAGGGGAGCGCCGCAGGCCGGGCAGACAGCGGGCTTTTCGATGGGGGCCTCGCCGGGCCGCTCCTCGCCGACGCGGCCCATGATCTCCGGGATCACATCGTTGGAGCGGCGGATCCAGACCGGGGCCTGCAGGGCGACGCGCTTGCGCTGAATGTCGGCCCAGTTGTTGAGGGTGGCGCGCTGCACGGTGACGCCGTAGAAGTCCACCGGATCCAGGTGCGCCAGGGGGGTCAGCTTGCCGGTCCGGCCCAGCTCCCAGGTGACCTTCCGCAGCACGGTGACGCTCTCCTCGGCCTTGAACTTGTAGGCGACCGCCCAGCGCGGGAACTTTTCCGTGAAGCCCATCTGTTCCCGCAGGGCGAAATCGCCGACCTTGATGACGGCGCCGTCGATGAGCCAGTCGAGGTCCGGACGGTGCCGCTCGATCTCCCGGATGCAGCCGATCAGCTCCTCGCGGCTGTGGGGCCTGCCCAGGTAGGGGCTCACCTGAAAGCCGTTTTCGCGGATGAAGTCCAGCATGCCGGGCTGGCTGTCGTAGGGCGGGTCGTCGATCGTACCGATCTGGTAGAAGAAGGCGTCCAGGCTGCGCTTCGCCGTGACGGAGGGATCCAGGTTCCGCAGGGCGCCGGCGGCCGCGTTGCGGGCGTTCTTCAGCGGCTCCTTCGCGGTCTCGTTGTACTTCTCGAGCGCGCTGAGCCGCATGATGCACTCGCCCTGGATCTCGAGCAGCCCCTTGTAGGGGATGGAGAGGGGGAGGGAGCGGATCGTGCGCGCCTGGGGGAGAATCGCCTCGCCGACCTCGCCGTTGCCGCGGGTGGCGGCCTGCACCAGGTGACCGTCCCGGTAGGTCAGGTTCAGGGTGAGGCCGTCGAACTTGTATTCCACATAGTACTGCAGGTCGGATGTGCCGGCGAGGCGCTCGGTGCGGTCGATCCACTCATTCAGGGCCTCCTCGCTCTGCACCTTGTCCATGCTCCACAGCCGGGTGATGTGGCGGTGCTGGACGAAGGCGGCCAGCGGCTCCCCGCCCACGCGGTGGCTGGGGGAATCGGGCAGGACCGTGCCGTGCTCGCGTTCCATGCGCTGCAGCTCGTCGTACAGGGCGTCGTACTGCATGTCGCTCATCAGCGGCTCGTCCTTCTGATAATAGGCGGAGGCCGCCTCGTTCAGGCGGTCCACCAGTGCGCGCATCTGCGCTTCCCAGCCGCTCATGACTCTTCCTCCAGTTTGATGATCGGGGCGATGGAGAGCGCGAACTCCTTCTCGCCCAGAGCGATGAAATCGATGCGGATCCGGGCCGCCATCCCCTCACCTGAGAGACCGACCACGGTGCCCTCGCCGAACTTGCGGTGCATCACGCGGTCCCCGGCCCTGAACTGCGGCTTCGCGGTGCCGCTGAGGGCGCGGGCGGGCGAGGCGGAGAAGCCCTTCTGCACGCCCGGGATGCTCAGCGGATCGCCGGGGCGCACGAGGGAGCGGCTGACGGGCGCACGGGACGGCCGCACGGGGGCGGGCATGTCACGGAAGGCCCGGTCCCGGACGGCGGACTCGTCCTTGATCAGCCGCTTGGGCAGCTCGTCCAGGAAGCGGCTGGCGGGATTATAGTTCGGGGTGTTGTAGAGGGTGCGCTGATGTGCACGGGAGAGCAGGAGCTTGCGCCTGGCCCGTGTGATGCCGACGTAGCACAGGCGGCGCTCCTCCTCCAGCTTCTCCTCGTCCTGTACGGACCGGCCGCTGGGGAAGAGACCTTCCTCCATGCCGGTGATGAACACGGTGTCGAACTCGAGGCCTTTGGCCGAGTGCAGGGTCATCAGGGAGACATAGCCGCCGTCCTCGGAGAGGGCGTCGATGTCGGAGACGAGGGAAATGTTCTCAAGGTAGTCCGCGAGGCTCGCGCCCGGGTGCTGCTGCTCAAACTCATGCACCGCGCCCACGAATTCCATGATGTTCTCCACGCGGGCGGTCGCCTCGTCGGTGTCCTCCTTCTCATACTGCGCCTTGAGGCCGGTCCTGCGCAGCAGTTCCTCCACAAAGTCGGTCAGCCCCATGGTTTCCTTGAGGACCAGGAGCTCGTTCATCAGGTTCAGGAAGTCCCCGACGCACTTGCGCGGTCGGGAAGATAGGGACTCCGGCGGCATGGCCAGGGCGGAGTAGAGGGGCATGCCCTCCTCGCGGGCATGGCGCGCAAGCTCCTGCACGGTGCTGTCGCCGATGGAACGCTTCGGCACGTTGATGATCCGCGTCAGCGCCATGTCGTCGGACGGATTCTCGAGCACGCGGAGGTAGGAGACGATGTCCCGGATCTCCCGGCGCTCGTAGAAGCGCAGGCCGCCGAAGATGCGGTACGGGATCTTGGGATCGGCGGCGGAGACCAGCATTTCCTCGATCACGCGGGACTGCGCGTTCGTCCGGTAGAGGACGGCGATCTGGTTGTAGGGGACACCGGCGCTGTGGTACTGCTTGATGCGGCTGACCAGCCAGCCCGCCTCCCCGCGTTCGTTGTCGGCGCAGAAGACGGAGATCGGTTCCCCGGCCTCGGCTTCGGTCCAGAGCTTCTTGTCCTTGCGGCCCTCGTTGTGCGCGATGACCTGGTTGGCGGCGTCGAGGATGTTGGCGGCGGAGCGGTAGTTCTGCTCCAGCTTGATGACGGTGGCGTTCGGGTAATCCTTCTCGAAGTCGAGGATGTTGCGGATGTCGGCCCCGCGCCACGCATAAATGGACTGGTCGTCGTCACCCACGACGCAGAGGTTGCCGCTCTCGGCGGTCAGCAGGCGGACCAGCATGTACTGGGCGTAGTTGGTGTCCTGATACTCATCCACCATCACATAGCGGAAGCGCTCGCGGTAGCTCTCCAGCACCGGGGGATGCTGGGCGAACAGCTCCAGCGTGCGCACGAGCAGATCGTCAAAGTCGAGGGCGTTGAGTTCCTTCAGGCGCTTCTCGTAGGCGACGAACACGTCGTGGATCTGCTGGGAGCGGTAATCCCTCGCGCTCTTCTGAAACCATTCGTCCGGGGACTGAAGCTTGTTCTTCGCGTCGCTGATGCGGGCGCTGATCTCCCGGGGCGGCAGGTATTTCTCGTCGATGTTGAGGTGCTTGAGCAGTTCCTTGAGGACGGACATCTGGTCGGTGTCGTCATAGATGGCAAAGGAGCGCGCATAGCCGAGTTTCTCGATGTCGCGGCGAAGGATGCGGGCGCAGGAGGAGTGAAAGGTGGAGATCCACGCGTCCTCCGCCTGATCGCCCACCAGGGCGGTGATGCGCTCCTTCATCTCCCGGGCCGCCTTGTTGGTGAAGGTCAGGCACAGGATATGCCAGGGCGCGACGCCGCTGTCGATCAGGTTGGCGGCGCGGTAGGTGAGCGCGCGGGTCTTGCCGCTGCCGGCGCCGGCGAGAATCAGCACCGGGCCCTCGAGCGTCTGTGCCGCGAGGCGCTGCTGGGGGTTGAGCATGCTCAGATCCATAGTGTCCCTCAATCTTTCTGTCCGTTGTCCGCCCGGGGAGCAAGCAGCCCCTTGCCGGCCAGGCGGTCGAGAATCAGATCATACCCCTCCGCCCCATAGCTCTTGGCGCGGTTGACGCGGCTGATGGTGGCGGTGGAGGCACCGGTCTCGTGGGCGATATCCTGGTAGCGGACGCCCTCGCGCAGGCGGCAGGCCACGGTCAGCCGCTGGGTCAGGCTCTTGATCTCCGCGATGGTGCACAGATCCTCAAAAAAGCGGTATGCCTCGTCCTCGGTCTGAAGACACAGGATCGCCTGCATCAAAAGGTCCGTCTGACGGCTGCGGATCTTCGAGTCATACACGCACATCGCCTCCCGTTCATGGCGTTCATTTCCCGAAAAGTATACCACAGAACGGGAGGCTTGAAAAGCCCCGCGGGCGCACGAAAAACACGCGGTTGCTGGGTAGTCAAACATAGGTAACACTGAGAGTGAAAGGGAACCGGGGCAAGATCCGAGCCTGTTTTGCTCCTGAGCCGAGGCAGCGGAACCCGGCAAGCAGCCGCCCGCTTGCGGGTTTACCCTTGACAGGTTGTGTT
>JAFRPG010000003.1 GCA_017429265.1 Clostridia bacterium | reverse complement strand
GCTAAATCGGGTTGGCGCCGGCGGGCGCCCCCGTGGGCTTTCCGATCGCCCTCTGGACTCCTTCGGGGCCGACTCGTGAAAGATAGTCTTTGGGAACCGAAGGCGTGATAACCTCTCTGTCACTGCGGTGACATCTCCCCTTTCAGGGGAGACAGGGGTAGAAAGTTGCCCAAACCTCCCCTGAAAGGGGAGGGGGACCGCCGCAGCGGTGGAGAGGTTCCCCGCGCAGGCTTTGCCGATTACTTTGCCCAACGTGGCGGCCCCGAAGGGTCCAGGGGCGATCGGAAAGCCCCTGGCGCGCTCCGCAGAGCGCGGATCCTCCGCTGTCCCTCACTCCCTGTCCAGATGCACATCCAGCTGCGGGTAGGGGACGCGGATGCCGGCGGCGTCGAGGGCGCGCTTGCCGTGCTCGAGGAGGAAGAAGTAGACGTCCCAGTAGTCGGAGGTCTTTGTCCACAGGCGGATGGCGTAGTCCATGGACGAGGCGCCGCAGGCGGTGAGCTTCACGGCGGGGGCCGGGTCGGGAAGGACATGCTCCGTCTCCCGCACCACCTGGTTGAGGACCTCCATCACCCGGTCGATCGGGGTATCGTAGCTCACGGAGAATCCGACGTCCACGCGGCGGCGGCCCTCCCGCGTAAAGTTGATGATCGGGGTGTTGGTCAGGGAGCTGTTGGGCATGGAGACGTGCTTGCCGTCGAAGGTCACCAGGTCCGTGTAGAAGACGCCGATCCCCTTCACCGAGCCCTCCACGTCGCCGACCTTGACGAACTCGTCCGCGCGGATCGGCTTGAGGATGAGGAGCATCACGCCGCCGATCAGGTTGCTCAGCGCGCCCTGCATGGCGAGGGAGAAGGCGACGCCCGCGCTGCCCAGCAGAGCCACGACCGTCGTCAGCGGCACGCCCATCGCACCCGCCGCGGTCAGGATCACCGTCATATACAGCAGCACGCGGACGAGGTTGTTGAGGAAGGTGCCGAGGGTGGCCTCCATCCGGATGTTCGGGTTCTTCCGCATCGCGCTGCGGCACAGCTTGAGCAGGTAGTGCACGAAGACGCAGCCGATGATCAGGATCAGGATGCCCTTGAGCAGTTTAGCTCCGTACTGGACCAGGAGCTGCTGGATCTGCTCCATGTTCACATCTTCTCCTCCTTTTCGTCCGCGTTCATCTGGCGGTCCTCGGGATAGAGGGGGGTCTTGCCCTCCCCGCTGCCCGGGCCGCCGGGGCCGTCGAAGGTGTAGACGGGCGCCTTCGCCGTGTCGTCGACGCACTGCTCATAGAAGGCGCAGACCGTCGTGTCGGTGTAGAGGGAGATGATCAGGGAGAGGAACATCGAGGCGAGCAGGCCGACGACCGGGCTGAGGCCCTCGAGGATCGCGCTGACCCAGTTGATCACGAGCACGGCCAGGATGAAGGAGAGCAGCACGAGGAGCAGGCGTCCGACCCGGCCCTGCATGAGGGTCTTCGATTCGCGGACGCAGGCGACCGGGCCCTGCTCCGGCTTGTCCGCCATCACGCAGGGGGCGAGGAGGTAGCGCAGGACTGCGCGGCCCGCGAGGCCGACGGTCAGGATCATGCCCGTGGTATAGGCGAAGGAAAAGAGGCTCCGGGAGTCCGCGAGGGAGCCGAGGATCATCACGGCGAGGCCCGGCAGGCACCACAGGAAGACCCACAGCGCGCGCCAGAGCTCCAGGCCGACGGCGCGGAAGAAACAGTTCACCCGGCTGAGGGCGTCCCCGGCGGTGATCGTCTCCGAGCGCAGGAGGCGCAGCTCGGCGTAGGTCTGGCTGATGTGGAGGAAGGAGAGCAGCAGGCTCAGCCCGAAGCAGACGAGGATGGCCGTGGGCAGCCACTCCGCCGCCGCAAGCATGTTCCCCGGCAGGGGATCGAGCAGGGCGCGGAGCTTTGCGGAGAGGTCCGCCGCGCTCATCAGGCCCTTCGCCGCCTCGTCATAGGCGACGTAGACCCCGTCCGTGAACGCGTTGAGCACGGGCGCGATCTTCAGCGTGGCCATCGTGATGAAGGCCTGCGCCATCAGGGAGGGCAGCGAGGCCAGGAAGCAGATCATCAGCGCCGCGGAGAAATTGCGCTTCAGGGCCGCGCGCGCCCTGGTCTTCAGCACCATCGGGACATAAGCCATCGGATTCATGATTCATCCCTCCTGTCGGCCGTGCGCAGAGGGCAGCCCCGCGGCCATCCCGAACACGGCCCACGCCATCGGCGATACGATACAGATCGAGAAAGTGAAGCAGCCCTGGGCCAGCCAAGCGAGGATGCACACCGCCAGCACGCGTCCGTCGCTCCCGCCCCGCAGGCAGCGCCCGAGCAGGCGCACCGTGAGGCCGAGGAAGGCGAGCAGGCCGGCCACGCCGCCGGTGGCGGCCAGGTCGAACCAGAGGCTGTGCGCGGTATCGAAGGTCTGGCGCAGGACGATGCCCTCCCGGGCCAGGGCGTCGCGCCCCGCTCGCAGGAAGGTCCCGGGTCCGGCCCCGAGGAGGGGGTGCGCCCGCGTCACCGCGAGGGCCGCCCTCCAGATCCCAATCCGCTCCGAGCCGAAGCTGTCCCGCGCGCGGCCGCACAGCGTCTCGTGGATCTCCCACAGCCCGCCGGCGGACTCCGGCACGGGGAGCAGGGCCACGGCGAGCACCGCGCCGAGGACGGCGAAGGCGATCAGGCCCGCAGCCACGGAGCGCCGCACCCGCGGCCCGGGCCCGACGAAGCGCGCGCACACGGCGAGGAGCGTGAAGACGACGGCCGCGAGGAGCAGGCAGAGGGCGCGCCGCCCCACCGGCAGGCGCAGGCACAGGGTCTCCGACTCCCCCAGCCACGGCAGGCGCAGGCACAGGCGGAGCAGCACCGTGCAGGCGAGGGCCGCCAGCAGGGCCGCCGCGCGCGGACGGATCCGGGGCCGGGTCAGTCCCGCATATACCAGGGCGAGGGCGAGGACGGTCAGGGCCGCGTACCCCGCCTGCACGCCGGTGCAGAGCATCGTGAAGACGCCCACCAGGCCGGCCGCCGCGCAGAGCGTCCGCCAGAGGTCCGCGCCGCGCAGCAGGGGCAGCAGGGTCAGCGGCACGATGAGGGCGAGGTAGCCCGTGACCATGTCGATGTTCCCGACCGTGCCCTGGAACTCATAGTTCGTGCGGATCGAGAGCTTTTCCGGGTAGAGGCCGAGGGGATTGCCGCCCGCGTACTGCAGGGCGGTCACCGCGCAGAAGGCGGTCAGGCCGGCCGCCGCCGCCGCGCTGACAAGGGAGAGCTTCACCGGCCGCGCGGCCAGGCACAGGGCGATCAGCCCGTAGGCGAGGAGGGTCGGGAAGCCCTCATAGCGGGCCTCGATGCCCGAGATCGTCAGCGGCAGGCCGTCGCTCCCGGTCTTCCCCGCCCAGAAGCCGAAGACGGCCGCCAGGCCCATCACGCCGACCCAGCAGCCCAGGGCCCGCAGGGTCTTTTTGTCCGCGGAGAGGCTGCGCGTCCGCGCGTCCTTCACATAAAACAGGAGCAGCGGCAGGCAGAGCCCCAGGCCGATCCACATGGCGATCCACTTCGAGCGGGTGATCGTCCGGTAGGAAAAATCGCTGACCAGCGGAAAGAGCCCGAGCCAGAGCATTCCGGCCGCCGTCGCGGTCCGGGTCTGCCATGCCCCCGGGAGCTTCTCCTCCGCAAGGTCCTTCCTCCGCAAGATCCCCGCCTCCCTGTGTGTTTCTGGGAGACAGTATACCACAGCCCGCCCCGGGAGGCAAGCTTGACAAGGGCCGGCCCCTGTGGTATCTTCTATAACAGTTTCCTATTCTATCACTGAAGACGGAGGAATACAAAATGAAGAAGTTTCTGGCAATCACGGCTGTTCTGGTGACCCTCGCCCTGATCGTGACCGCGTGCGGCGGCGGCGGCGGCAACAGCATCGTCGGCAAGTGGGAGATCAACATGAATGTGGCGGAGGGCGTCAGCGCGTCCCTGGTCATTGAGTTCAAGAGCGACAACACCTATGTGACCACCGGCTCCTCCAACGGCATCTCCGAGCAGGTCGGCAGCGGCAAGTATGAGATCAAGGACGGCAAGATCAGCATGGACGGCAGCGAGTTTGTGCCCTACACGATCAACGGCAACAAACTGACCTTCTCCCAGGACGGTATCTCCCTGGAGCTGACCAGGAAGTAATCCGACCCACCAAAGCCTCCCGCGCGGGGGCCTTTTCTTTGTGACTTTTCGTTGCTGGTGAAGGGGTATGCGCCTGCGGGCGCACCAGAGGGCTTATCGGGGCGCAGCAAGCGGCGCCCCCTGTATGAACGGTGATTCCCTTATCATTTTGCAGTCCCGGAGGGCGATCTGAAAGACGTTCTCGTTATGACGGAAAAGGATATGCGCCTGCGGGCGCACCAGAGGGCTTTCCGATCGCCCTCTGGACTCCTTCGGGGCCGTCCCGTTGAAGATAGGCTTTGGGATTGAATGGATCGTTTCTCTTCTATAACCTAACCCAATATCATTCAAGGAAGAGATGCTCCCGAAGG
>JAFRPG010000088.1 GCA_017429265.1 Clostridia bacterium | reverse complement strand
CCTCTGGACTCCTTCGGGGCCGACTCGTTCTTGATAGGACTTGAGACTGAAAGTGTCTTTTCTCAATGATCCTTTACCCCATACCAAACAATGAAGACATGCTCCCGAAGGGTCCAGGGGCGATCGGAAAGCCCCTGGCGCGCTCCGCAGAGCGCGGAACCTCTCCCATATGTTTTCCCGAACTTTCAGTGAAGAACCTGAAAAGGAAACCCCTCTCACTCCGCTTCTCGTCTCCCCACGGAGAAGGAGAACGCCGAGAAGCCGGCCTCGCCGCCGGTTTTTTTCGTCGCGTAGCAGAAGAGACCCACCCGGACGCCCATGAAGTGATCCAGGCGGTAGCGCAGGATGTGCGGGCCGCCGAGGGGCTGCCAGACATCATCGCTCTCCGCGGTGCGCCAGCGGAAGGCGACCGTGTCCCGGCCCTCGCGGAAGTCGAAATCCGCGCGCAGGCGGACGCTCTTCGCGTTCAGCGGCACCCAGGCCATCTCGCGGGTCTCGCCCTCCCTGCGGGTCAGCAGGCAGAGGAAGAGCTGGCTGTCCTGGCGGCAGACCGCAAGCTGGGCGTACTCCCCCTGCAGGGCGCACAGGCCCGCGTAATCCCCGTTGACCAGGTTCGCCGCGTCGACGGTGACCTCCGCCGAGCAGGTCGGGCCGAAGGTGCGCTGGGTGAGGGTGTTGGGCGCCTGCTCCAGGTCGTGCACGATGCTCCCGGTGCGCAGGCTGAGGCGGCCGGGGGTGAGGCTCACCAGCTCCGGGTTCGGCTCATGATTCCACTGCCAGCAGGGCTTCAGCGCCTCCGCCGTGAAATCGTCGCAGCCGGAGAGGGGCGCGTACGCGTACCCCGGGCGGAGGTCGCCGGCGCCGATCCGCGCGGGCACGGGGCCGAAGACGGGCTTCCCGTCCTCCCATCGCACGGGCACGAGGGCCGGGATCCGCCCCACGGCGCCGTGGTCCTGGAAGAGCATGGCATACCAATGGCCGTCCGGGCCCTCCACCAGGCCGCCCTGCGCGACCCCGCAGCCGCTCAGGCCGAGGTCGTCCCTAAGGACGTCGCCACCGGTCCAGGGGCCCTCGGGGGTCTCCGCGGTGTAAACGGCCTGGGTGCGGATCGCGGGGCTGGCCTGCGGCCAGTGGATCAGGGAGAGGACGTAGCGGCCGCCGATCTTCTGCAGGTGGGAGCCCTCGTAGCCGAGCGGCATCTCCTCCTTCGGCAGATCGCGGACGATCACCCGGTCGAGGCCGCCGGGGAGCGGGGCGGAGAGGTCCGGCGTCAGTTCGGTGAGGCGGATCTCGCGGTTGCCGTGGGCGATGTAGACCCGGCCGTCGTCGTCGAAGAGGACCGACGGGTCGTACCAGAAGCCCTCCATCGGCACGCGCGTCCACGGGCCCTCGGGCCGCTCCGCGGTGTAGTGGCAGCTCTTGTGCATGTCGTTGCTGGTGAAGATGAGGTGGAAGATCCCCTTGCGGAACCGCAGGCAGGGCGCCCACATGCCCTGACCGTAGATGTTCCCCTCGCGCAGCTTCTGCGCGGGCGTCCCTTCAAGGGCGTCGAACACATGGCCGACGAGCTCCCAGTCGCAGAGGTTCCAGGAGCGCAGGATGTCCCCGCCGGGGAAGACGTGCATGGTGGTGGTGGCCATATAATAGGTATCGCCGACGCGGATCACGTCGGGGTCCGGGCAGTCGGCCCAGAGCACGGGATTCGGATGTTGATCACTGAATATCATGATAATCTGTCCTCAATGGCTGTAAGCGTTTTTCGGGGACACCCCCGGACAGGAGGTGTCGCGCTATTTTGCGCGCAAAGCGGGGTTTTGTCAAGGGGGGACGGGAAAAGTTAGGTTCTTCACGGAAAGTTCGGGAAAGCATATGGGGGTTCGCGCTCTGCGGAGCGCGCCAGGGGCTTTCCGATCGCCCCTGGACCCTTCGGGGCCGTCTCTTTCTTGTTAGTTGTCGGGTAAGGCTGAGAGCATAGCCTGGCATCTCATCAAAAACCTGACAATTCCCCAAGAATTATTT
>JAFRPG010000002.1 GCA_017429265.1 Clostridia bacterium | reverse complement strand
TGTTTCTGCTGACGCAGCACGTCGGCGAAAAGCGTGGCGGCAAGGTTGCGCTTGTATTCGACCTTGTCCTCCGCCATCCAGAGGCGCTGCCACTGGGACTGGGAGACCTCCCGGGGCTCGGGTTTCCCGACACCCTCGATGACGGGAGCGCAGACGATCCTGTCGTCCTTGGTCTTGACGACATTGACCTTGCTGATCAGCGACAGGTCCACGTCCTTCTCCCTGGTAGTGAACAGGTCGACCTTCAGGGACGGATCCTTTCTGGCCAGGTCATAGTATTTCTGGGCGAGCTGCGTCTTGATTCTGTTCCCGGTAGCCTCTTCCATCTTCGACGCGGCGAAGAAACGTCCGATGTCACCGCTCTCAGGATAGATTGCGAATCCTTTCTCTGCCTCCGGCTTGACGTACATGGCCCACTTGCCGTCGTCATCCTGGACCATCAGGAGCTTGGCGCTAATCCTGTCGTTCTGCGCCTCCTGACGGACCGGCTCGCTTGTCTTCTCGATCTTGACGCCGTGCTCGGCCTTGTACATCATCGAAAGGGCGTTGTTGACCTCGGCCTCCAGCCCGTCCATAAGACGGGGGCTCTTCTCCATCGCCTCTTTCCACTTGTCGATGAGCGGGATATTCTCGTCGGCGATACGTGCCGGAAGGCCGAACTGGTTCATCTTGACGGCAGATGCCAGCTCCACCACAAGGCGTTCGCGCTGGACCTGGGACTCGGTCGGGCCATAACCGCTTTCGGAAGCTCCCGGACGGCCAAGCCTGCCCGAATGGCCCGTAGCCGCCACAATCTGGCGCACGGCCGCCTGGACATACTCCGGATACGTGTCGTAATGCTTCTGGGCGGGAAGATGGATGAGATCCTTTCCGCTGTCGTAGTGCGCGATGCCTATCCCGTCCCGGCGGATGGGCACAAGGTTCTCGCCGATGGCTTTCAGGAAGTCGTTGACATCCATCCGGAGCTTCTTGTCATCCTGTTCGGATTCCCCGCGCTCCGACACCGGGCCGAACTCCTTCACGGCCGCCTCGAAGGCTTCTTTATCGGATAGAGGAAGCGTCGTCTGCTCGATATTGAAAAGCGAGCGGATCTCGCGATCACGGACGGGAGCGTATCCTTTCTTCTCCTCGTCGGAAAGGGCGTTGTATTCCTGGCGGGAAATGGTCCTTTCCGCATTGGAGCGGTCACGGAACTCATTCCACCTGTACCATATGAAAGGAACGCCTTTCTCTCCGGCTTGCACGTTGTCTCCGCGCTTCTTGGCCTCTGGAAAAGGGGTGTACAGATTGGTCTTGAATCCGCCACTGTCGCTGTGGAGGGCGAGCGTGAGGGCATTGAAGGCGGAGATGGATGCCCCTGAGGTGGACTTGAAGAGTCTCGGGGCCATCTTGCCCTGCGCATTGAGAAAGACGCCGCCAGCGGCGGCTCTGTCGAGGGCCTCCGTGAGGAGCTCCCTCCGGCGGTCCGCAGCATTCTGCTCTGATTGTGTTCTCTCTGACATATGACTGTAGTTTTGATGGTTTGCTATCGTTGTGTGATCCCCCTGGTCTGGGAACGGGATTCCTCCTCGAACCGGTCGCGGGCCTCGCTGACCTCCTGCATCCGGTCGCATCTCTCAAGGACAGCGTTGGCCAGCGTACCGAGGGGGAGAGCCCCCACGGCGTGGGCTTCCACGACCTTCTCCGGCAGGGTGACGGTGACGGGAATCCCGTCGATGGACGCGATCAGGGTATTCCCCTGTATCTGGGCGTCCCGGATCCGGGGATTCATCTGCTGGTCCTCGTACTGGAGATACCGGTTCTGACGGACCGGCTCAACGGACACGCCGTCGCGATTGGCGAGTTGCTCGTGTCCGGCCTTGTTGATGAGGTTCGCGCCTCCCAGGCCGATGAGAGTCATCTTCAGCAGCGGGTTCTTGACGAAGAGTCCCGCCATGATGCTCGCGATGGGTACCAGGTTGTCCTTGATGCCGAGGCTCTGCGTCTTGCCGGTGAACATCCCCAGGAGGATGTCCGGCAGCATGGCGAGGATGTATCCGGCATTGCGGCCGATGTCGCCGATGCCGTTCAGCCCGAGGCCCGTCAGGATGCCCTGCCAGCCGCCGGTGTTGCTTTTCGCCGGAACGGCCTGCTGCTCCGGAGATGACTGCGTCTCTTCCTGTACGGGAGCCTGTGCGACTTCCTTCTTCGCCGGATCCTCACCGGCCTGCAGGGCCTGAGGCTCGGGGTCCGGCTCCACCTGTTCAACGGGAGGCTGTCCCTGGATGACAGGTTCCTGTTTCTGTTCCTGCGGCGCTGTCTCCTCCGGCTTCCTGCCGTTCGCTGCCAGCCATTCCTCCTCATGTCCGGGTGCGATGACCTTCGGTACATCCTTTCGCTGGCTGGCATCGACGGTGTCGATGACGGCATTGATGGCGAGGTCCGCGCCGACGAACTTGAGGCCGCTTACGGCACCGCCGCCGAGGCCTCCCATCGCCGCGAAATCCGCTGCCGCACCAAGGCCCCAGCCGATTCCCTTCTCCACCTTGGAGGGGTTGTACATCTCTTCAGCACGCTCCTCGATCTCCCTCTGAAGGGGAGTCTTCCTGGCTTCTTCCGGAAGAGAGAAGAGGGAGTTGCCGGCGGCCTTGCGGAGGATGTAATCGATGGATGACTGAGGAACCTGATCCCTGGCCATCTTGTCGATCATCATCTCTTCGATCTGAGGGGTGACGGCGATCCCTTCCTTCCGGAGTTCGGCCTTCACCATCTCGACATAGTCCTCCACGGTCTTGGAGTTCCATTCACCCGTAACCCTGAGCGAGTCCAGTGCTACGGCCTGGGATGCCATCCCCCCGTCAGGACCGGATATCCCGGACAGGATATAGGCGGGGGAGCGCATGAAGCGTCTGGTCTCCTCGGCCTGGCGGCTCCGGAGGTCCTGCATCACCCTGTCCATGATGGGTTCGACCTTCGTCGTGAACTGTTCCCTGTCTGTCATGTTGTATCTTTCCGTTTATATGTTGACCTGCTGCAGCAGTTGTTTCCTTGTCTCCTCGATGGCGTTGTGGTAGACCTCCATCTGCCTGGGGAAGTGGTCTTCCAGCCACTGGTCCTTCTCCACCTGGTCACGGATGAAGAGAAGCGCACTCTGCCTCGAAATCTCCACGCTGGCCTCGCCGTCCTTGCGGTTATTGAACCAGGCCTTCGTCCACCAGCGGATGCCCGCCTGGTCAGGATAGACGCTGACCGTTCTTGGAATGTCGAAGCTCTGCACCTGGACCTCCAGGTCCATCAGCGGGTCGATGATGCCGCTGTCGGCTACGGCCTGGTCACGGGCTTTTTTTTTAATCCGTCATCCCACGTGGACAGGTACGTCCCGTGGATCAGCGCGAGGTAGTTCAGGAAGTCGGCGATGAGCAGGTTCTGCACCTTCGCCGCGAGCGGGACGCTCCTGCGGCCAAGCCCCATGGGGTTCTCCATCGACGGCATCGCCTCGAAGAAATACTTCCTGGACGACGCCATCGTGAGGATGTTACGGAGCGTCTGCTCGGTACTCTGCGGAAGCGCGTAGGCACCGCTGCCGAGGTCTGTCAGGTAGGCCGGGAAAAACCGGAGCATCAGTTCCTCGATCTCCTCCGCGTCCCTGTCATATCGTGTATGCAGCCCTTCCGCGATGGCCGAGATGTCATCGGTGTCCATCCCGGCGGACTTGCGTTCGAGGCTGCGTATGTTTCCGTAGATCATCGTGAGGAACTCGATAGGGTCCAGCTCCTCACCCTTGTATTTCGTCTCCATATGGAGGATGTCGCCGCTGACGCTCACCGTCTGACCGGCACGGACCGGTTCCCCGTATCCTGCGAGGATATTCGAGAGATGGCCATACGTCACCTCGTAATCCCCGTAGCGGATGACCTGGTAGGTCCCGTGAACGCTGTCCGTGCCGATCCCCGAGACGGTACCGCTGGCTACGGCGGAAAGCAAGTAATGGGGTGCGGAGAAGTCGACCCCATGGTGGAAGAACTCCACGCCTGTCTGAGGATTTGTCTGTTTGCCGTAGCCGAGCGACATCACTACTTCCTTGTCGCGCTCCTCGAACGGCATGCAGTAGCCGGAGGGCGAGGAGAGAATCATTTCCTGCGAGTATTTCATATCTGTTGACGTTTATCTTCTGCGGTGGATCTGTTCGACCTCCTGGGGCTCGTCCTGCCTCATGTCCTTCGCCTGCGCCAGTCGGGCCGGATCGGCCTGTACGGCGGCGGGGGAGAGCGTCCTCCGGGAGTTGTTGCCGATGGTCATCATAGCGAGCACCGCACCTGCGAGTTTGGCCATCCAGCCGAAGCGGCCGAAGACCAAGAAGGCCGACAGGACGAGTCCCATCACGCCGAGGCCGGAGACGTTGCCGTGCGTGAGGTTCCCGAGGAACCCGCCCAGCATCTCGCCGCCGTTGCCGGAGGACACGTCGGAGATGAAGCTCGATATGCCGTTGAGCTTGCCGTCAACGTTCTCTGCGGCGCCGGAGACCTTCTCGGTCATGTTGCCGACGGACTCCTTCAGGTCGCGGATGCCGTCCACGGCCCCGTGCACGGTGTCGCTGACCTTCTCCGTGGTCTCCTTGCCGATGATGGCGTCGCTGACGATGCCGACGACGCTTTCGTCGGTCGTGAGCTTCTTCCAGCCCACGTATCCCAGGCCGCCTCCGACGGCGGCGGTCTTCAGGGCCGTCCCAGCACCCTTCAGCGTCTGCTGCGGGTGCAGGAGGGCCTTCCCTCCGGTCTCCACGGCGGCTTTCGCCCCGCGTCCGGCCCATTTGGCGGCCTTGCCGCCCAGTTTCAGGACTGATCTCCAACTCATATCCTCATGGTGTTTATGGCCTCACCGTCTTCCCGATGGTCTTCCAGCGGCGGAAAGCGTCGTTCGAGATGCTCTCGATGTCGGCCTTGTCGGGCTGCTGTCCGGAGACCTCGTTCCAGACGTCGGTGAGGGTGGTGTATTTCACGGCCCTGATGAGCCGTTCAAGCTTCTTGTTCATGCCCTTCAGTTTCGGACGCACGCCGAAGACGATCTCGGTGCGTTCCTTCTCGGTCATCTTCACATCGGAAAGGCAGACGATGCGGATGTCGTTGACGATCTCCACGCTCTGGAGGATGACCTCCCTGTAGACCTTGTTGCGGTTCGCCGACAGGGCCACGGCGACGGCGTTCCCGGGGCTCTGGGCGATCCGGTCGGCCAGCTTCCCGAAGTTGTCCGCGAGACGGTCTATCTCGTGGTAGAAGCCGTAGATCTGGGCAGCGTAGACGATGATGCCGTGGAAGGTGTCCAGGTACTCGTTGAACTCCTCGTCGAGCTTCCTCACGCCTTCCACCTCGCTCTTCACCCAGATATGCCCGGATGTCTCCAGCAGCATCGCCTCCTGTTCGGTGCGGAG
>JAFRPG010000087.1 GCA_017429265.1 Clostridia bacterium | reverse complement strand
CTGCGGCATCAGATCGAGGATCGGGGGATGCGGGTCGTCATTTACACGCCGGAAACGCTTGGCTATCCCTTCAGCTATTCTGCGCCGGACACGCGGCTGCGAGGGCGCACGGTCGACTTTATGAAGGCCGCCATGGACGACGCGCTTGGCTTCGGCACAAACCGCGTCTTCCTGAACACAGGCTGCCACCCGCGCGATCTGCCGCGCGAAGAGGGCTGGAAACGCACGGTCGAGAGCTTCCGCGCACTTGCTGACGAGGCTGAGGCGCGCGGCGTGCTGCTCGTGCTCGAACAGCTCCAGCCCTATGAGAGCAATCTCGTCATCACGCTCGAGGACGTGTCGCGGATGTTGCGGGATGTGGATTCGCCTGCGCTTCGCATCTGCGTCGATCTTGTCGCGATGGAGGTGGCCGGGGAGCGGCTGGAGGACTATTGCCAGCGTTTTGGAGAGAAGCTGGAATGGGTGCACTATTCCGACAGCCATCACCTGATCCTCGGCGACGGGGATTTCGGCCGTGAGAAGCTGGAGGAGTACGTGCGGATCCTGGAGAAGCACGACTTTGCCAACGGTCTCGATCTCGAGATCAACGACTCGATCTACTGGGAGGATCCGCACGAGTCGATCCGCCGCAGCTGCGAGGTGCTTCGCGACTTCCTGCCGGAAGAGTAGAAAAACGCTTTAGGAGGATGCATGGCACGTTCCCCCCTTTTTTTGCTGCGCGACCGGGGGATGCAGAGACACATTCTGCGTCTGGCCTGGCCCACCATAACAGAGACCGCGCTGCAGACGGTCGTTCAATATGTGGATACCGCGCAGGTCGGCCAGCTGGGAGCAGCCGCCTCTGCAGCCGTGGGACTGAGCGCCACGACCACCTGGCTTGTTAACGCGCCGCTCTGGGCGGTTTCGACCGGCATTCTGGCCTGTATCTCTCAGGCCAGAGGTGCAGGAGACCGGGAGAGGATGATAAAAGCCGCAGGGCAGGCCAAGCTGCTCGTGTGGATACTCGGCGTCGTGATGACGGTGCTGACGCTGTCGATCAGTCCCCATCTCCCGGACTGGCTCGGGGCGGAGACGGCGATCCGGCGGGACGCGGCGCTGTATTTCGGTATCATCTGCGCGCCCATGCTCTTCCGCGTTTCCGGGATCATCTTTTCCGCTGTCCTGCGTGCCGCGGGAGATACCAAAACGCCGATGTGGATTCATCTGGGGATGAACCTGATGAACATCGTGCTCAACACGCTTCTGATCATGCCGACAAGAGAGATTTCCTTTTTCGGCAGAGGGCTGAGGCTTTGGGGCGCGGGCCTCGGCGTTCCCGGCGCGGCGATCGCCACCGCCTCTTCCTTCGTCTTCGGCGGTATCGGAATGTTTCTTGCCGCTTGGCGTGTTGAGGAATGCCGAAGCGCGCGGGCCGTCTATGACCGTGCGGCCATGCGCGCCTGCCTTTCTATCGGCATGCCGCTGGCGGCCGAGCGTATGATCTCCATGTTCGGACAGGTGGTTTTTACGGCGCTGATCGCCCGGCTTGGCATGGTGGCCGTGGCTGCGCATTCGATTGCGATTACCGCCGAGCAGGCTTTTTATGTGCCGGGCTACGGCATGCAGACGGCTGCCTCCACGCTGGCGGGCTTTCATTACGGCGCGGGAGATGAAAAGAGGCTGACGGACTATTCCGCCTCACTTCTTCTGCTGGCGGTTATTCTGATGAGCGCGCTGAGCCTTTTCCTGTTTTTGTTTCCCGCGTTTTTCATGCGCATCTTCACGCCGGATGAGGACGTGATCGCGCTTGGCGCGAGGGTGCTTCGCATTGTCTCGGTGTCCGAACCGTTTTTTGCCGTGGTCATTATTCTCGAGGGTGTCTTCAGTGGGGTGGGTGACGTGCGTGCGCCGCTGCTGTTCTCGCTCTTTTCCATGTGGGGTGTGAGGCTGTGTCTGACAGCGCTGTGCGTGTTCCGACTCGGTCTCGGCCTGGAGGCCGTCTGGTGCTGCATGGTCGCGGACAACCTGACGCGGTTTTTCCTGCTGTTCAGCCGCTTTTGCGGCAGACGCTGGAAACGCGGGCTTCCCATTGCCTCCAACAATCTGTAGTACAACGTAGAAAGGAAGATTATCATCATGCTCTGGACTGAAGAACTCTTCGGCGTCAAAAAACCCATCCTTGCAATGCTGCATCTCGACGCGCTCCCGGGAGATCCGCGTTTTCGCAGGGGCACTCCGCTCGGCGAGATCGTGGAGCACGCCCGCGCGGATCTGCACGCCCTGCAGGACGGGGGCGTGGACGGGATCATCTTCTCTAACGAGTTCAGCTTTCCCTATCAGCGCAAAATGGACATGGTCACGCCCGCCGCGATGGCCTATATCATCGGCGCGCTGCGCAGCGAGATCCGCGTCCCCTTCGGCGTGGATGCCATCTCCGACGGCGCGGCCTGTCTCGAGCTTGCCGCTGCGGTGGGAGCAAGCTATGTGCGGGGAACCTTCTCCGGCGTCTATGTAGGAGACGGAGGTCTGTACAACAATGACTTCTCCGCCCTGCTGCGCCGCAAGGCCGCCCTGCCGCTCGACGATCTGAAAATGCTGTACTTCATCAATCCCGAATCCGATCGCAATCTGGATACGCGGCCGCTGGCGGATATCGCGGCGTCTACGATGTCCAAGGCCGCCCCGGACGGGCTGTGTATCTCGGCCAACGCGGCGGGCATGGATGTGGACGAGGAGCTGATCGCATCGGTCAAGGCCGCAAATCCCGAGGTCGTCGTCCTGTGCAACACCGGTTGCCGGCCGGACACCATCGTCCGTAAGCTGCAGGCAGGGGACGCGGCCGTCGTGGGGACCTACTTCAAGGAAAACGGCAAGCTGGAAAACAGCCGCCACGAGAATGTCCGTGTCGATATTGAGCGTGTGCGGGAGTTCATGGCAGTGGTTTATCGCTTCCGTGAAACGCTGTGAGGACGGCACGATGGGAAAAGCGTATTTTGTCGGTATTGATACCGGCACCAATTCCAGCAAGGGCGCTCTCATCGACGAGCACGGCGAGATCCTCGCGCTGCACAGCACGGAGCACAGCATGGAAAATCCGCAGCCCGGTTACTACGAGCATGACGCCGAGCGCGACTGGTGGGGTGATTTCTGTACAATCAGTCGGGAACTGCTGCGCAAGAGCGGCGTGGACGCGAAGGACGTCAAGGCCGTCGGGACCAGCGCGCTCGGCGCAGATTGCGTTCCGGTGGACGAACATTGCCGCCCGCTTCGCAAAGCGATCCTCTACGGTATCGACGCGCGGGCCACGGATGAGATGGCTGAACTGACCGCGCTCTACGGGGAGGAGCAGATCCTGAAATGGTACGGCCGTCCGCTCTGCTCCAGCGACGTGATGCCGAAGATCCTGTGGATCAAGCGCAGGGAGCCGGAGGTCTACGCCAGGACGCACAAGTTTCTCACGGGATCGAGCTACATTACCGCCAAGCTGACAGGCCGCTATGTCGTGGACCGTTT
>JAFRPG010000012.1 GCA_017429265.1 Clostridia bacterium | reverse complement strand
GGTGAGGGAATGCGCCTGCGGGCGCACCAGAGGGCTTTCCGATCGCCCTCTGGACTCCTTCGGGGCCGTCCCGTTAAATAATTCTTGGGGAATTGTCAGGTTTTTGATGGAATGCCAGGCTATGCTCTCAGCCTTACCCGAGAACTAACAAGAAAGAGACGGCCCCGAAGGGTCCAGGGGCGATCGGAAAGCCCCTGGCGCGCTCCGCAGAGCGCGAACCCCCCTATGCTTTCCCTAACTTTCCGTGAAGAACCAAATGATTTCCCAAACTTGCCGGGAAGAACAGAACAAGGGGCTTCCCTCGTCTCCGGAGGGAAGCCCCTTGCGGGAAAGCCTCTTATCTGTCGTAGAACGACATCTCGGCGATGTGGACCTCGTAGCGGTCCTGGGTACCGACCCAGATGTTGGTGATGAAGACCTCGATCTTCGTCACGTTGTGGTAGAGGGTATTGAAGGAGTACGGCACCATGCGCTTGTCGTAGTTGCGCGGGATCTCGAAGGTGGTGCGGTTGACACCCTCGTCGCTGTAGACGACGAACTCCATCTTGCTCGGGCGCGCCTTGTTGTAGAAGTAGGTGGAGGTGTTCAGCTCACCCACGGCGATCCACACCGAGGCGATATCGCTGCCGGGGCCGAAGGTGATCGTGATCTCCGGGATATCGTCCTTCTGCTCGGAAGCCCACATCGTGTAGTAGAAGGAGCGGCCGAGGTTGCCGTCGCAGATGCGCGGCAGGGTGTTGATCGAGCGCGGGGACAGGGAGCCGTCCTTGAACTGGGTGTCCCAGGAGGTCGGGATCACCTGGCCCTCCTCGGGGGTCACGGGCACCGGGGTGACCGGCGGGGTCGTGGCCTTCCTGCGGTAGCGGAAGGTGACCACGCTCTGGCTCACGTTGCCGTTCTCGTACACGGTGACCGACGCGGTGCTCGCATCGTACAGGTCATAGCCGGAGGGCGTATTGCCCGCCTTGATCGTGTGCGTGCCGACGCCGAGGGTCTCGCTGCGGGTATCAAGGGTGGCCATCGTGTCCACGTCGATCTTCTGCACCGTGATCGTCGCGGTGACGGGGTTGTACTCCTGGTAGTAGAAGTCCACGGAGCTCGCGGAGAGGGTGCCGTCGGAGTAGAGGGTCACGGACTGCGAGCCGGTGGAGGTCAGGTTGTAGGTCTTCCCGCCCGCGCTCAGGGTGGCGGGTGCGGTGAAGGTCCGGGTGCCGACGGTCATGGTCTCGCTCTGCTGCTGGAGGATGCTGCCGTAGCTGTCGCGGTAGTAGATGCGCACGCTCGCGGTGACCGGGGCCGGGGTCGACTCCCGCTGATAGTAGAAGGTGACGGAGTTGGCCGAGACCGCGCCGTTCTGGTACAGGGTGACCTGCTGCGAGGTGGGCGGGATCAGCTGATAGTTGCGGCTGCTGACCCAGAGGGTGGAGGGCGCCGTGATCGTGTGCGTGCCGACGGTGATCGTCTTGCTGTCCGTCTGCAGGAGGTTGCCGGCGTTGTCACGGTAGTAGATGTAGATCGTGGCGGTCGCGGGCACCGGGGTCGGGGTGTTCTGCAGCTGATAGTAGAAGGAGAGGGAGCTGGCGGACAGCGTGCCGTTGGCGTAGAGGGTGACCTGCTGGCTCTGCGCGGTGTAGAGCTTGTAGGTGCGGCCGCCGACGGAGAGGGTGGCGGGCGCGGTGAAGGTGCGCGTGCCGACGGTCATCGTCTCGCTGGAGGACTGGAGCATATTGCCGGAACTGTCGCGGTAGTAGATATAGACCGTGGCGGTCACCGGGGCCGGGGTCGGGGTGTTCTGCACCTGATAGTAGAAGGTGAGGGAGCTGGTGGACAGGGAGCCGCTCGCGTAGAGGGTGACCTGCTGGCTCTGCGCGGTGTAGAGCTTGTAGGTGCGGCCGTTGACCGAGAGGGTCGAGGGCGCGGTGAAGGTGCGCGTGCCGACGGTCATCGTCTCGCTGGAAGACTGGAGGAGGTTGCCGGCGCTGTCGCGGTAGTAGATGTAGACCGTGGCGGTCGCGGGCGCCGGGGTCGGCGTCGAGGTGATCTGATAGAAGAAGGTGACCGAGGTGGCCGAGAGCGAGCCGCTGGCATAGAGGGTCACGCTCTGCGAGGCCGAGGAGATGCGGGAATAGGACCTGCCGTTCACGCTCAGGGTCGCGGGGGCCGTGATCGTGTTGCTGCCGGTGCGGCAGGTGTAGGAGGTCGTGCTGAGCAGGCTGCCGTACACGTCGCGGTAATAGACCGTGCAGGAGGCCGTGCTGATCGGCTGCTGCGTGGGCGCCGGCGTGGCCGCGGCCTCGGCGTAGTAGAAGGTGACCGTCGCCGGGGAGAGCACGCCGCCCGCGGTCAGCGTCACGACCTGCGTGCTCGCCGAGCTCAGGTAGAAGCGCCCGTTCTGCAGGGTCTGCGGGGCGGTGATCGTGTTGCTGCCCACGCTGCAGTACACCGTGCGCATGCCGATCTGCTTGCCGTACTGGTCGCGGTAATACACCGTGACATAGTTGCCGGTCACGGGCTCGGGCGTGGGCGCTGTGGAGATCTGGCAGTTCTGCGTATTGGTCAGGGACCAGGTCGGCAGCACCTTCCAGCTCCCGAAGACCGATACTTCGGCCGACATCTCCGGATTGGTGTAGGGCGTGAGCGAGATCTTGTACAGACCGGCCTGGTTCATGCGGATGACGAAGGTATCCTTGTAGGGATCCTTCCACTCCAGGCGCTGGCTGGCCCCGTTGAGAGAGCAGTCCACGTGATAGCGGCCCCACGCGCGGGCGCTGCCGCCGGTGGTGCTGGTGAACACGCCGCTCTCCTGCGTCAGCGTGATCGTCGCGCTGCCCCAGGACTGCACATAGAAGGTGGTGATGGTGGAGCCGTCGCCGCCGGTCACGCCGTACGTGTCCGCGTGGGCGGGCGAGCCGCTCAGCAGGACCGCGCAGATCATGGCCAGGGTTCCCAGCAGACCCCATACCAGGGAACCGAATCTCTTCTGCATCATCATCGTGTCCTCCCTCCGCCGGGCTTTCCGCCCGGTGATCTTCATTCATGTAAACGAACCGAAAGGCCTTCTTGTTCCGCGAATTTTACAATTTTGGTGATCTTTTCCGCCGGGTTTTCCCGGGTCACGGGCTCCGCTCTCTTGCTTTTCCGCGTCGATGCATTATAATGATGGAGAAACCAGGCCGGAGAGGGGGCTTGCCGATGGCTCGGCGTCAGGAACGCCTTGTGTTTGCCCGGGACCGTCGCCCGCACCGCGCCCGGCGTTTTTTCATCGGGTTCGGCGCCGTGCTGCTGCTGGCCGTCCTGATCGGGATCGCCGCCAGCTTCATCGTCTCGCACCGCGTGCGGATGGAGGTCCACCGCGTCACCGTGGCCAACCTGCCCGATGACCTGAACGGCTTCAGCATCCTGCACCTGAGCGACCTGCACGGCTCGCGTCTCGGCCGCGACCAGGCGTCGATCGCCAACGCCGTGGGCAAGGAGACCTACTCCTGCGTGGTGTTCACCGGCGACATGCTCGGCCCGGACGGGAACACCGACGCCCTGGTCAGCCTGCTGGACCACCTGCCCCAGTCCGCCGACGTGCCCAAGCTCTATTTCCCGGGCGACGAGGACCCCGACTACCTGGACGCCACCTCCCACGCGAACGATACCGCCCTGGCCGACTGGGCCGCCCGGCTGACGGAGATGGGCGTGACGATCCTCGACCGGCCCCAACTGTTCACCCGGGGGCGCGACGGCAGGTCCAGGCTGTGGATCGTGCCGGAGAACGTGCTCACCCTGGGCCTGGACAGCTACGGGAAGGAGTGGCGGGACAAGCTGTCCGCCATGCTCTCCTCCGGCAGCCGGCCGGAGAGCGTCCGCGTCGCGGAGTACCACATCGCGCGCGCCGATGCCATCCGCGCCGCGGTGGAGGACATGCGGCAGAACGACATCCTCGTCGTGGTGTCGCACCGCCCGCTGACCGAGGAGTACGCCCGCTACCTCAACGACCGCACGAGCCGCAGCGACATCTTCGTCCTGCGCTCGGCGGCCCTGGTGCTCTCGGGCCATCTGTGCGGAGGCCAGTGGATCCTGCCGGGGGCCGGGCCGGTCTATGTGCCGGACTACGGCTGGTTCCCGGGCACGGAGGGCATCAGCGGGATGAACTGGGTCGGCGGGGTGCAGCAGTACATTTCCCCGGGCCTCGGGGCCTCGCGCGTCTATCCGGCCCTGCCCTTCCGCATCTTCAACCCGCCGGTGGTCACCAAGCTGATCCTCACCAACCGGGCGGGGAACTGACACGACCGACCGGGAAAGGGGGACCCCGACCATGCTTCACCGCCGCTCTGCGCGCGCAGAGATCGACATGCTCAACGGGCCGCTGCTCCCGAAGATCCTGCTCTTTGCCGGTCCGCTGATGCTCACCGGCATCCTGCAGCTCCTCTTCAACGCCGCGGACATCATCGTGGTGGGCCGCTTCGCCGAGAACGGGGAGTTCGCCCTCGCCGCCGTCAGCTCGACGTCCTCGCTGATCAACCTCCTGGTCAATGTCTTCATGGGGCTGAGCGTGGGCGCCAGCGTCCTGGTGGCGCGGCTGTGGGGCGCGCGGGACGGGGCCGGGGTCTCCCGGGCCGTGCACACCGCGATCGCGGTGTCCGTCGCGGGCGGCGTGATCGTGGCGGCGGTCGGCTTCTTCTTTGCCGGCCCGCTGCTGACCCTGATGGGCAGCCCGGCCGACGTGCTTCCCCTGGCCACCCTCTACCTGCGGATCTATTTCCTCGGCATGCCGGTCAACATGCTCTATACCTTCGGCGCGTCGATCCTGCGCGCGGTGGGCGACACGAAGCGCCCGCTGTATTACCTGATCATCGCCGGCATCGTGAATGTGGTCCTGAACCTCCTCCTCGTCGTCGTGTTCCGCATGAACAGCGGCGGGAAGAGCGTGGCCGCCGTGGCCATCGCCACCGTCGCGAGCCAGGCCGTGAGCATGGTGCTCGTGATCCTGTGCCTGCGCCGCTCCTCCGGCCCGATCCACCTGGACCTGAAGCGCCTGCGCATCGACGGCAGGTCCCTGGGGGACATCGTGCGCGTCGGCCTCCCGGCCGGCCTGCAGGGCAGCCTCTTCTCGATCTCCAACGTGCTGATCCAGTCCTCGGTCAATTCCTTCGGCGCGGCGGTCGTCGCGGGCAGCGGCGCCTCGGCGAGCATCGAGGGTTTCGTCTATGTGGCGATGAACAGCCTCTACCAGGCGGACCTGACCTTCGCGAGCCAGAACGCCGGGGCCGGCAAGCCCGACCGCGTCCGGCGCGTGATGCTCTGCTGCCTGCTGTCCGTGACCGTGATCGGCCTCGCCCTCGGCCTCGGGGTCCTGGCTCTCGGGCGGCCCCTGCTGTCGGTCTACATCAACACGTCGAGCGGGAACCTGGACGCGATCCTCGACGCGGGCATGGAGCGCATGCTCGTCATCCTGCCGACCTACTTCATCTGCGGCGCGATGGACGTGATGGTGGGCCAGCTGCGCGGCGTGGGCTGCTCGGTGATCCCGATGATCGTGAGCCTCGCGGGCGTGTGCCTCTTCCGCGTGGTGTGGATCCTCGGCTTCTTCCCGGCGAACCACACGCTCGAGTTCCTCTTCCTGTCCTATCCCGTCTCGTGGATCATCACGCTCAGCGCGCACATGATCACCTGGTTCCTGGCCGGGGAGAGATACCTGCGCAGGACGGCGGCGTCCGCCTGACGTTCCCCGCGGCGGGGGCTATTCACATTCGTCGTCACAATTGTAACGCAGCGCTCCCCGTCCGTCAAGCGTTTCCGCCGGAAAACGGCGGTGCGGCGGCGCGGAGAGTTGCGCATGCCGCTGTCCCCGTGCTATAATGAAACGATACTGACCTGCAACGGAGGCTTTCGGATGAACATCGCGCTGATCGGGCAGGATATCCCCGCGCTGCTGCCGTCCCTGCTGGCGGACCTGTTTTTCGCGCAGAAGACGGCGGCTTCCGTGCGCCTGCATGAGAAAAACGAGGCCATGCGCGACCTGCTGGAGGGTTACGGGCGGGCCGTGTGCGCCCGGGCCGGCCTCGGCGGCGTGAAGGCCTGCGCTTCCCTCGCGGACGCGCTGGAAAACGCGGACTGCGTGATCTACGCCGGGGACCCCATGGCGGCGAGCCGCTTCCGGATGGACCGCGAGGCCCTCTCCGGCCCGGAGGAGAACGATCCCGGCCTCACCGACCAGGCGCGCGTGCTCGGCGGCCTGGGCGGCCTGATGCACACCCTGCGCCAGGGCGACGCGATCCTCACCCTCTGCGGGGCCATGCGCGACCGCTGCCCGGACGCCCTCGTGATCTCCCTGGGCGAGCCCGTCGCGCGCACGACGGCGATCTTCGCGGCGCAGGGCTTTCGCGCGTGGGGGCTTACGGGCGGCTGGCGCAAGGGCCCCGGCGGCCTCGCCTGGCTCCTGAACCTGATCGGCGCGAAGACGGAGGATACCGAGGCGGAGGCCGCGGGACTCCCGCACTTCTGCTTCCTCACCGCCCTGCGCGACCGCAAGTCCGGCCGGAACCTCCTCCCCGCGATGGAGGCGGCTGTCCGCGACGGCAAGGCGGGCCGCCTGGCCCGGCGCTGGCTCGACATGCTCGGCGCCGTCGCCGTGGGCAGCGTCCCCGACCACGCCTCGCTGATGCCCGCCCAGCCGGACTACATGCCCGACCCGGATCCCGTCCTCTCCGAGCCCGTGGAGAAGCGCAAGGAGCGCATCCTGCGCATGAACACGGTGCGGGAGAAGGGCCTGACCGACCCCGAGGGCGCGGCCTCCCAGCTCCTGCTGCTCAGCGGGGCGCCGGCGTCCCGTCCGGTGCAGCTGGCGGCGGCCCTGCTGGAGAAAAAGGACCTGGACCTCGACGCCGCCGTGCGGGTCAACCGTTCCGGCGCCGTGCGGAACCTCCCCCGGGAGGCCGTGGTCGAGGCACCCCTCCGCCTGCGCGCGGGGGAGGAGCAGCCCCTGCCCGTGACCCTGCCCGGGAGCCTCGCCGAGCTCTGCCTCGACATCGACGAGGCCGGACGCCTCGCCGCCGCGGCCGCGGCCGGTGACCGCGCCGCCCTGCGCGAGTCCATCGAGATCGATCCGGCCCTCGCCGGCCTCGACCGGCTCTACTGCCTCGACGCGGCCCGCGCCATGATCGACCTGCACAGCGATATCCTGTCCCGCTGGGACGAGACGGAGGAGGACGACTGATGTTCCTGTGTGACAGCTGGACGGACTATGAGGTGCTCGACACCGGCGACGGCGAGAAGCTGGAGCGCTGGGGGACGACCGTGCTCCGCCGCCCCGATCCGCAGGTGATCTGGCCGAAGCGCGCGCCGGAGGAATGGCGGAAGGCCCAGGCGGTCTATCACCGCTCCGAGCGCGGCGGCGGCAGCTGGGAGTTCCTCGCCCGTCTGCCCGAGAAGTGGGAGATCCGCCACGGGGACCTGCGCTTCTGGGTGCGGCCCACCGGCTTCAAGCACACGGGCCTCTTCCCCGAGCAGGCCGCCAACTGGCGGTGGATGGACGGGCTGATCCGCGCGAGCGGCCGCAGCGACGTCCGCGTGCTGAACCTCTTCGGCTACACCGGCGGCGCGACGCTGGCCTGCGCTGCCGCGGGCGCGCACGTGACCCATGTGGACGCCGCCAAGGGCATGGTCCTCTGGGCCAAGGACAACCGCGCCCTTTCCGGCCTGCCGGAGACCTCGTTCCGCTTTATCGTGGAGGACGCCCTGCGCTTTGTGCAGCGGGAGCTGCGGCGGGGCAGCCGCTATGACGGCATCCTGATGGACCCGCCGAGTTACGGCCGCGGGCCCTCCGGCGAGGTGTGGAAGCTGGAGGACGAGCTGTACGGCCTGATCGAGACCTGCGCGCAGGCGCTGAGCGACCGCCCGCTGTTCTTCCTCGTCAACAGCTACACGACCGGCTTCCAGGCGAGCGTCCTGAGCAACATCATCGGGCGCTGCGTCGCCGAAGAGCGCGGCGGGACCGTGGACGCGCAGGAGCTGTGCCTGCCGGTGACGGCGGGCGGGGTGCTGCCCTGCGGGGCGTCCGGCCGCTGGCAGCGCGAAGGAGGCTGAGCCCATGTTCCTGCGCAAGCTGACCGTGATCGTCCTGCCGCTGGCGGGACTGGCGGCCGTGCTGCACCTGCGGGCCTGGCTCGTGAGCCTGGGCTTCTGGGGGGAGGCCGCGGCCGGCCTGCTCTGCGGTGTCTGTCTGGCGCTTCTGCCGAGGGCGGCTGGGGCGAGGCGCCGCAGGTATATGCCCTTCGCCCGGCAGCTGCTCGTGCCCGCTGTCCTGCTCCTTGCCCTGATCGTCACCCAGTCCATGGCCATCCGCGGGGTACACACCCCGCTCCCGGCCTCCCTCGCCGCGCCGGACACCGCCATGCTCGCCGCCGAGTCCGCCCTCGCGGGTGCCCTGCTCGTCACCGGCCTGGGCGGATGAACGGATCTCCGCTCCCTGTTGATTCGGGCTTTTGCGGAGGGTTTGGGAAAGTCTTTCTGAAAGGGCTTTCGCGCTCTGCGGAGCGCGACCAGGTCCGAGCCGGACTGGCAGGCTTTCCGATCGCCCTGGACCTTCAGGATCGCCTCTTCCCTGTTTATTGTCGGGCAAGGCCAAGAACGAGACCTGACATTTCCTAAAAAACCTGACAAACCCCAAGAACTTACATTTACGGAACGGCCCCGAAGGAGTCCAGAGGGCGATCGGAAAGCCCTCTGGTGCGCCCGCAGGCGCATACCCTGATCAACGGAGAAGAAAAGGCTTTCGCGGTCTGCGGACCGCGACCAGGGCTTTCCGATCGCCCTGGACCTTCGGGAACATGTCTTCCTTGTTGGCGTCGGGAAAGGTTGAGAACGGAACCTGACATTTCCCCAAAGACCAGACAATTCCTACGAACTTACATTTACGGGACGGCCCCGAAGGAGTCCAGAGGGCGATCGGAAAGCCCTCTGGTGCGCCCGCAGGCGCATACCCTGATCAACGGATCAGAAAAAGGCTTTCGCGGTCTGCGGACCGCGACCAGGGCTTTCCGATCGCCCTGGACCTTCGGGAACATGTCTTCCTTGTTTGATGTCGGGCAAGGCTGAGAACAGGAATTGACAATTCTCAGCACCTGACAAACGACATTTCTCAGAACCTGACAATCCCTCAAAGCTTACATTTACGGGACGGCCCCGAAGGGTCCAGGGGCGATCGGAAAGCCCCTGGTGCGCCCGCAGGCGCATATCCCTGATATATAAGGTAGCAAAGCACCAAGATTCTTTCGGAGGATACAACGGATGTCTCACACCATCGGCCTGATCTCTCTGGGCTGCAACAAGAACCTCGTGGATTCCGAGCAGGCCCTGGGCCTGCTGCGCGAGCGCGGCTGGACCATCACCCACGACCCCGCCGAGGCGGAGGTCCTGATGGTCAACACCTGCGGCTTCATCGAGGCCGCGAAGCAGGAGTCCATCGACACGATCCTCGAGCTGGCCGCCTACAAGCAGACCGGCCGCTGCCGCCTGCTCGTGGTCACTGGCTGCCTGGCTCAGCGCTATCAGCGGGAACTCCTCGACGCGATGCCGGAGATCGACCTGCTCTTCGGCGTCAACCAGTACGGGAAGCTGGGCGAGACCCTCGAGCGGAAGCTCGACGGCCAGAACGTCGCCACCCTGTGGTGCGACGACCCGCACACCTTCTATGAGCACAGCCGCGTGCTGGCCACCGCCCCCTGGACGGCTTACACGCGCATCGGCGAGGGCTGCTCCAACCGCTGCACCTTCTGCGCGATCCCGCTGATCCGCGGCGACTACCGCTCCCGCGACGAGAAAGCCATCCTCGACGAGGTGGCCTGCCTGGCGGGTCAGGGCGTGCGCGAGCACATCCTCGTGGCCCAGGACACCACGCGCTGGGGCACCGACGACGGCGGACACACCAAGCTCCCCGACCTCATGCGTAAGGCCGCGGCCATCGACGGCGTGGAGTGGCTACGCGTCCTCTACTGCTACCCCGACGAGGCCGACGAGCGCCTCTTCGACGTCATCGCGCAGACCCCGAACATCTGCTCCTACCTCGATCTGCCGATCCAGCACATCAACGACACGGTCCTGCGCCGGATGCGGCGCCGCGGGGACTCCGGCGACATCCGCCGCTGCCTGCGCCAGGCCCGTGAGCGCGGGCTGACCCTGCGCACCTCGCTGATCGTCGGCTTCCCCGGCGAGACCGAGGACCAGTTCCGCGAGCTGCTCGACTTTGTGGAGGAGGCGGAGTTCGACCGGATGGGCGCCTTTGCCTACTCCGCCGAGGAGGGCACGCCCGCCGCCCGCATGCCCGACCAGATCCCGGAGGAGGTCAAGCGGGAGCGCCTCGACCGCCTGCTGACCCTGCAGGCCGGGATCTCCCTGCGCCGCAGCCGCGCCCGCATCGGCGAGACCGCGAAGGTCCTCGTCACGAAGGCGGAGGGCCGCGGCGCCACCGGCCGCTCCGAGCGCGAGGCCCCGGAGACCGACGGCGAGATCCGCCTCCGCATGCGCCAGGACCGGCGCGTCCGCCCCGGCGAGTTCGTCACCGCCCGCATCACGGATGCCGATACTTATGACCTGATGGGAGAGATCGTATGATGAACCTGGCGAACAAGCTCACCGTCCTGCGCATGATCCTCGTGCCGGTGATGGTGGCGCTGTGCTACTGGCCGCAGGTCTACGGCTGGGCCCCCGGGGCTGTCTTCTCCGTCGCCGCCCTCACCGACCTGCTCGACGGGCAGATCGCCCGCCGCCGCAACATGGTCACCGATTTCGGGAAGTTCCTGGATCCCCTGGCCGACAAGCTCCTCGTGCTCACGGCGATGGCCATGCTCGTGCACAAGGGCCAGATGCCGGGGTGGGTGCTGTGCGTGGTCCTCGCGCGGGAGCTCGCCGTGGACGGCCTGCGCCTGGCCGCGGTCGGAAAGGGGCAGGTGATCGCCGCCTCCTGGTACGGCAAGATCAAGACCACCTGCCAGATGGCGCTGATCCTCTTCCTCTTCTTCCTCAACCGGACGGTGTCGGCGGAGGACCCGATCGCGGCCGTCCTGTGCGCCGCCGCCGTTGTGATGACGCTGTGGAGCGGGATCGATTACTTCATCAAAAACAGGGACGCCCTGCGCGTCGGGGCCTCCGGCAAGGATCAGCCATGACGCACCCGAACCTCTTCGAGCGCATCGGGGTCTCCCGGGAGGAGGCCCGCGCACGGATCCGGGCGTGCTTCGACACGATCTTCTCCGACCCGGAGGAGAACTTCTTCCGCCCGGTGGATGCCGACAGCGCCTGCATGGTGGACACCGGCAACATCGATGCCCGCACCGAGGGCATGAGCTATGGCATGATGATGGCCGTGCAGATGGACCGGCAGGACATCTTCGACCGCCTGTGGACCTTCTCCATGCGGTATATGCACCATGAGGAGGGCGTGTACGCGGGGTATTTCGCCTGGTCGACCGACCTGAGCGGGAAGCACAACGCGGAGGGCCCCGCCCCGGACGGCGAGGAGTACTTCGCGATGGCGCTCTTCCTCGCGGACGCGCGATGGGGCTCGGGCGAGGGATGGAAGGACTACGCTTTTTGGGCGCGGGACATCCTGCGGCACACCCTGCACCAGGCGGAGCTGGTCCCCGGCGGACAACCGATGTGGGATCCGGAGAACCACCTGATCAAGTTTGTCCCGGAGGCGGAGAGCTCCGACCCGAGCTACCACCTGCCGCACTTCTACGCGCGGTTCGCGGAGCTGGCGGATGAGGCGGACCGGCCCTTCTGGCGCGCGGCCGCGGAGGCGAGCCGGATGTACATCGCCCGCAGCGCCCACCCGGTGACCGGCCTCACGCCCGAGTACGCGGCCTACGACGGCAGCCCGCTGCTGCGCTTCCGCAAGCCCTGGGCCTTCTATTCCGACGCCTACCGCGTGGCGATGAACATCGGCCTGGACTGCCTGTGGAACGGGCGGACGCAGGCCCTGTGCGATGTGGCCACTCGCGTGCAGGACTTCTTCGCCGGGAAGACGGAGGAGGAGTACCGGGCCTATGCCCTCGACGGCACGGCCTTCGAGGAGCCGGCGATGCATCCCGTGGCGATCACCGCCACCTGCGCGGCGGCGTCGATCGCCTCCGACAGCCCGTCGGCGGACGGCTGGCTGCGCCGCTTCTGGGCCCTCCCGATGCGGAAGGGCAAGCGCCGCTACTACGACAACTGCCTGTACTTCTTCTCCCTGCTGATGCTGGCGGGGGAGTATCGGGAGGATTTCTGAGACCGGACAGAACAGTCCGGCGGAACCGGAGCATCTTATCCGGTTCCGCTTTTTTGGTCTTTCACGGAAAGATCGGGAAAAGCACAGAGAAGGGGGTTTCGCGCTCTGCGGAGCGCGCCAGGGGCTTTCCGATCGCCCCTGGACCCTTCGGGGACGCATCTTTGAGTATCGTGATCGGTAATGCTTGCTCCTCGAGGGAACCTCTCCACCGCTGCGGCGGTCCCCCTCCCCTTTCAGGGGAGGTCTGGGTAACTATCTGCCCCTGTCTCCCCTGAAAGGGGAGATGTCACCGCAGTGACAGAGAGGTTTCTGTGCCTGCGTTACCCAAAGTCTATCTTCAACGGGACGGCCCCGAAGGAGTCCAGAGGGCGATCGGAAAGCCCTCTGGTGCGCCCGCAGGCGCATCCCCCTATTGACACAGCGCGAAAGCCGCTTTGCTCCCGCAAAAAGCCGCTTATCTCCCGCGAGATTCCGCTTGACAAGCGGGACGGTTCATCGTATAATGGGCAAGTGTCAATGCAAACCCATTGACAGGAGGTGCGCCAATGGCCCAGGAGGAGATCGGCCGCCGGGTCGAACTGGCCTGGCTGGCGGCATTCTACGGGCCCATGCTGACCGGCAAGCAGCGCGAGGTCCTCGCCATGCACTGCGAGGAGGACATGTCCCTCGGGGAGATCGCCCAGGCCGCCGGCATCAGCAGGCAGGGTGTGCACGAGCTGCTGACCCGCGCCGCGGACAAACTCACGCGGGCGGAGGAGCAGCTGCACATGGCCGCGCGCTTCCGGCGCATGGAGGACGGACTGTTCCGCTGCCGCGAATCGCTGCGGGCGGGGCGGCTGCAGGAATGCGAAGACGTGCTGGACGAACTGATCCGGCTGGAGCAGGAGGAAAACAATGGCCTTTGAGGGCTTGAGCCAGAAGCTGCAGAACGCACTGAAGAAGATGACCGGCCGCGGCAAGCTGAACGAGGCGGCCGTGAAGGAGGGCATGCGCGAGGTCCGCATGGCCCTGCTCGAGGCCGACGTCAACTACGCGGTGGCCAAGGACTTCATCAAGCGCGTCACCGAGAAGTGCGTGGGCCAGGAGGTGCTCTCCTCCCTGACGCCCGCCCAGCAGGTGGTCAAGATCGTCAACGACGAGATGACCGAGCTGATGGGCTCCAACCTGTCCAAGCTGACCTGGTCGCCCTCGACGCCGACGATCTACATGCTCTGCGGCCTGCAGGGCGCCGGCAAGACCACCATGGCGGCCAAGCTGGCGGGCTACCTGATCAAGCAGGGCAAAAAGCCCATGCTCGCCGCGTGCGACATCTACCGCCCGGCCGCCATCCGGCAGCTGCAGGTGGTGGGCGAAAAGGTGGGCGCCCGCGTCTATGAGCACGGGACCCAGGACCCGGTGAAGACGGCCCTCGAGGCCATCCAGCAGGCGAGGTACTACGGCTGCGACGTGCTGATCATCGACACGGCCGGCCGCCTGCACATCGACACCGCCCTGATGGACGAGCTCGACCGGATCAAGGCCGCGGTGCACCCGCAGGAGATCCTGCTCGTCGTGGACGCCATGACCGGTCAGGACGCCGTGAACGTAGCTACCACCTTCAACGACAAGCTGACGATCAGCGGCGTCATCCTCACCAAGCTCGACGGCGACACCCGCGGCGGCGCGGCCCTCTCGGTGCGCGCGGTCACCGGCAAGCCGATCAAGTTCAGCGGCATCGGCGAGAAGCTCACCGACATCGAGCCCTTCTACCCGGACCGCATGGCGAGCCGCATCCTCGGCATGGGCGACGTGCTCTCCCTCATCGACAAGGCGCAGGAGGCCTTCGCCGAGGACGACATGGACGCCCTCGCCAACAAGGCCAGGTCTGCCGACCTCAACCTCGAGGACTTCCTCAAGCAGATGCAGAGCATGAAGAAGATGGGCGGCCTGCGCTCGATGATCGGCATGATCCCGGGCCTGTCGGGCAAGAACATCGACATCGACGACGACGCGATGAAGAAGCCCGAGGCCATCATCCGCTCGATGACGCCGAAGGAGCGCCGGAACCCCGGCATCCTCAACGCCTCGCGCCGCAAGCGCATCGCCGCCGGCAGCGGCACCACGGTCCAGGACGTCAACACCCTGATCCGCCAGTTCGACCAGGCCCGGCAGATGATGAAGCAGCTCCAGGGCCTCAAGGGCGGCAAGAAGATGCGCGCCATGATGAAGAACATGGGCGGCATGAAGTGAGACCACAAACCCGGCTGATTCCGCGAAAGCGGTTTCATCATACAGAACAAGCAAACGAAACGAGGAGGAACCCCACATGGTCAAGATTCGCCTGAAGAGAATGGGCATGAAGAAGCATCCCTTCTACCGCATCGTCATCGCCGATGAGCGCAGCCCCCGCGACGGCCGCTTCATCGAGCAGATCGGCTACTACAATCCCATGGAGAAGCCCGCTGAGATCAAGGTGGACGGCGAGCGCGCCAAGTATTGGCTCGGCTGCGGCGCTCAGCCCACGGAGACTGTCCGCGTGCTGCTGAAGAAGACCGGCGTCATCGAGAAGTAAGCGCCTCAGAAAGGAAGATCCCATGCAAGAGCTGCTCACATTTGTGGCCAGGTCCTTGGTGGATCATCCCGAGCAGGTTCGCGTGCAGAAGACGGAGGGCCCCGAAGGGGTGATCCTGGAGCTGAACGTGGCGGAGGAGGACATGGGCAAGGTCATCGGCAAGCAGGGGCGCATCGCGAAGGCGATCCGCTCGGTGGTGAAGGCCGCCACGCCGAAGGACAGCCCGCATGTCTTTGTGGAGATCCAGCGCCCGCTCGAGGATTTCGACGAGCCGGAAGAACCCGCCGAGGACACCGAGGCCGGCGAGGCCGCTGAGAACGAAGAGGACGAATAAGTCCGGAAGCATTCCCGCACAGCCTTTCGCCGGAGGGCTGCGGGAGGATCGAAAGTTTTTTGAAAATCCGCTGCCACCCGGGAAAGAAACACGTATCAACATGTGGAAGCAAACAAACGCTTCCGCAGATTGACAGAAAAAACCGCAATGCGGAGGAGGAAAAACACCATGACTGAATTCGAGAATATTGAGAACTACGAGGCTGTTGAACTGAGCATCGAGGAAATGGACGCGATCTCCGGCGGCTACAAGCCGATGGCTGCGAAGAAGGGCTTCACCCAGATCCAGATCAAGAAGGGTGAGAACCTGACCCGCATTGCGAAGGCGCACAAGTGCACGGTGGCGGATCTGCTGAAGTGGAATCCCCAGATCAAGAACAAGAACCTGATCTACGCCGGCGCCTATCTCTACATCAAGCTGTAATCCGATCACCGGACAACGCAAAAAGACCGCACCCCCAGACCGGGCGCGGTCTTTTGCGTTGATATCCGGAGGATCCGCGCTCTGCGGAGCGCGCCAGGGGCTTTCCGATCGCCCCTGGACCCTTCGGGAGCATGTCTTCCTTGTTTGGTATTGGGCAAAGTAATGTTGATAAAAACCTTGCAATACCAGAGCCTATCATTAACGGGACGGGCCCCGAAGGAGTCCAGAGGGCGAT
>JAFRPG010000086.1 GCA_017429265.1 Clostridia bacterium | reverse complement strand
TACCGGAAGGTGCGGCTGGAACACCTCCTTTCTGGAGGCCCGCTATGATTTGGCATAAAGCCAAGAAGCCACCTCTTTCGCAATGGATTACGTCCGGACTAAGCTGGTCCGAGTATTAGGGAGAAGCGGTTACCGCGGCTTCATCCCGACCGAGTCCTGTAGCTCAGTCGGTTAGAGCACCACACTGATAATGTGGGGGTCGGCAGTTCGAGTCTGCCCGGGACTACGTTGGGAGTCCCACAGACGCAAAACTGTCTGCCGCGGCGAGGGTCCGATTCCCTCACCCCCTACTCTCCCCCGCCCCATCGGGGCTAAGGGGGAAGGTTCTTTGACAGGATGGAAGGAAAGACAAACACAAACTAAACTCAAGAGCGAGGATACTCATCAGTTCCCGCGCCGGGAAGGCGGCGGGACAGGCGCCGGTACGCGACAAGTACCGGAGGGCGCACGGGGGATGCCTTGGCTCCCGGAGGCGAAGAAGGGCGCGGCAGGCTGCGAAAAGCCGCGGGGAGGCGCGAACGGCCTGTGATCCGCGGATGCCCGAATGGGGAAACCCGTCACGCTGGAGGCGTGACAACCTTATTTAAGGTGGCCAACCCGCTGAACTGAAACATCTAAGTAGGCGGAGGAAAGGAAAACAACAGTGACTCCCCGAGTAGCGGCGAGCGAAAGGGGAAGAGCCCAAACCGCGGGCGTCGAGGCGCGCGCGGGGTTGTAGGGCGGTCGACACGGACCGAGCGTTGGTAGCGGAACACGCCTGGAAAGGCGGGCCGCAGCGGGTGACAGCCCCGTACGCGAAACCGACGTTCCACCCAGACCGAACCCTGAGTAGGGCGGGGCCGGAGGAACCCTGTCCGAATCTGGCGGCACCATCCGCCAAGGCTAAGTACTCCCGGGAGACCGATAGTGGACAAGTACCGTGAGGGAAAGGTGAAAAGCACCGCGGACAGCGGAGTGAAAGAGAACCTGAAACCGTGCGCCTGCAAGCGGTCGGAGCTTCGCAAGAAGTGACGGCGTGCCTTTTGCATAATGAGCCTACGAGTCGCTCGTCGGCGGCAAGGGTAAGGGCCTGGAGGCCCGGACCCGGAGCGAAAGCGAGTCCGAAGAGGGCTTCGAGTCGCCGGCGGCGGACGCGAAACTTTGTGATCTACCCCCGGTCAGGCTGAAGGCGCCGTGACAGGCGCTGGAGGGCCGAACCGGTTTCCGTTGAAAAGGATTCGGATGAACTGGGGGTAGGGGTGAAAGGCTAATCAAACTGAGAGATAGCTCGTACTCCCCGAAATGCCTTTAGGGGCAGCCTCGCGCGATGGGAGGCGGAGGTAGAGATACTGATTGGGCGAGGGGGCTTCGCCGCCTACCGACCCCAGCCAAACTCCGAATGCCGCCTATACTAGCGCGGGAGTGAGGGGCAGGGTGCTAACGTCCTGTCCCGAGAGGGAAAGAACCCGGACCGCCGTCCAAGGCCCCCAAGTGTGCGCTAAGTTGAGATAACGAGGTCCGTCTGCTGAGACAGCTGGGATGTTGGCTTGGAAGCAGCCATTCATTCAAAGAGTGCGTAACAGCTCACCAGTCGAGCGGACGGGTATGGATAATGAACGGGCATGAAGCGCACCGCCGAAGACGCGGGATGCATATGCATCGGTAGGGGAGCATTCCGGACAGCGCGGAAGCGGGGCCGTGAGGCTACGTGGAGCGTCCGGAAAAGCAAATGTAGGCATGAGTAACGACAATGCGGGTGGGAAACCCGCACACCGGAAGACCAAGGTTTCCTGATCAACGCTAATCGGATCAGGGTCAGTCGGGGCCTAAGGGGACGCTGCTGTGGAGGCAGCCTGCCCCGATGGACAACGGGTCAACATTCCCGTACCCGACAGGGCTGCGAAGCGGGGACGGAGGACCGGAACCGCCGCCTGCCGACGGAATGGCAGGTTGAAGCGCGAAGGCACAGCTTCCTGAGGCAAATCCCAGGAGGTTGCCGAGGCGCGACAGTACGCCGACCCTTCGGGGGAGGCGACAGTGCGGGGAAGGCGGCTCCCGAGAAAAGCCGCTAAGCTTCAGGCCCTGTCGGCCCGTACCGGAAACCGACACAGGTGGTCGAGGAGAGTATCCAAAGGTGCTCGAGTGAGTCACAGCCAAGGAACTAGGCAAACTGACCCTGTAACTTCGGGATAAAGGGTCCTCACGCAAGTGAGGCGCAGAGAAATGGCCCAGGCGACTGTTTAACAAAAACACAGGGCTATGCGAAGCCGCAAGGCGAAGTATATGGCCCGACACCTGCCCGGTGCCGGAAGGTTAAGAGGAGAGGTCACCCGCAAGGGGAAGCTTTGAATCGAAGCCCCGGTAAACGGCGGCC
>JAFRPG010000085.1 GCA_017429265.1 Clostridia bacterium | reverse complement strand
TGGGCCGTGTCTCAGTCCCAATGTGGCCGATCACCCTCTTAGGTCGGCTACCGATCGTCGACTAGGTGGGCCGTTACCTCACCTACTATCTAATCGGACGCGAGCTCACCCCACACCGGATTGCTCCTTTGACCTCTGATGGATGCCCATCCGTGGTCTCATGCGGTATTAGAACCACTTTCGCGGTATTATCCCCCTGTGTGGGACAGATTGCTCACGCGTTACTCACCCGTCCGCCGCTAACTCTTTAATCCAGCAAGCTTTCATAAAAAGTCCGCTCGACTTGCATGTGTTAGGCACGCCGCCAGCGTTCGTCCTGAGCCAGGATCAAACTCTTCCGTTCAATCCTTTCAACTCTCGGAATTACACTGTCTCTTCCTTTGCGTTCTTTCTGTCTTCCTGTATCGTTTTCAAGGTCCTGGGATGCTGACTTTTTCGGTCAGCTTTTGTAGACTATCACAAATCGCGCGATCTGTCAAGCGCTAATTTCGCTGATTTTCGCATTTTGCGGCACATTTCGCCCTTCAGACGGCGATTTTTCTTCTTTTCAACGATTTCCGTCCAGCGGAAACAGGCCGCGATAGACGTCGCACCCCGTATGAACGCTCTCCGTCGGGTTGTAGCTCAGCAGGTCCGAGAACGGTGCAAGCGACTCCGCGGGGCTCAGTCCGGCCCGCCGAAGCTCCTCGTACCGGTCCAGCGTCTCCTGCCTGGCCGCGATCAGGATCCACTCGAAGCGCCGGTCCTCAGGCCGGTCCTCGTTGGTCTCATGCGCATGCAGGAGACCGTGCTCCCGGATGACGGCATACGCGCGGTCCGCGATCATCACATAATCGTCGTGCGTCAGGGGCGGCGACAGGGCCAGCTTCTTGCAGCCGGCCGCGACGCACTCCGAAAACGCGGTCACCATCCCCAGGATAAAGGATGCCTTGTCCAGATGCCCGTACTCCATGCGGTCCCTCCCCGGCTCAGTCCTCGCGGATGATGTAGGCGTCCACGATCTCCCCGATATAGGCGGTGTGCACATCGCGGTTCGCCATCGGGTTCGTGCTGTCCACATCCTGCGGATAGGCGCGTCGGCGGATGTCCTCGGGGATTTCGGCGAGGTCCTGCTCCTGCGCATAGAGGACCCGGCACTCGACGGTGAGCGGGTACTGAGCGATGCCCGGCGTCTGCGTTTTCTCCGCCTCCACCAGCTTCAGGCCGGCTTCCTTCACCTTGTCGATCCGGCTGCCGGACAGGCTTCCGCAGATCCGGTTGATCTCCGGGTCGATGCCGCCGAGCGGGATGCTGAGGGTGAATTCGCGGGTCTTGTCCAGCTGGGCCTTCGTATAGCGGTGGGCGCGGACGTAGGCGACGAAAGTCGGCCGCCCCCACACGATCCCGAGATGGCCCCAGCCGATGACCATGCTGTTGAACTTGTCCCCGTTGGTGTTCAGCAGAAATCCGCGGGAAAGGGCCTTGGCGATGTGCTCCGCATAATCGAATACATTGATCTTCTCTTTCATCTTCTTTCCCTCCGTTCGGTTTTGTTCCGGCGCGCGCCGGCGCGGCATTGTCTGCCCGTATTCTATCAGATTCGGCGCGCGCTTGCAATGCTCCAGCGAAAAAACGGCGGATACGCGGCCGGATCGGGCAGGGTTTTCCTTTCCCGGGGAGAATCCCTCACACAGCACGATAGCGGAAGCGGGAGGCGTCGGAGAAATGCTGTTGACCGTCACGGATGATTTCAGCCCGGAGAAGATCCATGCGAGCGGCCAGTGCTTCCACTGGGAGCAAACGGGTCCGGACGCCTGGCGCATCCTGCACGCGGGGCACTGCGTCCGTTTCCGCGCGCAGGGAGACGGCGTCTTTTCCTTCTCCTGCGGCGAGGAGGAGTTCCGGTCGGTCTGGGCTCCCTATCTGGACCTGGATGAAGAATACGCCGCCATCCGCCGCCGGATCGATCCGCGAACCGACCCGTTCCTGTGGGCCGCCGCCGAGTCCGAGCGGGGCATCCGCATCCTCCGGCAGGATTTCTGGGAAACCCTGGTCACCTTCATCATCTCGCAGAACCGGAACATCCCGGCGATCCGGCGCTCCGTGGAGCTGCTCTGCGCCCTGTGCGGAGAGGCGCGGACGGATGATTCCGGCGAACCGTACCGCACCTTTCCCCCGCCCGAAAGCGTAGCCGCGCTGAGCAATGAGGCGCTGAACTCCTGCAAACTCGGGTACCGCGCCGCATATGTCCGCGCCGCGGCGGAGGCTGTCGCGTCCGGACGGATCCGCGGGGAGGACCTGCGGAGCGCGGATTGTGAGGAAGCCGTTCAGACCCTGATGCAGATCCGGGGAGTCGGGCGCAAGGTCGCCTCCTGCGTCGCCCTGTTCGGCCTGCATCAACTGGACGCCTTCCCGCGGGACGTCTGGATCAGCCGGGTCCTTGAGGAGGCATATCCGGACGGCTATCCCTTCGGCCGCTACAGCCCGTACAACGGCGTCTGTCAGCAGTATCTGTTCGCCTACCGGCGTCACCTGGAGGCTCCCTCAGCCTGACAGCCGCCGTCCCGGGACAGCAAAAAACCGACGGATCCTGTCCGCCGGTCATATTCAATCCGGATCACTTGGCTTCAGCAGTAGAAGTCGTCTTCACGGCCTCCACGGTCTTGTCCGCCGCCTTGTTCTGAGCCGTGATCAGCTCTATCTCCTTGCGCAGTTCCTCGACTTTCTCGCTGCCCATCCCGTTGGCCTTGACGAAGATGCCGAACAGGCCAGTGTAGGGATTCTCGAAGCATTCGGCGAACAGCGGCGCGCGCTCGTTCTCCAGCGCCTTGTCGTGGAGCTCGTTCATCGTGCGGACAGAGACAAAGGTCATGCTCACGGCCAGCAGAATGGCGATGGCACCGATCACGATCGCGCCCACGCCGCGGCCGCTCTTTCGGGCGCCGATGCCGAGCAGCACGGCGATGATGCCGAGGACGGCCGCGATGACTCCGGTGATCACACCGAAGAGCAGGCTGAGCAGAATGGCGGTCAGGATGCCGAGGATGCCGAGAACGACGCCGAGGACCGGGTGGCCCTGCTTGACTGTGCCTTCATAATTGCTCATAGTGATTTCCTCCAGATTTTCATTCTTTCATTCTTGTGAAGCGTTTGGCGCTTCCTGTTGTTGATACGCGCGCCGAAGCGGGATGGCAGCTGTCATTTCACATCTTTTTTGTCAAAGATGCGGATGGAGAGCGTGAGGAAGAGCGCGGTGCTGATCACGGCGGACAGCAGGGCGTTGACGGTGGGCGTGGGATTCGTCATCAGTGCGTCGGGCATGAAATCCCGGATGTTGAATCCCTTGATCGCCTGCGACAGGCCCGAGTTGACGGCCTCGTAGACCAGCGACATCGCGCCGGTGGCGAAGAGCACGGACAGCGCGGTGCCGAATGCCTTGCCCCGGAAGCAGGCGGTCACTAGGAGCAGGATCGAGCACACGCTCTGCAGGAGCAGCAGTTTCAGCAGGCAGTTGGCGATGCTCGCCATCACATCCGCGTCCGCCACAACGGGCCGGAGGATCACGCTGCCCAGCAGATTCCCGATGATGCCCGCCGCCACGATCATCACGTTGAGCGGGATGGAAGCCAGGAACTTGGAGAGCACGGTGTAGCCGCGCCTGGGCATCTGGCCCGCGATGTTCTTGATGTAGCCGTACTCCTGGTCCGCGTAGAAGAAGCTGCAGACGGCGAGCATGGCCAGCAGGGCATTCAAATTGAAGATGCAGAAGGGATCGTAGAAGATCGACGACAGGGTGATCTGCGTGATCGGCTTGATGCCGGAGAGATTCGCCCCGGAGGCGAAGGCTCTCGCGATCCCTTCCAGCGCCAGCTTTGCGGGCGTCTGGGCCAGGCCGAACAGCAGCGCCAGGAGCAGGCAGACCCTGACATACCGGCTCTTGCTCATCCGGTACAGATCCATCCGGAGCATGTTACGCATCCTGTTTCCCTCCCGTCACGCCGATGTAGTAGTCTTCCAGGGACATGGTATTGAGGCTGAGTTCCGTCAGGTCGAGGCCGGCGCCGATGACGGCCCGCGCCATGTCCGCGGTGTCCTCCAGGCGCTCGCGGACCATCAGCCGGCCGGCCTGGCCCACGTCAACGTTCCGGAAGCCCGCGGCCGCCAGCGCCTTCAGGGCGGCGGCGGGATCGTTCGTGCACACGGACACGAACTGTCCGCTGCGCTTCTGCAGTTCCTCCGCGCTGAACTCGTCCAGCAGGGTGCCGTCGTTGATGATGCCGTACGCATCGGCCACCTTGGACAGTTCGTCAAGGATGTGGCTGGAGATCATGATCGTGATCCCCTTCTCGTCGCGCAGGCGGACCAGGGTCTCGCGCACGTCCACGATGCCCTGGGGATCCAGACCGTTGATCGGCTCGTCGAGGATGAGGATCTTCGGGTCGCCCACCATGGCCAGGGCGATGCCGAGGCGCTGGCGCATGCCGAGGGAGTAGGCGCCCGCGCCCTTCTTCATGTCGGTGTCGCCGAGGCCTACGGTTTTCAGCAGGTCCTCGACATATCCGGCGGGCTTGATCCCGCGCGCCATGCACTTGATCTTGAGGTTTTCGTAGGCGGAGAATCTCGGGTAGATGCCGGGAGCCTCGATCAGGACGCCCACCTCGCGGAGCATCCGGCCCTTCTCGCTGCCGCTTTTGCCGAAGAGGCTGTACTCGCCGCTCGTGGCATTGGACAGGCCGCTGATGATGCGCATGATGGTGGTTTTGCCCGCCCCGTTGCGCCCGATCAGACCGTAGATCCTGCCTTCCTCCACATGCAGGTTCACGTTCTGAATCGCTGCCCTGCGGCCGTAGACCTTGGTCAGCTGCCGGGTTTCCAGTACGTAGGTCATGCTTGTTCCTCCCCGGGATCCCCTCCCGGGATCCCGCTTGATGTGACTGTGAAGCCGGCCAGTTCCGCCGGTCTCTGCTGATTGATACGTGCCGCCCGACCGGATGTCAGATGCGGCGTTTACAAATTTTGCGGCACGCATCATAGCATACATTCGGCCTTCTTGCAACGTGTAAAAACGTTTTTTGTCAAATCTGCCCAGTTTCATCCGTGGGCAGCGAAAAACCAGCAGTCCGTTTCGGGCGGCCGGTTTCAGGGGTGACGGGTGTTGTGGGTGTCACTTTTGAGGCTGGTTGAAGTCCAGCTCGGTCAGGAAGTCGATGCACATCTTGATCTGTTCGTCGGTGAGCGTCTGGACGGAGGAATTCGGGTTGGGGGCCATGTTGAACTCGATAAAGTAGCCTTTGTAGATGGTCAGGATCCCGACGAAGTCCGTATCGCTGCCGGTCTCGCGGGCGACCAGGAGCTTGGTGCCGTAGCCGGTCTGGCGGTAGGTGATCTCCACCTGGTTCATCTCGGTGAAGGAGTTCTCCAGCACCGCCAGATCCGCGTCGTTCAGGTCATTGAGGCGTTCGACGTCGCCGTAGGTCTCGTCATAGGCGATGTTGAGGAAGAGCTGGGGCTTCGTCATGTCGTCGGACAGGATGGAGGCTGTGATCCTCGTACCCATCACGTTGACGACCTGCAGGCTGTAGGTCTCGGGGATGGCGCAGACGAGCTCGAACTCGCCGCCGACGTTCAGCTTGCCGAGGCTCTGCTTGCCCTGCTCAGCCGGGGTGACGGACGCCACCGGGGCCTGCTTCGTGACATAATTCTTGTGGATGTAGCCGGTTTTCCCGGTCTCGGGATCGCGGGCCCTGTACCAGTTGGCGGTCTCGCCGATGGCGATCAGCTGCTTTCCGTCCGGGAAGGAGCTGACCCGGGTGGTGATCTTCGAGGGGCCGACGCGGAAGTTGATCCAGCCGGTGGTGCGGGTGGCGCGGACGGAGAGGTAGAAGGGCTCCGTCAGGTCCCGCTCGCTGGCGAGTTCCTTGTTCAGCTTCGCCTGCTCGTTCTTCATCTCCTGGGCTTCCTTGTCCTCCGGGGACTGCGTGGGCTTGGGGCCGGGCTGATAGTCCAGCAGGAAGCGGGCCTGCACATAGGCCTCGCCGTCCTTGTAGAGGATGACAGCCCAGCCGGTGGAATTGATGAACTCGACCATCACGAGCTCGCCGTACTTCAGCCGGCCGATGATGTTGTCGGCCACCACGGGCGCGCTGCGGACGTTCAGCGTCTTGCCGTTCTCGGTGTAGACCCACATGGGGAGTGCTTCCGCCGAGGCCGCGGGAATGATCACGCACGCGGACATGATCAGGATCATGCTCATGAACAGAGCCAGCATTCTGCGCATTTTTCTTTTCCTCCTGTCGGTATCGATCCGGTTGCTGCGGACGGTCCCTTGCCTTGCGCCGGGCCTGTGTCCGATGACGGAAGTATAGCATCCCGGCGCGGAATTGTCCAGCCGCCGGCAGTGTAAAGTGCGTCGGTCCCGGTCATCCGCACCCGTCATTCCTCCGCCCCGTCCCCGCTCTTCCGCCCGCGGCGCAGGATCACGGCCAGGTACGTCGCGCCGCTCAGCGCCGTCAGGACGACGCTCCGCCAGAGGATCTGACGGAAGGTCACGTGCCAGACATTGACCGCGAAGAGGGAGATGACCAGCTGCAGGCCCATCCACCAGGCGAAGATGCCCGCGGTCACCACCGTCCACTGGCCGATCAGGATCAGGGTATCGCGGACGGGCGGCGGCAGGTGAAAGCCGCCCTGACGCCCGGGTTTATTCTTCATACTTCACGCCCCACACGCTCATGTTTTCGCCCACGGCGCTGAAGACCGTGACCGGGGTGCCGCCCTCGTCCTGCATCCGGCACACGACGCCGCTGTAGGTGACGCCGTCCAGGGTCAGGGTCACGAAGTGCGAGCCCTCCCGCAGCGCCCAGGTCCCGGCGTCGCCCTCCGCGGCGCCCACGCTGCCGTCCGTGCGCAGGTACCGGATCACTGGCTCGGCGATCACGTCATTGATCTCCGTGCCCTGGTTGATGACGAACCAGCGTCCGGCGACGTCCTCCGCGGTCCATGCGTCCTCCAGGGTCTCCCCGCGGGTGGCGAAGGGCAGGACGCAGGGCCATCCTTCCGCATTCAGGGCATACTGCTTCACGATGGGCTGGAAGCTCTCGGTGCCGTTGTTGAAGCGGCTGTGGAAGCAGACATACCTGCGGCCGTCCCCGTCGATCAGGGCGCTGTTGTGGCCCGTGGCCATGTAGGCCTGGCGCAGGGAGGGCAGATTGTAGTTGCCGGAGAGCTTGAGGCCGAAGTTCGCATGGCCGCCGCGGCGGTTGGGCTGTTCCCCGTTCATGTCAAGGTAGGGGCCTTCGGGCGTCTCCGAACGGAAAACGCGGATCTGGTAACCGCCGTGGGCGCTGAGCCCGCCGTAGGAGACGAAGAGGTAATAGTACCCCGCCTCCGGATCATACTGCACGTACGGCCCTTCCATGGACTGGTGGTTGCCGCCGAACAGATGCCGTCCGAAATACGGGTCCACGCGGTTGGCCTTGTCCGCCTCGGGGTGGATCACGAGCCCCGTGGCCGGATCCAGTTCCAGCAGGAAGATGCCGCCGGACCAGGAGCCGTAGACCATCCAGAACCGCCCGTCCGCGTCAAAGAACAGGCCGGGGTCGATGGCGTTGGGCCAGTTCTGATAGTTGTACCCGCCGGCGAGGGTGAAATATGTCTTCGCCCAGTCCTCGTCCACATATTCCGACACGTTGGTCCGGTCGATATTCGTCTTGTCAAAGCCCGAGCAGATCAGCGTCGCCTGCCACTCGTAGGGGCCCTCGATCGTGTCGGAGAGGCCGAAGCAGATGGAGGACGCGTTCCACGTGGACGAGGTGCAGTAGTACATCATGTACTTGCCCATCACCGGGTTCCAGATCACGTCCGGGGCCCAGACGTGCACGGCGCCGTCATCGGTGGGAACGGTGCTAGAGGACGACCCGGCCCAGTCAAAGACATGACTGCCCTCCGCGAACAGGTTGCCCCAGACGCGGTTGTCCGGCGAATAGCCGTTACCGATGCGGTCCCAGCCGCGCAGGTTCTCCGAGGAGGCCGCCGTCATGTGGGAGCCGAAAATGTAGTACCTGCCGTCGGCGGCGATGATGGACGGGTCGTGCACGGCGGTCCGGGCGTTGACGATCCCGGTCTTGATGCCCTCGAATGAGACCGAGTAGTCCTCGCCCTCCCTCGCCTCGCCGAAGACGCCGGCGGGCAGCACCCACAGGCACAGGATCAGGGCAGCCGCGCGTTTCATCAGTTTCTGCATAAAGTCAGTCCTCCTGAATATTTTGCTGTTGGGTCACGGGTTCAGGGCCGGGATGCGGATCACCGTCAGGGACCAGGGCGGCAGGGTCAGGGTGGTCTCCCCGCCCACCGTCACGGCCGATTCCGACGGCGGTGCGACAGCCTCCGGCGCGAGGAAGGAATTGGCCAGGGCGGAACTCTCCCCCGACAGGACGCAGGCCGCGGCCTCCGCCGACCAGCGGGCGGGTTCGAACCCGTCCAGCCGGAGCGTGAGGGCCCGCTCGCCCGCGGAGACGTTGACCGCGCGGACGATCAGGTCACCGTTCTCCGCCAGGCCCGCCGACGCGAAGAGGGTGGGCGCCTCGGTCTTCCTCCAGGAGATCACGCGGCGGCCGTCCAGGCTGCAGACGACCGTGTCGCCGGAGACCTTCACCTCGAGGCGGTACACCTTCTGCTTCTTCAGGCGGCAGTCGGAGACCGTTCCGTCCACCTGGCCGGACTTCGCGCCGTCGGTAACGGTCTGCAGACAGCTGACGGTGTTGCCCCAGCCGCCCACGTTCCAGAAGACGGTGTTGTCGGGGTCGCCGACGCAGACCGGGATCAGGAAGCCCTCGGCGCCGCCCAGGATCTCCGCCTCGACGGAGAGGGTATAGTCGGTCCAGGCTTTGTCGCCGAAGTAGAGCGCGTCGCCCGTGTTCTCGTCGTCGGGGGCGCCGGTGTGGCGCTGCACGAGGCGCCCGTCCTCCACGGACCAGCGGCCGGTGTACACGGACATGCCGTAATCGGCCGGGGCGCCGCCCTGATCGAAGTCCGCGGCGAAGAGCGTCTCCCCGGTCCGGTTGTCCGTCACCGTCAGGTTGTCGTAAGCCACGGAGGTCATCCAGGAGCCGAGGCCCGCCCCGCCGGAGAGCGTCACGTCCGCGCCCTGCGTCCCGCCGGAGAGCTCCGCGGGCAGGACGCGCGTCAGCGGGCTGTTCATGAACATGGACTGGACGTGGTAATCCGGGGTGACGTACGCGCCGGTATTATTGAAGAAGATCATGTCCGGCACCCACTGGTTCTGCGTGGCGTTGCCGAAGAGCGGTGCGTAGCAGGCGAGGGACACCACGTCCCCGTTGCGCTCCAGGCCCGTCATGAAGGCGGCCTCCGCCAGCGCATTGATCAGCCTGTTCCCCTGGCTGGCGTACTCGCCGAGGAAGACCTTTGCGGGCAGGCTCCGGTCGTAGCTGTCGTAGCGGTCCGTGTGCTCCAGGAACCAGTCCGGGCTCATGTAGTAGTGCTCGTCGACGAAGGCCGTGCGGGTATCCTCGTACCCGACGTAGCCCTCCACATAGTCCCAGCCCTCGACGCTCCCGGCCGCCGGGCCGTTGGCCACGACGAGACGGATGCCGCCGTAAATCTCCGGGTGCTCCTTCTCGGCCTTGTCGAAGGCCTCGACGAAGCGCAGGTAGTGGTCGAAATACTCGCTCTGCCACCGCTCGTTGCCGATGGCGATCATCGTGAGCGGGAAGGGCTCCGGGTGTCCCATGACGGCGCGGAGGGCGCCCCACTTCGTGTCCGTCCCGCCGCGGCAGAACTCCGCCAGGTCCAGGGCATCCTGCACGCACTGCCTGAACTCGGCGCTGTTTGTCGGATAGACGATGTAGCGCGGGCTCTGGATCGGGCAGGTCATGCCGGCGTTGAGCACGGGCAGCGGCTCGCAACCGAGGGCCTCGCACAGGCAGAAGAACTCATAAAAGCCCAGGCCGTAGGTCGTGTAGTACGGGTGTGCCGCCGTGCCCTGCCAGATATCCAGGCCCTGGGACCGACCTTCGGGGCTTCCGACGGAATCCTTCCAATTATATATGCTCTCGGCGCTCCGGCCCTCCGCGGCGCACCCGCCGGGGAAGCGCAGGAAGGCCGGATGCATCGCGGCCAGCAGTTCGCCCAGGTCCCTGCGCACCGGCAGTCCCGCGAACGTGTCCTCCGGCATCAGCGACACCATGTCGCAGTCCAGAGAGGCTCCGGGCCGTACGCTCAGACAGACCCGCAGGTTCCGGGCGACAGATGCCGACGGCTGAAGAGCGGCGGTGAATTGCCTCCATGTCCCCTGCACGGAGGAAGTCAGGGCCGCCTCCGCATACACCGTGCCCCGCGTGTCCCGCAGAGAGACGGTCACCTCGCCCGGATCAGTATCCGCGCGCATGAACACGGTGAAGACATAGGTCTTGCCCGCCTCCGCCGCCATCCCGTCCAGGAAGCCGCAGCCGAGGATGCCGGCCGGCTCGCCGCCGGCGTTCGTGACCCGGGCATAGTGCGGGTTGTTCGCGTGCAGGCAGGTGCCGTCGGCCGAGCCGTCGATGATCTCAAAGGTCACGCCCTCCTGGGCCGACCAGCCGTGCCGGTTCCCGTTCTGCGCGAGATTCCCGTACTCAAATGAGCGGTTTTTCACCAGCTCGGCGTACAGGCCGCCGTCCAGGGCGTGGTTGATGTCCTCCAGGAACAGGCCCCAGCGCAGCGTGCTTCCGACCGTTTCGCTCTCCGCCGCGCCGCAGCGGACGGTCAGCGCGGCGGGCGCCTCGCCGGCGGCGGAGGCGGTGAGGAAGAGCGCTGCCAGCGCAAGGGCAAGGAGTCGTGCGGAACGCTTCATCTTCCAGTCTCCCTTCAAAATTGTCAGCCTGTACGGCCATCGCGGCCGCGCCGCCTCTGTCCGGGCAGGTCGGCGGACTGAACAATTCTTCCATATGGCATTGACATTTCTCATTTTCCATTATATCATACAGGCATGGAAATGCAATCTCTGTCGGTTTTTTTTCTTGTTTTCGGGAGTTCAGATGCGACACTGTTTGCTCATTTGTTGCAATAATCACATCACAAAGGCGGTCGGTTCCATGAGAAAACGTGAATGGTGGACCAGGCGAAGGATCCTGACGGCGGTCTGTGCCGTCATTTTGGTCGTCGGCGCTCTGATCGCGCTGCGATCCTGTGGAAGGCAGGGACCCTATGTCCCGCCGGAAAAGCTCACTGACAGCCGTCCCGGCACATCCGAGGCCGGGGCCGTGTCCGGGGGCGATTTTGTCACGGAGCGCATCTCCGCGAACTACACCGCCGTGTCCGCCGGGTACACCCTGCCCGCGTACACGGGGGAGCCTGTCCGCTTTTGGGCGGATGAGTGCCTGGTCACGCCCGCGGAGAGTGAACCCGCCACCCTTGAGGCCGCAAGCGCCGAGGCCGTGACCGTGGAAGCCGCCGCGGAGGAGCCCGGGGATCACGCCCTGCGCGTGCGCTACGGCGACACCTTCTCCCTGCGGATCGAAGCCCCGGCGGACGGCCTGTACGCCCTGCGCTTCGACTACTTCTCCTACGACACGGACGCGGATCCCGACCTGCAGGCGGTCCTCCCGGACCGGCTCGCCATGACGGTGGACGGCGCCTATCCGTTCTACGAGTGCCGCAACGTCAAGCTCGAGTCCGCCTGGCGCCGCGCGTCCGAGCCGAGCTATGACCGCTACGGTGACGAGATGGTCACCCTGCCGGCGAAGGAAGCCCGCTGGGAGCAGAAGTACCTCAGCGACGGCACGGGCCGCCGCACCAGGCCGCTCCTGCTGGAGCTGACCGCCGGGGAGCACATCCTGGCCTTCACCGTCGACGAGGGCACCTTCCTCTTCGGCGGCGTGACGCTCTGCGCCGAGCCCGTCATCCCGCAGTACGCGGGCAGCCCCGCCGCGGAGGGCGACGCGATCATCACCCTGCAGGCCGAGGCCTTCACCTGGGCCAACGACTCCTCCGTCCACGCGATGATAGAGTACGACGTGGCCGTGGATCCCTATGAGGTGGATCACGCCCGGATGAACGTCATCGACTCCGACGCCTTCGACACCGCCGGTCAGTCCGTGACGTACGCCTTCACGGTGGAGCGGGAGGGCAGCTACAACCTGGCCTTCAACTATCTCCAGGCTGACAAGACCGACTTCCCCGTCTTCGCGGACATCTTCGTGGACGGCATGATCCCGAGCACGGCCTTCGAAGCCTATCCGCTGCCCTACGGCGCGTCCTGGCAGACCCGGACCCTGCTCGACACGGCCGGAAAGAACCTGACCCTGCCGCTCACCGCGGGTGAGCATACGCTGACCCTCCGGCTGACCATCGCCCCGATCCGCGAGGTGATGGAGGCCCTCGACGGGATCATGTACGGCGTGAACGACCTGGCCCTCGAGATCACCCGCGTGGCCGGCACCAACGCCGACAAGTACCGCGACCTCCGCCTCTCCGACTACATCCCCGGCCTGAGCGAACGCCTCAACGGCTACGCCTCCCGCCTGCGGGACCTCGAGGAGCGCTACTCGGTGTACAGCAACACGGGCGGCCACGCGGCGGCCATGGCCTCCATGCTCATCGCGGCGCGCCAGCTGGAGAGCCTCGCGGAGAAGCCGGACGAGATCCCCTACCGCATCAGCGAACTCTCCTCCTCCTCCAACTCCGCCAACCAGTATCTGGCCAATACGATCGACAGCCTGCTCGACAACAGCCTCGGCCTCGACCGCATCTACCTCTACCAGGACGGCGCCTCCCTCCCCGCCGCGCCTGGCGCGGGGACCTCGCTGAGCAAGACCGCCCAGCGCTTCACCTCTTCCTTCACCTCCCAGCGCTACTCCACCGCGAACACCGACCGCAGCCACCTGCAGGTCTGGGTCAACCGCTCCAACCAGTACGTCCAGATCATGCAGAAGATGATCGACGACGGCTTCACGCAGGAGACCGACATCAAGGTGGACATCTCCATCATGCCGGACCAGACCAAGCTGGTCCTGGCCAACTCCTCCGGCAGCTCGCCGGACGTGGCCTCCGGCATCAACTACACCATCCCCTATGAGCTGGCCATCCGCGGCGCTCTGGCGGACATGACGCAGTTCCCCGATTTCGCGGAGGTCGCTTCGGTCTATGAGCCCGGCTTCTTCCTGACCGGCACGATCGGCGACAGCGTCTACTCGATGCCGGAGACGATGAACTTCTGGGTCCTGTTTTACCGCACCGACGTGATCGAGAAGCTCGGCATCCGCATCCCGGAGACCGTCAACGACATGGTGGACCTGCTGCCGGAGCTGCAGATGCGCGGCCTGAACTTCTACTACCCCACGGCCGGCATGCTCTCCATGCGCAACTTCCACGGCACGACGCCCATGCTCGTGCAGAACGGCGGCTCCCTGTACTACGATGTGGCCCAGAAGGGCACGGCCCTGGGCGAGCGCGCCAGCGTGAAGGGCTTCACCGCGCTGACCGACCTGTTCACGATCTACAACATGCCCGTGAATGTGGACAACTTCTACCAGCACTTCCGCAACGGCGACTACCCGATCGGCATCGCGGACTTCTTCAGCTACAACCTGATCCGCAACGCCGCGCCGGAGCTCGACGGCTCCTGGGCCATCGCCCTGATCCCCAAGACCGTGCGCGAGGACGGCAGCGAGAGCCGCGCCACCTGCGGCTGCGCGGAGTCCACGGTCATCTTCCGCTCCACGCCGGAGCGCGAGGAGCAGGCCTGGCAGTTCATCCGCTGGTGGTCCTCCACGGAGGTCCAGGCACAGTTCGGCCGCATGGTGCAGTCCATCTACGGCGATGAGTACATGTGGCCCACCGCCAACATGGAGGCCTTCTCCCACCTGCCCTGGGACACGCAGGACAAGCTGGTGGTGCAGACCTTCGCGGAGAACGTCATCGACGTCGCCCGCGTCCCCGGCACCTACATGCTCGAGCGCGAGATGAGCAACGCCTTCAACGACATCACGGTCAACGGCGCGAACGAGCAGGAGCGCATCGACAAAGCCGTCAAGACGATCAACCGCGAGATCCGCCGCAAGCTGGAGGAGTTCGGATACATCGACGGCGAAGGCAATACGATCCGCGACTACAAAATCCCCACCATCGAGCGCATGCTGAAGATCCTCAAGCGCGATGTCCCCGACACGGAAGGAGGTGAGAGCCGGTGACAGCGAACATCCGCCGCAAGCGCAGCGCCATCGGGCGCCGCGAGCACAACAATCCCAGCGGTTTCCTCTTTGCCGGCCCGTACGCGCTGATCTTCCTGGTCTTCATCCTCGTGCCCGTCCTGCTCGCGGTGATCCTCTCCTTCACCAACTTCAACGCCATCCAATGGCCGAGCTGGGTCGGCTTCCTCAACTACATCACCCTGCTGACCAGCGACGAGATCTTCATGCAGTACGTCCTGCCCAACACCGTGATCTACGCGGTGGTCGTGGGCATCGGCGGCTACATCCTCTCCTTCCTGCTGGCCTGGCTCCTGTGCAACCTGACCCGGGGCGTCCGCACGGTGCTTGCCCTGATCATCTACTCCCCCTCCCTGACCACCGGCGTCGCCATGACCGTGCTGTGGAAGGTCATCTTCTCGGGTGACCAGACCGGCCTGCTCAACAGCTGGCTGATCTCCCTGGGCATCATCAACGAGCCGATTGTCTGGCTGGTGAACACCAACTACCTCCTCCCCATCGTCATCATCATCGGCCTGTGGTCCTCCATGGGCATCGGCTTCCTCGCCATGATCGCCGGCATCGCGAACTCGGACGAATCCCTCTACGAGGCCGGCGCCATCGACGGCATCTCCAACCGCTTCCAGGAGATGATCTACATCACCATCCCCCAGATGAAGCCGCAGATGCTCTTCGCAGCCGTCATGGCCGTGGTCAACGCCTTCCAGAACGGCACCGTCAGCGCCCTGCTGACCGGCAACCCTTCCCCGGGCTACGCGGCCCAGCTGATCGTCAACCACATCGAGGACTACGGCTTCATGCGCTACGAGATGGGCTATGCGGCCGCCGTCTCCGTCGCCCTGCTGCTGATCGTGCAGATCTTCTCCAAGGCGGCCAACAAGCTCCTGACCGAGAAGGACTGAGGAGGTGAGAAGGAATGGCACTCAAGGGCAGACACATCAACCCCAAGCGGTTTGACCGCGGGCAGATCAAGATCCTGCTGATCCTCCTCCCCCTGACGCTCTTCATGGCACTGCCGATCGTGTTCATCATCAACCATGCCTTCAAGCCCATGGAGGAGCTCTTCGCCTTCCCGCCGACGTTCTTCGTGCGCAATCCCACCCTCGACAACTTCACCAAGCTGATGAAGTTCTCGCGCTCCGCAGGCATCCCGCTGAGCCGTTACGTCTTCAACTCCCTCGCCGTGACCGTGCTGACGGTGGGCCTCTCCCTGCTGCTGACGACCTGCGCGGCCTTCGCCTTCTCCAAGATCAAGTTCCGCGGGCGCGCCCTCATGCTGCAGATCAACCAGATCGCCATCATGTTCGTCGCCACCGCCGTGCTGATCCCGCGCTACATGGTCATCAGCCGGATGGGCCTGATCGACACGATCTTCGCACACGTCCTGCCGCTGGTGGCCATGCCCGTGGCCCTCTTCCTGGTCAAGCAGTTCGTCGACCAGGTGCCGGACAGCCTGATCGAGGCCGCCCATCTGGACGGCGCGAACGACTTCCAGGTCTACTGGCAGATCATCCTTCCCATCATCAAGCCCGCCATCGCGACGGCCATGGTACTGGTCTTCCAGCAGGTCTGGACCAACATGGAGACCTCCTCCTACTTCATCAACGACGAGAGCATGAAAACCATGACCTTCTACATGAACACCCTGGTCAACGCCAGCAACGGCGTGGCCGGCCAGGGCGTCAGCGCGGCGGCCTCGCTGATCATGTTCGTTCCCAACCTGGTGCTCTTCATCATCTGCCAGAGCAGCGTGATGAACACCATGGCGACCTCGGGCATCAAGTGAGGAGGCGGTCATTTTGAAGAATCGGTACCTCCGGGTCCTGGCGCTGTGCCTGATGCTCTGCCTGCTGATCCCCGCGGCCGCGCAGGCCAAGACCCCCTACAAGACCTACACCGTCAACGGATACGGCGAGATCCAGGAGACCCAGACCGCCTATACCGTGGAAAAGATGATCCCGGTCAGCCGCTATCTGGACGAGTACAGCGAGGACTTCGAGATCTCCGAGCTGACGGACATGGCGGTCGTCACCGACGAGGAGACCGGCGAACCCCGGATCTACATTTCGGCGATCCTCGAGGACGTCCTGATGGCCGAGCCCTTCGGCGCCGTCCTCGTGGGCAGCGAAAAGGGCGAGCTGATCCGGATGATCCGCACCGGCGGCAGCGGCAAGGCCATGCTGAGCCCCCAGGGCATCTGCGTGGCGCCCAGCGGCCGCGTCTATGTGGCGGACGACAAGGCGGAAGCCGTCTTCGAGTTCGCGGACGAAGGCTCGGAGGGCAGGCTCCTCCACGTCTACACCAAGCCCACCAACCCGCTCTACGGCGCCTCGACACCCTTCAAGCCGCTGAAAGTCGCGGTCAACCGGGCCGGCATCCTCTACATCATCTGCGACGGCAACTCCAACGGCATCGTGGAGATCTCCCCCGGACAGGACGGGGAGGAGGACGCCTTCCTCGGCTACTTCGGCACGAACCTCGCCTCCGTCAGCATGTGGGACATCTTCCTGCGCTCCATCCGCACGGCGGAGCAGCGCGCGATGAGCGGCAGCACGACCCGCCCGCGCACACCCACCGACCTGGACATCGACGAGCGCGGCCTGATCTACACCGTCACACTCGGCGACGGCATGAACACCCTCAAGCGCCTGAACATCGCGGGCAGCAATCTGATCGGGCACGCGATGAACGTCGACCTGCCCGTCAGCGTGACCGCCGGTTCCAACGACAACGTCTACATCGCCGACGCCAGCGGCTTCCTGTACGAGTTCAGCAGCGACGGCGACCTGATCTTCGTCTTCAGCGGCAAGGATGACGGCACGCGGCGCGCCGGCCTCTTCACCGAGGTGGCGGGCATCGACGAGGGGCCCGACGGCAGGATCTACGTCCTCGACCCCAACGAGCAGCAGCGGGCCATCACCGTCTTCGCGCCGACCGAGTTCACCCGGTCCCTCCACGAAGCCCTGGCCCTCTACTCCGTCGGCCGGTACACGGAGAGCAAGACGCCCCTTGAGATGGTCCTGGACATGAACAGCATGTTCGATGTCGCCAACAAGGCCATGGGCCGCGCCTACTTCCAGGAGGAGAACTACGGGGAGGCCCTGCGCTTCGCCCGCCTGGCCAAGGACAAGAGCGGCTACTCCGACGCCTACTGGGAGGTCCGCAACGTCTGGCTGAAGCGGAACATCTCCATCGCCTTCATCGTGATCCTGGCACTGTTCGTGCTCTGGAAGATCATCCGCCTGCTCGACCGCAGGTTCGGCTTCCTCAGGCGCATCCTGCCCGGCGGAGGTCCCCTGAGCCGGAGCCGCTACCTCTCCGATCTGCGCTACGCATTCTACTACATGCGCCATCCGATCGACGGCTCCTACGGCATCGCGCGGGAAGGCCGCGCGTCCTGGGCCGTCTCGCTGACCCTGCTGGTCATCTTCATCGTCGAGTTCCTGATCAACAAGTATCTCTGCGGCTTCCTGCAGAAAACCGTGCAGGACGGACGTTACGAGGTGCTCAGCGACGTCGGCATGCTGCTGGCCGCCGTGATCGGCCTCGTCGGCTGCAACTACCTGGTCTGCACGATCAACGAGGGCGAAGGCACGGTCAAGAAGATCGCATCCTACTTCTGCTACAGCCTCACGCCCTACATCCTGCTGACCCCGGTCATCTTCCTGCTCTCCCAGGTGCTGACCCGCAACGAGCAGTTCCTGATCGACCTGATCGGGATCCTCGCCTGGGCCTGGATGCTGGTGCTCCTGGTGCTCGGCATCCGCGAGGTCAACAACTATACGGCAAAGCAGACCGCCAAGGTCATCCTGCTGACGCTGTTCACCCTGCTGATCCTCGCGCTGATCATCTTCATCCTATATGTCCTCTGGGCGCAGGTGTTCCGGTTCTTCGGAGAAATCATCGGGGAGGTGAGATACCGTGCTGGCTGATCGACTCAGACGATTCCGCCTGCCGCTGCTGATCGCGGCGATCCTGGCCCTGCTGTCGCTCTGCGCGGCGTCCCCGGCGGAGGACGCGGGCGCCGACTTCACCGTCGAAGCCGCGGACGGCAGTGGGACGGCTCTCCGCGTGAGCGGCGAGACCGGCGAGGCCGTCCTGCTCAAAGACGGTGAGGAGGCCGGCGACTGCACGCGCGAGATCGCGGGCGACGGCTGGGACCTGTACCTCTTTGAGAGTGAAACGGCCCTGCTCCTTGACCGCGGCACGCAGACCCTGACCCGCTGCACGCTCGCGGCCGAGGCCAATCGCTGGCGCGTCTACCGCGACGACGCTTCGGACACGGCCCTGCTCGAGGTCCTGCGCACCTCCGGCTTCCAGGACGACACGGGCTGGCAGGGCGCCTGCCTCGGCGACCCGGAAAATCCCGGCTGCCGCCGCGTGCTGATGCTCAACAAGGAGTCCGGGCGCATGTCCGCCTATGAACTCGCCGCGCAGAACGGCCCCTGGGCCATGTACTTCTGCGCTCCCTCCCTCTCGGCCCTCCTGCAGCAGCGGGAGACCGGCCAGACCCTGTGCAGCACCCTGCCGGCCGGCGCCATTTCAAAGAACGTGAAGAACGAGTCCGACATCAAGCGCCAGTCCTTCTCGGGTGTGACCATGCAGGTGCGCCACAGCAAGAACACCCAGAGCACCGAAGCGGTCGACCTGTACAACACGGAGTGCGAGGTGACCTGCAAGCCGGTGGACGGCGGTGTCAGCGCCAACGTGCACTTCGGCGGCAAATATGACATCGCTCTCACGGTGGAGGTGACGCTCGGGAACGGCGAACTGCTCGTCCGCATCCCGGACGACTCCATCGAAGAGCGGAGCGAAACCTACTCGATCTACTGGATCGACGTCTTCCCGATGATGGGCGCGACCAGGCCGAATGCAAAGGGCTACCTCTTCGTGCCGGACGGCGGCGGCGGCCTGATCAATATGGACGACAAGCACGGCCGTTTCCAGACCGGCTACATGGGCCCGGTCTACGGCAGGGACAGCGGTTTCCGCGAGAGCGGCGTGAAGACCCTGCTCTACGAGCGCTACGAGGCCCTCAACGACGCCTACACGGCCCTGATCCCCGTCTTCGGCACCGCGCGGACCGACATCGGCCTCGGCTACGTGGCCGTCATCGAGTCCGACGACACGCGCTGCCGCGTGATGGCCAGCCCCAACGGCGTGCTCGACTTCCCCTACAACATGATCTACCCCTCCTTCTACATCCGTGAGGCCTATCAGCAGAAGACCACGGGCACCACCATGCTGGAGGAGGACCGCAACCACCGGGACATCGCGGTCCGCTACTGCCTGCTCACCGGCGATGACGCGAACTACACCGGCATGGCCATCCGCTACCGCACCTACCTGCTCGAAAAGGGCGGCCTGCAGCAGCGCGACACAGCCTACCGCACCCGCGTGGACTTCCTCGGCACGGAGCGCGAGAGCTTCCTGGTCGGGACCCGGGCCGTGCCGATGACGAGCGCGGACGAGGCCCGGCAGATCATCGCCGACCTGCGCGGGAGCGGCGTCACGACCCTGTTCAGCGCCTTCAAGGGCTGGCAGGACGGCGGCCTGTACGCACTGCCCGTCTCCTCCTTCGGGACGGACGCGGCGGTCGGCGATCTCGGCGCGCTGATCCGCGAGGAAGCCTCCGCCGGCGCCCTGATCTGCCCCTACGTCGACGCCCTGCGCATGAATGCGGCCACCAACACCTTCACCCACGACGTGGCCAAGATGCACAGCAAGAACGACATCCGCGAGGAGCTGCGCAAGCCCGTCTACACCACCTTCTACTACATGATCCCCTCCAGCTCCGCCGACCGTCTCCGCTCCCTGGCCGACAGCCTGCGCCAGAACAATCTGCCGGCCCTGGCCGTCAGCGGCATCACCGGCAAGCTCTTCTCCTTCTCCGCGAAGGAAGTGTTCTACGGGCGCGCCGACTGCGCCGATACCTACCGCGAGGCGCTGCGCGGCGCGGCGGACGGGATCAGCATCGCCATGGAGATGCCCAACGCCTACCTGTGGTCCTCGATGTCCGCCTTCCTCGATCTGCCGATGTCGACCTCCGGCTATCAGTACATCGACGCGGAGGTGCCCTTCCTGGCCCTCGTGCTCAAGGGCGTCGTCCCCACCTACTCGGAGTACGTCAACTTTGAGGCGAACAAGCAGGAGTTCTTCCTCAGGCTGGTGGAGACCGGCACATACCCGTCCTTCTATGTCACGCAGGAGAACTCCTCGGCGCTGATCTACACCAACTCCAACGACCTGTACTCCATCCGCTTCTCCTCGCACAGGGACACGATCATCGAGTACGACAAGGCCCTGCGGAGCCTGAACGCGCTGACGGAGGGCGCCGTGATCACCGGTCATGAGATCGACGGCGACCTGCGCATCGTCACCTACTCCAACGGGCTCCGGATCTACGTCAACTACGGAAGCGAGAGCGCGGTGTCCGCCGACGGAGTGACCGTGGAAGCCATGAACTACACATGGAGGGAGGGAGCCAGGCAGTGAGCGTCACGATGCATAACCGCCCCGTGAAGGTCAACAAGATCCGGGTCAAGCGCGGCAAGCTCGAAGCCCGCGAGGCGCGGACAGGCCTGATCTTCATGATCCCGTGGCTGATCGGTGCGGCGATCTTCCTCGTCTATCCGATCTTCGAATCCCTGCGATACTCCGTCAGCGACGTGAAGGCCAACGGCCTGGAGGGCGGCATGTCCGTCACCTTCCTCGGCTCGGCCTGGAATGCCAACTACGCCGGTGCCTTTGAGCGCAACGACTTCGTCCAGGGACTGATCAGCTATGTGATGGAGACCGTCATCTCCGTCCCGGTGATCGTGGTCTTCGCCCTGATCATCGCCATGATGCTGAACCAGAAGATCCGCGGGCGTTCCCTCTTCCGCCTGATCTTCTTCCTGCCGGTCATCATCGTCTCCGGTCCGGTGCTGAGCCTGCTAACCGGCGACGGAGCCAGCAGCCTGACCGTCATGGACACCCAGACCGTCACCACGGCGATCAGCAGCTTCCTGCCGCCCGCCATCGCGGACCCGATCGCAAACCTCTTCGCGAGCATGGTGACGATCCTCTGGTACGCGGGCGTGCCGATCCTCATCTTCATCTCCGCCCTGCAGAAGGTAGACAAGGCCCAGTACGAGGCCGCCTATGTGGACGGCGCCTCCCCCTGGGAGATGTTCTGGAAGATCACCCTGCCGGCACTGAAGCCGATGATCCTCCTCAACTGCATCTACACCATCGTCTTCGTCTCCAGCAACGACTCCAACGCGCTGATCCTGCTCATCCGCGAGACCATGATCGGCAGCGCGGACACCGGCGGACCGGACCTGGCGGCTGCCATGGCCTGGGTCTACGCCGTCGTGATGCTCGCGCTGTGCGGCATCTTCACCGCCGTCTTCCTCGGGCGCAAGGATCCCTATGAGCGGGAAGCGAAAAAGACCGACCGCCGCATGAAGAGAGAACGCCGGACCGAACTGAGAATACAAAGGAGGCAGGGGCGCCGTGCAAAAAGAGCTCACCACCCGGCAGCCCGCTGAAAAGCGGAACGGCCGGAGCTCCGGAAGCAGCCGGAAGGACAAGGTGCTCAAGTTCCTCCGCGGCTCCCGTGACAAGAACGGCCTGATCAAGCTGCTGGTGATCTACAGCCTACTGATCTGCATCAGCTTCATCTATCTCTACCCGATCCTCCACATGCTGACGCGGTCCTTCATGACGCTGGGCGACATGCTCGACTCGTCCATCCACTGGATCCCGTCGCGCCTGGACGGCAGCAACTACGCCAGCGCCGTCACCCTGATGGACTACTGGACCAGCCTGTGGAAGAGCTTCGTGCTGGCCGGGCTGCCGACCCTGTGCACCCTGGTGTCGTGCTCCCTGACCGGCTACGGCCTGGCGCGGTACAAGTTCCGCGGGCGGGCGGTCATCATCGGGATCATCATCCTCGCCTTCGTGCTGCCCCGCCAGGTCACCATGATCCCCACCTATCAGCTGTACAAGGAGATGGGCCTGACCAACACCATCTGGTCGCTGATCCTGCCCGCCTTCCTCTCGCAGGGACTGAACTCCTCGATCTTCATCATGATCTTCTGGCAGTTCTTCCGCATGGTGCCGCAGTCCCTGATCGAAGCCAGCAAGATCGACGGCGCGGGCGCGGCTCGCAGCTTCTTCACCATCGCGCTGCCCAGCGCGGTGCCGGCCTTCATCACCGTCGGCCTGTTCTGCTTCGTCTGGTACTGGAACGAGTCCTATCTCACGGGCCTCTACCTGCGCATGAAGGACATCAACAACCAGGTCCCCTACTGGACCACCCTGACGATCCAGCTGCAGAACTTCACGACCAACACATCCTCCGGCAGCTACACCGAGACCGCCGCGGTCGGCGCAAGGACCCAGACCGAGACGATCAAGATGGCCGCCACGATCCTCACCGTACTTCCGATGATGATCGTCTACTTCGTGCTCCAGCGCCACTTCGTCGAATCCATCGACCGCACCGGCATCACCGGCGAGTGACGCGGAAAAATGTGTCCGGGGAATTGCAATTCACGGGCGCATGCTGTATACTTTCTCCAGTTGGGACAGCGCCGGAGCGCGTCCCTGACACAACCTGAATAAGGAGGCAAAACCATGTTCAAGAGAGTGCTGGCCTGTCTGATGGTCGCGATGCTCGCGCTGGGAATGATGAACGTTTCCGTCGCCGAGGGCGTGACCGGGGAGTACGAGGAGGTCGTGATCAACGGCATCACCTATCACAAGGCGACCGACATGACTTCCGAGCCCATCACGCTGACCTATTTCCACTTCGACCAGAACGAAACCGTCCAGTACCTGGCCGACCGTTTCATGGAGATCTACCCGAACATCAACGTCATCGTGCAGTACGAGAACGTCTCCACCTATGACGACACCCTCCTGAACCTGGTCTCCGCCAAGAGCACCCCCGACGTCATCATGTACTCCGACTGCGACTTCGCGCTGTCCAACATGCTCCTGTCGGACATCTCCGCCTACTGGGATTCCGACCCTGAGACCAAGGCCATCGCCTCCACGATCAACGACGCGGGCGTGGGCACCTTCATGACGAAGGGCCGCTACGCCGTGCCGGTCAAGTTCTTCCCCACCGGCATGTACATCGACCGCAACGTGCTCAAGGCGCTCAACATCGAGGCCCCGAGCCGCAACTGGACCTGGAACGACATGATCCGCCTCATCCGCAAGGCGACCGTCATGGATTCCCCCGACGGCATGGCCTACTACGGCTGCGGCTACTACAACCGCCTCGACTCCTACTACGGCATCGCAGCGTCCCAGCAGATCATCGGCGAGTTCGGCTTCAACGGCCGCACCTTCGACCTGGGCGTGTGGGCCGTAGGCGAGCAGCAGTTCTCCAACCTGAAGCTCGGCGGCTACATTGCCCCCTCCCCCGAGACCCAGGCCATGGAAGACTGGACCGGAGACTGGGAGTCCTGGTGCGGCGCCACCGGCCATGTGGCCCTGTTCACCGAGGCCTTCTGGACCTATCAGGGCACCTGGGCGACCGAGGCCTTCAAGCAGTATAACCTCGACATCGTTCCCTACGTCGTGCCCGCCGTCAGCGAGGAAGACGCCTCCGTCGACCACCACACCATCGCCACCATCGACTTCGGCGGCATCACCCCCACCTGCCAGCATCCGCGCGAGGCCTATGAGCTGCTCAAGTTCATGTCCTTCGGCATCGACGGCTGGAAGACCCGCATCGAGATCTACAACGACCTGTCCAAGACCAATGCCGCCGGCCTGGCGCTGAAGTACGACGTCATGCCCTGCCCCATCACCACCGACAAGGACGTGTGGGACGCCTACATCGACATGTACTGCGCGGATATGGATGAGGAGCACCGCGAGTGCTGGCAGGAGTATTTCGCCAGCTGCATGCAGCCCATCCCCTATGGCTGGACCTCCATCGCCGGCTACTGGAACTACTGCGACCAGTACTTCAACCACATCGGCATCCACGACCTGTGCGACACCGGCAAGGCGAAAGCCGCGGACTATGCCGAGGAAGCCACCCGCATGGCCAATCTCTATCACGCCACCGCGATGATCAGCTACTTCGGCCCGGACGGCTACAACGTCCTGAGCGAGGAAGAGATCGCCGAGTACAACCAGATCATCGTCGACAACCAGTGACAACGGATCGAATTATAAGCGGACAGCTTATAAGATAGATGAAGGAGGAAAAACCCATGAGAAAATGGCTCGCACTGGCTCTGTGCACCCTGCTGGCCCTGTCCCTGTGCTGCCTCGCGGCGGCTGAGGATCTGCCGGAGCCCTTCGCCCACATCACCTTCGACGGTGAGGACGAAGGCTACACCGCCATCACCAACGGCGACAAGGAAGCCGCGGACGAGGCCACCCTGGCCCTGCTCGACGGCGCCAACAAGAGCATCGTCCCCGCTGAGGGCGTGACCTTCCGCTATGGCGAAGGCCCGGTCGGCAAGGCCCTGTTCCTTGACGGCACCTACGGCATCGACCTGGGCATCGAGCCCACCAACACCGATGCCTGGACCGTGTCCTTCTGGCTGAACGCGTCCCGTCTGTCCGACTACGGCCCCACCCTGCAGATCGGCTACAACATCGGCCGCAATGACCAGGTCGCCAACGTCACCTGGATGAACGTGACCCAGACCAACTGGACCCCCAAGTACTTCCCCACCGTCTGGAGCCGCAACGTGGCTTCCGGCAGCTGGCCTTGGATGGCTCCCTTCGCCGATGGCGGCGCCATGATCGGCAAGCGCGAGTGGGCCCTGTTCACCATCGTCTGCTCCGGCGAGGAGCAGAACAGCCCCGTGGCTGAGGGCACCAAGACCGTCGGCGCGAAGCTCTATGTCAACGGCGAGCTGCGCTATGACTCTCAGGACAACTACGAGAACGGCACCTACTTCGCCTACACCTGGGACGCCACCCTGGCTCCCAACATCATGAAGCCCGACGAGGGCGTTCCCTTCGAGGCCTACTTCGGCGTCAACTACTGGGACACCATCTTCAAGGGCTATGTGGATGACCTCTATGTCTTCGACACCGCGCTGACCGGCGAGCAGGTCGCCGCCCTGTACGCGCTGGGCAACGCCGCCCTCACGTCCGATCCCAACGGCCCCGCCGAGGAAGCCGCCGCGGAAGCGCCCGCCGCTGAAGAGCCCGCTCCCGCCGCCGCGCCCGTGGAAGTCGTGATCAACGGCACCGCCGTCGGTGCCACCACCCTGGACACTCCGTTCTGGGGCGCTCACTCCGACATCTGGGAAGTTCCGGAAGGCCAGACCGTGGGCGTTCTGTTCACCAACTACAACCCCGGCGAGGAAGCCTCCAACTGGAACAACTTCAACGTCGTGCTGCAGAACACCCCCACCGGCCACAGCGCCAATGACGCCGAGGGCTATGCCGAGTACGCCGTGGTCCGCTCCGACAACTACGGCTGGGGCACCGGCTATGAGACCGCCGTGCTCGAGAACGACTATGACTGGGACAACTTCTGCGCCAACCTGAACGGTGCGACCGTCCTCGTGCTGGTCACCAACAACGGCGGCACCGCCGATGTGGCTGCCTTCGTCACCCCCGCGAACAATCCCGACAAGGTCTTCCAGCAGACCTACACCGGCATCACCACCGGCGGCCCGCTGTACTACTGCCTCGTGGTCGACAACTGCTGCCTCGACATCGTGAAGGTCCTCTCCGCCGAGGAAGTGGCCTCGCTGATCGCCGAGTAACCCCCGTTCCGTTTCCCGGGCTGCCTCCCAATGCGGGAGGCAGTCTTTTGGTTCTTCACGTTTAGCCAGGGAAACTCCGTTGATGAGGGAATGCGCCTGCGGGCGCACCAGAGGGCTTTCCGATCGCCCTCTGGACTCCTTCGGGGCCGTCCCGTTAAGAAAGGCTTTGGTTAATGTAAGGTTCGTTTATCAATACTGCTTTGCAAAATGCCAAACAAGAAAGAGTCGATCCCGAAGGGTCCAGGGGCGATCGGAAAGCCCCTGGCGCGCTCCGCAGAGCGCGAACCCTCTTCCATATGGTTCTCCCGACCTTTCCGTGAAGGGCCAGTCTTTTGCGCGGAAATCACGACGCATATTTGTGTTGAGGTATAATACATAGGTAACAGAAAAGGGTAGCAAAAAAGAGAGCCAAGTGGTAAGGTTAAGTTCCCACACCAAACCAGAACCAGGAGGCTCTCTCAATGGGAAGGATAACACAGGAAGCACGGTGGCGTCAAC
>JAFRPG010000084.1 GCA_017429265.1 Clostridia bacterium | reverse complement strand
TGACGAGGACAGTCTTGCCGTTCAGATCGATGGGTGTCTTGCTCATGTCCGTCTCTCCCGTCCTCTGTCAGTCCCTGCGGAACAGATCGCGCGTGTAGACCTTCTCCTCCACGTCGTCCAGCGAGGCGTCGTAGCGGTTGGCGATGATCGCGTCGGATCCGCGCTTGAACTTCTCCAGATCATTTACCACGAGGGAGCCGAAGAAAGTCGTGCCGTCCTCCAGCGTGGGCTCGTAGATGATCACCGTCGCGCCCTTGGCCTTGATGCGCTTCATCACGCCTTGGATCGAGGACTGGCGGAAGTTGTCGCTGTTGGCCTTCATGGTCAGGCGGTAGACGCCCACGGTCAGGGGGCGCTCCTTCTCCGCGTTCCACATGGCGCTGGCGGTATAGTACCCGGCCTTCTCCAGTACACGGTCGGCGATGAAGTCCTTGCGCGTGCGGTTGGAGGCCACGATCGCCTCGATCAGGTTCTCCGGCACGTCCTCGTAGTTGGCGAGGAGCTGCTTGGTGTCCTTGGGCAGGCAGTAGCCGCCGTAGCCGAAGGACGGGTTGTTGTAGTGATTCCCGATGCGCGGGTCAAGGCAGACGCCGTCGATGATGGCCCGGGTGTCCAGGCCCTTCATCTCGGCGTAGGTGTCGAGCTCGTTGAAGTAGCTCACGCGCAGGGCCAGGTAGGTGTTGGCGAAGAGCTTCACGGCCTCGGCCTCGGTGTAGCCCATGTAGAGCACCGGGATATCCGGCTTCTCCGCACCCTCCTGCAGCAGCTGGGCGAAAGCGATGGCGGCGATCCTCGTCCCCTCATCGCAGCCGACGATGATCCGGCTGGGGTAGAGATTGTCGTAGAGGGCCTTCGACTCGCGCAGGAATTCCGGGCTGAAGAGGATGCGGTCGGTCTTATACTTTTCCCGAACCTTCTCGGTGTAGCCCACGGGGATCGTGGACTTGATCACCATCATCGCGTCCTCGCTGCTCTTCAGCACGAGCTCGATCACGCTCTCCACGGCGGAACAGTCGAAGAAGTTCTTCTGCGGGTCATAGTTGGTGGGCGCGGCGATGATGACGAAATCCGCGTTCCGGTAGGCCGCCTCCGCGTCGAGGGTGGCGGTCAGGTCGAGCTGCCGCGTCCCGGCCTCCGCCTCCGCCAGATACTTCTCGATATAGTCGTCCTGGATCGGCGACTGCCAATGATTCAGCATCTCCACCTTCTCCGGCACGATGTCGACCGCCGTGACCTTGTTGTGCTGGGCCAGCAGCACCGCGAGGGAGAGCCCAACATAACCGGTCCCGGCAACTGCGATATTCATACGCTTACTTTCCTTTCTTCTCTTCTTATCATCAGCGGACAATGCCGCGGTAGGTCTCCTGCACCAGGCGGTAGCTCTCGAGGCTGCCGATGTCGTAGCGCCGCCCCGGCATCTCCATGGAGTGCATCTCGCTGTGCCGGCACATCCAGGCCACGAGGGAGCCCGGGGCGTCGGTGCCGCAGCCGTCCGCGATCGCTTCCGGGATCCGTGCGAGATCCGCGGCCGTGTAGTAATAGAAGGGCGGGGTGCACCAGTGGGACCTCGGTTCCGCGGGCTTCTCCTCCAGGCTTACCAGGCGGTCGCCGTCGATCTCCGCAACGCCCGAGCGGCGCAGGCGGTTTTCGTCGTCCTCCCGGTAGCGCATCGTGCAGCTCGTGCCCTTCTCCCGTGCGAAGCGGATGAAGGAGCGCAGGGAGAAGTCGAGGACGTTGTCCCCGGCCAGCACCAGGCAGTCGTCCCGGATGCCGAGCTTTTCCGCCGCGAACTGAATGTCCCGGACCGCGCCGAGGCGGGTCTCGTTGGTGCTCGTGCCGTCGTCCACCACCGTCACCGGCAGGGGATGCTCCGCGGCCCAGGCCTCGAAATGCGGCGCGAAGCGGTGGTTGCTGATGACGAC
>JAFRPG010000083.1 GCA_017429265.1 Clostridia bacterium | reverse complement strand
TCAAAAACCTGACAATTCCCCAAGAATGATTTAACGGGACAGCCCCGAAGGAGTCCAGAGGGCGATCGGAAAGCCCTCTGGTGCGCCCGCAGGCGCATTCCCTCACCAGCGGAATTTCCCTAACTAAACGTCAAGAACCGTTTTCTGACCGGGAATCACGGGTCCGCGTCTTCTTCGCCAACGAGCAGCTTTTCGCCTTCCTCCTGGATCTCCTCCTCCAGGTTCGCCACCTCGTGGAGGCTTTTGCCGGAGAGGAGACCGTTGACGATCACCGCGATGGAGCCGATGATCAGGGTGATATAGAAGGTGAAGAAGCGCCACAGCAGCAGGGCCGCAAAGGTGCCTTCCCGGAAAAACTCGTCAAAGTAGCTGGTGAAGGCGAGCTCATGCACGCCGGACGCGCCGGGCAGCGGGGTGTTGGCGGCGGTGATGTATTCCAGCGAGCTCAGCGTCAGGATCTGCGGGTAGCTGGCCCTGTCGTAGGGCAGCTGCATGCCGATGTAGACAAACCAGATGATGGACATCAGCGTGACGATCTGCACGGCAGCGATCAGCAGCTGGAGCGTCATCTCCGCGGGGTTGTGGAACATCTCAACCAGGCTGCGGTGGAAGGCATTGCCGGTCTCGGTCCACTTCTTCATCGTCTCCTCCGGATGCTTGACCAGGCGGAGCTTGACGCCGATCCTGATCACCGTCCGCAGGAGCCAGTGGACCGCGGGCTGATAGATGGAGACCGTGATCAGGACGCCGCAGACGAGGACGTTGTAGATGAAGAGCGCCACCATCGCCCACATCCAGTCGCCGACATGCTCGGCGACGAAGTGCGGGTGAGTCGCCCAGAGCAGGCCGCCCAGGACGATCAGCGCCACCTGGTAGCAGAAAAAGTGGCCGATCAGGCTGGAGGTGGCCAACCCTGTCGGGGCCCCGCGCTTGTGCAGATAGTAGATCTGCATCGGCTGGCCGCCCGTCGCGCCCGGTGTCACGTTGCAGTAGAAGGCACCGACGATGGACGCGAAATAGCAGTACAGGATCGGGATATCGACCTCTCTGCGGCGCAGGAAGCACCAGACGCTGAAAGCATCGCAGAAGTTATAGAGCATCCAGCACAGCAGGCAGAGGATCGTGCAGTAGAGCCTGATGCCGGTCAGATGCCGGATGGTCTGGGGAAGATCGTTGTCGCGCAGGCCGATGATCAGAACGATGGCCAGTGTGCCGACGATCAGCAGCAGATTGAGCAGACGTTTGGTACGGGGCTTCATAGGGCCTCCCTGTTCAGGCGGATCGGGAAAACAGAATTCACAGGCCGGCGCCGGAGGCGGTCTGCGTGAAGGCGAAGATGCCGATGCCGGCTGCGATGGACAGGTTGAGTGAGTCCACGCGGTCATTGGACGGGATGCGGACGGGCTGCCCCCTCCGCGCGTAGGCAGAGGGAAGTCCGGCGCCCTCGTTGCCGAAGACCAGGCACCAGTCGCGGGGAAGCGGCTCCCTCAGCACATCGGCCATCGGGCGGGACGCATCCAGCATAAAGGGGTAAAGCGGACGGTCCGGGTTCTCCGCGGACCAGCTTTCAAAGGTTTCATACGTCTTGACGTGCAGCTGGAAGATGGCGCCCATGCTGGCCCGGACCGTGCGCGGGTCAAAGACGTCGGCGCAGGGGCGGATCAGCGCGACCTCCGTCACGCCGAAGCCGAGGGCCGTGCGCAGGATGGTCCCCAGATTGCCGCAGTCCGAGGGCTGGTCAAGCAGGACCTGGGGGACACCGGCGGCCGGTGCGGTCTCCCGCTTGGTGAAGACGGCGGCGGCGTAGCAGTTCTCCTTGCCGGAGATGCGGCTCAGGGCGCGGTCGGCGATCTCCACCCGGACGCGGCAGGCATCGGCCCGCTCACGCAGCTTGGCTGCGGCCTCCGTGCCGTCCGCCTGGGAGGACAGCAGGATGCGGCGCGCCAGCTCAGGGGCGTGGAGCAGGCATTCCGTCGCGGGGAAAAAGCCGGGCGCGTAGCTGTAGTCCAGGCGGGAATCGTAGCTTTCCAAAGCGGGCATAGGCTGGTCCCTTCCTCAGAAAAGTGCCTCGACAAAATCCTTGGCCTTGAAGGGCTGGAGGTCGTCGATGCCTTCGCCCACGCCGATGTACCAGACCGGGACGGCCAGCTCCTGGCGGATGGCCAGCGCGATGCCGCCCTTGGCCGTGCCGTCGAGCTTGGTGAGGATGATGCCGCCAACCTCGCAGACCTCCTTGAAGACGCGGGCCTGCTGCAGGCCGTTCTGGCCGGTGGTGGCGTCGAGCACGAGGATGCAGCGCACGTCGGCCTCGGGATACTCGCGGTCGATGACGCGGCGCATCTTGTCCAGCTCGTCCATCAGGTTCTTCTTGTTGTGCAGGCGGCCGGCGGTATCCACGATCAGCAGATCCGCCTCGTTGGCCTTGGCGGACTTGACCGCGTCATAGACCACGGCGGCCGGGTCCGCGCCCTCCTCGCGCTTGACGATCGGCACGCGGGCGCGTTCGGCCCAGACGGTCAGCTGCTCGGATGCGGCGGCGCGGAAGGTGTCGCCGGCGCAGAGCATGACCTTGCGGCCGATCGCCTGGAAGCGGAGGGCCAGCTTGCCGATCGTGGTGGTCTTGCCCACGCCGTTGACGCCGACGATGAGCATGACCATGGGCCACTTCAGCGGCGGACGCGGGATGTCCATCTCCTCGATCATGATCTGCTTGAGAACTTCCCTGGCCTCAAGGCCGTTCTTGATGTTCTGGCTCTTGACGCGGCTCTTCAGCTCGTCGATGATGCGGGTCGTGGCGTTGATGCCGCAGTCGGAGAGGATCAGGATATCCTCCAGCTCCTCATAAAAGTCATCGTCGATCTTGACCGTCTGCCGGGCCAGGGTATCCACCTTATCGGTCATATTGCCGCGGGTCTTGCTCAGTCCCTCCCGCAGGCGCGCAAAGAAGCCCTTTCTCTTTTCTTCCTGCTCTTCCGCCTCAACGGGAGCAGCGGGCTCCTGATCCTTTTTTCTTCCAAAGAGTGCCATCTTATCCTCCATGCGGTGATTTTTCGTGTTTCGGGCGGGAAAACCGCCAAATATCAGTATACCATACTTTCATCGTATTGGCAATTCTTCGCTTTCCATCATTTTGTGCGGATCTGGTCAGAAAGCAGATCAAATATGATCAATCCACCCTTGACAAAGTGATCCGGATAGGCTATGCTGAAGAAGCCTGCGATATGCAGCAACTGAGAACGAAAGGAGGCCGCGGAGCATGATCATCACCTTGAACGAGCGCACCCACAAAATGAACACATCTGCCTTTGGCGTTCGTGTGTTCTTTGCGGCCTGTTATACGAAGCGCTGCGGAGCCTGACGGCTTTCCGTATCTTCCCCGAATACCGGCTGCGGAGTGAGACACATCTGCAGCCGGTATTTTTTGCCCTGAGACATTGACGGAGGATGAGATCCATGCAAACCAAACAGCGCCCCCTGCGCGCCATGCTGCGCCTCCTGCGGCCGAACGCGGGACGGTTTGCGGTCGCTGGGCTGGCCACGGTCATCACGGTATTCCTCGGCTATGCGACGCCGATGCTGCTCGCGGAGACGGTGGACTGTATCCTGTCGGACAGAGCGTCCACCCTGCCCGGTGCTTTCCTTGATTTCCTGCGCGGCGCGGGCATGACGAGAGGCTGGATCACGGACCATCTGTGGTTCCTCGCCATCGTGCTGGTGCTGCTGCATCTGCTCAACGGCGCGGCGAGCTATGTCCGCGGCCGCCTCAGCGCAAAGGCCAGCGAGGGCCTTGCCAGGGACCTGCGCGTCCGCCTCTACGATCACCTGCAGCGCCTGCCCTTCGCCTACCACGTGCACGCGGAGACGGGCGACCTGATCCAGCGCTGCACCTCGGACGTGGACACGGTACGCCGTTTCCTCTCCATGCAGGTGCTGGAGATCTTCAATGCCCTGCTGATGATCACGGTGGCCCTCGTGATCCTGCTGGGGCGGAACGTGAAGCTGACCCTGATCAGCGTCGCCCTGACGCCCGCAATCTTCTGGTTCGCGGCCTGGTTCTTCCGCCGCGTGCGCAAATCCTTCAAGGACGCGGACGAATCCGAAGGCAGGATGAGCGCCGTCCTGCAGGAGAATCTCTCCGGCGTGCGCGTGGTGCGGGCCTTCGGCCAGCAGGAGCGCGAGGTGGAGAAGTTCGATGCCGTGAGCGAGGACTACCGGCGCAAGGCCTACCGCGTCAACAACCTCCTGGCCATCTACTGGGGCGGCGGCGACGCCATCACGATGACCCAGCAGATGATCACGCTGCTCGTCTGCGTGGTTCTGGCCGCCAAGGGGGAGATCTCGGTAGGCATGCTGATCCTCTTCACCAGCTATGTGGGCCAGCTCCTCTGGCCGATCCGCCAGCTGGGGCGAACCCTCTCCGACACCGGCAAGAGCATGGTGGCGATGGAGCGCATCCAGACGATCCTTGACACGGAACCGGAACCCGAGGAGCCCGACGCCCTGCGCCCGGACCTTCACGGCGACATCGTCTTTGACCATGTCTCCTTCGCCTACCCGGATGACGGTGTGCCCGTGCTGGAGGATGTGTCCTTCACGATCAAAGCCGGAACCACGGCGGCCGTCCTCGGCTCCACCGGCAGCGGCAAGTCGACGATGATGTACCTCCTCCAGCGGCTCTATGAGCCCACGGGCGGGCGGATCACGATCGGCGGCGTCGACCTGAAGGACATCGACCGGACATGGCTGCGCAGCCATGTCGGCCTCATCCTGCAGGAACCCTTCCTCTACTCGCGGACCATCCGCGAGAACGTGGGCATCGCCCGGCGCAACCCGGAGGAGGCCGACATCACTCACGCGGCGGATGTCGCGGCGGCGTCCGGATTTATCGCCAGGGCCGAGAAGGGTTACGACACCGTGGTGGGCGAGCGCGGCGTGACGCTCTCCGGCGGACAGAAGCAGCGCATCGCGATCGCGCGCACCCTGCTCAAGGACAATGCGATCCTGGTCTTCGACGACTCTCTCTCCGCCGTGGACACTGAGACCGACGCCCGGATCCGCGCCGCCCTGCAGCACGAGCAGGCCCGTACGACGACCCTGATCATCAGCCACCGCCTTACTACACTCAGCCAGGCGGACCTGATCCTGGTGCTGGAGAACGGGCGGATCACCGACCGCGGCACCCACGCGGAGCTGGCCGCGCGCCCCGGCCTCTACCAGCGGATCTATGCCATCCAGACAGGGCTGGAGGAGGAGTTCCTCCAGACCCGCGACGAGGAGGTGAAATGAGCCATGCAGGCCTTTCAGGAAGAAGACTATACCCGGCGGTTTGACCTGGGACTGTGGAAGAAGCTGCTGAAGCTCGCTTCTCCCTTCCGCCGGAACCTGTGGACCATCACGGTGACCATGGCGCTCAGCGCCCTGATCGACGTGGCGCTGCCCACGATGAACACCTACGCCATCGATCACTTCATCAAAGATCAGACCACGGTCGGCCTGCCGCTCTTTGCGGTGTTGTATGCCCTGCTGATCGCAACGCAGGTCTGCTTCATCATCTTGTTCATCCGGGAGAGCGGCAAGGTGGAGACCGGCATGTGCTATCACATCCGCCGTCTCGGCTTCCGCAAGCTGCAGGAGCTGCCGTTCTCCTACTATGACCGCATGCCGGTCGGCTCGCTGATGAGCCGTCTGACGCACGACACCCAGCGCCTCGGCGACACGATCGGCTGGTCGCTGGTGGATCTGTGCTGGGGCGCCGCCTTCCTTGTGCTCTGCTCGGTGCAGATGCTGGTCCTCAACTGGCGCATGGCCCTGGTCGTCATGCTCGTCCTTCCGCCGCTGGCTGTGATCTCCTGGAAGTTCCAGAAGGGCATCCTCGAGAGCTACCGCCAGGTGCGCAAGCGGAACAGCCAGATCACCTCGGCTTTCAACGAGGGCATCAACGGCGCCAAGACCACCAAGACGCTGGTGCGTGAGGCCATGAACAACGAGGAGTTCGGCGAGATCGCCGAGGGTATGCGCTCCGCCTCCGTGCGGGCCGCCACCCTCTCTGCGCTGTTCCTGCCTATCGTGGTTTCCCTCGGCTCCCTGGCGACGGCCTGGGTGCTGTGGAAGGGCAGCGGGCAGGTGCTCATGGCCCGCGCGGCGGCCTCCGTCGGCATGACGGTCGGCGTGCTGCAGCTCTTTATCAACTATACGATCCAGTTCTTCCAGCCCGTGCGCGACATCGCGAGGATCTTCGCCGAGCTCCAGTCCTCCCAGGCGGCGGCGGAGCGCGTGCTGACGCTCCTGGACACCGCGCCGGACATCGTGGACTCGCCCGAGGTCGAGGCTGTCTTCGGAGACAACTTCCACCCGAGGAAGGAGAACTGGCCCGCCCTGAAGGGCGACATCCGCTTCGAGGACGTGAGTTTCCGCTACAAGGACGGGGAACAGGTGCTCGAGCACTTCAACCTCAGCGTCCGCGCGGGCGAGACCATCGCGCTGGTGGGGGAGACCGGCTCGGGCAAGTCCACCATCGTCAACCTGGTCTGCCGCTTCTACGAGCCGACCTCGGGCCGGATCCTGATCGACGGCACGGATTACCGCGAGCGCTCCCAGCTGTGGCTCCAGTCCAACCTCGGCTACATGCTCCAGACCCCGCACCTCTTCTCCGGCACGATTGCCGACAACATCCGCTACGGACGTCCCGGCGCGACGGATGAGGAGGTCGCCAACGCGGCCCGACTGGTCGGCGCGGAGCCCTTCATCCTCGCGATGCAGGACGGCTACCGGTCGGAGGTCGGCGAGGGCGGCAGCCGCCTGTCCACAGGGCAGAAACAGCTGGTCTCCTTCGCGCGGGCCCTGCTGACGAACCCGGCGATCTTCATCCTCGACGAGGCGACCTCGTCCGTCGACACCGAGACCGAGCAGATGATCCAGCAGGCGATCGCGAAGACCCTGGCCGGGCGAACGTCCTTCATCATCGCGCACCGCCTCTCCACGATCCGCTCCGCAGACCGCATCCTCGTGATCCACAACGGACAGATCCTGGAGGAAGGCGACCACCGGTCCCTGCTGCGGAAGAAGGGCGAGTACTACCGCCTCTACACCAATCAGTTCCAGGACGAGGCCAGCCGCGCGATCCTCGAGGGCGGAATGGCCGTGTGAACGTTTTCGAAAACAACAAAATGCCTGTGCCGGATGTTTGACAGCGGCACAGGTTTTCCTTATAATGAAGGTGAAACCTGAGAAAGGAGGGTTTTCGTATGCGGTTGATACCGGTTATGCTGCTGACGGTCCTGCTTGCGTGCGCCCTCCTCACGGCTTCGGCGGAGACGGAGGGGCCGGTCAACCCGGAGCGGATGACGGTCCTGAACCACTCCCAGATCCAGGCCTCCGACAGTGAGCGCGCCCTGTCCTTGTTCAGCCGGATGGGCCTGCTGGCCTCCGGCGAGGAGGGCGAGGCGCTGGACTTCTCCGTGTATCGCACGGGCACGGTGGGATATGCATCCGGAGCCTCCTGGCGGGTGGAGGTCAACCAGACGGGGAACTGGTACTATGAGTTTTTCTTCGGCGAGGCGTCCAGCTCCTTCGGCGCGGCCTGGGTCATCCACAAACAGAGCCAGAGCACTGGCACCACCTATACCTGCTGCCCGGCGGTCGTTCCGGGAAACTACCGACTGCTGGTCAACCTGTATGACGCCGACGTCAGCCTGAAAACGCCCAGGAAACAGAAGACATATTATTATACAGTGGCGGAGGACGAAAACCATCCGCCGCTGTCGGACTACGTGACGCAGATCGTAGCGGAATGCAGCCGCGGGACAGACTTCGGCACGGCGCTGGCCCTCTACGACTGGCTGACGCACCACGCTTACTATGACCACAGCCTCAGCTACTACGGGGCGGACGGCGTGCTGGTCCGCGGCTACGGCACCTGCGACAGCTACAGCAAGGCCTACTGCCTCCTCCTGACCGAGGCGGGCATCCCTGCCGCCCGGATCAGCGGCGACAACCACGCATGGAACCGGATGATCCTGGACGGAGCGTGGTACCAGTGCGACGCCACATGGGACGACAACAGCCCGACGGACTGCTTCGTTCCGGTGAGCGGCTACGAGGGGCACGAGTTCTTCGGCCTCACGGATGAGCTGATGCTCGACAGCAACCACCATTACACCCCTGCGTCAGACACCGCCTGTGAATCGCTCGACATGAACTACTTCGTCCGTCTCGGCGGATGGGAGGCCTGGGACAACGGTTTCCTCGGAGAGATGCGCGCTGCGCTGACGGAGGGCAGGCAGGCCTTCCGCACGGGCTGCGGCAATGTCACCACCTCCGTGGTGGTGCGCCATATGACCATCATCTGCTGGGCGCTGAACCTGGATCCGGGCAGCCTCGGACCGGACTGGGAGGACGAGACCCTTACATTTACCTATATCCGGGCTGACCGGTGCATCACCGTGGCGCGAACGCAGGACAGGATCATCTCGGGAGACTGGCTGTACAAACAGATCGGCGGCGGCGTGACCGTATGCGGCTACCTCGGCGACGACCAGGCTTTGGCGATCCCCGTGGCCATCGACAGCTGGCTGGTCACAGGCATCGGAGAGCGGGCCTTCCTGCTGGACACCCGCCTGAGATCGCTTTCCCTGCCGCGGACGGTCACCGAAATCGGCGCGGAGGCGCTTTGGGGCTGCGATGCGCTGAACACGCTCACGATCCCCGACACCGTGACGCTGATCGGCGAGCATGCCCTCCCGGAGGGATGGGTCTGCGCATGCGGAACGCAGACCGCCCTGGCTCACGCGCTGGGCGGAGCCGGATACGATTTCGCGGCGCCGGACTATCCTCTGTGGCGTCTGCGCTGGTCGGATGAGCATCTGGCTGCGGCGGCCTATCTGGGCACGGAAGCCCTCCTCACCCTGGCGGACGGACTGGACGGCGTGCTGGCCCTGGGCGAGGAAGCGGCGGTGCAGGTCCTGCTGCTGCCGGACGGTGCCCTCTGGCTGGATCCGGATATGCCGGTCCCGCAAAACCTGTGGCTTGTGATCGCGGGGAGTGTTCCCGATGCGCTGAACGCATGGGCCGACACGACCGGCGTGTGCGTGCTCGACCGCAGCCGGCGGTCATACCTTCCGGAAGGCCTCACGCAGATCGAGGCGGAGGCCTGGGCGGGCACGGCGGTCTACTGGCCCGTGCTGCCGGCTTCGCTGACCGCCGTGGACAGCCGGGCATTCGCGGACTGCCCGTCGCTTGCGGCCGTCACGATGCCTGCGGATCTGGCCGGCCTGCCGGACGGTGTCTTCGGCGACGCCGACCCCGTGATCCTGGCTCCGGCCGGTAGCCCCGCCGCCCAGTGGGCCGTCGGCGCGGGTTACCGGGTCCTGATGGAGTAAACGGAAGACACTGAAAAAGCCTGCGTTCGCTCGCCGGAAGATTCCGGGAGAGAACGCAGGCCCTTTTCAGTTCTTCACGTATATCCAGGGAAACTCCGTAGATGAGGAGATGCGCCTGCGGGCGCACCAGAGGGCTTTCCGATCGCCCTCTGGACTCCTTCGGGCCGTCCCGTTAATGATAGGACTTGGGACTGAAAGCCTTTTTCAACGATGCTTTTCCCCTACCAAACAAGGAAGATATGCTCCCGAAGGGTCCAGGGGCGATCGGAAAGCCCCTGGCGCGCTCCGCAGAGCGCGAATCCCCTCCCATATGGTTTTCCCGAATTTTCTGTGAGGAGCTCTCTTTTCGGTGTTTCATCGGGGCGTACGCTCAAACAGCGGGGCGCCGTTCATCGCTTTTTCGATGCGGGTGCGGGCCTTGGCGAGGGCGCTGCGCTGATCGCTGTTCATGGCGTCGGGCGCGTCGCGCAGGGCGGAGACCACCTGATAGCGTTCGGTGCTGGCGACATTGTACCGCCAGGCGAAGGTCGGCGTGTAGGCGGCCTCGGTCGTCACACGTCCGTCCGTACCGACGGTGACGGTCAGATGCGCCAGCATGCCGGCGACCGCGTTGTTGCTGCGGCTCGCGCTGAGCAGACAGCCGAGGCTCCACAGGCAGAGCGTCCGCCCCGCGGAACCGTCCGCGCGATTGCCGGTCAGCCATTCTGCCGACTGCACGCAGCGGGAACCCGCGCCGATCAGCACGTCCGCACCGGCGTCGGCGAGGGACTGGGCCAGCTGCTTCTGATCCTTTGCGGGGGAGGTGGCGTTGACCTTGCCCCAGTTCAGGCTGACGATCACGACCTCCGCGCCGGCGCTGCGGGCGGCCGTCACATCGGCGGCGGCCTGCGCCGTGAGGGGGAGCAGATCCATCGCGCTCTCTTTTTTCAGCTGCTTCTTGCTGGCGGCGGTGGGGGTCATCGTGTAGTGCAGGAGGGCCACCCGGATCCCGTTGACCTCGCGGATCATCGCGGCCGGCGCCGCTTCCGCCGGCGACGAGCAGATCCCGATGGGCCTCAGACCGGCCGAGATCGCGGCGCTGAGGGTCGTACGGATCGCGTCCGCGCCCTTCTCGCCGCATTTGGGGAAGCCGAGGGCCACGGTGTCGAAGCCGCCCCTGCGCAGCATCCGCATGACCTCCGCCGGGGCGATCACGCCGGAAACCTTGGCGCCGGGGACGATGAGGTTCTCCAGGGACACCAGGTTGATGTCGGCCCGCAGGTCATCCGTCAGCAGGGTGAGCACATCATCGTAGTCATAAGCCTTCACGTCCCGGTAGTAGCCGCTGCTGATGACATCCGGCTCCATCGCGATCGTGCCGCCCGCCGTGAGGGTGAAACTCCGCGGGGCGGCAGAGGGAGCGGCTGTCGGAGCGGATGCGGCCCGGCCCGCCTGTCCCCGGGAGGCGGCGGGGTCTGACGATACGATGCCCTGCGCACCCGGTTCCGCGGCAGCCCGGGTGGGGGAGGCGGAGATGTCCGCGGCGGGCTGCCCGCAGCTGCCGCCGAAGCGCACGGTCAGCACGAGAAAAAGCACCAGGAGCAGCCCGCAGCCTGAGAGAGCGGCGATCGTCCCGGCGCTGATCCCGCGCCGCTTGTCATGGTTTGTCATGGCTTCAGCGCACCAGCGCGCCGATGATGATGGCACCGACCATGGCCACGATCACCGCCAGGCAGATGATCCGGACCATCAGCTTATTGCGCGCGGCCTTTTTGCTTTGGTTGCTCATGTATATCTCCTCCGTTGCATTGATCTCACTTCTGATGTTCGGACTGAGGCGCTTCGTCGGGGGCGTGCTCGGGCTTGCTGACGCGGACGCGCGTCACGCGGCGCTGATCCATCCCCGTGACGATGCAGTGCAGGCCGGCCTCGTCAAAGGCCATGCCCACGGTCGGGATCCTGCCGAGCATCTCGGACGCCCAGCCGCCGACGGTGTCCGCCTCGTAGGTGTCCTCCACCCCGAGACGCTCCAGCATGTCCTCCAGCTGCATCCGGCCGTCCACCTGCCAGGCGCGGTCGCCGACGGAGGTCATCTCCTCGCTGACGACGTCGTGCTCATCGTAGATCTCGCCGACCAGCTCCTCCAGGGCATCCTCCAGGGTGACGATGCCCTCCATGCCGCCGTACTCGTCCAGCACGATGACCAGATGGTTGCGCGTGGACTGGCACAGCTTGAGGAGCTTGGAGATCTTGAGGGTGGCGGGCGTGTAGACCGGGGCGGTCATCACGTGCCGGATGTTCTGTTCACCCGCGTGAAGCGCGGAATAAAAGTCTTTCTCGTTGAGGATGCCCACGACGTGGTCGAGATCCTCGCGGTAGACGGGCAGGCGGGAGTAACCGCTCTCGCGGAAGGCGGCGGCAGCTTCCTCCATCGTGGCGTCCTCGGGCAGGGCCGTGACGTCGACGCGGGGCGTCATGATGTCCTTCACGTCCTGGTCGACGAACTCGATCGCGCTGCGGATCAGATCGCTCTCGTGATCGTCGATGTCGCCCTCCTGCTGGGCCTCGTCCACCATCGTGATCAGCTCCGCCTCGATGTCGGACTCCTTGTCCGCCGGGTGGAAGAGCCGCTTGATCAGCCGCTGCCAGCGGGAAAAGAGCCAGTTGATCGGGATGAAAACGGTGCTGAGAAAGCTGAGCACCGGCGCGTACAGCATGGCGAGCCGCTCCGGATTCTGCCGGGCCACGCTCTTGGGCGCGACCTCGCCGAAGAGCAGGATCAGTACGGTCATCACCACCGTGGCGACGGTGGCGCCGGAATCCTGCAGCCAGCGGGTGAACAGAACGGTGGCGATGGCGGCGCCGGCGATGTTGACCAGATTGTTGCCCACGAGGATCGTGGTCAGCAGGCGATCACTGTCCTCGACCAGCCGCAGGGCGGTGGCGGCGCGTTTGTCTCCGGACTGCTGCAGCGTCTTGAGCCGCACATGACTCGCGGACATAAAGGCTGTCTCGGACGCGGAGAAGAACGCGGACAGGATCACAATGAGGAACAGAGCGGCGAGCATCACCCACGATTGGGGGTCCATCGAAGAGTTCATCCTTTCCTGAATATCGGTACACGGACCGGAACGTGCCCATTATAACACGGGAGGCTGTGGAATGCAAGCTTGCCGCCCGGATTCAAAACAGGCCGCGGCTGCGGCCTGAGAGGACAACGGGGTCAGACGCGCCAGATCTCGTCGGCATACTGGCGGATCGTGCGGTCGGAGGAGAACTTGCCGGCGGAGGCGACATTGTACAGGCACTTCCGCGCAAAGCCGACCGGATCCTCGCGGTAATCGCGGTTCGCGGCGAGCTTGGCTTCCAGATAGGACGGAAAGTCCCTGAGAATGAAGTAGTGGTCGGGCTTGTGCCAGGACGCGCCGGCGAGCAGGCTGGAGTAGAGCTCCTGGAGCCCGCCGTCCGGGTCGGGGAAGGTGCCGTCCACGAGGGTGTCGAGAACGCGCGCGATCATCGGGTCCGCCCGGTAGATGGCCCGCGGGTCGTAGGTGGGCTTGAGCGCGTTCAGCTCCTCCACCGTCGCACCGAAGATGTAGTTGTTTTCGGCGCCAGCTTCCTCGACGATCTCGATGTTCGCCCCGTCGTAGGTGCCGAGCGTGACCGCGCCGTTGAGCATGAGCTTCATGTTGCCGGTGCCGCTGGCTTCGGTGCCCGCGGGGGAGATCTGCTCGCTGACATCGGCGGCGGGGATGATGTGCTCGGCCCAGGAGCAGTTGTAGTTCTGCACGAAGACGACCTTCAGGCGGTCACAGGTCTCCGGATCCGCGTTGACCTTTGCCGCGATCCTGTTGATCAGGTAGATCACGGACTTGGCGCGGTCATAGCCGGGGGCGGCCTTGGCGCCGAAGATGAAGGCGGTCGGGGTGAAATCCGGGAGCTTGCCCTGCTTGAGCAGGTCGTGGATCGCCAGGATCGAGAAGGCGTTCATCAGCTGGCGCTTGTACTCGTGGAGGCGCTTGATCTGCACGTCGAAGAGCATGTCCGGGCTGAGTTCGATGCCCTCCCGGCGCGCGATCTCGGCGCAGAGCTGCTCCTTCTTCAGCCGCTTGACCCGGCGGAATTCCTCGCAGAGGGCGTCGTCGATCATCGGCCTGAGGCGGGCGAGACGGTCCAGATCGGTGAGGAAGCCCCCGCCGATCTTTTTCTCAATGAGCTGCGTCAGTTCCGGGTTGCACAGGCCGAGCCAGCGACGCTGGGTGATGCCGTTGGTCTTGTTCTGGAAGCGCTCCGGCCAGATCGTGTACCAGTCCGCGAAGAGGTCGCTTTTGAGGATCTCGGTGTGCAGGGCGGCCACGCCGTTGGTGGCGTGGGTCGCATAGACGGCCAGCTGGGCCATGTGGACGCGGCTGCCTTCAATCACGCACCGGGTGGGGAGGACCGGGAGATCCCGCTGCGCCATCTCCGCGCGGAAGCGGGCGTCGATCATGCGGATCACGCGGACCAGCTCGGGGCAGACAGAGCGCAGCAGCGGCAGATCCCACTTCTCCAGCGCTTCCTGCATGACCGTGTGGTTGGTGTAGGAGAAGGTCCGCTGCGCGATGCCGTACGCCTCCTCAAAGGGGACACCGTCCTTCATCAGCAGGCGGATCAGCTCGGGGATCGACATCACCGGGTGGGTGTCGTTCAGCTGCACGGCGTGCTCTTCGGCGAAAAAGCCGTAGTCGCTGCCGTGACGCTTCCGGTAGCTGCGCAGAAGGTCCTGCACCGAGGCGCTGACGAGGACGTACTGCTGCTTGACGCGCAGCTGCTTGCCCTCGCGGCGGGAATCGTTGGGATAGAGGATCTTGGTGATGTCTTCGGCCCGGTTCTTGTCCGCGGCGGCCCTGGTGTACTCCTGACGGTTGAAGAGGGGCAGGTCGATCTCGTGGAGGCTCTCGCACTGCCACAGGCGCAGGGTGCCGACGTTCTTGCAGCCGAAGCCGATCACGGGCATGTCGTAGGGGACGGCGAGCACGTTCCCGGTCTGCATCTCCACCGTCACGGCCTCGTCCAGGCGGCGCACGGACCACGGGTCGCCGAAGCGGGACCAGTCGTCGGGCTCCTCATGCTGGCGGCCGTCCACCCAGGACTGGCGGAACAGGCCGTAGCGGTACCGGAGGCCGTAACCGGTCAGCGGGATGTTGTGCGTGACCGCGCTGTCGAGGAAGCAGGCGGCCAGACGGCCGAGACCGCCGTTGCCGAACGCGTCATCCTCGATGTCCTCAAGCACGGCGAGGTCGACGCCCTTCTCCGCGAGCAGGGTGCGGCACTCCTCCAGCAGCCCCATGCAGTAGAGGTTGTTGTAGACCATGCGGCCCACAAGATACTCGGCCGAAATGTAATAGGCCTGACGACCGCCCGCGCGCTTCTTCTCGCTGCGCACCCACACGGGGGCGACGGCCTCCATGGCCGCCGTGGAGACGGCGTCGTGGAGCTGGACCGCATTGGCCTCCTTCAGGCCGCAGTGCGCACGGGTCAGCAGCACGTCCTCCGCGCGGGCGATCAGTTGCCTGGCATTCATCATGCGGGGTTCCTCCTGTTTGATTCACGGGCAAGGGTATCCAGCTTTTCGGCGATGGCGTCGGTGGCCGCGCCGGGCTTCATGCGCCACAGCCAGTTGCCGCTCGCCTGACCGGGATGGTTCATGGTGGCCCAGCCGGGGAGCTCCAGCACGTCCTGCATGGGCACGACGGCGATGCGCGCGCGGCTCCCGAAGACGGCGCGGATCAGCGCCCAGGGCGCCTCCGCCCGTGTCGTGAATCCGATTTTTTTGCCCGCGTAGGCGATCTCCTCATCGGAGGCGGACTCGGCCCAGGAGCGCGCGGTGGCATTGTCGTGGGTGCCGGTGTAGTAGGCGGTGTTTTCCGGGATGTTCTGGGGCAGGTGGATGTTGTCCTCGCTCCCGCCGAAGGCGAAAGTCAGCACCTTCATGCCCGGATAGCCGGTGAAGGCCACGAGGTTCCGCACGCGGTCGTTGACCTCGCCGAGGTCCTCGGCCACGATGTCGAGGCCGGGCAGCTTTTTGCGGAAGGTTTTGAACAGGGCCTTGCCGGGACCGATGATCCACTTGCCGCCCCGCGCGTTGGGGGCACCGTGCTTCACGGACCAGTAGTTGGCAAAACCGATGAAGTGGTCCACCCGGATGATATCGTACATGGAAGCCATGTGCGCCATGCGGGACACCCACCAGTCATAACCGTGGAAGCGCAGGCGTGTCCAGCGGTAGAGGGGATTGCCCCACAGCTGGCCGTCCGCGGAGAAATAGTCCGGCGGCACACCGGCGACGCGCTTCGGCACGCCGTCCCTGTCCAGCTGGAAGACCTCCGGATGCGTCCAGGTATCCGCGCTGTCCTCGGAGACGTAGATCGGCATGTCGCCGTACATCAGGATGCCGCGCTCGTTACAGTAGGCCTTGAGAGCCTTCCACTGGCGGGCGAACATGTACTGACACCAGATGTGGAAGCGGATCTCCTCGTCCAGCTCGATGCCGCAGTTGTGCAGGGCGTCCTTTTTGCGGCGGCGCAGGCCTTCGTTGGGCCACTGGGTCCACATGGCGCCGCTGAAATGCTCCTTGATGGCGGTGAACATCGCAAAATCCCGCACCCAGGATTCCTCGCGCTCAAAGCGTTTCAGCTCGTCCTTCAGCGTGACCTCCGAGCGGCAGAAGCTCTCCCGAAGGATCTTCATCTTGTGCGAGCGGACGGCGCCGTAGTCGACCTGCTCCGGGTTCTCCGGCACATAGCGCTCTTCCTCGTGCAGCAGGAGGAAGCCCTCCTCCGCGAGCCTGTCGATCGAGATCAGCAGCGGATTGCCGGCGTAGACGCTGGTGGACTGGTAGGGCGACTCGCCGTAGCCGGTGGGGCCCAGAGGGAGGACCTGCCAGATGTTCATGCCGCTCTTCTGAAGGAAGTCGGCGAATTCGTATGCCTCCCTGCCGAGGCTGCCGATGCCGTCGGGCCCGGGGAGGGAGGAGATATGCATGAGGATCCCGCATTGGCGTTTCATCGGATCTGTCCTTTCATTCCCGTCGGTTCACTCCGCGCACAGACGCAGCAGGGCGTTGGCGTAGACCTTTGCGGCCAGGATCATCTTCGCGATCTCGACGTATTCGTTGGCCTGGTGGGCCAGGTCCTCGTCGTCCGGGAAGCCCGCGCCGAAGGCCACGCCCTGCTGAAGCACCTTCGCGTAGGTGCCGCCGCCGGTGGAGCAGGGGAAGGCGGGCAGGCCGGTCTGCTCGTGATAAGCCCAGAGCAGGCAGGTGACCAGCTCGCTGTCGGCGGGCACATGGTGCGGTGCCGTGGTGGACAGGTGCTCCAGCGCGAAGCCGGGCAGATGGTCGCGGATGGCCTGCACGAGGGCGTCCAGATCCGCGTTCACCGGGCAGCGGCAGTCCAGCGAGGCCGTGACGATGCCGTCGTCGATGCGCAGGATGCCCATATTGCAGGTCAGGGGACCGGAGAGCTCGTCCGAGCAGGCGATGCCCAGGGCCTTGCCGTCGTGCTCGAGCGGATAGGCGTCGGCGAGGGTCTTCAGCGCACCGGTGACGCCCAGCTCCCGCAGGAGGATCAGCATCATGCCGTTGGCGTTGCGGCACTCGAAGGGATAGGCCGAGTGGCCGGGGATGCCGTGGGCCTTCACGCGGACGCCCTTGTCGCACAGCTCCGCCTCATAGGGCAGACCGGTCTTCTCCGCGAAGGCCTTCACCCGCGCAATCAGTTCCTCGCCGCCGGCCAGGACGGTGCCGCACTCGCCGGGGATCACGTTCAGGCGCTCGCCGTTGCACATCTCCAGCACCTGCAGGCCGTCGGCGGCGACCGGGGCCTTCGCGAAGGCGTGGATCATGCCCTTCTCGGTGTTGATGATCGGGAAGGAGGCGTCGGGGGAGAAGCCCATAACCGGCATGTCGGCGTGCTCGCAGTACCAGTCCATGTCGGCCCAGCCGCTCTCCTCGTCGCAGCCGAGAATCAGGCGGATGGCGCGCTTGAGCGGGATGCCGGCCTCACGGATCGCCTTCATCGCGAACATGGCGGCCAGGGCGGGGCCCTTGTCGTCGCCGGTCCCGCGGCCGTAGATGCGGTCGCCCTCGCGGACGGCCCCGAAGGGCGGATACTTCCAGCCGTCGCCGGCGGGCACCACGTCCAGGTGCGCCAGGACCGCGACGGTCTCCAGATCCTCGTCGCCGAGGGTCGCGTCGCAGGCATAGCCGTCGTATACATGGGTCAGGAAGCCCATGGTCTCGCAGTCCACCATCGCCATGTCGAGCATCCGGCGGACCTGGCGGCCGAAGGGCGCGCCGTCCTCCGGCTCGTCCTTGACCGAGGGGACCCGCACCCAGCGGGTCAGCATGGACGCGTACTCTTCCGCATAGCTGTCGATCAGTCGGGAAACCTTTTCGTTGAGCATAGCCGTCATCCTCCTTGCAGATTGATCTTTATCTGTCTGATCATCCGAACGATACAGAGCCGAACAGAATATTATGATTCAAGCGGTACCCGATCCCGGTCACGCGTTGCGGGGGTCGGTGGAGCGCTTTTTCTTTGCGTCCGGGTCGATGAACTCGATCTCCAGCCGGTCAAAGTCCACGGCCTCGAGAAAGCTGTCCGGCAGGAAGCGCGTCTGGGCGAACTCGTTCCACTCGCGCCGGTTCTTCTCCAGCCAGAGCGGCCTGGACAGGTCCAGAGCGTGGCAGGCCTCCGAAAGTGCGTCCTCGGGATCATGCCGTCCGCAGGGGACCGTGACCTGACGGGCGGTGCGGTGGTGCCGGATGACCCGTACCCACAGAGCGGTGTTCATGGGCAGCAACCTCCTTGGTTCGGCGGGCGTGTCAGAACAGGTGCGGCACCCGCTTCAGGGAATGATAGAGCAGAAGTCCCAGGATGCCGCAGGCGATGACCTCTCCCGCACCGACGGTCAGGGCCAGATACCACCAGGCGTCCTCGAGTCCGTAGGCGTACTGCAGGACGAAGGGCACGATGACGGCGTTGCTGAGCACCGGGGGAATCCAGGCCAGGAAGGGCTTGTCCTTCAGCAGGCGGGTGCCCACCGTGCCGATCAGGGTGGCGACGGAACCGAGCGCCACGTCCATCGCAGCGCATCCGGTGACCTGATTGGCCACCACGCAGCCGATGGTCAGGCCGGGGATGGCCGCGCCGGTGAAGCAGGGCAGGATGGTCAGCGCCTCGGACAGGCGGACCTGGATGGCGCCGCTGGCCAGACCCATCGCGTTGGCGATGTAGGTCAGCACGACGTAGAGCGCGGCAATGATGCCGGCCATGGCAATGTCACGGGTTGACAGCGTTCTCCTGAACATAGAGAAGCCTCCTCTTGATTTTCTTTGCACAGCGAAAACAGTCGCAGGCAGGGGAATTGTATCATATTTTCGGGACTGCCACAAGCCGGACACGTGATTCTTTTGGCTCTTCACGGAAAGTTCGGGAAAACTATATGGGAGGGTTTCGCGCTCCGCGGAGCGCGCCAGGGGCTTTCCGATCGCCCCTGGACCCTTCGGGGCCGTCTCTTTCTTGTTAGTTGTCGGGTAAGTCTGAGAGCATAGCCTGGCATTCCATCAAAAACCTGACAATCCCCAAGAATTATTTAACGGGACGGCCCCGAAGGAGTCCAGAGGATTCGGAGCGCCCGGAAAACTGTCCGGTGGACAGTTTTCAGCGGAGAATGGGCGGCAGCCCCGGATCGATCGGAAAGCCCTCTGGTGCGCCCGCAGGCGCATTCCCTC
>JAFRPG010000082.1 GCA_017429265.1 Clostridia bacterium | reverse complement strand
GCAGCCCCGGATCGATCGGAAAGCCCCTGGCGCGCTCCGCAGAGCGCGGGACCCTATTTGGTGGTTTTTTGCGGATCATCCGTTGAAGAGGAAATGCGCCTGCGGGCGCACCAAAGGGCTTTCCGATCGCCCTTTGGAAACCTTCGGGGCCGACCCGTAAAGCTTGCTTCTGAGGAACAGCGGCGTAAGAACCTCTCTGTCGCTGCGGCGACATCTCTCCTTTCAGGGGAGACAGGGTAGTTAGTTACCCAAACCTCCCCTGAAAGGGGAGGGGGACCGCCGCAGCGGTGGAGAGGTTCTTCGTGCAGGCTTTGCCGATCACGATGCTCAAAAATGCGGCTCCGAAGGGTCCAGGGGCGATCGGAAAGCCCCTGGTGTACTCCGCAACGGCTTTGCGCCGAGCGCCCTCAGCGGCGGTCAAAGTGCGCGGAGACATCCCGCAGCTTCTCGATGATCGGGAGGTGCTGGGGGCAGACGCTCTCGCATTGGCCGCAGGCGATGCAGTCGCCGGCGCGGCCGAAGCGCTCCGTCTGTCTGTCGTAGTTCGTGAAGTTGATCGTCCAGCGCTTGTGGGCCATGTCCTCGCGCATGTCCTCGTTGTAGAGGGAGAAGTACCCCGGGATGTTGATGTGCATCGGGCAGCCTTCGGTGCAGTAGGAGCAGCCGGTGCAGGGCACGGCGATCTGCGCCTTGATGATCCCGGCGGCCTGCCGGGTCAGGGCGATCTCCTCCTCCGTCAGGGGCCTGAAGTCCTCCATGAAGGCCACGTTGTCCTCCGCCTGCTCCAGGGTGCTCATGCCGGAGAGCACGACCTTCACGCCCTCCAGGCTCGCGGCGAAGCGGATGGCCCACGAGGCGGGGGACATGTCCGGCTCGCGCTCCTTCAACAGGCGCTCGGCCTCCGGCGGGAGCTTTGCCAGCGTGCCGCCCTTCACCGGCTCCATGACGAAGACGGGCTTGCCGTGCCTGCGCGCCGTCTCATAGACCTCGCGGGAGCGGATCCACTCGCTGTCCCAGTCGAGGTAGTTGATCTGCAGCTGCACGAACTCCATCTCCGGATGCTTCGTAAGGATCTCGTCGAGAAGCTCGGGCCCGCCGTGAAAGGAGAATCCCGCGTGGCGGACCAGGCCCTGCCGCTTCTTCTCCAGCAGCCAGCCGAAGCAGTCGAACTTCTCGTAGTGCGGATAGCTGCCGGCCTCGATGCCGTGGAGCAGGTAGTAGTCGAAGAACCCCGCCCCGGTCTTGCGCAGCTGCTCATTGAAGACGTGCTCGCGCTCCTCCTCCGAGTTGAAGAAGGCGTTGTGCAGCTTGGTCGCCAGGGTGAAGGAATCCCGGGGATAGCGGTCCACCAGCGCCTCCTTCGCCACGCGCTCGCTGGCAAAGCCGTTGTACACCCACGCGGTGTCAAAGTAGGTGAACCCCTTTGACATGAGCAGGTCCACCATCTGCTTCACCTGCTCCACGTCCACCGTGGAGCGGTCGTTGGGATCCGTGACAGGCATGCGCATCATGCCGAAACCGAGCTTTTTCATCTGCGTTCTCCTCCCTTTCCGGTTCTTCGTATCTGTTGCTGAACAGGGCTTGCATATCATCGTGCGCCTGCTCTTACTCAAATCCTTGCATCCAGGTGTATGTGAAGCTGTGCAGCTCAGCCCATTCGGCGGCATAGGAGCCGACCGGAGCGCGGATGATGAAGTCCGGGCAGCCGATGAAGGCGAGGTCGTCGATATGCGTCACATTGGCGCCGATCCAGATCTCCTGCAGGCAGACGTCCTTGAAGGCAAATGCTTCGATGGCAGTGCAGGCGTCCGGCAGCCAAAGATTTTCGAATTTGCAGTCCTCGAAGGCAAAACATTCGATGATCTGCGTCGATTCGGGAAGGGTCGACCAGCGCCAGGCGTGCACGCTGCCGGTGATTTCATTGCTGCCGCGGGTGACGGAGAAGGTCCCCACGCACATCTGCCCCGCCGCATCGTTCCAGACGGTGGCGCCGATGCCCGCCGCCACGATGCGGTTGTTGACATAGAGCTCCGCCTCCATCCCGGGGCCGTAATCATAGCCGGTCTGCACGGACACCGTGTGCAGGCCCGCCGCCAGCTGCGCCCGCATCTCATCGGCTGCGGCGCCGCAGTGCTGCCGCCACTTTCCGGTGCGGACGAAATAGTTGCTGTCCATGGAGGTGCAGCTGCACGCACCGCCGGGTATGTACTCCACAATATGCTCGTTATCCAGGTTCATCAGGTCTGAGGGCAGCCCGCAGTAGCGGTGGGAATAGTAGCTGCTGCTGACGTCGTCCCAGGTGCAGTCGTACAGATACCACTCCCCGTCGACCAGGGCGGCGTTCCAGGCGTGACCGGACTCGTTGCTGATCTCGTAGGCCCAGCCCAGCACGCGGGCGGAGTCGATCCCGGCCGTCCGCAGCAGCAGGTCAAAGGCGCGGCTGTAGCTGTTGCACACCCCGCGCTCCAGGAAGAACAGGGATTCGGCGGAGTAGTAGGTTTCGCTATCGTCATAGGTGCAGTGGGCCAGCACCCAGTCGTGCAGGTTGATCACCGTCTCGAAGTCGCACTTTCCCCGGCAGGCCGCCACCGCCTGACGCGCCTTCTGCTTCAGGAGGTTCGTGCCGGTCGTCTCGGTGACCGTAAACATGCAGTAGTCGCTCACGGCCGGGAGCAGATCCCCGGTTTCCGCGTCGCGGCTGTAGATGTCATAGAAAAACACATACTCGCCCGGCGTCCAGATCAGGTTGTATTCACAGCTCGGCGCCGTCATCTCGCCCGGCATCCAGAGGATGTCGGCGATGTTCGGATCGGGATCGGAGCCGTCGAGCACGCCCAGGCAGATCTCGTAACAGCCGCCTTCGGGGATGGCGGCCAGGATGGTCACGGGCTCCCCGGCCTCATAGGTATCGCGATCCGTGCGGACGGAATAGGGCGACCGGGCCTGCAGGCCGCCCGTTTCGAGCGCGCGGCGGCGCAGACCGCCGACAGGCTTGCCAGCCAGGGCCGGAACCGTCATCAGCAGCGCCGCACACAGCGCCAGTGTGAACCACAGTTTCCGCATGATGATCTGTCAGCTGCCTTTCCGCGGAGGACGGCGTCCCTCCGGATTTGTCTCCATTGTACCACCCGGACGCCCGGTTGAAAAGGGGGTCCGGCTCAGAGTTCCTTCGCGTAGAAGAGCACGTCGATGACCGTCCCGTCGGGGTAGGTCTCCGTGCCGGTGCGGATGAGGTCGGTGAAGCCCCAGTGACGGTAGATCGCGAGATTGCGCGGTTCGCCGGGCTCCACCCCGACGACGGCGCGGACGAAGCCCTTGCGGCGCAGGTCCTCCAGCAGGAAGGCCATCAGCCGGGAGAAATACCCCTCCCCGCGGTGCTCCCGCACGGTGCGGAATGCGCAGAGCTCGGCCGAGTCGCCGTCCGGCACCGCGGTCGCCTCGCAGATCACGGTCCCGTTCAGGATGCCGTAGTACGGGACGGACCGTCCCGCCCGGAAGTTCGCGATCGCCTCCGCCTTCCACGTGATCCAGTTCCCCTTCTCCGCGTGGCGGGAGATCTCGTCGTCCCAGCGGCGGTTCATCTCCGCCTCGCAGGCGATCCTGCAGACGTACCCGTCCGTGCGATCCGTCACTGTTTCCGCCTCCCGCACCGTTCTTCCTGCCCCCAGTATACACGAAAAACCGCCGGACGGAAAGACCGGAACCGCATCTTGCCTCCGGGTGGTTATTCATGTATAATGATGCAAAACGATAATGGCGGAGGACGGCACGATGGAGATCCGCGTCCTGAAATACTTCCTGACCGTCGCGCGCGAGGAGAGCATCTCGCGGGCGGCGGAAGTGCTCCACATCACACAGCCGACCCTCTCGCGGCAGCTGGCGCAGCTGGAGGAGGAGACCGGCGTCCGGCTCTTCCGCCGCGGGGCCCGGAAGATCGAGCTGACGGCGGAGGGCCTGCTCCTGCGCCGGCGCGCGGAGGAGATCGTCGAGCTGGCGGAGCGCACGGCGGCGGACCTGTCCCGGCAGGCCCGGGAGCTGGAGGGCACCGTCGCCGTCGGCTGCGGCGAGGTCGCGGGGGCGGAGATCCTCACGCGCCTGTGCGGCACCTTCCGCGAGCGGCACCCGAAGGTCACCTTCGACCTCTACACGGCGGCTGCGGACGCGGTGAAGGAGCGGATGGAGCGCGGGCTGATCGACGTCGGCCTGCTGCTGGAGCCGGTGGACCTGGAGCGCTTCGCCTTCATCCGCCTGCCCGTCCGGGAGCGCTTCGTGCTCGTGATGCGCCCCGACGATCCGCTGGCGCAAAAGGAAAGCGTGACGCGGGAGGACCTGGCGGACCTGCCGCTGATCCTGCCCCGGCGGCTGAACGTGCAGAGCGAGCTGGCCAGCTGGTTCGGCGACCGCTTCGACGCGCTGAACGTCGCCTTCACGGGGAACCTTCCCTCGAACAAGCTGGCCGTGGTGCATCAGGGCTACGGGTACGCGATCGTCGCGGAAGGCCTTCCGGAGGCCCGGAACCCGGCCTGCGTGACCTCCCGCCCGCTCGAGCCGGAGCTGACCGCCGGGACCGTCCTGGCCTGGAAGCGCGGCCAGCCCTTCGGCCGGGCGGCGGAAGCCTTCATCGAGCACATCCGATGCTTTTCAGGCATGGATTGACCGCATACACAAAGTATTGGTCATGGCACGGCATCCGTGATAGAATACAGATGACAAGAAACCGATACGGAGGTTGTGCGCATGGGAGCTTTCGCAAGACTGATCGAGCCGCGGCAGCAGCTCGGCGATGAGCGCAAAACGTTTGACAATAAAGCCCTGAAAGCCATGATCATCCCCCTGGTGATCGAGAACGTCCTGCAGATGGTCGTCGGCCTGGCGGACACCATGATGGCCAGCCACGCGGGCGAGGGCGTGCTGACCGGCGTCGGCCTGGACAACCTGATCATCACGGTCTTCCTCTACCTCTTCACCGCCCTGTCGGCGGGCGGCGCGGTGGTGGTCTCGCAGTACATCGGCAGCCGGGACGGGAAGAACGCAAGCCTCTCCGCCTCGCAGATCTTCCACATCGCGGGACTGCTGTCCCTCGTGTGCATGGCGCTGACGCTCGCCTTCGGCCCCGCGCTGATCGACGCGGTCTTCGCCGCCAAGTCTGAGGCCGTGCGCTCCGCCTGCAAGACCTACCTGTGGATCGTGGCCCTCTCCTTCCCGGCCACCGCCGTCTACAACGCCGGCGCCGCGGTCTTCCGCGCGATGGGGCAGACGCGCATCACGATGTGGGTGACCCTCGCGGGCAACATCGTCAACGTGGCCGGCAACGCGATCGGCGTCTTCGCCCTGCACGCCGGCGCCCCGGGCGTGGCCTGGCCCACCGTGATCTCCTGGTACCTCAACGCCGCGGTCATGACCTGGCTCTGCCTCGGCACCCCGAAGGCGGAGCGGCTCCTGGAGCGCCTGAAGGCAGCGCGCAAGGCCAGGGTCACCATCGTCCCGAAGGACGTCCTGCGCCTCCACCCGTCCATGGCCGGGCGCATCCTGGGCGTCGCGATCCCCAACTCCATCGAGAGCACTCTCTTCCAGGCGTCCAAGGTGGTCATCAGCTTCATGCTCCTGGCCAGCCTCCCGGACATGCACATCGACGCCAACACCACGGGCCAGACCTTCTGGTCCCTGGCGGCCTGCATGGGCACGGCGATGAGCACGGTGTTCATCACGGTGATCGGCCAGTGCGTCGGCGCGGGCGACCAGGAGGCGGCGGCGTGGTACATGCGCAAGCTGACCCGCCTCTCCGTGGCCCTGGCCGTGATCTGGAACGCCGCGGTCATGGCGCTGACACCCATGCTCCTCCCGCTCTACGACCTCCCCGCCGAGACGAAGACCCTGATCCTGATCGTCGTGGCCATCCACAACTTCTTCTCGGCCACGGTGCAGCCCTTCGCGATGCCGCTGTCCTCCGGCCTGCGCGCCGCGGGCGACATCAAATTCACCATGTGGGCGTCGATCTTCTGCACGGTCGTGTGCCGGACGCTCCTCTCCTTCCTGCTGGTCCGCTGGCTGGACCTGGGGCTGGGCGTCATCGGCATCGCGATCGCCATGGCCCTGGACTGGTGTATCAAGGCCGTGCTGGACATCGTGCGCTTCCGCAGCGGCAAGTGGAAGAACCGGAAAGTCATCTGACGGAAACCGAAATGAATCCATAAGGAGGAAAGTCCCATGGCCTATGTCGAATTCGAGTTTGAGTCGAAGACCCTAAAGCGTCTGGTGTCCTTCCGGGCCATCCTGCCCGCGGAGCGGTTCACGCCGCCGTACCCGACGCTCTACCTGCTGCACGGACTGGGCGGGAACAGCGCGCGCTGGCTGCATTACACAGGGCTGCGCTGGCTGGCGGAGAGCCGGGGCATCGCGGTCATCCTGCCCTCCGGCGAGAACTCCTTCTATCTCGACATCCTTGTGAAGGACGGCTGTCTGGGCGATTTCGGCGAGTATATCGGCCGGGAACTGGTGGACTTCACGCGGAAGATGCTCCCGCTCTCCCGCAGGCGGGAGGACACCTTCATCGGCGGGATGTCCATGGGCGGGTACGGCGCCCTGCGCAACGGACTGAAGTACCGCGATACCTTCGGGAAGATCGCCGTGTTCGCGGGGGCTGTGCACTTCTACGAGTATCCGCGGGACTGGGTGCGCACGAACGGCAACGTCGCCGGCGAGCTGATGAACTTCGGCGACCTGGACGAGACGCAGCACACCGACCGCAACCCCCGCGTCCTGATCCGGGAGATCGAAGCGCAGAACCGCGCGGACGGCGGGCAGCACTTCCCGGAGGTTTACATGACCTGCGGGGAGGAGGACTCGCTCCTGGGCGCCAACCGCTCCCTGGCGGAGGCGCTGGAGAAGGCCGGCGCGCCCGTCGTCTGGAAGCCGCGCCCGGGCCGGCACGATTTCGCCTTCTGCGACGCCGCCCTCCCGGAGGCCCTGGACTGGCTGGATCCGCACGGTGAGCTGAAAACCTGAAGAAAACAGGCTCTTCACGTTTCGTCAGAGAAACTCCGTTGATGAGGAGATGCGCCTGCGGGCGCACCAGAGGGCTTTCCGATCGGTCCGGGGCTGCCGCCCATTCTCCGCTGAAAACTGTCCCCCGGAGAGTTTTCCGGGCGCTCCGAATCCTCTGGACTCCTTCGGCGCCGTCCCGATCGTGATAGGATTTGGGATTGAAAGGTTCTTTTCTCTACGACACTTTACCCAATACCAAACAAGGAAGACATGTTCCCGAAGGGTCCAGGGGCGATCGGAAAGCCCCTGGCGCGCTCCGCAGAGCGCGAATCCCTTCCCTTATGCTTTTCCCGAACTTTCCGTGAACAGAGCCAGAAAACACGACGAACGGGAGGCGCGACCATGGAAAAATACATCCTCAACGAAAAAGGCCAGGCCATGCCGTCGAAGGTGATCCCGGTGACGCCGGCGGCGTTCGGCCCGCGCGCCGGCACGGAGATCACCTGGCTCGGCGGCGCGGGCATCCTGCTGAACGTCCGCGGGACGACGATCCTGATCGACCCGCTGCTCACGGGCTTCGACATGCCGGTGCTCTTTGACTGCCCGCTGAAGCCGGAGGACGTGCCGCACCTGAACGCTGTCCTCGTGACGCACATCGACAACGACCACTTCAGCCGGGAGACCTGCCTCGCGCTCAGGGACGTGTGCCGTTCCTTCCACAGCACCGCCTACGTCGCGGAGGAGATGCGGGCCGCCGGGATCCCCGGCGAGGGCCACGGCATCGGGGAGACCTTCGCGGTCGGCGGCGTCCGCGTGACCCTCACCCCCGCGAAGCACAACTGGCAGAACGGCATCCCGGAATTCGCCTACCGCACGTGGCCGGAGGAGGACTACTGCGGCTTCCGATTCGAAACGCCGGACGGCAGCGTCTGGCTGCCCGGGGATTCCCGCCTGCTGGAGAGCCACCTGCACATGGACGCGCCGGACGTCATCCTCTTCGACTTCTCCGACAACATGTGGCACATCGGGCTGGAGGATGCGGTGAAGCTCGCCGACGCCTATCCGCAGGCCCGCCTGGTCCTCATCCACTGGGGCACCGTCGATGCCCCGGACATGACGCCCTTCAACGCAAACCCCGCCGACCTGTACGCGCGGATCGTGAACCCCGGGCGCATCCGCCCCCTCTGGCCGGGCGAGGCGCTCGCGCTGTGATCTCACCGACCGAAGACACAATAAAGGAGCCGCATCACATGAAGTACGTTCAGCTGGGAAATTCCGACCTCACCGTCTCCCGCATCTGCCTGGGCTGCATGGGCTTCGGCGCGCCGACACCCGGGAGCCACACCTGGACCCTCTCCGAGGAGGAGTCCGCGGAGATCATCCGCTGTGCCCTCGATCAGGGCATCAACTTCTTCGACACCGCGATGGGCTACTCCGGCGGCACGAGCGAGGAGTTCGTCGGCCGGGCGCTGCGCTCCGCCGCGCCGCGCGACCAATACGTGATCGCGACCAAGTACACGCCCGTCACCCCGACGGAGCTCGAGGCCGGCGTCACCGGCGCGCAGCACATCCGGGAATGCCTGGACGCCTCCCTGAAGCGGCTCGGCATGGATCACATCGACCTGTACATCATGCACATGTGGGACTACCTGACCCCCGTGTACGACACGATGCGCACCCTGAACGACGCCGTGCGGGCCGGCAAGATCCGCGCGATCGGCGTGTCCAACTGCTCCGCCTGGCAGATCGCCAAGGCCAACGCCCTGGCCGAGCGCGAGGGCTTTGCGAAGATCGTCTCCGTGCAGAGCCACTACAACCTGATCCACCGCGAGGAGGAGCGCGACATGCGGCCCTTCTGCCTGGAGGACGGCATCGCCATGACGCCCTACAGCGCCCTGGCGGCGGGCCGCCTCTCCCGCCTGCCCGGCAGTGAAACGACGAAGCGCCTGGAGCAGGACGCTTACGCCCGCTTCAAGTACGACGCGACCGCGGAGCACGACAATGTGATCATCGGCCGCGTGGCGGAGATCGCTGAAAAGCGCGGCGTGACGATGACGGAGATCGCCCTGGCCTGGCTGCTTACGAAGGTCACGGCTCCGGTCTGCGGCGCGACGAAGGTCCGCCACATCGACGGCCCCGTGCGCGCGGTGGACCTCGAACTCACCGCTGAAGAGATCGCCCGCCTGGAGGAGCCCTACGTCCCCCACGCCCTCGCCGGCGTGATGGCCCAGCGCCCCTGGCAGAAGCAGGCGGAATGACGGAGAGGCAGTGCGATGAAAGCCGAAGTCCTCGATCACTATCTGCGGTTCGTCTTCTACGTATCCGGCGCCCCGGTGCACCTCTACCGGGGCAGCCGGGTCCTTTTCGTCCACGCGCGCGATTTCGGGAGCGAAGCCCTGGACCCGGAGCGCATCGCCGTGTGGGCGCCCACGGGCTTCCACCCCGATACCCTCCTGGAGCCCGGTGAGCACATCGGCTACCGGGTGTCGTCCGAGCTGATCGCGGTCGGCGAGGTGCGGGAAAAGTCGGGAGACCTGCGCGTCATCCTCGGGCCGGTGCTGCTGGGGGAGCTGACGGAGGCCGCCCTGCAGCGGATGCTCCTCGAGTACGACATCCCCGCGGGGGAGCTGCAGCGCCTTGCCCGCCACCTGCGCGGCACGCCCCGCATGACCCTCGACACCTTCCTGTGGTTCCTCTCCGCGATCAACATCACCGTGAACCGGGAGATCTGGAACCTGCGCGAGGGGATGCTCGACGGCCTGTCCGCCGAGCGCGAGATGGAGAACGCCGCGCTCTTCTCCGAGAGGAACGAAGGTCTCCGCTCCTCCCCCCGCCTCGCGTACGAGTATGAGCAGCAGCTGCTCGGCTATCTGGAACAGGGTGACACGGACGGGCTGATGGCGTGGTGGAACAACGCCGCCGGGGTCGCGGGCGGAACGGAGGAGGCAGTCAGCGACGGTTTCACCCGGCGCGTCCGGACGCGCTTTGTCTCCGCGGCCGCCCTCTTCTCGCGCACGGCGATCCGCGCGGGGCTCTCGCCCGAGACGGCCTTCCCGCTCTGCGACTACTACATCGACCTGGCCGCGCGCCGGAAAAACCCCGCCATGCTGGAGAAACTGACCACGCAGATGCTCCGCGATTTCTGCGAGCGGGTGAGGCAGGTCCGCGGGCGGAAGACGGGCAGCGCCCTGGTGAACGGGGCGGTCGCCCGGATCACGGACCGCATCGACCGGCCGCCGCGGGTCGGTGAGCTGGCGGAGGAGCTGGGCGTCACGCCGGAGTACCTCTCGGCCTGCTTCAAAAAGACGATGGGCGTCACCGTCTCGGCGTTCATCAGAGAGCAGCGGATCGAGCGGGCAAAGCGCCTGCTGCGGTATTCGGACCGCTCGCTGAGTGACATCGCGGCCTACCTGTCCTTCTCCTCCCAGAGTCATTTCCAGAACACGTTCCGCGCCGTCACCGGGATGACCCCCCGGGAGTACAGGGACGGAAAGTGAACGGGACTTTTCGCCGGCGATCCGCCGGCGTTTTCCGGTTCTTCATGGTATTGCCGGGGATGGGAGGGGATGCGCCCGCAGGCGCACCAGGGGCTTTCCGATCGATCCGGGGCTGCCGCCCATTCTCCGCTGAAGACCGACCACCGGTCAGCTTTCCGGGCGCTCCGAATCCCTGGACCCTTCCGGGCCATCTTGTTATGCACGGTCATTGGGCAAAGTAATGTCGATATAAAAACCTTACGATACCAAAGCCTGCCATTAACGGGCCGGCCCCGAAGGAGTCCAGAGGGCGATCGGAAAGCCCTCTGGTGCGCCCGCAGGCGCATTCCCTCTTCAACGGAGTTTCCTGACGAAACATGAAGAGAAAAGCTTGCTTCCCGCTTCGCGGAGTTGTGTCAGATTTTTGCAAAATGCATTTGTTTTGTGCAATACTTCTGTTTCCGTTCCGTCTATACTGGCAATTGTCCGGAGGAGTTCCGGAACACGGCAAGACGAACGGAGGGATATATATGAACAGACAGCTGACGATCCCGGTGGAGCGGTTCCGCCTGGACGGTGTGGAAGCGGAACAGACACAGGACGGTCTCCTGCTGACCGTGCCGGCCGACGGCGGCAAAATGATCCTCGGCGGGATGCCCATGCACCTGGGCGGCGTGGACTGGACCGGCATGACGCACCTGGTCTTCGACCTCACGGCCCTGGGCGACATGGACGAGGCCTTCGCCCTGGTCTTCATGACTGCCGCGGCTCAGGACGGCCCCATGTGCATCGTCAACGCCGGCATCCTCCCGCGGGTGCGCGTGCAGTGGCCGGTGGCGCTCTCCCTCCTGGACAGCCAGACCATGTTCATCCCCCGCACGCCGGGCCGCCTGAAGGAGATGATCCTCGGCCGCGGCATCCGCCCGGAGGAGGCCCAGGCCATGATCCTCTCCTTCAAGAAGGCCGCGCAGCCCCGCCGCGTGCTGCTCCATGGCATCACCCTGACCGAGGGTGAGCCGGAGATCACCCTGAGCGGCTCGCCCATCGTGGACGAGCTGGGCCAGGCGAACTTCAAGACCTGGCCGGGCAAGACGGAGAGCGAGGCCGCGATGGCGGAGATGCTGCGCGCGGAGCGTGCGGCCGCCGGGAACGCAGCGTTCGAGGGCCGCAGCCGTTTCGGCGGAGACCTGTCCGTCCGCTGGGAGGGCACAGGCTATTTCCGCACGCACTTCGACGGGAAGCGCTGGTACCTGGCCGACCCGGACGGATACCGCTTCGTCTCCGCGGGCCTGGACTGCTGCATCCCCGGCGACGCCTCCTATGTGGAAGGCATCGAGTGCCTGCTGAGCGAGATCCCAGACCGGGAGAAATTCGCCCCCGCCTTTGAGATGACCGAGCGGAACGAACGCTTCGCCGGCCTGTATGTGAACCACAGCATCACCAACCTGATCCGCGTCTTCGGCAGCGAGTGGAAGCAGGCCTGGATGGAGATCACCAAAGCCCGGCTGATCCGCTGGCAGTTCAACACGGTCGGCAACTGGAGCGACCCGGAGTTCATCCGCTGGGCGCGCCTGCCCTACGTCTGGCCGCTGGCAGACTTCCCCACCACGAAGACGACGGTCTTCCGCGACTTCCCCGACGTGTTCAGCGAGGAATACGAGGCGAACGCGGAGGTCTTCGCACAGCAGCTCGCCCCGCTGAAGGACGACGAGTGCATGGTCGGCTACTTCCTCCGCAACGAGCCGGAGTGGGCCTTCGTCCAGGGGCTGATCATCGCCGACAAGGTGCTGGAGAACCCCGCGGACACCTGCTGCAAGCAGCGGATGATCGCCTTCCTCCGGGAGAAGTACGGGGACATCGCCGCCCTGAACGCCGCCTGGGGCACGTCCTATGCCGGCTTTGAGGACCTCCGGCAGCCGCAGCCCCCGGTCTCCTCGTTCGGCGAGGCCGCCAAAGCGGACGCCCGCGCCTTCAGCGCCGTCCTGATCCGCCGTTACTCCGCCGTGCCCAGCCGGGCCTGCCGGAAGGTGGACAGCCATCACCTGAACCTCGGCATGCGCTTCGCGATGCTCCTCGACCCGATCCTCCTCGAGGGCCACGAGAACTTCGACGTCTTCTCCCTCAACGGCTACGACGCCGACATCCGCCCGAGCGTGCAGAAGGCGGGCGAGCTCACGGGCAAGCCGATCATGATCGGCGAGTTCCACTTCGGCGCCCCGGACGCGGGCATGCTTGCGGCGGCGATCTGCTCCGTGGCGACCCAGGAGGACCGCGGCCGCGCCTACCGCGCCTATTACGAGAGCGCATCCGACAGCCCCTTCTTTGTGGGGGCGCACTACTTCTCCCTCAACGACCAGTGCGTGCTCGGCCGCTTTGACGGCGAGAACTGTCAAATCGGCATGGTGGATGTCTGCCACAGGCCCTACGGGATCTTCACGGAGGAAGTGACCCGCGTCAACCGCGAGGTCTACCGGATCGCCGACGGCCTGCGCTCCGACCCCGCCCCCGAGGTCCGCCGCATCCCGCGGATGATGGGCTTCTGAGCGGTCGGCAGAGCAAAAAGACACCCCCGGCTCCCGTGTGCGATACGCGGGGGAAGGGGGTGTCTTTTTGGCTTGTGTCAGACAGGGTCGCACCGGTGACGCCGGTCAGAAAATGTCAGCGTTCAGGTCGATCCAGAAGGCGGGGCGGACATAAATTGAGTTGTTGTTAACATCAATACAATTGACAGACCCTTGTTCAAGAACTGCCAAAGCCTCGTATAACACACCCGGTGAACGCAGCCACCATGGTCTGCCCACGGGTATTTCTCTGTATACCCTGTTTTTATCTCCACGTTTAATGGCGTACTCAGTGGGCGCAGCTTCCGATTTATTCGTGTCACTGATATAGCTATATTGTACGTCGTAGTATTTCACTGCCTCTGCAAAGCTTAGCAGGAAAACCTTGTCCTGAGTATTGTTTCCTCCATAATCCCACATCCCCGAACCTTTGCCATTATCCACGTTTGTGATTAAAACCGCACGTTTTTCTTCCGTGTTGAATGCTCTGTTATAGAAATCGCTATTCAGCCATGCACGTAGGCTGCACTGCTCCCATGTGACTTTAGCTTCTTCAGTATGATACGGCTGCACATCCAACACATATCGGCTAATCAGCAATGCACGATTGTTCTTTGAGTCATACTCAAGTACGACCCATTCGATGGGGGTACTGTCGTTACCGGATGCTGTCTGCATATAAGTACCCATCGTGATGTAGGAACCGGCTTTCTTTAGTAATGCGCGCTGCTCTTCGCGAAGTGCGCTCAACTCTTCACCGGTATATCCTGAAATCTTAAAGCATTTTTTTGCTTTATCATGTTCATTGTTGCGATAATATGCGATGCCCAGATTCGTCATTGTCTCTTTGGCGGAGTCCAGTTTTATGACTTTCATCAGCGTGTCAAAGGCCAGATCATACTGCGCCGTCATCATGTAGTACTCGCCGATGAACTCGATGGCCTCTTTGGCTCCGGGGTATTCTCCGGCCTTGACATACCAGGCGATCGCTCCCTCGTAGTCACCCTTCTGGGTGGCTTCCAGCGCGAGCGTGCTGGCGGTCATGCCGCTTTTTTCGACCGCATCCTGATAGGTGGCTGCCTTCACGTACTCGTTGTACGCTTTTTCCGTCGCATTCGCGGCGAGATGCTCCTCCGCGCGCAGGTAGTGGCACTGCTTCGACAGGGTTTCACTTTCCTTGTATTTGTTCTTCGCCAGCCCGTCATAGAGCTTGCTCGCGTCGTCGTATTGAGCCTGTTCCTTGTAGATTCCCGCCTGCAGATAACGGCATTCCTTCGCCAGCGTCGCGCTGTCCCTGTAGGTGCTGATCCCGTCAAACTCCGCCGCGGCCGCAAGATATTCCGCATCGTTCATCTTCTTCAGGGCAATCTGATAGCGGCACTCCTGTGCCTGCTTTTTGCTGTCCTCGAAATCACCCAGTCCGCTGAAGATGCTCAGTGCACGGCTGTATTCTTCTTTCTCCATGAAGAGAAAACCGTTGCACGCCTTCGTGCGCTTCTGGCTGTCCTGATAATTCGGCACCAATGCGTAAAGCTTGATTGCCTCGATATAATCCCCCTCGTCGAACTTTGCGTTCGCCGCAGCGTACCAGCTGATCTCCGTGCGGGCTTCCGCGTCGGACAGTTTGCCGAGGAAATGGAACACATTGCCCGCCTGGAGGTATTCGCCCTCATCATACAGCTGCGAACCGTACTGATAGCCCACCATCGCGATGCGCATGGCGCAGTCCTTGTAAGAGCCCAGCTTCTGGTAGATCGGGACCGCCACGGACAGGTCGTTCCGGCTTCCGGCGGCCACGGCGGCCTGATAGAGATCCTCTGTCGGGTCCCGGTAGTCCCTGCAGGCGTCCAGGATCGTCCAGGCCTCCTCCACCATGCCCGCGTTCAGCGCGTCCAGGCCGACGGCATACCGTTTGTCCCGGCTGTCGCTGTAGTCGCCCAGGGACGCATACTCCGCCGCTGCCGCGATGAATTCCCCGCTCTGCCCGAGCGTGGCGGCGTGCAGATAGCTGCACTCGCTGACCTTGTCCGCGTCGCCGAGGGTGCTGTACAGGCTCCGTGCCGTGTCGTAATGCCCCGCGGCAAACAGTTCGTCCGCCTTCGCGCGCAGGACGGTGTCCATCGCCTGCTTCGCGCTGTCGCGGTAGGAGCCCAGAGACACGAAGAGCGCCTCGGCTGCCGCGTAGTCGCCCGCGGCACGCTTGTCCGCGGCTTCGGCATACAGGGCTTCAAACTCGGTGTCCCTCGAGTGATAAGCCGTATCCAGGGCGGAGAAGACGTCCCACGCCCTGGCGTAATCCCCCTTGGCAAACAAAAGCTCCGCCGTGATCTGTCGGATCTTCAGCCGGCTGTCCTTGTACTCCGGGATACCGGCATAAAGGCGGCTGGCCTCCTCCAGATTCCCCGCCGCATAGGCAGCGCCGGCGCGGGCGTAAGTCTCCGCCCAGGTTTCGGCCGACGCACCGACTGTCACGGCCAGCAGCAGCGCGAGCGCAAGCAGCAAAACAGCCCACTTCTTCATCATCGGTTCCTCCTTGTCTGTCGCGCGGGTTTTCTGAGCAGTATTATAAACGAACGGCGGCGTTTGTCAACGTGGGGGCGCGCCCGGGGAAGTGTGAATAAAGAAATGTTTGGGCCTGGAGGGGCTCACCGGGAATAACGAAAAAAACCTCTTGACAGATTTAGTGAAATAGTGTACTATGCGACTGGTACACCGGAAAGGGGTGCCGAGAGGAGGGGTGAGGATGAACTTCGACCCGATGCTGCCGATCTGGGCGCAGGTCGCGGATGCCCTGAAGCGCGACATGGTCAGCGGGCGGCTGAAACCGGGCGACAGGCTGCTCTCGACCCGGGAGCTCGCGCTGCGGTTCACCATCAACCCGAACACCGCCGCCCGGGTCTACCAGGAGCTGGAAAACAGCGGCCTGTGCGAGACGCGGCGCGGCCTGGGAACCTTCGTCACCGCCGATGCGGAGCGGATCGCCGCCCTGCGCGCGGCCATGGCGGAGGAGCTGCTCAGGGGATTCCTGAGCCGCCTGCAGGACCTGGGCCTGACCCGCGGGGAGGCCCTGGCGATGATCGAAGCGGCGGAGCAGGCGCAGCCTGCCGGACCGTCCGAAGAATAAGGAGGAAACCGATCCATGCTGGAAAGTCGTGAAGTCACCATGCGCTTCGGGAGCACCGTTGCGCTGGATCATGTCACCCTGCGGCTGGAGCCCGGGCACATCTACGCCCTGCTCGGCCCCAACGGCAGCGGCAAGACCACCTGGATGAAGCTGGCCACGGGCCTGCTCCACCCGACCGAGGGCCAGATGCTCTGGAAGGGCGAGACCGTCGGCATGCACAGCCGCGAGGACGTCGCCTACATGTCCACCGAGCCCTTCTTCTACCCCTGGATGACCGCGAAGAGCGTGGGGAAGTACTATGAGGACTTCTTCGCCGATTTCGACCCGGCGCGCTATGAGGACCTCCTGCGCCGCATGGACCTGGCCCCCGGACTCAAGGTGAAGAACCTCTCCTCCGGCATGATGGCCAAGATGAAGGTCGCCGTGACCCTGGCCCGCCGCGCGAAGGTCTACCTCCTCGACGAGCCCTTCAACGGCATCGACCTCCTCGCCCGCGACCAGATCGCCAGGACCATCGTCGAGGCCGCGGACAGCGACACGGTCCTCGCCATGTCCTCCCACCTGGTGGAGGAGATGGAGGCCATCGCGGACTGGGCCGTGTTCATCAAGCAGGGACGCCTGGTGGAGTCCTGCGACCTGGAGACCATGCGCCAGCGCACCGGCCTGTCCATGGCCGACCGCTACCGTCAGGTCTACGCCGACCTCGGCGCCGGCGACAAGGAGGTGCTGTGAGATGAAGATGCTCCTGAAATACGAATTCCGCAAGTCCTGGTCGGCCAAGCTGATCGCCCTGGGTCTCTTCGCGGTGCTGGAGGCGGCTCTTCTGCTCGGCCTGCTGTTCGACCATTCCCGGACGGTGGGCTTCGCGACCGGCCTGCTCGTCTTCGCGGCCTTCGTGGTGCCGATGGCTATTGGTATCGCGAGCGTGGTGATCCTCCACCGCGACATGAACAGCAAGCAGGGCTACATGCTCTTCATGACGCCCCGGAACTGCTACCAGATCCTCGGCGCGAAGGTGATCGAGAACGGCGTCTCCGTCCTGCTCGCCGGCGTGGCCATCGCCCTGCTGGGCGTGCTGGACGTGACCCTCGTCTTTGCCCGCTACAATCTGCTGGATGACCTGTGGGAGCAGCTCTCCAAGATCATTGAGGCGTTCACCCACCTGTCCATCGACCGCACGACCGTGCTGCTCTTCTTCTTCAGCGTGCTGTGCAGCTGGCTGTGCACGGTGAACATCGCCTACTTTGCCGACATCCTGTCCTCGTCGATCCTGCGGGGCAAGAAGTTCAGCGGCCTGGTGGCCTTCATCTTCTTCATCGTGATTTCCCTGCTGGTCAGCCGCCTGGGTTTCTTCGCCTTCGAGAGCCTGAACCGGAAGCCTGTCAGCTATCTCCTCGCCGACGCGGTTTACTCCCTGGTCTGCGCGGTCGCCCTCTACTTCGGCGCCGCCGCGATCATGGACCGCAATCTCAACGTCTGAAGGCTTTTCACGGAATCAAATGCGCCCGGCCCCGGGGAATGGGGTCGGGCGGTTTTGATTCGGATCCCGGATCAATGTGCCGAATCCCTGCGGGAGGATTTCGTCCTGCGGGCCGACCCGGGGGCTTTGCGATCGCCCCCGGGACCCCTTCGCGGCCCTCGTGCGGGGTTCAGTCTTATGATCGGGGAAAAGCATGACCGCGGCCCTTCGGGAAGGATCATGCTTTTTCGATCTGCTCGCAGATCCAGGCGCAGGTGCTGTCTGTTCCGCGCCGGCGCCCGGCGAGCACAGCGGCCTCGCGGAGGCATTCCGCGGCACGGGCAGGGTCGCTCTCCCGGAAAAGCAGGGACATATTGTACAGCAGGGAGGCTTCATTCGGCTCACAGACGTCCGGCCCAAGCTTCTCCCCGAGGCGGCGGACGGTCTCCAGCGCCTCCCGAAGCAGCGTCTCTGCCGCGTCTGTCTTTCCATGGTCGGCATAGAGCCCGTACAGGTTGAGGACGATCATGACCAGATCCGACACGTCGGACGGTGAGGACCGTCTCTCTGCAGGTCCGCGGCAGACCTCCAGCGCCTCCCGGAGGAACCGTTCCGCCTCCTCCGGTTTCCCTATCATGTCGTACATCAGGCCGGTATTGCTGCAGGCAATGGCCAGACTGTTCTCATACATGTCCCGATATGGATCGTCAACGGTTTTTGCCGCACGCCGGTATCCTTCCACCGTCTCCAGGTGATACTGTTCCGCCTCTTCCATCCGCTTCTGCCGCAGATAAAAGCTCGCGAGCATCCGGTTGAGCTCCGCCACCCTGTATTCATTGTGCGGCGTCGGATACTTCCGGAAATACAGACGTCTTTGTTCCAGATTCAGCAGCAGGACCGTTTCCTCGTTCTCCGGGTCCCCGGCGCAGCCGTAGATCATGGACATCAGATCGAGCAGCAGGTCCCGCCGGGGATAGACGTCGTCAAACGAGAGATCGGGGTTCATGAGCAGATAATCCGTGGCTTTCGCGACCCGGGCGGCCTCCGCATAATCCTTTCGGCTGTACAGAAAGCCGACATAGTCGGTCAGCAGGCTGAAGCCGTTTGCGCTCCGTGCAGTCTCGTAAGTGTTCTCATAGGCATGACGGATCTCCTCAAAGCGCCCGGGATTCCCGGTATCCATCTCCAGCGTCCTGACTCTTGCCCGTGTGCGCGCCAGCAGGGTCTCGGAATCCTCCCTCAGCGCCGCCTCGGCCAGTTCGCGGCGCCCGGCCAGGGACTCCGCCAGGCGGTCCAGTTCCTCCTGCGGGATCAGAGCCTTCGCCATCCCGATCTCGCCAAGTTCGAGGTACCGGAGCGCCTCCATCAGGACGGGATCGGACTTGCCCGACTTCCGGTTTTCCCGGTGGAAAAACAGCAGCATGTCGAGGATACCCGTCTCCAGGTCATGGTACTCCTTCTCCAGGTCGTCGCGCAGTTTGGAGAAACGCAGCGCAGCGCTCTCGTTGCCCTGCCCGGCGGCCTGTACCTCCTGTTCGCGCAGGCGGTCGATCTTCTCCTTCAGCCGGGCGAGGTCCGGGTTGTTCCGGTACGCGAAAACGTTTGCCGCGGAGATGCCCTCCACCGCCTCGCCGTTGACGAACACCGCGCCGTCCTTCACCAGCAGTTCCGACTTCCCGGGCAGGAGGTCTGCGAGGAACTGCAGGATTTCCAGCTTCACCGTGTCCACGTCCTCGAAGACCTTGTAATAGTGCCCGTAGTCCTCGAACACCAGCCTCACGGCCCTTTGGATGTCCTCGTTCAGATCCGGGGCCTTGTTCACGGCCTTGAAGAAGACGCAGACATTCGGCCTTCCCTGCCGCAGAAAGGCCTCGCGGGCCAGCTGCAGCTCCTTCAGCGTGAACTCGCCGGCTTTGTGGAAGAACATGAAGACCGTCAGGTCCGACTCGTTGCTGATATAGTCGTTGTGCTGTTCCTGCGAACCGCCGAGGCGCATGGTGTTCGGGGTCTCCTCGCAGATGTATCCCTCGATGAACACTCCGCGCTCGTGGTATTTGTTGTTCAGCCCCTGGATAAAGCTCATCAGCTTGAATCGTTCCAGCTCCAGGTCGGTGATCGACGAGCCGATGAAGATCCGGATGGTTTTCATGGGTCTGCCTCCTCCGGCGGATACGGTTTTTCTGTATTATAGGATATCCCGGTGTTTCCGGCAAGTAGGCCGGGGTCCGGACGGCGGGTTTTCGTGCGGACCCAAACTTTCGGCTCTTCACGGAAAGTTAGGGAAAGCATAAGGGGGGTTCGCGCTCTGCGGAGCGCGCCAGGGGCTTTCCGATCGCCCCTGGACCCTTCGGGGCCGTCTCTTCATTGTTAGTTGTCGGGTAAGGCTGAGAGCATAGCCTGGCATTCCATCAAAAACCTGACAATTCCCAAGAATTATTTAACGGGACGGCCCCGAAGGAGTCCAGAGGGCGATCGGAAAGCCCTCTGGTGCGCCCGCAGGCGCATTCCCTCACCAACG
>JAFRPG010000011.1 GCA_017429265.1 Clostridia bacterium | reverse complement strand
GCTGAGAGCATAGCCTGGCATTCCATCAAAAACCTGACAATTCCCCAAGAATTATTTAACGGGACGGCCCCGAAGGAGTCCAGAGGGCGATCGGAAAGCCCTCTGGTGCGCCCGCAGGCGCATTCCCTCACCAACGGAATTTCCTAACTAAACGTGAAGAACCGCTTTTTTGCTTCGGCGGACCTCCGCTCCCTCCCGGTTGCCTGTCAGGCCTTTCAGCATCGGGGACCGGGATCAAACAAATCGGCAGCCCTTGTGCAAGGACTGCCATGATATGAAAACCGTCAAGAGTCTGTAAGCGGCCTGCCGGTCTCTTCATGCGGCCGGCTGCCGGCTATTCTTCCGTGCCGATGGCAGGATCTCTCATGATCCTCAGAAGAGTCCAGTCAGCCATCTCGATTGTCCCTTCGAATTCATTGAATCTGGGGTTGGCAATCACCAGGATGGCACCTTCCTGCGGGCACTCATCGCTCATGAAGTTGATGATCATGCTTTCTTCTCCGTTTCCGGAAAACAAATTGACGGTGCCCGTGTCATCAGCCGCAACGGCAAGGACCGGATTGAGGATCTGAGTGATTTTCAGCAGGAGCATGCAGCTGCCGCATTCTCCGTCAGCATCCAGCCATTCCCGGATCGTGACAAACCTGGGAGATTCTTCAGCCTGTGCAATGCATGAAAGGGAAACGAGGGCGAGAATCATGGACAGTACCAGTGCGATCGTTTTCTTCATGGCCGGTCAACTCCTTTTTCTTTTTGCTGTGTATGATGAACCCTCCTGATACAGCAGAACGGATATCGGTGCTTCTTCCGGCGGCGATTCTGGCTGTCGGTGCTGTTTTACGGTTTCCTCGTATAGGCATCCTCGATACCGAGATCCGGATCAATCATGTAAAGCGTATCGCCTTCGATCCTGTATCCCGACTTGATCGGTGTCTTGACGCGTTCGGTGCTCATTTCAAAGGTGCCGTCTCCCTTGTCGGCAAAGGTGATTTTCTCGATGATCTCACCCCGCTGCAGATAACCGGTGCCGTCCGCATGGAAGGTATAATCGGAATGACCCGTTTCCTGGGCGATCCAGGCGCCGATCAGAGGCGATTTGGACTGATCGGATGCTTTTCGCCCCCGCTCGCGCAGGATGTAAGGACGAGCAGGGCAGCCGTAATGCACAGAACCGGAATCATGATACGAACTGTCTTTTTCATGGCGTTTCCTCCTTATTTCCCGGTGATGACCCGGATATACTGAATCATTATATCTCTTTTCGGGCATAATGGCAAACCGTTTGTAAATTTCTGTATGCGGCATCCGTACCGACGGACTGTGCGGCTTTCCGGAAAACTACCTGGTTGACTGCAGCGGTGATGTGCGCAGTGCCAATTTCTCCAACATCCGCGGCCGCAGCGCGCAGAGCGGAGAGCGTACGGCGGCGGATTCCGTCAAGTTTACGGTCAACAACGGTGTGGACACGTTCAACGATGTCGGCAGCTATCAGTTCGGCGCAGACGATCACTCCTACTATATGATCACCTCCGGCGTGGGCGGACTTTGCCGGTCGGAAGAAAGCGGGACCGCTTTCTCCGTGAAGGATCCGTCCGACGGCATTCCGTACTGATCCCCATGCATGCTCATACGCTGCCGCAGAAGAACCCCCGGCAGCGCCATGGAACGGCAAGGCCCGCGGAAACTCCTGTTCCGCGGGTCTTTTTTCACGCTGACAACAGTGAAGCTGCCTCTGGTTAGGAAGGAAAAGAGAAACCGCGCAGCCGAAGCTGCGCGTGACTGGGCCGGTCTTGCCCCTGTTCCGGAGCCCGACCCGGGGGGAGAATCACGGCGCTCACCCTGAGAGAGGCGTCCGGATGAACGGATCCGACTGCCGATCAGGTCCCCGGTCCTGCGATCCGCCGCATTCCGCGGGCTGCCGGTTATTTCTTGTTATTCCGTTCGGGCATGGTACCGAGAATATAACCTTCCGCGATACCGCCGGCCAGGCCGCCGACAGCCGCACCGACCGCGGCGCCCACCGGGCCGGCCCACAGACCGAGCGCACCGCCGGCAGCGGCGCCTTTCCCCGCGCCGAATATGAATCCGATGACAGCGGTACCGATGTTGAATCCACCGTTGACCAGTTCCAGTTCTTCCATGCTCAGTTCCATTGCGTTTGTATTCATCTTATTATCATCCTGCGCCTTGCGCGCGTCGTTTTCATTTTCCGCAGTGCCTGTCCCGGCGCTGACATATGTTATTACGCACGAATGGCAGAAGACGGAAGCAATTTGTTCAAAAAAACCGAAGCATCATTTGCAGAGCGGAATCCCGCTGACGGTGCATGCTTTCCCGCTTGCGTTCCCGGGGTGCGCCGCGGCGGCGGTGTTACAGCCGCTGCCGGTGCGGAAGAAGCGAAGCGGCCATGCTTTGATCCCTGCGCAGCCGGCTTGAAGTATTTCTGATTTGTGGTACAATCGCCATTGGACTGTCTGAGGGATGTCCGGAGACGTGCCCTGAGAGGGGCGACCAGATGACGTGGAGATGTGCGGTACGATGCTGTTTGCCGGTGAATATCACTTTTTTGACTACAAATACAACATCAAGGGCTATGCGGGCCAGGATGCGGGCACGGCGCAGACGATCTTCCTGATCGTGTCCGTGGCGCTCCTCGTGCTCCTTCTGAGCCTGATGCGGAAGATCCCGGAGGAGAAGGCCCGGCGGATCGTCGGCCGGCTCGGCATCTTCCTGGCAGTGTTCTACGTGACGAAGACGACCTGGGAGTCCTGGTACGACATCGCCCGGGGCGATGGCTTCAACACGGGGATCCTGCCTCTGGACATGTGCTCCATGATCATGCCGGCAGGGATCCTAACGGGCTACGGCCGCGGAAGGATCCGGCAGATGGCGGCCGCGTGGGTCTCCATCGGCGGCATCGTCGGCGGCGTGGCCACCATGGTGCAGCTCAGCGCGTTCCGGTATTATCCGATCCTCACCTTCGGCGCGTTCTATTCGATGATCTGGCACTTCCTGATGGTCTTCATGGGTGCGCTGCTGTGCGTGACCGCAAGCCGCCGCCCGGATATCAGGACGGTGCTGGAGGGCTACCGGTTCCACCTGCTCTTCTCCGTGCCGGTGATCCCGGTGGATTATCTCTTCGGGTTCAACTTCATGTTCTACCGGGAGATGAGCAGCCTGCCTCTCCTGTCCGGGCTGGACGCCGTACTGGCGCAGCGGCACCTGACCTTCCTGACGCCGGTGCTCATGCTGATCGTATACTTCGCGCTGTTCTGCCTGATCGCGGCGGCGACGGCCCTGATCTGGAGCCTGGGGAGGACCGGCCTGCGGCGGACGGATCGCGGGAAGCCCGTGACTGCCGGCCACCGGGGATAACGGGACCGCGAACCCCTGAAGCAAGGAACAATCCGGGAGCCTGCAGTCCGGCGAGCGTGCCGGATCGCAGGCTTTTTTTGCTTTTGCGATCCGCGGCCGGTATACAAGCCGCCGGTAAGACAGGATTCGGCATTGACTGTAAAAGGGCTTCCGTGCTATACTTTCATAAAGAATGTGTGTGTCCGGCGGCCGGAAAAGGCGCCTTCGGGTGAAAAGCGATGCAGACGGGGGAGGTTCCTGCATATGAAGAGAAGATATCTTGTGATCTTGGCACTGGCGGTGCTGATCGCGGCGCTGTGGTGCACGGCCGCGCAGGCGGCAGCCAATGAGGTTTTCACCACCCAGCCCACCAGCAAGATGCGCGGCAGCGACCGTACCTTTGTCATCTCCTGGAAGACCAGCTTTGTGCCGGCGCAGGTCCAGATTCTCAAAGAGGTGTCCGGCGGCTTTTCGATCGTGGACGAAATCACCGATCCCGCGGACCTGAAGCAGTCCATGGCCTGGCCCATCCCGATGCACTATGAGCCATCGTCTACGATCTATTACGTGCGCCTCTGCAATGCGGCGGGTGAATGGTTCATGTCCGAAAACTTTCGGAATGACTGGTACAACGTGGGGTTTACCGTCAAGCCGACCTGCGGCTACTTATTTTCCTACGAGGATTTCCGGATCGACTTTGAGCCCTCCTTCACACCGCTGCGTTCGGTCGTCCTGGTCTTCTTTGAGCATGAAGTCGGGCATCAGGGCGGCGGCTATCATATGTTCGTCCCGCTCTCCGAGGCGGATGAGCACGGCTACATACTCAGGTGCTATTACGGGGACGGCTCTTACGACTATATCGAGAGCGGGTATCACGATTTCGACTGGGACAGCATAAAGTTTTACCAGGAGCCCACCGTCTCGATCAACGATGCCGGGGACGCCTTCCGCGTCTCCTGGGAGACCAGCTTCCGGCCCGATACGGTCAGCATCTACCGGCACATGGCATCCGGCGACATCCTCCTGGAGGAGCGCACGGACAACCATTCCCGTACGCAGTCCTATGAGCTGCCCTTTGCGGGCGGCAGCAAGACCGACCAGTACATCGTCACCGCGACCTTCAACGGGAACAAGAGCCGGACCTCCCAGCCCTTCACCCGGGATTACTCCCTGATGAGGTTCCTGTTCGAGCCGCCCGATGCCCTGATCTCGCCCGACGGATATCACACGGTTGCCTGGCAGACCTCCTTCAGGCCGGTCCTGGTGGAGATCGGCACCAAGCTTAACAGCGACTATCTGGTCCCGATTGCCGCCCTGACGGAGGAACTGAATCCCGCGATGACCTACAGGCTCTCGGGCCTCGGCGCCTCCCGCGGGGAAATGTGGGTCCGGGCTTATTACGCGATCAACGCAAACGGGTATTACACCGAATCCTCTTTCAACGTGGAGAAGGACTATAACGTCAAGTTCAACACGAAGCCCAGCGGCGGGAACGTGTATCACCACGGCACCTTCCACATGGCCTGGTTCACCAATTTCAAGCCCTGGATGTACAGGGTCCTGACCTACAACGAGGACGGCAGCTTCTGCAAGCTTGCCGCGAGCGTCATCAGCACGGAGATCAATCCCTACACGACCTTTGACCTGCCGTGGGATATGGCGGGCGAGGGCGCGGGCAAGGTGGTGATCGAAGTCTTTCACGCCAGCGACTCCTACCTGCGCGCGGAATGCACGGTCAACAAGGTGCCGTGCGTCATCACCTTCGACCCGGAGGGCGGACGGTGCGACGTCACCACGGCCGCGCCCGACGCGCAGGGCCGGCTGACGAGTCTGCCCGTGCCCACCCGCACAGGGCATGCCTTCCGGGGCTGGTACTACAACTACGGGGGCAACAAGATCGCCGTCAACACGCAGACCGTCTTCCGTGAGAGCACCACCCTGCACGCCGAGTGGAAACCGATCGAGCACCGGATCACCGTGGTCAACGGCACCAGCAGCACATACCTCGCCCACGAGGGACAGCTTTTCACCATCACCGCGGATGAGATCCCCGGCATGATCTTCCAGAAGTGGATCCTGTCGGGAGGCAACGCGCAGATCATCGACTATTACAGCAGGTCCACCCTCGTCCAGATGGGTTCCGGGAACACGGCGATGCAGGCCACGTACAAGTATGTGTCCAGGACCGTCACCTTCGACGCCAACGGCGGTACCGTGAGCCCCGCCACAGCCACGACCAACGGCCAGGGAAAGCTGGCCTCCCTGCCCGTGCCCACCCGCGAGGGGTATACCTTCAACCACTGGTTCATCCCGACGGCCGGCGGCTCGCAGACGGTTACTGCCAATACCGTTTTCACGGAGGATACCACGGTCTTTGCCAGCTGGTCGGCTATCTACCGCACTGTGGAGGTCGTGGACGGCACTGCCGACCGGACCTCCGCCCGGCTGGGCCAGGTCGTAACCGTCACCGCCAACGAGCGGCCAAACCTTGCCTTTGTCCGCTGGACTGTGGTCACCGGCGGCGTGACGCTGGCGGATCCGAACAGCGCTTCCACCACGTTCGTGATGGGCAACGCGCCGGTGACGGTCAGGGCTTACTATACGTACAGCGGCGCATTGATGAGTGAACTGTACGTATATGCGGCGGAACCGGAGCTGGGTGCGCATCCCGCCGCGCCCACGGTCACAACGGATGCCTACAATGTGTACAGCTATCAGTGGTTCGATGAAGATCACCGTTACGGTCCCGACGCCATGCCGCTTATGCCGGAAGATGTCTTCGAGAACGGAAAAACCTACACGATTGTCGTTTACATCCGCGCCGCAAGCGAGGATCTCCGGATCGATCCGTCCGTGGTGTGTCATATCAATGACAGCACGGAAGGCGTTTCCTCCTACTACCAGAGCTCCTTCCAGGTGGGAATGGAGAAAACCTTCACCGTCGCGGACTACACCGTGACCTTCGACGCGAACGGCGGCACGGGGAGCATGGCGCCCGCGGAGCATGTGGGGCAGACCTTCACGCTGCCGGTGTGCGGCTTTGAGCCGCCGGAGGACTATGTCTTCGACGGCTGGGATGCCGGACAGCCGGGTGAGATCATCGACATGACCGGGGACCTGACCCTCACCGCGCAGTGGCGGCAGGTGGGCGGCCCCTGCGGCGGCAGCGTGCACTGGCACCTCTACGACGACGGCACCCTGGTCATCTCCGGCACGGGCCCGATGATGAACTATTCCACGTCGGCGGGCTACCGCGTGCCCTGGTACGACCGGCGCAGCGACGTGACCGCCGTGGTGATCGAAGACGGCGTGACCACGGTGGGAAGCTACAGCTTCTACTACTGCCAGAACCTCGCCGACGTATCCCTTCCGGGCAGCCTGACTTCCATCAGTTCCTTCGCTTTCCAAGCCTGCAGCGCCCTGACGGAGCTGACCTTCCCGGAGGGCCTGACGTCCATCGGGCAGTGCGCCTTCACCCTTTGCCGGAATCTGAACCCCGTCACGCTGCCGGCATCCCTGACCGAAGCCGGCGGGAACTGCTTCAGCCACAGTTCCGTATCCGACGTGACAGTGCTCAATCCGGAGATGGTCTTCACCAACGAAACGTTCATGAGCCACACCGGCACGCTGACCCTGCACGGATGGCCCGGCTCGACGGCGGAGGCCCATGCCGCGGCCTACAATTACATTGAGTTCGAGCCCTTCCCCAACGGCGCCCTGGGCGAGAACGTGACCTGGATCCTGAGCCCGACCGGCGCGCTGAAGATCAGCGGCACCGGCTCCATGTACGACTATGCCGCCGCCGCGGACTCTCCGCTGTACGCCTTCCGGGATCAGATCCGGACCGCGGAGATCGGGGATGGCGTGACCTCCGTCGGAAAGAACGTCTTTGCCGGCTGCGCGCAGATGACGACGGTCATCCTCCCGGAGAGCGTCTCCGCCCTGGGCGACGACGCCTTCCTCAACTGCGCCTCGCTGAACCATGTGTCGGTCCCCTACGGCGTGGCCGTCGCCGCGGGCTTCCGGGGCTGCACGGGCCTGACGGAGATCACCCTGCCCTACAGCATCGTTGCCGTCAGCGCGAACGCCTTCTGCGGCTGCACCGGCCTGAGTGACCTGGACTTCGTCCCGGACGGCGTGAAGTACCTCCGCAGCAGCGCCTTCCGCGGCTGCACCGGGCTGACGAACGTCTTCGTGCCCCTGGGCGTGACGACCATCGAGTCCAACGTGTTCCGCGACTGTACCAATCTGGCTTCCGTCGCCATCCACCGCGGTGTGCAGGCGGTCCAGACCTATGCGTTCGACGGGAGCGGCCTTGAGACCGTATTCTATGAGGGCGTGCGTTTCGAGTGGGACGCCGTCGACATCCGCGAGGCCGGCAACGCGCCGCTGCTGGGTGCCACGGTGTTCTGCAAGTCCGCTGTCATCTTTGACAGCCGGGGCGGCACGGAGGTGCCCATGCAGGCGCTGAACTTTGAGGAGTGCGCGGAGGAGCCGGCCGAGCCTGTCCGGTACGGGTACCTCTTCGGAGGCTGGTACGCGGATGCGGACTGCGCCGGCGAAGCCTATGACTTCTCGAGTCCCGTGTACGGCGACATCACGCTGTACGCCCGGTGGCTGAGCGTGCTGGTGCTGCCCGATTCCCTGAAGGTGATCGAGGCGGGTGCCTTCGAAGGCATCGCGGCCGAGGCGGTCGTGATCCCGCCCTGCGTGACCGCCATCAGCGGCAACCCCTTTGCAGGCAGCGCCGTGCGGTATATCTACGGCTGTGCCGGCTCGGCGGCGGAGGATCTGGCCAACGCCGTGGAGAGCCTTACCTTCGTTCCCGTCAGCGCCGACTGGATCGCCGCCCGCTGACCGGACGGATCCATGATTTCCGGGAGCCCTTGCGGACAATACGTCCGCAGGGGCTTTTTTGAGGTTCTTCACGTTTAGTTAGGGAAATTCCGTTGGTGAGGGAATGCGCCTGCGGGCGCACCAGAGGGCTTTCCGATCGCCCTCTGGACTCCTTCGGGGCCGTCCCGTTAAATCATTCTTGGGGAATTGTCAGGTTTTTGATGGAATGCCAGTCTATGCTTTCAGCCTTACCCGACAACTTACAAGAAAGAGACGGCCCCGAAGGGTCCAGGGGCGATCGGAAAGCCCCTGGCGCGCTCCGCAGAGCGCGAACCCCCCATATGCTTTCCCTAACTTTCCGTGAAGAACCTTTTTTGAGAAAGGGCGGCAAGTGACAAACAGGGAGCGCGCATCCGCGGACAGACAGATCTGCCGCACGGGCGCGCACTCCCCTTTGCTTGATCGAAAGGAAATGCTTTATGCCTTCCGGCAGCGGAAGAAGATGAACTCCGGCCGGTGGATCGTGCCGCCGAACAGGGCGGGGTACCGCTCCCGCATCTCATCCGAAAGATGCGCTTCCCGGCATTCCCCGATCACGAAACCGGCGGCGATCAGGTCGTTGATCAGGGTGGAGACGGTGCGGTGATAGCACTCGTACCCGTTGACGACCCAGTCCACCTTCCGGGGACCCTCCAGACAGTAATTCCGGAGGTTCGCGTAGAGGCGCTCCCCGGTCTCCGTGCGGGTGTAGCGGTCGTAGACACCGTCCCAGGCCGTGACGATCGGGTGGGACATGCTGAAGACGAACTCCGCGCCGTCCTTCATCAGCCCGCGGATGGTCCGCATCAGCCCGCCGAAGTCCTCGGCATAGTCGAACACCAGGGAGCTCGTCACCAGGTCAAATCGTTCGGTGATCTCCCCGATGTCCTCCATGGCGAGGAGGCGGTACGTGATATTGTCGGCGCTGTTGTGCGCCCGGGCGTAGGCCAGCATCTTTTCGGAGATGTCCGTCCCCAGCACGGACGCCGCGCCCATGTCGGCAAACTGCTTCGCGTGCTGGCCCATGCCGCAGCCGATGTCCAGCACCGCTTTCCCTTTCAGGTCCGGGAGCATCCCGAACAGGATCGGGGTCTCGATGCAGTCGTTGAAATTGACCTTGTTCTCCCGGCTCTTCCGGAAATCCTCGAAGAAGGTCTCGTCGTCATACACGTTCTGTCTGGACACAGCCGCATCCTCCCGTCTCTCAGATCGGCGCTGCGCCGGCGCATGCATACCCTCCGTTTTCCTGCCTGTATTCTATCCCGCCGGCGCGCAAAAGGCAAGCCCTCAGGGAAACGGAACGCTCCGTTTACAAAGGGCGGCGCTTTTTGTATAATGGATCATCCGGAAGGAAAGAAGGGCATGGGGATGGGCATGTTTGACGGAAAAGCCGCCGTGATCACCGGCGGGGCGCACGGCATCGGGAGAGCGACCGCGGAGGCCTTCCGCCGGGAGGGCGCGGCGGTGCACATCATCGACATCCGGCCGGGCGACTGGTTCGTGGGCGACGTCGGCGACAGGGAGACCCTCGAGCGCTTCGCGGAGCACGTGGTCCGGGAGAGCGGGCGCGTCGACTGCCTGATCAACAACGCCCTGCCCCTGATGAAGGGCATTGACGCGTGCGGCTACGAGGATTTCGTCCGGGCGCAGCTGGTGGGCGTCGTCGCCCCGTTCTACCTGACGAAACTGCTGATGCCGCATTTCGCTCCCGGCGCCTCCGTGATCAACATCGTCTCCTCCCGCGACCGGATGAGCCAGCCGCAGACGGAGAGCTACACCGCGGCCAAGGGCGGGATCGCCGCGCTGACGCACGCGATGGCGGTGAGCCTGGCGGGGCGGGCGCGCGTCAACAGCATCTCGCCCGGGTGGATCGACACGACGGACAGCGTGATCACCGGGGCGGACGCCGTCCAGCAGCCGGTCGGCCGCGTCGGGAAGCCGGAGGACATCGCGGAGCTGGTGCTGTTCCTCTGCTCCGCCAAGGCGGGCTTCATCACCGGCGAGAACATCTGTGTCGACGGCGGCATGACAAGGCTCATGATCTACCACGGCGACCACGGATGGACGTATCATCCCGGTCCTGAACCGGAAGGCTGAACGCCGGCTGCGAAGGGGGCCCGGGATCCGGCACTTCAGTAAGGGATAAGCGACAGGGACCGGAGCCCTGAAAAAGACAGGCAGGGGCCATGGACCCCCGCCTGCCGGGATAAATCTATGTTGAACACTCACATCCGTGAGCCGATTACGCGATCGCGGCTGTCAGTGCGTCGTATTCCTCCTGCGTGATCACGCCGTCCTTCAGCAGGTCGTCCAGCAGCCCGCCCATGACGGGAGCCTGGCCCTGCGGCGGATCCGCGGGCTTTTCGCCGTTCATGCCGGGGGCCTCACCGCCCGGCTGCCCGCCGTTCATGTCGGGCGCCTGACCGCCGGGCAGGTCCGCGGGCTTGTGCGATTCCATGTATGCCTTGATTTTGTCGCAGGTCTCCTGAGAGATCACGCCTTTGGTGACCATCTCGTCAAAGTCGATCATCGCGGGCGCCTGACCCCCGGGCATACCGGGCGCACCGGAAGGCATCTCACCCCCGGGGCCGCCCGTCTGTTCCTGCGGAGGCATGCCGGCCGGCGGCCCTCCCTGTGTGTTCCCGTCCGCAAAGGCGACGGCGGACGCGGCCAGCAGCGCGATCAGCATGATGATGGGAATGATCTTTTTCATTGCCTTATCCTCCTTGATTTCGTATAGCATTCATGATTGGTCGGTGTCATCGGGAAATGTGCACGTTTTCCTTCTGACGGTGCCATCATAGCGCCTTCGGATTGAAGGAAGATTGAAATACCGTGGATTTCGGAGGTTCTTTCAAAACACCGCGGATTTTTCGGCTCTTCACGGAAAACCAGGGAAAAGCATAAGGGAGAGGGTTCGCGCCTGTGGGCGCGCCAGGGGCTTTCCGATCGCCCCTGGACCCTTCGGGATCGCATCTTCCATGTTTGATGTTAGGCCACAGTAATGCAGGAAGAAGAACCTAATAATACCAGAGCCTATCATCAACGGGACGGCCCCGAAGGAGTCCAGAGGATTCGGAGCGCCCGGAAAACTGTCCGGGGGACAGTTTTCAGCGGAGAATGGGCGGCAGCCCCGGATCGATCGGAAAGCCCTCTGGTGCGCCCGC
>JAFRPG010000081.1 GCA_017429265.1 Clostridia bacterium | reverse complement strand
GTCCCCCGGACAGTTTTCCGGGCGCTCCGAATCCCTGGACCCTTCGGGGCCGTCTCTTTCTTGTTAGTTGTTGGGTAAGGCTGAGAGCATAGCCTGGCATTCCATCAAAAACCTGACAATTCCCCAAGAATGATTTAACGGGACAGCCCCGAAGGAGTCCAGAGGGCGATCGGAAAGCCCTCTGGTGCGCCCGCAGGCGCATTCCCTCACCAACGGAATTTTCCTAACTAAACGTGAAGAACCAAAGAAGGGCCGGAAGAAGGGAATGAGAGCCGTGCAGGACCTGCTCAACGAGATCAACGACCGCTTTCCTGTCCGGAACAGCGATGAACAGAAAGCCGCCTTCCGCGCCTGGGCCGCGGAGCGCGCCCGGAAAGCCGGCCACACCGTCCGCGAGGAGAACAACGAGGGCCACGTGAACCTGGTCATCGGCGATCCCGACCGGGCGGAGGTCATCTTCACCGCGCACTGCGACACCCCGCGGCGCTCCTTTCAGCCCAACCTGATGCTCCCCGTCTGCGCCCCGCTCCGGTATGCGTACATGTTCGCGAACGTCGTGCCGATGCTCGCCATATCCATCTTCGGCGGCTGGCTGGCCCAGCGCGCGCTGGGTGAGGACGCGAGCCGGTTCGTCCGCCGGATCGTGATGCTGGGGGTCTACACGGCGCTGTATCTCGGGCTGTTCCTCCTCCTGTTCCGCGGCCCGGCGAACAGACACAACAAGAACGACAACACCAGCGGGACAGCCGCCGTGCTGACCCTCGCGGAGCGCCTCCCCGCCAGCGGAAAGGCCGCGTGGATCCTCTTCGACGATGAGGAGAAGGGCAAGAAGGGCAGCAAGGCCTTTGCCGCGGCGCACCCGGAGATCAAAACCGGCACCCTTGTCGTCAACATGGACTGTGTGGGCAACGGCACGCGCTTCCTGGCCTCCGTCGCCGAGGGCGCGCGGAGCGATCCCGCCTTCGCGGCGCTCGAAAAGGCCCTGGCGGGGATCGACACCCTGGTCTATCCCGCAGCGAAAGCGTCAATGAACAGCGACCAGCGGAACTTCGACCGCGGCGTGGGTCTCTGCGCCTGCCTGCCCTCCCGCCTGGCGAAGTGGTATGTTCCGAGGATCCACACCGTCCGCGACACCGTGGCCTCGTGGGAGAACATCGATACCCTCGCCGCCGCCCTCGAGGGCTTTGTGCGGGAGATCTGAGGGGGTTTTCCGGAACCGAGAAGAACCGTCTCCCCGATCCGATGCGGATCGGGAAGGCGGCTCTTTTGCTTTTTCTTTCTGTCGGGAAAACGCTGCTGATCAGGAAATGCGCCTGCGGGCGCACCAGGGGCTTTCCGATCGCCCCTGGACCCTTCGGGATCGCCCCGTTGAACATCGTGATCGGTACAGCCTGCACAGAGAACCTCTCCACCGCTGCGGCGGTCCCCCTCCCCTTTCAGGGGAGGTTTGGGTAACTTTCTGCCCCTGTCTCCCCTGAAAGGGGAGATGTCGCCGCAGTGACAGAGAGGTTTTCACGCTTATGTCTTCCCATCATCAAACTTAACGGGACGGCCCCGAAGGAGTCCAGAGGGCGATCGGAAAGCCCTCGGGTGCGCCCGCGGGCGCATACCCTTTCAACGGAGTGATCTGTGACAGTGAACGGGACAGGGGTCCGCGC
>JAFRPG010000080.1 GCA_017429265.1 Clostridia bacterium | reverse complement strand
TCGCTTATCCTAATGGCGCTGCAAAAATAATCATTTTTCCTTGTCCGCGTTTTCTTTGTCCGTTTTTTTCCTCCGCATGCTGTCGCCCTTGAGCTCCACACGCACCGCAGTGTGCACGAGCCTGTCGAGTATCGCGTCGGCGGCGGTGGTGTTTTTCTGGAGGATGTCATACCAGTCCGGGACCGGGAGCTGCGAGACTATGACGGTGGCTTTCCTGCCGTGCCGGTCTTCGATAATCTCCATAAAGTCAAGTAGTTGCTGTCCGTCAAGGACTTTCATCCCGAAGTCGTCGAGTATGAGCAGGTCGGTCTGCGCCAGCCTGTCGAAGAAGCGGTGCAGGCTGCTCGACACCCGCGCCAGGGTTATCTCCTCGAAGAGCCGGTAGAGGTTGAAGTAGGCCACCTTCAGGCCGTTCATGCAGGCCTGATGCCCGAGTGCGGAGGCGAGCCAGCTCTTGCCGGTGCCGGCGGCGCCGGTGATGATGACCGCGAGACCGTGCCGGATGTAGTCGCAGGTGGCCAGGTTGAGTACCGTCTGCCGATCCAGGCCGCGGGCTGGGTCGAAGATGATCTGGTCCACGGAGGCCTGGTAGCGGAAGCGGGCCCTTTTCAGGAGCCTCGCGTTGCGGCTCATCGTGCGGTTGTCGAGTTCGGCCTGTATCATCATCTGCAGGCCGTCCTTCAGGGAGAGCTCGCCGTGGCGGCGGGTCTCCTGCAGGGTTTGCCAGAAGTGCGCCATCCCGGGCATCTTCAGGCTTTTGAGGTTGGTTGTGATTTCGTCCATAATGTTACTTTTTTGGGTGGATGAATAATAAAAAAGTTGATTGATTGTCTGTCAGGAGAACTGCTCCGGGCCCCGTATGTTGGCGTGGTCTGGAGGGCACTGCGGATCCTGCTGGCGCAGCCCCTCGCATCGGCTCTCGACGAGTTGGAGCACGAAGTGATAGTTGTATCTGCCGAACCGGACTGCCGTCAGGCAGGCCGTCCTGAAGAGGTCGGGGTCAGTGTGCCGCTGCAGGGCCAGCAGGCCGTCGCAGGTCTTGTAGTGCATCTCCGGTGGCATCCTTGATGTCATGAACATCTGCTTGAACAGTTCGCCGAGTTCCGGCAGCGCCCGCCCGCCGCGCTCCACGTACCTGTCAGGACTCAAGTTCCTGTATTCGAGCGAGTGGCTGGCAAGATGTTCGTTCACGACGGTGTATTTCCCCAGGGTGCTGTCCCGCCCGTGCGTGGCCACCAGCTCGCCCTCCGAGTACACTTTCACCAGCGTGCGCGTGTACTCCACATGCACCTGCCGGCCGACAAGTCTGAAGGGGACGCTGTAATAGTGCCGGTCACGGCCAAGGTATATGCAGCAGTTCGGGGAGACCTTCAGGTCCGTGTAGCAGCGTATCTCGAAGTCCGTTTCCGGAAGCGGGAGCAGGTTGGGCCTGTCCACGGCCAGGAACCGCTCCTCGCGGGTGTAGGGATGCTGCTGCATGCGCTTGCGGTTATGCGCCGCCATCTTCTCCGCCACCGCCTCGTTGAGTTCCTTCAGCGAGTGGAAGACGCGGTTCCTGAGCTCGGCATAGACCCGCCGGTAGACGAGCTTCACGTGGTCCTCCACCAAAGCCTTGTCCTTCGGGTGCAGCGGACGGGCGGGCTGGACGAAGCACCCGTAGTGGTTGGCCATGTCCTCCAGCACCCTGTTCACGGCGGGCTCGTAACGGTCTGTCTTGACCACAGCCGCCTTCAGGTTGTCGGGCACGAGGATTTTTGGCACGCCCCCTATGTGCTTGAGGAACAGGGTGACGGCATGCACGAAGTCCTCAGTCCGCTGCGAGGGCACGCACAGCGCGTACCCGTAGTCGCTCGCCGGCAGGCAGGCCACGAAGGTCTGCACCCTGACAAGCTCACCCGTCTCCATGTCGATGTAGCCGAGCGTGTCGCCGGCATAGTCCAGAAAGGCCTTCTCTCCACCTGCATGAAGGTCCGCGAGGATGGTGGACGCCCTCTCCGGCTTGGAAGCCAGGTTGTTCTGTCTGTAGTGGTAGCGGAACTGGGTGAGGCTGTAGCCGCCGGGGTTCTCACGCCGGTATTCCTCCCACAGCAGCTTGAGCGTCACGTGGGTCTTTCCGCGCCGCGCCATCTCCTCCTCCAGGTGGGGGAGAAGCTCCTTGAAGCGCTCGAAACGACGGTCGGGGTATGCCGCGTTGCCGCCCTTGAGGCGGTGTTCCAGCACAGGGTCGTCGAGCTTCAGCAGCCCGTCGATGCCCAGCGGGTCGGCCTTGGCCTTGCGCACATAGTTGTTCACCGTCTCCTTGTCCATGCCCGCCATGCCGGCGGCCTTGCGGTTGGAGAGACCCTGCTTTTTGAGCAGCAGTAGTTGTTTGATCTGACTCATACTTTTCGTTTTTCCTGCCATAGCTTTGCGTCTTTGGTTCGATTCTCTGACGCAAAGGTAGGAAAACGAGTCGGAAGTGAACGGATTTGCTCCGTTTTTTTTGATGCCGGTAGCTGGCTTTCAGGAGGTTATGGTTCTGCCGGGTGAACGGACATGCTCCGTTTTCGG
>JAFRPG010000010.1 GCA_017429265.1 Clostridia bacterium | reverse complement strand
GGTGCGCCCGCAGGCGCATTCCCTCTTCAACGCATTATCCGCATAAAACCAACAAAAGGGTTTCGCGCTCTGCGGAGCGCGCCAGGGGCTTTCCGATCGCCCCTGGACCCTTCGGGAGCACCTCTTCCTTGTTTATTGTCGGGTAAGGCTGAGATATAGTACCTGACAATCCTTCAAAAACCTGACAATCCTCAAGAACTATCATCAATGGGACGGCGCCGAAGGTTTCCAAAGGGCGATCGGAAAGCCCTTTGGTGCGCCCGCAGGCGCATTCCCTTTCCATGGGCATAACAAGAAAAGCCGAGGGGCCGCAGGAGGGCCAAAAAGCGAGCGGTCCGGCATCCTCATCTGTGCCGGACCGCTCGCATGTCCCGATCTATACTCTCCGTTTCCGGGAAAGAAGGCTCTCAATCTATCTTTAAAAGGCGCTTGTCTGTGTGCTGCCTGACACCTGTTGATACGCCGCCAAACGCAGGGTGGCAGTGCCTGTGAGGAAAAAGTTCATCCGTCTTCCGCGAAAGCCCGGTTTGTGGTACACTGTCCCCGAGAGAGGGTGAGCGGATGAGCGGAGCGTCAAAGCCCCTGACCGACGAGGAGGCCATGCGCCTGGCGATCGCGGAGGCGGAGCAGGCCCGCGTGGAGGGCGAGGTCCCGGTGGGCGCCGTGCTGGTGAAGGACGGCGAGGTCATCGCGCGGGCGCACAACCGCCGCGAAGCCCTCTGCGACCCCACGGCCCACGCGGAGACGGCCTGCCTGCGCCTCGGCGCACAGAAACTGGGCGACTGGCGGCTGCGCGGCTGCACGCTCTACGTGACCCTCGAGCCCTGCCCGATGTGCGCGGGAGCAATGGGCATGAGCCAGCTCAGCCGCTGCGTGTTCGGCGCCGCGGATCCGGAGAAGGGCTGCTGCGGCTCGGTCTACGATCTTCCGGCCGACCCGGCGCTGAAGTTCGCGACCCGCTGGCGCGCGGGGATCCTCGGGGAGGAGTGCCGCGACCTGCTCACGGGCTTCTTCCGGGGGCTGCGGGAAGAAGACGCCTGAACCGTCCGCAGAAAAAGCGCGGGGTTTTCGCTCCGCGCTTTTCGTATCCCCGCACCGTCACCAGCTGTAGTGCATCGCGAGGGCCACGCAGTTCTGGTGCGTCGCGTCCACGCGCTTGGTGCCGTGGGTCTTGCTGCCGTAGAAGTGGATGCAGAAGTGACCGGGGAAGTTGTTGTTCGTGATCGTGGTCGTGCCGTGCGGCATGCCGTTCATCGAGGCCGCGTAGACATGGCCGTTGTACTTGACGAGGATCGGCCGCCGGTTCCAGGACCAGGAGCCGCCGTAGATCGACTTCATGATCGCGGTGTCCTGCTTCGTCAGGGGCATGGAGTCCATGTGGTTGGCGCCGCTCCAGCGCTTGCATGTGAAGGTCTTGCCGGTCCGGCAGTCCTTGACCTCGAACACCGCACCCTTCGGGATCGTCGTGTTCCCGCGGGCGAACCAGTCGAGGCGCTCGGTGACGCCGGCGTCGCTCATCCCGGAGGTGTTCTCGCCGAACATCGCCGCGATCGTGACCTTCGTCGCCACGCCGGTCTGGCTGAGATGCTTCGCGCGCTGGAGACGCTTGACCGCGTAGCTCGTCCCGTTGCCGTAGATGCCGTCGAAATCCCCGCTGTAGTACCCGCAGGCCGCGAGACACCGCTGGAGCTTCTTGACGTTTCCGCCCGTGTCGCCCGGGGCGCAGGGGCTCGGCTTGCCGATGGCGTGGAGCTTCTGCTCGAGGGTCTTGGTGGCGTCCGACTTGCCGTTGTTCCCGCCCTTGTCGTTGCTGCCGCCGCCGCTGCCGCCGGAGGAGCCGCCCGTGACCTTGACGTACTGCTTCATCACATAGCCGGAGTAGCGGCCGTAGACCACCCGGTACCAGCTGCCGCTGGAGCCCGTGATCGTGATCTTGGTTCCCCTGCTCAGCGTCTGGAGGGCCTTGCTGTCCTTGGAGGCCTTCTCGCGGAGGATCAGGGAGCTGGTGTTCACCTGACCGGTCTGCTGTGTCGCGAAGGCCTCCAGGGGGAGCAGCACGGCCAGCAGCAGCGCGAGAAAAGCGGTCAGCAGTCTTCTGCAGCCTCTGCGTTCCATGCAAACACCCCCTTGTTGCCAAGTTCTCAAGGACAATATATTACAAAACTATTTCAAAGTCAATTATTTTCGCAACATTTACGATGTTTTTTTGCAATCTTTTCATTTATGTGAACACGGACAGAGCGGAAACGGCCCTCCCCTACCGCCGGAAAACCACAAAAGAGGGCTCTTCACGTTTCGTTAAGGAAGATTCGTTGATGAGGGGATGCGCCTGCGGGCGCACCAGAGGGCTTTCCGATCGGTCCGGGGCTGCCGCCCATTCTCCGCTGAAAACTGTCCCCCGGACAGTTTTCCGAGCGCTCCGAATCCTCTGGACTCCTTCGGTGCCGTCCCGTAAAAGAAAGATCTTGAGAATTGTCAGGTATTTGAGGGATTGTCAGATTCTATTATCAGCCTTGCCCGACAAATAAGTAGGAAGGAGCGATCCCGAAGGGTCCAGGGGCGATCGGAAAGCCCCTGGCGCGCTCCGCAGAGCGCGGAACCCTTTCCGTTCACTTTGACAGATCATTCCGTAAAAAGGGTATGCGCCTGCGGGCGCACCAAAGGGCTTTCCGATCGCCCTTTGGAAACCTTCGGGGCCGTCCCGTTGATGATAGGCTCTGAGATTGCAAGGTTCTTTATCAAGATTACTTTGCCCATCAACATACAAGAACAAGACGATCCCGAAGGGTCCAGGGGCGATCGGAAAGCCCCTGGCGCGCTCCGCAGAGCGCGGAACCCCTCCCGTATGGTTTCCCCGAACTTTCCGTGAAGCCGAAAAAGAGCCCCGCGCGCGGCGGAGCTCATCGTTCGATTCCATACAGCCGTTATCCGACTTCCCTCTCAAACTTCTCCCGGAACGCGTCCGAGACCGTCATGCACTCCTCGCCCAGGGCGGCACGCAGTCCGTCCACGGCGGTCGGGCCCGCGTCGTCGTAGAAGTAGACCGACTTCGGGAAATGGTCGGTGAAGACCATGTTCTCCATCGTGTAAACCGGGTCCTCATCAAAGACCTTCGCCGTCCGGACCGCCCTGCGCAGGGCCTCCTCCGACGCCTCCGTCTCTCCGGCCGCGTCCAGGACAGCCGCAAGCATCAGACAGATCACGCTGATGATCTTGTCCGGATAGGCGTGCCTGTCCGGGTCCTCCTTCGCCCTCTCCATGTTTGCAATCGCCCATTCGGCCGCGCGGCGGGCCCGGTCGAACTTCCCCGCCTCCGCGTAGTAGCGGATGAAGCCACTCATGACGGTGATCTGCTCGCTGATCTGGGCGGCGTAGGCCTTCTCCGTGTAGGTGACGCCCTCCTCGGGATCCATCCCGTTCTGCAGCATCAGCATGCCGATGATCGCGTTGTTGCCGCCGCCGGCGTTGTTCTTCCGGAATTCCTCCACGGCCCTCCGGTATTCCTTCAGCTCTGAATAGCAGCCCGCGATCTCGTTGCGGATGAGGAGCTCGCTGATCTCCGGGTCCTTGTTCTGCGAGATCAGGCCGACGGCGCGGCGGTAGAGCTCCTGCGCCCGGCGGATGTGTGCCTCATCCTTCTGCATGGTGCCGATCCGACGGTTGAGGGACGCGGCCTGGAAGACGATCCGGAAGTGATTGGGGAACTTCCGCAGCGCGTTCTCGCACTCCTCCTCCAGTTCCTCAAAGGACGCCCGGTTCATGAGCTCTTCGATCCGGTCCGCCTCCGCATCGGCGTCCGCGCCGCGCATCGAAAAGCCGATCAGCGCATCCACCGATACATGAAACAGGTCCGCGAGGTCCATGATGTATCCGAGATCCGGTTCAGAGCTTCCTCTCTCCCACTTGGAAACCGTGCCCAGCGTGATGCCGAGCCTCTCGGCCAGTTGATCCTGAGTGAGTCCCATGCCCTTGCGATAATCGCGGATATTCTCCGCCAGCCTGCTTTCCATGTCTTCCCTCCGGATACGGTCGTGCGGACAGCCGTCTGATTGACTGAGATTGCGTTCGACATGATCGCTGCCTCCTTCGCGGTGATCCCTTCGGTCCTTTGGAAACCTTATCGGTCTCTCCGCTCTCATCATAGCCGAACTCTCTGCTATATTGAACACCTGATTCGTATAATCTGTCAAGTTTCTTTTCTACGATCCGTAGAATTCTCCCGTCTGCCCCGTCGCGGGAGGGCGGGCCCATCCGCATCCATCGGAAAATGCGCCCGCAGGCGCATTGGGAATGAGGGTCACGCTTCCGGCAGCGCCGGCACGCATCGGTACGGAAGGAGAGACGGGCATGTCCTCTCAGATCCTGAGGTTCACCCAGTTGCCCTTCTTGAAGCGCAGGCCCATCATGATGAAGCGGGAGAGCTGGTCGGACAGGATGCCGAACCAGATGCCGTCCAGGCCCATGTGGAAGACGTAGACCAGCACCACGGTGACAGCGGTGCGGATGAAGGACACGCTGATCAGGGCGCCGACCAGGGTGTAGCGCACGTCGCCCGCGGCGCGCAGGCAGGCCGAGAAGATGATCTGCGAGATCTGCAGCAGGACGATGATCATGATGAACCAGTTGATCCGCACGCCCATGCCGATCATGATCTGCTTGCGCGCCGGCCAGGCGGTGACGCCGAAGAGGTTTGCGCCGAGGGCGCCCGCCGCCGTCGCGGGATCCGCGCCCATCACGGTCTGCGGCGCGGGGCGCGTGAAGAAGACCGACGTGAACCACCGTCCGCCCACGAGCAGGAGGATCGAGAGGAGGACCGAGATCACCAGGCCGATGCGCTGGCAGATCTGGCCGTAGGTTCGCGCCTCCGTCTTGCGGCCCGCGCCGAGGGACTCGCCGGTCAGGGCGATGGCGGCCACCTGCATGCCGTCGGCAAAGGCAAAGCCGAGGCCGAGGAGCTGCATCTCCACATTGTGCACGGCGAACTCGTCGGTGCCCAGGCGGGCGGCGATCAGCGCCGTGGCGAGGAAGCCGACGCGCATCGCGATGTTCTCCAGCGAGGTGTTGTAGGTCAGGCGCCAGATGGCCTTCGCGTCCGATTTGGTGGCGCGGAGCTTCTTCGCGAGGATGTCCTGGATGCGGATGTAGCTGGAGTGACGGGTGAGCGAGAAAACCGCCATCGCCGCCGAGACCACCGTGCCGAGCACCGTCGCGATGGCCGCGCCGCGGATCCCGAGCTTCGGGAAGCCGAAGTTGCCGCCGATGAGCAGGTAATTGAAGATCACGTTGACCACGCTCGAGGTCAGGTTGGTGATCATGGAGAGGCGGGTGTTGCCGCTGCCGCGCTGGGCGGAATTGATGATCATCGTCAGCACATTGAACAGCGTGCCCGCGATGATGATGCGGAAGTAGACGACGGCGTCGTCGTGGGTGTCGGCGTTGCTGCCCGCCAGCTGCATCATCTGCGGCGCCAGGATCAGGAAGGCCGCCGTGATCACCGCGCAGAAGATCAGCGAGAGGGTCAGCGCCGTCAGGAAGACCGTGGAGGCGTTCTCCCTGCGCTGCTCGCCCTTGCGCCGGGCCACCAGGGCGGAGACCGCCACGTTCAGGCCGAAAAAGAGCGTCAGACTGATGAACTTCGGCTGCTGGGTGAGGCCGACGGCGGCCACGGCCTCCGGGCCGAGGGTGGAGACCATCATCGTGTCGATCATGCCCGCCAGGGTCACGAAAAAGCTCTCCGCCATGGCCGGCCAGGCCGTGGAGAGTGCGCGCTTTGTCATGCTCCTGCGGTTCAGGGGCATCTCCCCGAGCTGCGCTGCCTGTGTCATGGCGCGATTCCCCCTCCCAATCATTTCCTTCTGATATCATATCACACCGGAGGGAAAAAGAACAGGTGTATTTTAAAGATTGATACACGTGTCCTTTGCGTCGGTGAAGCTGTCCGGGGAAGGATGCGCGGAGCTGCTCCGCTTGCATTCCGGTACGGGGTATTGTATACTATGAGCAGTTCTTTTCCGGGAGGCGTGCGGGATGAAAAGGTCGATTCTGCGGTGGATGACGGTGCTTGCGGTTGTGCTGGCAAGGGTGGTTTGCGGCGCCGCCGCCGCGGATGAGCAGCACGGAACGGACGGCAAGATCACCCGGTCACAGTGGGCGGAGGACAACGGCTACCCAGCCGTCGAAGAACCCTGAGCGGAGGACAGAACCCATGGACAGCAGATTCTGGTCCGGTTTCATCATCTGCGCGGCATTTACGCTGCTGTTCTTCATCCTGGGCATCGTCAGGCGGCTGTACGTGAAGAAGCGCTGCAGCGGAACCTGCTTCGGCCTGATCACCGACCGGCTGGAGGAGATCGAGCGCACGGATATGCAGGGAATGGTGTACATCGTCTACAGCTGGACCATCCTCTACCGGGTGGACGGCATCACCTGCGTGTACTTCAGGCCCATCTCCCTGGACCGCGAAAAGGCCCTGGCCACGGTCGCCTACCGGCAGGGCATGAAGATCGCCGTGCGGTACGATCCCCGCAGCCCAGCCAGGCCTATACGGAGGATCCGCTCCGGGTCGCCGTGCCCGTCACGCCGGAGGACGACCTGCCCGACAGCCGCCAATTCGGGCCGGAGGAGGCCCGGGAGATCCTCAGCCGTGAGGCGGCCCTGCCGCCGCGCTTCAAGCCCGGCCTGCGCAGGCTGAAGCGGACCGTGGAGCGCGCCTCCGCCGTCTGTACCGGGGAGGTCGAGCATACCGTGATCGCCCGCAAACCCTGGTGGCTGGCCGCGATCCCGCTCGGGCTGATGGCGGCCGCTCTCCCGCTGGATTTCCGCAGCCCCGTGCGGGAATGGCTGACGATCCTGTCCCTCTGCTCCGTGCTGCCCGTCTTCATCATCCTGGCGCTCCCGAATCCGCCCATCCTCTGGACGGTGTCCTACACGGTGAACAAGCGCACTTTCACGCACCACTCCAGGGTCCGGATGGGGCCGCGGCTGAGCCGGGACAACGTCTGGCTCCTCACCGACGCCTGCCGGGGCCAGAAGGTCCCCGTCCACTACGACCCGGACGCCCCCTGGCGCTCCTGGGCCGAACTGCCCGCCCGCCAGTGGACGGACCGCTTCATCGACGAATGGCGCAGCCTGCCTCCGCGGGCGGAATGAGCCTTTTCCGAAGCCCCTTCGGACGGGGCTCCTTTTGCTTTCATCATCATCCGCCATTTTCCATAAAATAAGGAAGAAACCCTTCCTTTTTGGCTCCGGATATGGTACAATATACAAGGTTATGCACCTGCATAACGCACCACAAACCGACAGTGAGGTCTATCATGACAGAACATATCGACAACGCCCGCAACACCCAGCCGACGGACATGTCGGACATCGAAAAAGCCACGCAGGTCACCGAGAATTACGGTGAGGAGCAGATCCAGGTGCTGGAGGGCCTCGAGGCCGTCCGCAAGCGCCCGGGCATGTATATCGGCTCCACTGACGTGCGCGGCCTCCACCACCTGGTCTACGAGATCGTGGACAACTCCATCGACGAGGCCCTGGCCGGCTACTGCACCGAGATCAACGTCACCCTGCGCAGGGACGGCTCGGTGGAGGTGAAGGACAACGGCCGCGGCTTTCCCGTGGGCATCCATCCGAAGACCGGACGCCCCGCGGTGGAGGTCTGCCTGACCGTGCTGCACGCCGGCGGCAAGTTCGGCGGCGGCGGGTACAAGGTCTCCGGCGGCCTGCACGGCGTCGGCGCCTCCGTCGTCAACGCTCTCTCGAAGCACCTGACCGTCACGGTTTACCAGGACGGCAAGGTCTGGCAGCAGGAGTACTCCCTGGGCAAGTATCTCTACGACCTGAAGGTCATCGGCGAGACGGACCGCACCGGCACCACGATCGCCTTCCTGCCCGACATCCGCTCGGCGGAGAACCCCGAGGGCGTGTTCGAGGAGGGGATCACCTTCGAGCACGACACCCTCCGCAACCGCCTGCGCGAGATGGCCTTCCTCAACAAGGGCATCCGCATCACCTTCCGGGATGAGCGGGGCGAGGAGGTCAGGGAGCACAACTACTGCTACGAGGGCGGCCTGAAGGAGTACGTCAAGTGGCTCAACCGCCACCGTGAGGTCCTCTTCGACGAGCCGATCTACACCGAGGGCCTGAAGGACGGCATCCTGGTGGAGGTCGCCATGCAGTACAACGACTCCTACCAGGACTCCATCTACACCTTCGCCAACAATATCGCCACCCCCGACGGCGGCACGCACCTGCAGGGCTTCAACACCGCCGTGACCCGCGCGATCAACGAGTACGGCCGCAAGTATAAGATCCTCAAGGACTCCGACGCCAACCTCAAGCGCGAGGACGTCACCGAGAGCCTGACCGCCATCGTGTCCATCAAGATGGAGGACCCGCAGTTCGAGAGCCAGACCAAGTCGAAGCTCGGCTCCGGCCAGGTCCGCGGTGTGGTGGACTCCCTGGTGAGCGAGGAGCTCTCCACCTATCTGGAGGAGCATCCCCCGGTCGCCAAGGCCATCCTCGAGCGCTGCGTCTCCGCGGCCCGCGCCCGTGAGGCCGCGCGGAAAGCCCGCGAGGCCACGCGGAGAAAAACCGTGCTCGAGAGCGCGTCCCTCCCCGGCAAGCTCGCCGACTGTTCCGAGCGCGACCCCGCCAAGTGCGAGATCTTCATGGTGGAGGGCGACAGCGCAGGCGGCAGCGCCAAGGGCGGACGGGATTCCCGCTTCCAGGCCATCCTCCCCCTGCGCGGCAAGATCCTCAACGTCGAGAAGGTCCGCCTGGACCGCGCCCTCGGCAACGCGGAGATCCGCGCGATGATCACGGCCTTCGGCTGTGGCATCGGCGATGATTTCGACGAGAGCAAGCTGCGCTACCACCGCATCGTCTGCATGACCGATGCCGACGTGGACGGCGCGCACATCCGCATCCTGCTGCTGACCTTCTTCTACCGCTACATGCGGCCCCTGGTGGAGAAGGGCTACGTCTACGCCGCCATGCCGCCCCTGTACAAGGTGACGAAGGGCAAGTTCGAGCAGTACGTCTACGATGACGACGAGTTGCAGCGCGTCCTGGATCAGATCGGCCGCGACCCCAAGCCCGAGATCCAGCGCTACAAGGGCTTGGGCGAGATGAGCAGCCAGCAGCTCTGGGACACCACGATGAACCCCGAGACCCGCATGATGATGCAGATCACCCCCGAGGACGCGATGGAGGCCGACAGTCTCTTCACCCTGCTGATGGGCGAGGCCGTGGAGCCCCGCAAGCAGTTCATCCAGGAGAACTCGGATCTGGTGAAAGATCTGGATGTGTGATCTTGATTTGTAACGACATTTGCGTTACAATATCGCTGAGGTGATGATATCATGCAGAAAAGCGCAGGCAAGACCGCGACCCTGAATGTGCGGATCGACCCCACGGTGAAGTCACAGTCCGAACGCGTTCTGTCCCAGTTGGGCATCCCCATGTCCACCGCCATCGAGATGTATCTGCGGCAGGTTGTGATCAGGAACGGCCTGCCGTTCCTGCCCAGCCTGTCCGGCATGACGTCCGACCTGCGGATGGACGCCCTTACAGCAGAAGAGCTGTCCGCCCAGTTTGATGAAAGGTACAGAGAGTATCAGGCCGGCGACGCCGTTTCCGTCAGCGATTTCAGAAAAGAAGTCGCGGCATGGACGAACGCATGACGTATCACGTTGTTCTCACGGGGCAGGCAAAAAGGGACATCCGGGGCATATACGACTATATCAGGACACGGTTCGGTTATCCGGAGACGGCACGGAATCAGTGCCAAAGAATCCTGGACGGCATGGAAACGCTGGCGTATCTGCCGGAGAAATACGACCTTGTTTCCTTCGAGCCTGCCCGCTCCCGCGGCGTCCGAAGGCTCAACGTGGACAACTACGCCGTGTTTTATATGATCGACGAGGATACAGTCGTCATCGTCGGTGTGAAATACGCCGCGTCGGATCTTCCGAAACGTGTCTGACAGGGATGCGTCCGGACCCGAACGGACAGCTGCGGATGATCACACCAAATGATCTTTCTTCACAGCGGCGGCTGCCCGCAGCCGGTTGATCGGACAGATCAAACGCAAGAACTTATCAAGCAGAACAAGACCACAAGGAGCCCACGACATGAGCGATATCAAAGACAGACTGATTCCCGTGAACCTGGAGCAGGAGATGAAGAAGTCCTTCATCTCCTACGCCATGGCCGTCATCATCGACCGGGCGCTGCCCGACGTGCGCGACGGTCTGAAGCCCGTGCACCGGCGCATCCTGTACGACATGAACGAGCTCGGCATGACGCCGGACAAGCCCTACCGCAAGTCGGCCCGCGTGGTCGGCGACGTGCTGGGCAAATATCACCCGCACGGCGACTCCTCCGTGTACGACGCGATGGTCCGCCTGGCCCAGCCCTTCAACATCCGCTATCCGCTGGTGGAGGGCCAGGGCAACTACGGCTCGGTGGACGGTGACGGCGCGGCCGCCATGCGTTACACCGAGGCCCGCATGATGAAGCTCACCATGCACCTCCTCGACGGCATCGACAAGGACACCGTCGACTTTTACCCGAACTTCGACGAGACCCTGACGCAGCCCGCCGTGCTTCCCGCGCGCTTCCCGAACCTGCTCGTCAACGGCTCCAACGGCATCGCCGTCGGCATGGCGACGAACATCCCGCCCCACAACCTGCGGGAGGTCATCGACGGCGTCATCTGCATGCTGGACAACCCCGACTGCACGGTCGAGGACCTGATGCAGCACATCAAGGGGCCGGACTTCCCCGGCGGCGGCATCATCCTGGGCCGGGCGGGCATCCGCGAAACCTACTACACCGGCCACGGCCGGATCACGGTCCGCGCCCGCACGAACATCGAGGACATGGGTGGCGGACGCAGCCGGATCATCGTCACCGAGATCCCCTACCAGGTCAACAAGGCCGTCCTGGTCAAGAAGATCGCCGACCTCGTCCACGACAAGCTGCTCGAGGGCATCTCCGACATCCGCGACGAGTCCAATGACCGCGAGGGCATGCGGATCGTCATCGAGCTCAAGCGCGACGCCTACCCGCAGGTGGTGCTGAACTACCTGTACAAGCACACCTCCCTGCAGGAGAACTTCAACGCGAACATGCTGGCCCTCGTGGACGGCAAGCCGCGCGTGCTGGGCCTGAAGGACATGCTCTTCTACTACGTCCGGCACCAGAAGGAGGTCGTGACCCGCAGGACCCGCTTCGAGCTGGACAAGGCTCAGGCCCGCGCCCACATCCTCGAAGGCCTGATCAAGGCCCTCGACCACATCGATGAGATCGTGGAGCTGATCAAGGCCTCCCCCGACACCGCCTCCGCCAAGGCCGGCCTGATGGAGCGCTTCGGCTTCTCCGACCGCCAGGCCCAGGCCATCCTCGACATGCGCCTGGCCCGCCTGACCGGCCTGGAGCGCGACCGCCTGCAGGCCGAGTACGCCGAGCTCGAGCGCACCATCGAGCGTCTGACCGCCATCCTGGGCGACGAGCATCTCCTCGTGGAGGTCATCAAGACCGAGATCGCCGAGATCCGCGACAAGTACGCCGACGAGCGCCGCTCCGAGCTCTCCGTCATCGAGGGCGAGATCGACGTGGAGGACCTGATCGCCGAGGAGGACATGGTCGTCACCCTGACCCGCCAGGGCTATGTGAAGCGCGTCTCCGCCTCCACCTACCGCCAGCAGCGGCGCGGCGGACGCGGCGTCTCCGGCATGACGACCAAGGAGGAGGACTACGCCGTCCAGATGTGTGTGGTCAATACCCACGCGGAGATCATGTTCTTCACCAACTTCGGCCGGTGCTACTCGCTCAAGTGCTTCCAGATCCCCGAGGCCGGGCGCACGGCGCGCGGCACGGCGATCGTCAACCTCCTGCAGATCGCGGGCGAGGAGAAGGTCTCCACCATGCTGCCCATGCCGCGGGAGAGCGAGGCCGAGCGGTACAACCTGGTCTTCGGCACGCGCCTGGCGATGGTCAAGAAGACCCCGATGGAGGACTTCGTCCACCTCAGCAAGCGCGGCCTGATCGCGATCAACCTGCGCGAGGGCGACGAGCTGATCGGCGTGCGTCTCTCCACCGGCGAGGATGAGCTGCTGATGGGCAGCCGCAAGGGCATGGCCATCCGCTTCAGCGAGAAGCATGTCCGCGCCATGGGCCGCGGCGCGACCGGCGTGCGCGCGATGAAGCTGCGCGAGGGCGACGAGATCATCGACATGGCCATGATCGAGCCCGACACCGACGTCCTGGCCATCACCGCGGGCGGCTACGGCAAGCGCACGAACCCCGACGAATACCGCGAGCAGGGCCGCAACGGCTACGGCATCCGCGCCATGAACCTCACCGAGAAGACCGGCGACATGGCGGCCCTCCTCCTGGTGCACCCGGACGAGGACCTGCTCGTGATCACCGACGACGGCACGATCATCCGCAGCGCCGTGGACTCCATCCGCCTGTGCGGGCGCTTCACCCAGGGCGTGCGCCTGATGCGGCTGCAGGAGGGCGCGAGGATCATCGGCGTGGCGCGCGCCGAGCGCGAGACCGACGCGGAGGACAATCCCCTGCCGGAGAGCCTGGCCGAGGCCCCCGAGGACGACCTGAACCAGGACCTGCCGGACGACCCCGAAGAGACCGAAGGCGCCGCCGGTGAGGCCGCCTCCGATATCCCGGAGGACACGCTATGAGAAACACGGCCCGCCTGCTCGTCCTGCTGCTCCTCCTCGCCCTCGCGCCCCTTGCCGCGGCGGAGGCCCCGATCACCGGCGACTGGACGCTGATCACGGTCACGGAGGAGGACGGCATCGTCTATCCCGCCGGAAAGCTTGGCTACGGCATGCGCTTCACCCTGGAGGATGGCGGCGCGGCCACGGGCTACACCTCCGGCCACGAGGACGGCATGCCCGGCGAATGGCGCCTGCACGATGGCGTGGTGACCATCGTCCTCGGCGACGCCCTCGACTTTGCCCTCGGGGAGGACGGCCTCCTCCGGGGCAGCCTGAACGGCAGCCTGCTGACCCTGCGGCGCATCCCCGTCGACGTGCCCGCCGCGGACGCCGCGGAGTTTGAGGGCGCCTGGACCCTGCTCGGCATGGCCATGGGCGACAGCTATCAGGAAGCCGCCGACCCGAAGGCCATCCGTCTCGAGATCTCCGGCACGGACATCGATTTCATCCTGAAGGCCGACCAGGAGGGCGCCGAGCCCGAGACCGAGCGCTTCGCCTCCCGCTTTGATGGCGGCGTCCTGCTCACCGAGGCCGAGGGCATGACGATCCGCGTGAGCCGCACCGACACGGACGGCCTGCGCTTCACCATGGCGATCCTGATCGACGCAAGCCGCTCCGTCTCGGCGACCTACTGGTTCGTCCGGGCAGAAGAATAAGAAGGCAACGCGGCCGGGAAAAGGCTGTGAAGGGAGGATACCCGCATGCGTTCACGGACCCTGCTGATCCTGCTGGCCCTGCTGCTCGCCGTCTGCGCGGGCGCCGCCGAAGCTCCCGGAACGGAGGAGGCGGCGGACGCCGATGTGCTCGGCGTGTGGTACCTGCACCGGGCCGAGACCGACAGCCTCGTGATCCCGGCGGAAGCCTTCGGCGCGCCGGTCTCCCTCGTCTTCGGCGAGCAGACCGTGACCTGGCGCGAGGGCGGCGCCGACCTGTGGACGGCCCCCTGGTCGCGGGCCGGGGAGGACGCGCTGACCGTCCTGCGCAGCTTCGGCGGGATGAACGTCGTGCTCGTGCGCGGGCCGGACACGCCCGATGAGCTGCGCGCCTCGGAGACGGCCTACGGCATCGACGCCGACCTCGTCTTCCGGCGCGATCCGCTGCCGGAGGAGACGCCCGTCCCCACGGGCCGCGAGGGCTTCGACGGCGCGTGGACCCTCGTCTCGGTCGACGGCCGGGATCCGGCGGCGCTGGAATTCCCGACCGAGGGCAACCTGACGGTCGACGCGGACGCGATCGTCCTGCGCGTGTACGGCACCGAGCTGCGCTACGCCGATCCGCTCTATGACGGCGGCGAGCCCTTCGGCTCCCTGCGCGCCCGCGACGAGCGGACCGCCGTCCTGCTGGTGCGGACCTCCGCGGACCGCCTGACCCTCGTCCTGTCCATGGACGGCGGCAGCTACCGCTCCATGTGCTACGAGTTCGTCCGGCAAACCGATGATTGACAGAAACAAAATCCCTATGCTATACTGACCCTGTATCGATTCATCCGGTGAGCGCGCTCATCGGCGAACGGAGGATGCCCATGGAGAACGAAGCGCAGCGCACCCAGGAGCACGAGGGCTTTGAGATCGACCTGATCGAACTGCTCTACCGCTTCCTGGAAAAGGCGCGTTACATCATTCTGGCCGCCGTGCTCGGAGCCCTGCTGATGGCCCTGTACACGTACCTGCTGGTCACGCCGACCTACCAGTCCCGCAGCAAGCTCTACATCAGCAACAGCAAGGACTCGGTGATCAACCTGTCCGACCTGCAGATGAACATGAACCTGGCGCAGGACTATGTGGAGGTCTTCTCCGCCCACGACGTGCCCGAGCTCGTGCTCCGGCGGCTGAAGGCGGAGTATCCCGGCAAGTACGACAAGTACACGACCTACCAGCAGATCCAGCGCATGGTCTCGGTGTCCAGCAAGGCCGGCACGCGCCTGCTCTACATCACCGTGACCTCGACGGACAAGACCGAGGCGATGCAGATCGCCAACATGTACCTCGACGTCGCCCTGAACGGTGAGAAGAACGGCACCTACGGCAAGATCAACGAAAAGATCGGCACCAACGGCCTGCAGTTCGAGGAAGCCGTGGTGGCCTCCAAGCCCCACTCGCCCAACAAGGTGCGCAACATCGTCATCGGCCTGCTGGCCGGCCTGGTCGTCGCGCTGGCCGTGATCACGGTGCAGTTCATCGTGGATGACCGCGTGCGCAACGTGGAGCAGCTGGAGAAGCGGCTCGGCCTGCCCGTCCTGGGCATGATGCCGGCGGCCGACAGCGACGCTCCCTCCCACTCGGACAGCGCCCACTCCTCCACCAGGTCCCCCAGATCCGGGAAGGCCCGGAAGGCCTCGAAAGGCGGCAAAAAATGAGACAGGCAACGATCAATAAGCTCGAGCCCCTCGATTACGCGGGCACGGAAGCGATCAACACCATCTGCACCAATCTCACCTTCGCCGGCCGCAGCGTGAAGAAGGTGGTCTTCACCTCCAACTCCATGGCCGAGGGCAAGAGCTACCTCGTGATGCAGATCATGCAGAACCTCGCCCGGCGCGGCAAGCGCGTGGTGCTGGTGGACGCGGACATGCGCCGCTCCTTCCTCGTGAAGCGCCACCGCATCGAGACCGACGGCGAGATGCTCGGCCTGGCCCACTTCCTCGTGGGGCAGTGCAGCCTCGGCGACGTGCTCTACGAGACCAACGTCTACGGCGCCTGCATCATCCCCGCGGGCCGCGACGTGTCCAACCCCATGTCCCTGCTCGACGCGCAGTACTTCGCCGCCATGCTCGACGACCTGGCCGCCAACTTCGACATCGTGCTGGTGGACGCCCCGCCCGTGGGCATGGTCATCGACGCGGCGGAGATCGCCTCCCACTGCGACGGCACCGTCCTGGTGGTGGAGTATTCCCGCACGCACCTGCGCGAGCTGCAGGAGTGCAAGACGCAGATGGAGCAGAGCGGCAAGCCAATCCTTGGCTGCATCCTCAACAAGGTCAAGTTCGACACCATCTCCTCCAAGAAATACTACAACAAGGGTTACTACCACCACTACACCAGCGGCTACTACAAGCACAGCGAGGAACAGCAGCAACAGCAGTGACCCTGACATAAAAGCCCCGCCCCGGGGACTCCCTTCCCGTACGGGGAGGGCTTTTTGCAGAGAAACGAGGTGATCCCGATGACGGACGAACTGCTCCTGCGCCGCGCGAAGAGCGGGGACACGGCGGCCTTCGAGCAGCTGGCCGCCCCCTGCGAGGCCATGGTCTGGCGCGTCTGCGTGCGCATCCTCCGGCACGAGGAGGACGCCCGCGACGCCGTGCAGGACGCGATGCTCGCCGCCTGGCAGAAGCTCTCGACCTTCGACGGCCAGTCCTCCTTCTCCACCTGGGTCTGCGCGATCGCCGTGCACCGCTGCCAGGACCTGCTCCGGAGGCAGAAGGTGCGGCAGGCGGAATCCCTCGAAAACATGCGCGAGGGCGGCTATGAGCCGGCGGACACGGATCCCGGCCCGTCGGAGCGCCTTGAGGCCAAGGAGCGCCGCGAGCGCGTGCGCCGGGCCCTGCTGCAGCTCCCCGAGGACCAGCGCGTCCCCCTGATCCTCTTCTGCATGGAGGGGAAGCGCTACGAGGAGATCGCGGAGATCACCGGCGTCCCCATCGGCACGGTCAAGAGCCGCGTCTCCCGCGCGAGGGACCGATTGCGGGAGCTGGTCCGGGAGGACGCATCCGGGAACATTTCGCCCTTTCCCGCGTCCAAGGAGTCGAAAGGAGGGCGTGTCGGATGAAGACGATCACCTGTGACGAATACCGCGCCCTGCTGGACAGGCTGCTGGACGGCGAGACCCTGTCTCAGGAAGAAGAGGACGCCATGCGTACCCATGAGGCGTCGTGTGAGGAGTGTGCCCTGCTGCGGGAGGCCCTGACCCTCCAGGAGAAGGACCTGGCCGCCCTGGCGGAGGAGACGCCCCCGATGCCCGAAGACCTCCACGCCCGATGGATGGCCGCCGTGGAGGCCGACGCCGCCGAAAGAAAGAACACCGAACGCCGCACGAGCCGCGGCTGGACGCGCTGGCTGTCCGTCGCGGCGGCGCTGGTGCTCGTGCTGGGCGGGACCCTGCTGACCAGGGACCGCCTGCCCCGCCGGCAGGCCCTGCGCGCGCAGATGGCCGCGGAGATCGCGGCGGAGAACCGCCGGACGGATCCCCCGGCCGCTGCCCGGAAGACGACCGCCGCACCCATCCCCGCGCAGGCAATGTCCGTGCCCCTTGCCACCGCCCAGCCGACCCCGGTCCCGGTGCCCGAGTCCGAAAAGGCCGCCAACACCGTGCCCGAACCGATGATGGACATGGCGATGGAGGAGCCGGCCGTCGAGATCGCCATGGAGACGGAGGAGGCCGCGCCCGAAGCCCTCGCCCAGGGCGGCGTATACGAGCTCGATGAGGCCTTCGAGGAGGAGGACGCGTTTGAGGACGCCCTCCTGTACGAGGACGCCGCGATGGCCCCCGCGCCCGAGGAGGAGCCGGCCGCTGAAGAGCCCTTCGCGCCCGCGGAAGAGCCCCGCACGGCGGAACAGGTACCCGCGGAGGAAGCCCGCACGGAGGAAGCCGCCCCCGCGGAGGAAGCCGCCCGCACGGAGGAAGCTGCCCCCGCGGCGGAGGGGAGGGCTCCAGCCGCTCCGCATACGGAAAAGCCGGCGCAATCGAAGGAGCTGCCCCCGGAGACCTTTGGGGACTTCCTGCGCGACGTGGGAGACTTCCTGTTCTCCGGAAAGCGCTGGATCGTCTGGCCCTGCGCGGCTGCGGTCTGCATCGCCTTCCTCATCGCCCGGCGCAGGCGCTGACATCGAACACACATCACAGAAGGAGAGAAGAGACAATGTATCGCAACGAGCGCTTTGACACGGCGGCGGTGACCTCGGTGTCCGTCAAGCTGGCCTGGGCCACGCTGGAGCTGCTCGCAGCCGACGTGGATCAGCTCCAGGTGCTGATCTCCGGCTCGGACGAGGACGTGGAGGACATGCGCGCCGGCATCGAGAAGGGCGTGCTGACCGTGGAGCAGCCGGCCTACGGGCTTTCCACCCACATCGCCTCCGACCGCTGGCTGCAGGTCACCCTGCGCATCCCGCGGGCGTGGAAGGGCGAGATCACCGGCACGACGGTGGCGGGCATGCTCAGCGCGCGCGGCCTTTCAGGCAGCGACCTGCGCTTCAGCACGGTGTCCGGCAGCCTGCGCGCGAGCCAGCTGACCGCCATGACCCTGACCCTGCGGACGATCACCGGCGTGCTCAGCGCCGCGGAGATCGCGGCGGAGGAGAGCGTCGCGGCGCGGACCGTCTCGGGGGAGATGCTCCTCTCCCACCTGAGCGCCGTGCGGCTGAAGCTGACCACGGTCAGCGGCACCCTGACGGCGGACCTCGACACCGCCCCGGCGCAGACGGACGTCAACACGGTCTCGGGCGATGTGAGCCTCACGCTGCCCGCCAGAGCGGCGGCGATCAGGCTGCGCGCGGTCACCGGCAGGCTGCACACCAACGGCGTGGCCGCCGGGGCGGAGGAGAACGCCCCGGTCATCAACGCGATCTCGGTCTCCGGCGATCTGACGGTGACGAGCAAGGAGAGCTGAGATCCCGTGATCCTTCCAAAGCGGAAAGCAGACACCATAGAACCAAATTCAGGCTATAAGGAGGAACACACCCATGGCAAGACAGAACTTCGGATTCGGCGGGGGCGCCAATATGCAGCAGCTGATGCGTCAGGCCCAGAAGATGCAGCAGCAGATGACCGAGATGCAGGAAAAGCTGGACGCGGAGACCTATGAGGCGGCCAGCGGCGGCGGCATGGTGCAGGTGAAGGTCACCGGCAAGCGCGAGCTGGCGGAGATCCACATCGACCCGCAGGTCATCGATCCCGACGACGCCGAGATGCTCGAAGACCTGGTGAAGGCCGCGGTCAACGAGGCCCTGCGCAAGGGTGAGGAAGCCCGCGAAAGCGCCATGGGCAAGATGGCCCCCGGCATGGGAGGCCTGTTCTGAGCCATGGCGGGCATGATTGAACCGATCCAGCGGATGGTGAACGCGCTCTCGAGCCTGCCGGGCATCGGCGCCAAGAGCGCCCAGCGCCTGGCCTACCACATCGTGAGCCTGCCCCAGGACGAGGTCCGGGAGTTGGCCGCCGCGCTGTGGCAGGGGCGCAAGGCCATCCGCTATTGCGCCGTCTGCGGAAACTACACCGCGGGCGAGCGCTGCGACATCTGCGAGCAGGAGGAGCGCCACAACGGACAGATCTGCGTGGTGCGCGACCCCCGCGATGTGGCGGCGATGGAGCGCATGCACGAATACCGCGGGCTGTACCACGTCCTCCACGGCACGCTCTCGCCGATGGACGGCGTCGGCCCGGACGACATCCGGATCCGGGAGCTGCTTGCCCGCCTGCAAGACGGCACGGTCACCGAGGTGATCCTCGCAACCAATCCGGACATCGAGGGCGAGGCCACGGCGACCTACATCGCCCGGCTGATCAAGCCCCTCGGCATCCGGGTGACGCGCATCGCCCACGGCGTTCCCGTCGGGGCGGATTTGGAGTACGCGGACGAGGTCACCCTCTCCAAGGCCATGGAGGGGCGGAGGGAGATCTGAGGCTCCCCGGCTCCGCACGCTCAGACACACACCGGCATCCCCATCCGGCGACTACCCATACCGACAGGAGGCTGACACCATGGCACGCAGGATCATCTGGCTTCTTCTGGCTCTCTCTCTCATCATCGGCATCACCGCCGCGCAGGCCGCCAATTTCGTCTCCGGCGATTACGAGTACTCCATCCTGACGGACGGGACCGCCCGGATCACAAAGTACAACGGCAAGGGCAGGTCTTTGAGCAAACTGGAGATCCCGGGCGAACTGGACGGCTTTAAGGTCACGAGCCTGGCACCGTACCTCTTCAACCAGAACAATGTGATCCGCTCCGTCACCATCCCGGAGGGGGTCAAGGAGATCAATGACCATCTGTTTGCCGGCTGCAAGAACCTCATCTCCGTAACTTTGCCGGAGAGCGTGACCGTCATCCATGAATACGCGTTCCAGTATTGCGATCATCTGGCCTCCATCAACCTTCCGGCCGGTCTGCAGCGCATCGGCAAGTACGCGTTTCACGGGTGCAAAGCGCTGACGACCGTGTCGATCCCCGGCGGCGTCAAAACGATCAACGAGTACGCTTTCTCCTCCTGCGATGCGCTGACCGAGTTGACCCTGACGGAGGGTCTGGAGGTTATCGGGTTCAGTGCTTTCGGCTTCTGCGGGATCAAGACCCTCACCGTTCCCGCCAGCGTGAAGGAGATCGCCGGATACGCCTTCTCTTCGTGCAAGGCGCTCGAAACCCTTGCCGTTCTGCCCGGCGAGACCCTCCTGACGATCGGCGAAGACGCTTTCCACGTAGACAGCGCGCTGACCGAAGTGACCCTGCCGGAGCGCGTGAGCGTCCTCGGGAGCGCCTGCTTTTATCAGTGCAAGGAACTCCGTCAGATCCATCTGCCGCAGAACCATCCGTATCTGACCGTGATCGAAAACGTCCTGTACAGCAAGGCGGACAAGCGACTCGTGATGACCTTCCCCGGCTTTCAGGCGGAGAGCTTCGCGATCCCGAACGGGATCGTGATCATCGACGAGTACGCGTTCCATGGCCGGAGCAGCCTCTCCTCTGTCACGATCCCCGACAGCGTGACCACGATCCGCGAAGGTGCGTTCGAGAACTGCAAAAGTCTGCAAAGCATTGTCCTACCGGACAGCGTCACAGAGTTGGGCGCATGGGCGTTCAGGAACTGCTCGGCACTGAAGGACCTCACGCTTTCCCGCGGTCTGACGAAGATCGGCAATTCCGCTTTCAGCGGTTGTTCCTCCCTCGGGCAGGCGGTGATCCCCGAGGGGGTGACCAGTATCGACGGGAGTGCCTTCTCCGTCTGCACCTCGCTCGCGAGCGTCGTGATCCCGGAGAGCATGCGGTACATCTACGGTGAGGCCTTCAGCTATACCGCTCTGACGGAGGTGTGCCTCCCGAAGAATGTGACGCTCGTCGGCAAGGCCGCCTTCGCCGCATGCAAAAACCTGGCCTCCATCAAGGTCGACCCGGAGAACACCGTCCTGAAGGTGACGGACAACGCCCTCTTCGACACGACGACCGGCACCCTGATCGCCTATCTGCTTACCGCTCCCGCGACGGAGTACACCGTTCCCGAGGGAACCCTGGTCATCGGCAATGACGCCTTCAACGCTTCCTCCCTGATCAGCATCAGGATCCCGGAGGGCGTCACGGAGATCGGCGAACGCGCCTTTTACGGCAGCGAACGCCTCACCTCCGTCACCGTCCCGGCCAGCGTCACCACACTCAAGCCCTACGTGTTCACCAACTGCCATCCGAACCTGGTCGTCACCGTGACCGAGGGCAGTGAAGCCGAGGCCTACTGCAAGCAGCAGAAGGTCGCCTTCGCCTATGCGCTGCCCGGGGCGGAGCCGGCGCCCGAGGAGACGGCCGCGCCTGCCGAAGCGCCCGCCGCGGAGGAGGTCAGCTTCACCTGGCAGGCCCTGGGCGACGGCACGGCGGAGCTGACGGGCTTCACCGGCACCCCCGCCGTCCTGGACATCCCGGCGGAGATCGACGGTCTCACCGTGACCCGCATCGGCGAACAGCTCTTCCGCGGCTGCGCGACCCTGACCGACGTCACGATCCCCGACGGGGTCACCGTGATCGGGGAGCAGGCCTTCCGCGACTGCGAAGCTCTCGCCTCCGTCACCCTGCCCGCCACCCTCACGGAGATCGGGGAGCAGGCCTTCCGCGGCTGCGCGTCCCTGACCGCCCTCGCGGTCCCCGGGTCCGTGACCGTGATCGGCGAGCAGGCCTTCCGCGGCTGCGACGCCCTGACCCTCACCGTGGACCGGGGCAGCGCCGCCCAGACCTACTGCGAGGAGAACAGCCTGGCCTGCACGTTCTCCGCTGCCGACCCCTTCGACTGGCTCAACTGATCCGAACCGAACGAACCGAACGAAGCCTCCCCTTGCCGGGAGGCTGACTTCCTTTATACAGGGAGCCCGTCCCGCTCCCGCCGCAAGGAGGTATCGCCCGTGAAACCCAGCCGTCTCCCGCTCCTGATCCTGGCGCTCGGCCTGATTGTGTTGCTCGCCGCGCCCGCCCTCGCCGAGGGGGCGGTCGAGATCAGCGAGGTCATGGCCTCCAACGGCACCTGGTCCGGCGGCCACGCCTACGACTGGGTGGAGCTGCACAACGTCTCCGGAAAGACGCTGGACCTCTCCGGCTGGACGCTCTCTGACAGCGCGAAGCGGCCGGACAAGTTCGTCTTCCCCGGCGGCACCGCGCTGAAGAAGGACGCTCACCTCCTCGTGTACTGCACCGGGGACGCGGGCCTCGACGCGGGCAAGGGCAGCGTGTTCTACGCCCCCTTCAAGCTCTCGGCCTCCGGGGACGACGTCTTCCTCTTCGACGCCGCCGGGGAGAAGGCGGCGGAGATCTCCTTCGGCCCGCAGTACGGGAACATCAGCTGGGGCGTGCCGGCGGGCGGCGGGCAAGCCGGCTACTTCGCCTCCGCCACCCCGGGCAAAAAGAACGGGAAGACCGTCTGCGCCTCCCGCTGCGACACGCCCGCCATCCTCACCGCGGGCGGGCTGTACGCGAAGGAGGTGACCGTGCAGGCCTCCTGCGCCGCGGGCGACACCCTGCGCTACACCCTCGACGGCTCCGCCCCGACCGAAAAGTCGAAGAAGTTCCCCGCCTCCGGCCTGACGGTCAAAAAGACGGCGCCGCTGCGCGTGGCAGCCTTCCGCGAGGGCGCCGTGCCCTCCGCCCCGGCCAGCGCCACCTACCTCATCGGCGAGGCCTTCCCCGTCGCCGTCGTCTGCCTGACCACCGACCCGGACTACATGTTCTCGAAGAAGAGCGGAGCCCTCGTCAAGGGCACCGGGGCCGTCCCCAACTACGACAAGCCCTACGAGTACCCGGTGAACATCGAGTACTTCGACGAGGAGGGCGTCTGCCGGATCAACCAGATGGGCTCCTTCACCGCCTCGGGCCACAGCGCGCGGCAGAACCCGCAGAAGTCCATCGCCCTCCACGCGCGCAAGGCCTACGGGCCGGCGTACTTCGACTACAATCCCTTCCCGCACCGGGATTACACCCGCTATCACTCCCTCCTCCTGCGCTCGACGAACTCCGACGCCTTCTCCGAGCGCCTGCGCGACGTGGTCTTCTCCTCCCTGGCGGAAGACCTCGGCGTGTGCTACCAGGACGCCCGGCCCATCGTGGTCTTCATCAACGGCGAGTACTGGGGCCACTACAATCTCCGCGAGAAGATCAACAAGTACATGGTCGCCCAGTGGGAGGGCATCGACCTCGCGGATGAGGACACCGTGGACGCGATCGACCTCCTCTCCCGCACCGGCTCCGACAAGTTCGTCCAGAACGGCTCCAACGCGGACTGGCTGGCCCTGTGCGACTTCTGCAAGACGAAGGACCTGAACAACCCGGAGAACCTCCGCTGGGTCACCGACCGCATCGATGTGGACAATCTCTTCACCCACGCGGCCTACCAGATCATCTCCGGGAACACCGACATCACCAACGTCCGCGTCTACCGCGTGCCGGGCGGGAAGTGGAAGTACCTGCTCTTCGACGTGGAGGCCTCCTTCGGCTCCGGCTCGGACAGCGACACCACCCCGCTGAACAACTACATCAAGCCGGTCTCCGCCCGGTTCGCGGCCTTCCGCCACGAGCCGCTCAACGCCCTCCTCGCCGTGCCGGAGATGCGCGACCGCTTCCTCCGCCGCTTCGCCGAGGTGCTGGAGACCTCCTTCCGCTGGCCCTTTGTGGAGTCGAAGTTCGCGTACATGGAGGGCGTCCTGGAGCAGCTCCTCCCCCGCCACATCAAGCGCTGGGGCTCGCCCAAGATGACCAACTGGCGTAAGAACGTCAACGCCACGAAGTACTACGCCCGCGTCCGCCCGAAGAAGGTCGTCGCCTGGCTGCAGAAGCGCATGGGCCTGTCCGATGCGGAGGTCGAGACGTACTTCGGTGAGATCCGGCGGATCCTGGAGAAAGAAAACACAAAGTAGAGGAGCGCCTATGCATACGATCCTGCTCACCCCGGCCGATTCCGTCCAGCGGACCGTCGACGCCCTGCCCCGCGACGGGGAGGAGGCCGTCCTCCGCCTCGCGCCCGGCGTTTACCGGGAGAAGATCGTCCTTGACCGGCCGCGCACCGCGCTCGAGGGCGCCGGGGCCGGCCGCACCGTGATCCGCTGGGGCGACGGCGCGAGGGACGTCCTCCCCTCCGGCGAAAAGCGGCGGACCTTCCGCACCGCCACCCTGCGCACCGACGGCGTGGGCATCACCCTGCGCGCCCTGACGGTGGAGAACACCGCCGGCCCCGGGGAGACCGCCGGTCAGGCCATCGCCCTCTACGCGGACGGCGACGGCTTCCGCTGCGAGGACTGCGTCCTGCGCGGCCGTCAGGACACCCTCTTCACCGCGCCCCTCCCCCCGAAGGAGGTCGAGCCCGGCGGCTTCACCGGCCCGAAGCAGTTCGCGCCCCGCGTGCCGCAGCGCCACGACTACCTCCGCTGCCGCATCGAGGGCGACGTGGACTTCATCTTCGGCGGCGCGGCGGCCCGCTTTGCGGACTGCGAGATCGTGACCGTCTTCACGCCCGGCAGGGAAGGCCGCGCCGCGTGGGGCTGGTGCACCGCGGCCTCCACCCCGGAGGGCCAGACGATGGGCTACCTCTTCGAGGACTGCCGCTTCCTCGCGGAGGCGGGCGTCCCCGACGGCTCCGTCTATCTCGGCCGCCCCTGGCGCGAGCACGCGAAGACCGCCCTGCGCCGCTGCTTCCTCGGGGCGCACATCCACCCCGCCCACTGGGACGACTGGGGCAAGGAGGCCTTCCACAGCCTCGGCCGCTTTGAGGAAAGCGGGAGCACCGGCCCCGGCGCCCCCGCCCCGCTGCTGCCCGCCTGGGCGCACGCCGACCCGTGAACACAGGGAGGATCCCCGCCATGACGAGAAGAACGCTGTCTCTCTGCCTCCTGCCGCTCTGCGCGGCGCTCCTGTGCCTGTGCGCCTGCGCGGAGACGTCGGGCCCCTACACCTACACCCTGCGCGAGGACGGCAGCGCTGTTTTCACGGGCCTGGACCGGTTCGTGCAGCTCGACCCCGCGATCGGCACGGACGATTTCGTCATCCCGTCGGAACTGGACGGACACCCGGTGACGGAGATCGGCGCCATGCAGAATGTGTTCTTCAACAAGGAGTACCGCGTGACGGTCCCGGACGGGGTGGAGGTCATCGGGGAGGACGCCTTCTCGCAGCTCCCGCGGCTGACCGGCGTCACCTTCCCGGGCAGCGTCACGGTCATCGGGGCCCGGGCGTTCAGCGGCTGCACCGCCCTGACCGACCTCGTGATCCCGGACGGCGTCACCTGCATCGGCGAACAGGCCTTTGCCCTCTGCCGGCTCACGCGCGCGGACATCCCGGACAGCGTCACCGTCCTCGGGGACAATGCCTTCCTCAGCTGCAGCTCCCTGACCGCCGTGACGATCGGGGCAGGCCTCACCGTGGTCGGGGCCAACCCCTTCACCCTGTGCGGCCTGACGGAGATCACCGTCTCCCCGGCCAATCCCCGCCTGACCGTGACGGACGGCGTCCTGTTTGACCGCGGGGAGAAGAAGCTGGTCTGCTTCCCGGGCGGATCGGAGCGGACAGAGTACGAGATCCCGGAGGGGACGCAGCATCTCGGGGCCGACGCCTTCGCCGGCTGCCGGCTCGCGTCCGTCTCCGTCCCGGACAGCGTCGCCGCCATGACGGGGAATCCGTTCTACGCCTGCCTGGCGCTGGCCGAGGTCCGCCTCTCCCCATCCCATCCGGCTTTCTTCACCGCGGACGGCGCGCTGATCGACCGGGCCGAAAAGCGGCTGGTCTTCTGCCCCTTCGGGCGCACGGCCTTCACCGTCCCGGACGGCGTGGAGCGCATCGGGGAGCGGGCGTTCGCGCTGAACTTTGACCTCACGTCCGTCACGCTGCCGGACAGCGTCACGCACATCGGCGGGAGCGCCTTCGCCTCCTGCTTTCTGGAGCGCATCAACCTCCCGGACGGCCTTACGGAGATCGGGGACGCGGCGTTCCGCGGATGCAATCTGCGCGCCGCCGCCTTCCCCGGGAGCCTCAAGCGGATCGGGGCTTCGGCCTTCGCGGGCAATCCGCTGGCGGAGGTGATCATCCCGGACAGCGTCACGGAGATCGGGGACGAGACGTTCCGCGACTGCCGCGCCCTGACCCGCGTCGTGATCGGGGACGGCGTGACCCGCATCGGGGACAGGGCCTTCCAGGTCATGAACATGATGCCGAATCAGGACGCCCTGACCGACGTGACCTTCGGGAAGGGCCTGCTGTCCGTCGGCGCGGGCGCGTTCTACGGCCGGGCGGCCCTGACCTCCGTCCGTCTGCCGGAAGGCCTCTTGAGCATCGGGGACGAGGCCTTCTGCAGCTGTTTCGGCCTGTCCGACCTGACCCTGCCGGACACGCTGACAAGCATCGGACATTGGGCGTTCTCCGGCTGCCGTTCCCTGACCGCCCTCACGATCCCGGCCGGTGTGACCGGCATCGGGGAAGACGCTTTCCGCGGCTGCAGCCGCAGCCTCACCCTGACCGTCACCCGCGGGAGCTTTGCCGAAGCCTACTGCGCGGAGCACGGGATCCCGTATGATTTGGCGGAGTGACGCCTGATCCCGTCGCTTTCCGCTGACCCTCATCGGAGGTGGCCCTCATCATGTATGCCCAGGTGATCGTCGACATCGTCCACGAGCGGGTGGCCCGCACGTTTTCGTATGCCGTGCCGGAGGGGCTTTCGCTCGCGCCCGGCCAGCGGGTGTCGGTGCCCTTCGGCCGCCGGGCGATCGAGGGCGTCGTCCTCTCCCTGACCGAGACCTGCGATCTGCCGCCGGAAAAGGTGAAGCCGGTCACCGCCGCCCTCGAGGACTACCCCGCCATCCTGCCGCCGCTCATCGCCCTGGCACAGGAGATGGCGGAGCAGACCCATGCCCCCCTGGCCGAGACCCTCCGCCTGATGCTCCCCGCACAGATGCGCGGCGGCCGCGTCCATGTGAAGACCGAGACCGCCGCCGCCCTGGCCGTCCCCGCCGGACAGGCGCGCGAGGCCGCCGCGAACCAGGGCCGCTCCCGCAAGCGGAGCCTCCTCCTGACCCTCCTCCTGGACGAGGAGGCACACGCGGTGTCGGAACTGTCCGAGCTCGTGAACGACCCGCTCCCGGCGCTGAGGCAGCTGGCCGAGGCCGGCCTGGTCACCCTCGCCGAGCGCGAGGTGCTCCGGACCCCCGGCACCCCGCTGCGCGAGACGACCCCCGACCCCATCCTGACCGGCGATCAGGAGGAGGCCCTCTCCCTCATGCTCCCCGGCACGCGGGACGGCAGCGGGCGCTACCTCCTCCACGGCGTCACCGGCTCGGGCAAGACCGAGGTCTTCATCCGCCTGGTGCGCGACTGCCTGGAGCGGGGCCGCGGCGCGATCATCCTTGTGCCGGAGATCGCCCTGACTCCCCAGATGGTGGACTGGTTCCGCGGGCGCTTCGGGCCGGTGGCGGCGGTGCTGCACTCCCGGCTCTCGGCCGGCGAGCGCTTCGACGAGTGGCGCCGGATCCGCCGCGGGGACGCCCGGGTCGTGATCGGGGCGCGCTCCGCGGTCTTTGCCCCGCTGGAAAAGCTCGGCCTCATCGTCGTGGACGAGGAGCACGAGACGACCTACCTCTCCGACCGCCACCCGCGCTACGACGCCCGCGACATCGCCCGCAGCCGCTGTGGAAGGGAGGGCGCCGCCCTCGTGCTCGCCAGCGCGACGCCGTCCATCCTCTCCTTTGCCCGCGCGCGCCGGGGTGACTACCGCCTCATCGAGCTCCCCCAGCGGGTGCTCGGCCGCCCCATGCCCTCGGTGGAGATCGTCGACATGCGCCGCGAGCTCGACAACGGCAACCGCTCGATCTTCTCCCGCCTCCTCGCCGCCGAGCTCGACCGCTGCGTCGAAAAAAAGGAGCAGGCCATGCTCCTGATGAACCACCGGGGCTATTCCTCCTTCGTCTCCTGCCGCGCCTGCGGCCAGGCCGTGAAGTGCCCCGACTGCGACCTCTCGATGACCTACCACCTCGGCGGCGGCGACGGTCTCCTCCACTGCCACTACTGCGGCCGCGCCGAGCCGGTGCCGGCCCTCTGCCCCGCCTGCGGCAGCCGCCACATCCGCTTTTTCGGTGCCGGGACGCAGAAGGTGGAGGAGGAGCTCCGCCGGCGCTATCCCGGCGTCGGGATCGTGCGGATGGACATCGACACCACCTCCGGCAAGGACGGCCACGCAAAGCTCCTCGACGAGTTCCGCTCCGGCCGCGCGCAGCTGCTGGTCGGGACGCAGATGATCGCGAAGGGCCTTGACTTCCCGCGCGTAACCCTGGTCGGCGTGGTGGCCGCGGACATGACCCTCAACCTCCCCGACTACCGCGCGCGGGAGCGGACCTTCCAGCTGCTGACGCAGGTGGCGGGCCGCGCGGGCCGCGGCGTCCTCCCGGGCCGGGTGATCATCCAGACCTACAAGCCCGAGGACCCGACGATCCTCACCGCCGCCGCGCAGGACTACCGCAGCTTTTTCACCGAGGAATTCCAGCGGCGCAGGCAGAGCTTCTACCCGCCCTTCTCGGTGCTGACGCGCCTGCTGGTGGAGTCCCCGTCCGAGGCGGAGGCGCAGAAGACCGCGGAGGCCCTCTCCGCGCGGGTGGATGCCCTGCTCAATGAGCATCCGATCTGGCGGAGGAAGGTCCTCACGCAGATCGTCGACCAGCCCGGCGCGCGCTTCCTGCGCGGCAAGACCCGCTGGCATGTGCTCCTCAAGCTCGCCGCCGGCCCCGACGCCGACGCCCTCTGCGCCGCCCTCACCGACCTGGCCAGAGAGACCCGCGATGCCCTCGAGGGAAGGGCGGAAGTGTTCTTTGAGTATAATCCGGTGACGATGCTGTGAGTACAAGAAAAGCGAAGGAGCGCGCGCTTCTTCGCCTTTTCCATTGAGAAGGATGAGGGTACGCGCCTGCGGGCGCGCCAGAGGGCTTTCCGATCGCCCTCTGGACTCCTTCGGGGCCGTCCCGTATAGATGAATGTCAGTATCAATGGTTGATGGTGTCCAAATCAACCCAGAAAACAGGCCGAACAGCTATTTGATCACTATTTACGTGATCATTATTACTTGCACCGCTTCTGCTCACATAGATAGCGCTGAAGAGCGAATAGCCGGGTGAACGGAGCCACCAAATCCCAACCGGTTTTTTATTTATTGTCTCGTTATAGTGAATATATGCATTCTGGCTTATTGCGTAGTTCGTTGGAGCACATCTTCGATCATCATTTTCAAAATAGTAATGCCATGCCTCTGAATAACTAAGCAAGAAGATTTTGTCTTCCGTATTATTGCCACCTGTTGTTTTGTAATCACTGCTACCTTGATTTGAACTATTGTCCACCGTCGAAAGCAAGATAGCACTCTGCTCAGATTCACTAAATGCTGTGTCGAGAAAATCATTATTCAACCAAGCCCGTAGTGTACAATCCTCCCAAGTCACCTCGACGAACTCGTCGTTGTATGGCTGACAATCCAATGCATACTTACTGATCAAAAGAGCCCGATGATTCTCCTCGTCTATGTCAAGAATTGTCCACTCAATAGGCGTATTATCTGCTCCTTCTTCAGTTTGCGGATAGTGACCAAAAAGCACAGTCTTATCAAGCAACTGCTCAGCATTTTTCTTATTGGATTCCGTCACTGTCTTTGAAGAATCGCTTCCAGAGTGCGTTGCTTCCTCGTGCACTTCAATAGGCTTGAACGCCTCAGGGCTGACATACACCTTGATGGTTGTCTTGACCCTTCCGGCGGTCACGGTGATGACATCGGTTCCGGCCTTGACTGGCGTTACACTAAACGTATCCGATGCATATCCCCCCACAACCATTGCAATCATCGACGTGATTGTTTCGGGAACGCTGACACAGCCCGATTTACTTTTGGCCTTGACGACAAACAGCCCGCTGCCGTAATGATAGACTGCCGTCTTTTTCTCCGCGCTCGTGAAGACCATATCAAAGTCATCCACCTTGATATTGATGGACGCGTTCACTCTGCTGTTATCGGCTGCGGTGGCTGTGATCTTTGCGCTGCCCTTGGCTATGCCGGTCACAACGCCATAGCGGTCGACCGTCGCCACGGCTTCATTCGAGGATGTCCAGGTGACGTTGTCCGGCGAGGCGCTGACCGGGGTCAGGGTGTATGCCAGCGCCCATCTCGTCTCGGGCGCGATGGTCACATTCCTGTCCTGAATGGCGATCCTGGTGATGCGGACGGTCGCATCCTTCTGCCGGGCATCGGACGGCTCACCGTCCTGCGAAGCGATCAGTTTGCAGCAGTCCTTCGGCAGGTAGCCGACGGATCCTCCGTCAAAGCCGATCTTATACCAGGTGCCCTGCTCCCCAAGATACTCGAAGCGTTCACCCGGCTGCGCAAGCCTGACCTTCTCACCATTGTAGCCTGCATCCGCGCGGATCGAAGCGCCCTTTGTGACTTCGACCATAGAATCCGCCAACGCACAGGGTACGGCAAGGATCAAAAGAATACCGGCCAGAATCAGGCAAACAACCCTTTTCATCAAAATCCGCCTCCCAAAGTACACATTCTATCGATATCATACGGTCATTACATGATTCGCTTTTGTGTACTTAATTCCTGCTGTCCGCCAAACTTTTCTGACGATTTCATAAATAAACAGCCGCACGGATCTTGCGATCCGTGCGGCTGCTGCCGTTTGACAGATGACCGGGAAATTACGCCTTCTTGGCCTTGATGGCGGCCTGCGCAGCGGCCAGGCGCGCGATCGGCACGCGGAAGGGGCTGCAGGAGACGTAGTTCAGGCCGATCTCGTTGCAGAACTCGATGGAGGACGGATCGCCGCCGTGCTCGCCGCAGATGCCGCAGTGCAGGGCAGCATTCACACCCTTGCCCAGGGTGACAGCCATCTTCATCAGCTTGCCAACGCCCACGGTGTCGAGGCGGGCGAAGGGATCGGACTCGTAGATCTTGTTCTGGTAGTACGCGGGCAGGAACTTGCCGGCGTCGTCACGGCTGAAGCCGAAGGTCATCTGGGTCAGGTCGTTGGTGCCGAAGCAGAAGAAGTCCGCTTCCTTGGCGATGTCGTCGGCGGTCAGCGCGGCGCGCGGGATCTCGATCATGGTGCCGACCTCATACTTGAGCTCGGAACCGGACTCGGCGATCAGCTTGTCGGCGGTCTTCACGACGATATCCTTGACGAACTTGTATTCCTTCAGCTCGCCCACCAGTGGGATCATGATCTCGGGGACAACCTTCCAGTCCGGATGACGGCCCTGCACAGCCAGCGCGGCCTTGATGATGGCGCTGGTCTGCATCACGGCGATCTCGGGATAGGTGACGGTCAGGCGGCAGCCGCGGTGACCCATCATCGGGTTGAACTCGTGGAGATCGGCGATGACCTGCTTGATGTAAGCGACGGACTTGCCCTGCGCGGCGGCCAGCGCTTCGATGTCGGCCTCCTCGGTGGGCACGAATTCATGCAGCGGGGGATCCAGGAAGCGGATGGTGACGGGATAGCCGCCCAGCGCCTCGAACAGGCCCTCGAAGTCGGACTGCTGCATGGGCTCGATCTTGTCCAGAGCGGCCTTGCGCTCCTCCTCGGTCTCGGCGCAGATCATCTCGCGGAAAGCGGGGATGCGGTCCGGGCCGAAGAACATGTGCTCGGTGCGGCACAGGCCGATGCCCTGCGCGCCGAAGGCGGCCGCCTGCTTGGCGTCCTTGGGAGTGTCGGCATTGGTGCGCACGCCCATGGTCTTGTACTTGTCGGACAGCTCCATGATGCGTCCGAAGTAGCCGCTGTTCGGGTCGGCGGGAACGGTGGGGATCAGCTCACCGTAGATGTTGCCCGTGGAGCCGTCCAGGGACAGCACGTCGCCCTCGTGATAGGTCTTGCCGGCAAGGGTGAAGCACTTGTTCTCTTCGTCCATCTTGATGTCGCCGCAGCCGGAGACGCAGCAGGTGCCCATGCCGCGGGCCACAACGGCCGCGTGGCTGGTCTGGCCGCCGCGGACGGTCAGGATGCCCTGGGAGAACTTCATGCCCTCGATGTCCTCGGGGCTGGTCTCGAGACGGACCAGAACGACCTTCTCGCCCTTCTTGCCGTGCTCGACAGCGTCCTCAGCGGTGAAGACGATGGTGCCGGCGGCGGCGCCGGGAGAGGCGGCGATGCCCTTGCCGATGGGCTGGGCCTTCTTCAGGGCCGCAGCGTCAAAGGTCGGGTGGAGCAGCATGTCGAGGGACTTGGCGTCGATCTGCATCAGCGCCTCCTCCTCGGAGATCATGCCCTCGTCGATCAGATCGCACGCGATCTTGATGGCGGCCTGCGCGGTGCGCTTGCCGGCGCGGCACTGGAGCATGTAGAGCTTGCCGTTCTCAACGGTGAACTCCATGTCCTGCATGTCGCGATAGTGGTTCTCGAGGATGGAGCAGACTTCGACGAACTGCTTGTAGGCCTCGGGGAACTTCTCTTCCATCTGGGAGATGGGCATGGGGGTGCGGACGCCGGCCACGACGTCTTCGCCCTGGGCGTTGGTCAGGAACTCGCCCATCAGGACCTTCTCGCCGGTGGCGGGGTTGCGGGTGAAGGCGACGCCCGTGCCGGAGTTCTCGTTCAGGTTGCCGAAGACCATGGGCATCACGTTGACGGCCGTGCCCCAGCTGTAGGGGATGTCATGGTCCATGCGGTAAACGTTGGCGCGCGGGTTGTCCCAGGAGCGGAACACGGCGCGGATGGCTTCGTAGAGCTGCACCTTGGGATCGGAGGGGAAGTCCTCGCCCAGCTGCTTCTTGTACTCGGCCTTGAACTGCTGCGCCAGCTCGCACAGGTCGGCGGCGGTCAGCTCGGTGTCGAACTTGACGCCCTTGCGTTCCTTCATGGCGTCGATCAGCTGCTCGAAGTACTTCTTGCCCACTTCCATGACCACGTCGGAGAACATCTGGATGAAGCGGCGATAGCAGTCATACACGAAGCGCTCGAACTTGGGGTCGGGGATCCCCATGATCATGGCAGCCACGACGTCGTCGTTCAGGCCCAGGTTGAGGATGGAGACCTTCATGCCGGGCATGGAAGCGCGGGCGCCGGAGCGCACGGAGACCAGCAGGGGGTTCTCCTTGTCGCCGAACTTCTTGCCGTTGATCTCTTCCATCTTGTCGACGTTCGCCCAGATCTCGGCCATGATCTCGTCATTGATCTTGCGGCCGTCTTCATAGTACTGCGTGCACGCCTCGGTGGTGATGGTAAAGCCCTGGGGCACAGGCAGGCCGATGTTGGTCATCTCCGCCAGGTTCGCGCCCTTGCCGCCGAGCAGCTCACGCATCTTGGCGTTGCCCTCGGTGAAGAGGTATACGTACTTCTTGGCCATGGGAATCTCCTCCTTTGTTCTTTGCACCATAGGAGAAAGCCGCCGCAGCACAACGCACCGGGGCCCTTCTCCTCGACAGACTGATTATACATGAATTCAGCGGGTTTGACAAGGGTTTTTGACGCCCCGCGGGGGAAAGTTCGGGGCCAAAGTTTCGCCGCTTTCCGCCCCCCCGCGGCGGACCGGACGCGCAGAAGTGGACAAATCCCGCCGGACATGATATAATGAGATGCTGCCCGTGTGCCGCAAGGCCCGGGAACCGATCTCCGCGAGGAGGGAAACCGCATGAAACGCCTGAGACGCTTCCTGGCCGTGCTGCTGTCAGCCTGTCTGCTGGCCGGCGCCGCGCTGGCCGAAACCTTTTATGTCAAGCAGGACCTTGAGTCTCCCCTCAGCCTGCGCGATGAGTTCACCAACGAGATCCTGACCGTGATCCCCGCGGGTACGGCCCTCGAGCCGGACGGGGAGAAGTCCTCCGACCTGTTCGCCTATGTGACCTACGGCGGCCTCTCGGGCTATGTGCTGTGGAACGGCCTGACCCGGACGCCCCCGGAGACGCCGGAGCCGCCTTCGGCGGAAACGCCCGCCGCACAGACCCCCGATCCCGGCACCCCGCCCCCGCCGGCCGAGACGCCTCCGCCCCCGGCCACCGGGACGGACCTGGTGCCCTCCGTGTCCCGGGTCGTGACCGCGGTCAACGCGACGATCCGTCGGACCAACGAGAAGAACAAGGCCGTCGGCGACAGCTATGACACCCTGACCGTCTCGCCGGAGGACAGCGTGCTGGTGACGGCGACGATCCCCCGCGGCAAGAGCATCGACTACTGGGTGATCAACGGGGTGAGCTACCGCTTCTCCGGCACGGTGAAGTCCATCCGCCTGACCGGCTTCGACCGCTCCTGGACCCTCGAGGCCGTGCTGAAGAAGACCGACCCGCAGACCCTGCACACGGCGGAGGACAGGCCTCCCCTGGGCGAGGGCGAGCGGAAGGTGATCCGCGTGGAAGGCGGCGACCTCTGCCACATGAAAAACCGCTCCACCGGCGGCGGCGGCTGGATCGAGTCCTTCGACTTCACCTATGACTATGAGAACCGGGCCACGGGCGCGGAGGAGCACGGCGGTCAGGTGACCTGCAAGGTGCGCGCAGCGGTCCCGCGGGGCCGGAAGATCCTCGGCTGGCGCTTCGGCGGAACGGAGTTCTACCCCAGCCCGGCGACCAAGAGCTTTGTGGTCGAGGCGCTGGACACCGCGATGACCTACGCGCCGATCCTGAACCCGGTGCCTGATCCCACGCCCCCGCCCACGCCGACCCCCTCGCCGTCGCCCACCCCGGTGCCGCTGGTGAAGATCGACTGCAAGGGTTGTGTCTTCTCGGGCGGCGGATACACGGACGCCACCTCCGGCGAGGTCCTCCCCGGCACGGAGATCACGGTCCGCTCCTGGTACTTCGTGCAGACCTGGACGGTCAACGGCGCCATCGTCCTCGGGGACGAGGATGTCTGGTACGAGGAGCAGTCCCTCACCCGCACGGTCACCCAGGACACCACCTTCATCTGCGTGCACAGGCTCAAGGAGAGCAAATAAACGGTTCTTCACGGAGAGTTCGGGAAAACCATATGGGAGGGGTTCGCGCTCTGCGGAGCGCGCCAGGGGCTTTCCGATCGCCCCTGGACCCTTCGGGAACATGTCTTCCTTGTTTGGTATGGGGTAAAATATCGTTGAGATAAAGATACTTTCAGTCCCAAGTCCTGTCATGAACGGGTCGGCCCCGAAGGAGTCCAGAGGATTCGGAGCGCCCGGAAAACTGTCCGGTGGACAGTTTTCAGCGGAGAATGGGCGGCAGCCCCGGACCGATCGGAAAGCCCTCTGGTGCGCCCGCAGGCGCATTCCTTCATCAGCGGGGTTTCCTGACGAAACGTAAATAAACGGTATAACAAAGCGCCTCCCCCGCGGATCGGACGATTCACGGGGGAGGCGTTTTCTTTGGGTAAGTATGCTCAGCTCTGGTGATTCCTCCACGCCCTGGCGCGGTCGCCGGCATTCAGGGTGCGCTTGCGCATGCGCAGGGACTTCGGGGTGACCTCGAGCAGCTCATCGTCGTCGATGAACTCCAGGCACTCCTCCAGGCTCAGCGGATGGACGGACACTAGGCGCAGGGCGTTCTCGCTCGCGGAGGCGTTGCGCATGTTGGTCACGTGCTTCTGCTTGCAGACATTGACCACCAGGTCGCCCGGGCGGGCGTTCTGGCCCACGATCATGCCCTCGTAGACCTCCACCTGCGCGCCGATGAACAGCGTGCCGCGCTCCTGCGCGTAGAACAGGCCGTAGCTGTTGGACACGCCGGCCTCGTGCGCCACCAGGGCGCCGAAGTTGCGATGCGGGATGTCGCCCTTCACGGGCTCATACTTCTCGAACACGGCGGACATGATGCCCTCGCCGCGGGTGTCGGTCATGAACTCGGAGCGGTAGCCGAACAGACCGCGGGACGGCACGAGGAACTCCAGCCGCACCCGGTCCGCGCCGGACATGTGCACCAGCTCGCCGCGGCGGCGGCCGATCTTCTCGATCACCGCGCCCGCGCTGGCCTGGGGCGTATCCACCACCAGGCGCTCCACCGGCTCGCACTTCCTGCCGTCGATCTCCTTGTAGATGACCCTCGGCTTGCTGACCGCGAACTCGTAGCCCTGGCGGCGCATGTTCTCGATCAGGATGGACAGGTGGAGCTCGCCGCGGCCGCAGACCTCGAAGGCGTCGGTGGAGTCGGTCTCGTTGACGCGGAGGCTGACGTCGGTCTGGAGCTCGCGCATCAGGCGGGCCCGCAGATGGCGGGAGGTCACGTACTCGCCCTCGCGTCCGGCGAAGGGGCTGTCGTTGACCGAGAAGGTCATGGTGACCGTGGGCTCGGAGATCTTCACGAAGGGCAGGCCCTCCACGCAGGCGGGGTCGCAGACCGTGTCGCCGATGGAGAGGTCCTCCAGGCCGGACAGGGCCACGATGTCGCCCATGCGGACCTCCTGGGCCGGGACGCGCTTCAGGGCGTCGAACTGGTACAGGCCGCTCAGGCGGAAGGCCGGCGAGGTCTTCCCGCTCTCGAGGTTCGTGTAGACCACCTGCATCCCCTCGCGGAAGGATCCGCGCTGGATGCGGCCCACGCCGATGCGGCCCACATACTCAGAGTAATCGATCGTGGAGATCAGCACCTGGGCCGGGCCGTCGGGATCGCCCTCGGGAGCCGGGATATAGTGCAGGATGCTCTCGAAGAGGGGCTTGAGGTCCTCCCCGGGCTGCTCCAGGTCGAGGGTCGCCGTGCCCTTGCGCGCGGAGACATAGAGGATCGGGTTGTCAAGGGTGCTCTCGTCGGCCTCGAGGTCGATCAGCAGATCGAGGATCTCCGACACGACCTCCTCGCACCGGGCGTCGGGGCGGTCGATCTTGTTGATCACGATCAGCACCTTCAGCTTGAGGTCGAGGGCCTTCTGCAGGACAAAGCGCGTCTGGGGCATCGGGCCCTCAAAGCTGTCCACCAGCAAAAGCACGCCGTCCACCATCTTCAGCACGCGCTCCACCTCGCCGCCGAAATCGGCGTGGCCGGGGGTGTCCACGATGTTGATCTTGTGGCCCATGTAATGCACGGCGGTGTTCTTGGCGAGGATCGTGATGCCGCGCTCGCGCTCGATGTCGCCGGAGTCCATGACGCGGTCGACGGTCTGCTGGTTCTCGTGGTAGGCTCCGCCCTGCTTGAGCATCTGGTCGACGAGGGTCGTCTTGCCGTGGTCGACGTGGGCGATAATGGCGATGTTGCGGATATCTTCGCGGATCATGCGGTTCTGGTCTCTCCTTCCGTCTGCCCGTGGGCAGCGGCCTTCATTATAATTCCGCAGGGAAAGGCTGTCAAGACGCGGATGCGCGCTCTTTCGCGGGCTTTCGGGCGTCAGACCCTCACTTCCGCGAGGATCTCCGCCACATCCCCGCGCAGCACGAGGTCGGCGCGGGCGTCGGCGGGGGTGGGATCGCGGTTGATGACGACGAGGCAGCGGCCGCGGAAGCCGTCGAGGAGGCTTGCGGCAGGCTCCACGCTGAGGCTGGTCCCCGCGACGATCAGCGTGTCGCAGGCGGCGATCTCCCGGCGCGCCCCGCGCAGGACATAGGGGTTCAGCGCCTCGCCGTAGAGGGTGATCCCCGGCCGGACCGCCCCGCCGCAGGGGCAGCGCGGGATGCCCTCCGTCCCCAGCAGCCACTCCAGGCTGTAGGACGCCCCGCACTCCAGGCAGGTTTTCTCGCGGACCGAGCCGTGGAGCTCGTAGACCAGGCGGTTCCCGGCCGCCCGGTGAAGGCCGTCCACGTTCTGGGTGACGATGCCGCGGAGTTTTCCAGCCCTCTCCAGATCCGCAAGGAAGCAGTGCGCGGCGTTGGGAACCGCATCGGGGAAGAGCATGTGGCTCCGGTAATAGTCGAAGAACTCCTCCGGATGAAGATAGAAGAAGTTCACGGACAGGATCTCCTCCGGCGGATACCCGCGCCAGGCGCCGGCGTACAGACCCTCCGCCGAGCGGAAGTCCGGGATCCCGCTGGCCGTCGACACCCCGGCCCCGCCGAAAAACACGACGCGCTTCGCCCTGTTGACGATCTCCTGCAGTGTCATTTCCTTCCCTCCCTCCGGATGCACTCCCTCCCCCATCATAGCACGGAAGCAGCCTCCGCCGCAAGCGGGATCCGGGCCGTTCACGGGTTTCCGTATACCTTTTTCACTCTTTTGGAATACGAAAACGCGGTCAATAGCCCTCTTCCTCTTGACAGAACAGTTTGATAGCGATAGAATAATAACGATTCAAAGATTCGTCTCTTTGAACTTGACTGTTCCCGCGGTTTGGCGGAGCAGGGGAAAAGAGGAGGATAGGTCAATGAAATCAACCGGTGTGGTTCGCCAGCTGGACAATCTTGGCCGCGTGGTGCTCCCCATCGAACTGCGCAGAACGATGGACATCTCCGTGAAAGACCCGCTGGAGGTCTACGTGGACGGAGACAGCATCATCCTTCGCAAAGTCCGTTCGGGCTGCATCTTCTGCGGCAGCGAGGCAGATCTGATCACCTACCGCGACAAGGCCGTGTGCCGGGCTTGTCAGACGGCGATCCGGGGACTGTGATCTCCTTGCGGAAAGCCTCCGGCCGGAGGCTTTTTTCATGTCCGCACACCGTTTGACGTCCTTTTTCCTTGCAATCTTGACGCGCAGGTGGTACAATGGATATTGGTGGAACATCCGCCGATCTCCGAAAGGAAGCGCACCCCGCATGCTCAAGAAATACACCGAAACCTTTCCCGTACTCACCCGTGACTGTGACCTGAACGGCGCCTGGCGGCCCGGAGCCATCCTTCAGTCCATGCAGGAAGCCGGCGGCGCGCACTCCGCCCTGCTGGGCGTGGGGCGCAACGAGCTGATCCTGCGCAACCTCGCCTGGGTGCTGACCCGGATCGAGGTGGAGATGGACCGCTACCCGCGCATCGGGGACAAAGTCACGATGGAGACCTTCCCGACGCCGCTGCGCCGGTGGTTCTTCCCCCGGTACTTCGTGGTCCGCGACGAGGGCGGCGCGGAGATCGGGCGCGCGGCCAGTCTCTGGGTCCTGCTGGACCTGACCAGCCGCCGCATGGTGCAGCCCGGCGAGGTCGCGGCCCTGATGCCCGACAACAGCGACCTGCCCGCCCCGCTGGGACTTCCGGCCCCGGTGACCGAGGTCGGCGGCACCCTGCTCGCCGAGGACTGGTATCCCCGCTACACCGACATGGACGCCAATGTCCACGTCAACAACACGCGCTACATCGACTGGGCCTGCGACGCCCTCGGCATCGACGCCATGCGGGAGAGCGAGCTGGCGCGGTTCACGATCACCTACACCCAGGAGATCCGTCCCGGGCAGAAGGTGCACACCGAGCTTCACCGCCTCGGGAACGACTTCTCGTACTCGGGCTTTGTGGACGGAGACCGCCATTTCGATCTCGGCGGACGTCTCCGGCCGAGGGGCTGAGGATCCCGCGTCCGCGGACACGGCCAAAGGGCTTTCCGATCGCCCTTTGGAAACCTTCGGCGCCGGCATGCAGGGGCAAGCCCTACGGCTTCTTCTTCGTCTCCGCGTATCCCCGCCGTACACATCCGCTCCGACGCAATTGACACCCGGAAGGCATCCCGCGCGCGAAAAGCGGGGCGAGCGCTCGCCCCGGGCAGGATGCCGGACATCAGGAAAGGGAGCTTTCCATGGACATCAAGATGATTTTCACGCTGCTGGGCGGCGTCGGCCTCTTCCTCTTCGGCATGACGCAGCTGTCATCGGGCCTGCGCGCCGCCTGCGGCGATCACCTGCGGACGATCCTCGAAAAGGCCACCCGCAACCCGGTCATCGCGGTGCTTGTGGGCATCGCCGTCACGGTGCTGATCCAGTCCTCCTCCGCCACCGACGTGATGGTCGTGGGCTTCGTCTCCTCGGGGCTGATGACCCTGGGGCAGGCCGTCGGCGTCATCATCGGCGCCTCGGTCGGTACGACGATCACCGCGCAGATCACCGCCTTCTCCATCAGCGCGTACACGCCGTTCATCCTCTTCGCGGGCGCCGTCCTCGTCATCTTCGGGAAAAAGCGCATGCTGCGGGCGATCGGCACCGTGCTCCTCGGCTTCGGCATGCTGTTCCAGGGCATCGCGCTGATGAAGAGCGCCATCGCCCCGCTCGCCGAGATGGAGTCCTTCCGCCGCCTCGTGGACAGCCTCGAGAACCCGGGCCTGCTGGTCCTCTTCGGCGTCCTGTTCACGGCGCTGCTCCAGTCCTCCTCCTCGTCCACGGTCATCTTCCAGGCCTTCGCGGTGCAGGGGCTGCTGCGCTTTGAGGACGCTGCCTGGCTGTGCATCGGCGCGGCCATCGGCTCGGTGACGCCCAACCTCCTGGCCTCCCTGACGGCCGGGCGCAAGGGCCGCCGCTGCGCGATGATGAGCCTGGTGTACAACCTCATCCGCGCCTACATGATCTCGGGCCTGCTGCTCTTCTTCCCGGTCATCCTCGACTGGATCAAGTCCCTCTCGCCCACCGACGTGGCCCGCCAGGTCGCAAACGCGCACACGATCTTCGCGGTGTTCTCGGCCATCGTCCTCCTGCCCGTGTCGCAGATCGTGGTGCGGATCGTGGAGCACCTGATCCCCTACACCGACGCGGAGACCCGGCGCACGCAGGAGCACCGCCTTATCTACCTCCAGCAGACCGACCGCATCCCGCCGGCCTTCGCCGTGCATCAGGCCCAGCTGGAGATCAGCCGCATGGGCCACATCGCCCTGGAGAACCTCCGCATCGCCTGCCACTGCATGACCGAGCAGGATCTGAGCGAGATCGACCGCGTGGCGGAGGGTGAGGAGACCGTCGACTATCTGACCGGCGCCATCCTCGGCCGCCTGGCGGAGCTGAAAAGCCTCGACCTCCCGCGCCAGTCCCTCGGCCGCCTCTACCGCATGATCCAGGCCGCCGACGGCATCGAGCGCATCTCCGACCACGCGGAGAACATCGCCGAGTACGCCCAGCAGGTGGCCTCCGGCGAGGCCAAGCTCAGTGAAGCGGCCTTCGCGGACCTGCGCTCCCTGAGCGAGTACACCCTGCGCTCCGTGGCCCTCGGCCTGGATATCTTCGAGCACGACCGCTTTGACCGGATCCCCGACGCGGCAAACCTCGAGGAGGAGGTCGACGACGTGAAGGCCCTCGCCGTGGCGCACCATGTGGAGCGATTCATGCACGACGGATGCGATCCCCACGGCGGTGTCATCTTCACCGACATGGCGATCGACCTCGAGCGCTGCTCCGACCACGCCCTGAACCTCGCCACGGCCCTGGACGAAGCAAACCTCCCCCGCGTGGAGGAAGCAGGCTGAACCGATGATCCCGCGCCGCCCGTGAACCGGGCGGTTTTTTGGTTCTTCACGTTTCGTTAGGGAAACTCCGTTGGTGAGGGAATGCGCCTGCGGGCGCACCAGAGGGCTTTCCGATCGCCCTCTGGACTCCTTCGGGGCCGTCCCATTAAATCATTCTTGGGGAATTGTCAGGTTTTTGATGGAATGCCAGGCTATGCTCTCAGCCTTACCCGACAACTAACAAGATAGAGACGGCCCCGAAGGGTCCAGGGGCGATCGGAAAGCCCCTGGCGCGCTCCGCAGAGCGCGGATCCTCCCGTCCGGGGGCATACGAAAACCCCCGGACGGCATTGCGCGGCCGGGGGTTTTCGTCGGGGATCACGGAGTCCCGTAGAGCAGGGACTGGGTCTGCTGACCCGCGATGCCGTCGACCTTCAGATTGTTCGCGGTCTGGAAGTTGCGGACAGCCAGCTCGGTCTCCAGGCTGAAGTAGCCGGTGATCGCGCCGCTGTAGTAGCTCGCGGCCTTCAGCGCGGTCTGCAGCTTGACGACTGCGGAGCCGGTGGAGCCGCGGCGCAGCTTCGAGTAGGTGATGGTGGCATGCCACGGCACAGCGTCGGCCGCGTCCAGCTTCGCCAGGGTCTTGGAGCCCACCTTGCCGTCGGCGCGCAGGCCGTTGAGCGTCTGGAAGCTCTTCACCGCTGCGAGGGTGCCGTTGCCGAACTTGCCGTCGAGGGCGCCCTTGTAGTAGCCCAGGGCCTTCAGCTTCTGCTGCACGGCGAGCACGGCGGGGCCGTTGGAGCCCTTGCCCATCGTGTTCTCGCCGTCCTTGTTCAGATCCACATCGGGCGTGCCGAGCAGCTGGGTCAGGGTGATGCTGCCCGCGCGGCCGGTAGCCACCAGGCCGTTCATCTGCTGATAGTACTTGACGGCGGCCGCGGTCTTGGGGCCGTAGACACCGTCGCACTTGAGGTCCGCCCAGCCGCCGCTGACCAGCGCCTGTTGGAGCTTCTTGACGGACGCGCCGCGGTCGCCCTCCTGGAGCATGGTGACGGCGCTCGCGCTCAAGGTGACGCACAGGAGCAGCGCCACGGTGACGATCAGGGTCAGGGTCTTCTTCATGATGGATACCTCCCTTTATCGAATGATTTCTTTATTATTCCTTCGTGACAGGTTCCGGGTCGCCGCCGAGCTTCCACGCGATGAGCGCGCCGACGGCCAGGGCGATGACCGAGGCGATGATGATCCACGCGGTGACGGGCCGGGGCTCCATGACGGCGGCGCCCGCGGCGTCCGTCACGGCCTTGCCCGCCTCATCGGTGACTGCGCGCCACCAGTTGTTCTGATCCAGCACGATGACCACCGGCGAGGCCACCACCATGCCGAGGATCGCGCAGTAGGTGTAGCCCTTCCACTTCCGCAGGAGGAACTCGATCAGCTTCGCGACCCCGAAGAGGCCGACGACGATGCCCACGGCGAAGGGGATGAGGATGACCATGCTCTGGCCGACCTCCGCCCAGTTCCCCTGTTTGACGAGGCTGAAGAGCCCGCCGAGGGTCTCGGTGTAGATCGGGCGGTAGTAGCCGAAGATCATCAGCATCATCGAGCCGGAGATCCCCGGGATCACCATCGAGGCCGAGGCGATCACACCCATCAGGAAGTAGATCAGGATGTGGCCGAAATCGCGCCCGAGCTGCTGATCCGCACCGCCGCCCGCGTTGGCGATCACCTTGGGCACGATCACGATCGCCGCGAAGACCAGGAAGAGCAGCACCGACAGCACGTCGATCCGGACACCCTTCATCTGCTTGAGGATGATCGGGATGCTGCCGAGGATCAGGCCGATGAACAGGGCGCTGGTGGGCAGCGGGATGCTCGCGAAGGCCTTTTTGAGGATCAGCGCGCCGGCGAGGATCGCCACGGCCATGCCGATCAGGTAGGGGAGCAGGGTCCTGAAGGACTGCCTGAACCGCTTGAAGAGGCTGTTGAGGCTCCCGATGATCTTGTCATAAATGCCCATGGAGACCATCATCGTGCCGCCGGAGACCCCGGGGACGGCGTTGGCCAGGCCGATCACCGCCCCGCGCAGAATGTCAAGGATAAAATGCAACGGCAAACCGCCTTCTTTCATTATTTCGATCGGAAAAGGATGGCACTTCCGTGCTCCTATTATGATATCACCCGCCTGTGACAGCATCAAGGACAGGTGTGAACAAAGTGTTGCGGAAGCGGGAAGGAAGATGAACAATTCTCGGAAAGGTTTGATGTGGGCGGGGAGCGCGCACACCGGCGGCAAGGCACTTGAAAAACGGCGCGGGGACTGGTATGATGCTGGGCAGGCGGCCTTCCTCCGATGATCAGGACGCGGAAAGGGCCGGGAATATTTCACGGAGGAAAAGAAATTGAGCGATCATCTGATCCGCCTGACGCGCGGGGAGGACGTTCCCGCGCTGATGGCCCTGTATGAGGATGCAAGGCGATTTATGGCACAGACCGGGAACCCGCGCCAGTGGGGCCCGAACCGCTGGCCGCCCGAGGACCTGATCCGCAGGGATATCGGGGCCGGGCACAGCCATGTCTGCGAGATCGGAGGAAGGATCGCCGGGACCTTCTTCTTTGACGCCGGGGAGGCGATCGAGCCGACCTACGCCGTGATCGAGGACGGGGCGTGGATCGCGGACGGCCCCTACGGCGTGGTGCACCGCATTGCGGCGAGGGGCTGCGGCAGGCTGTGCCTGGACTGGGCCTTCGCCCGCTGCGGGCATCTGCGCATAGACACCCACCCCGACAACCGCCCCATGCAGCGACTGCTCGAAAAGTGCGGCTTCAAATACTGCGGGATCATCCATGTGGCGCAGGACAACGATCCCCGGCTGGCGTTCGAGAAGGTGTAAGGAGGGGCCTTTCTGAACCTGTCTTACGCTTTTTCACGGAAAGGCCGGGAAACCTTATGGGAAAGGGTTCGCGCTCTGCGGAGCGCGCCAGGGGCTTTCCGATCGCCCCTGGACCCTTCGGGGCCGTCTCTTTCTTGTTAGTTGTCGGGTAAGGCTGAGAGCATAGCCTGGCATTCCATCAAAAACCTGACAATTCCCCAAGAGTTATTTAACGGGACGGCCCCGAAGGAGTCCAGAGGGCG
>JAFRPG010000079.1 GCA_017429265.1 Clostridia bacterium | reverse complement strand
CAATCGAGGGGCTCATCACCAACCGTGGTGAGTCCCTTTTCTTATTGAAAGGTCAATGCAACCCCCTGCCCGGATGATGCAACCCCCTGCAACCCCCTCCGGGTGATGCAACCGGTTGCAGGATACAGGACTGGAACCGGGGTTGCATTGGTACCACAATACAGACGAATATCTGAAATGCCGTCAGAGCGGTTCTCAATGATCAAGCATTCACTTTGCCGAAGAATGCGGAACTTTGACAATTCGATAGTCCCTGTAGATGCTGTTCTCCGGAATGCCGTACTTTTCGAGGAACTGTTTCTCAAGGGCAAGAAACTCTCGTTTGCTGATGAGACCGTTGTTCAGCATAACGCCAGCGACAGCCACACTCGCAATGTAGCCGGTTATTCCATCACCGAGAGAATTCTGGCCCGCGTCAATGATCTGGAAATATACCGGGGAAGCAGGTGCTTTGATCTTCTTGGATTGAACCACCCGTCTGGTGCGGTACTCGTACCACCATCTGGACTTGCATTCTGTGGAACAGAACCTGCGGTTTGACCGGTTCACAGATGTGATGATTGGCTTGTGGCATTGTTCACACAACTTAGTCGTATCCCGTATTCGTTTGCGATGGAAATACGTCTTGATGCAGGCATGTGTGGCACCGACTCTCTCGGCAATTTGCCGGTATGACAGTCCTTCCTTCCGTAAGGACTCGATTTCGGATTTTTGCTGATCGGTCATCATGAGTGTCTCCTCCTGGCGGGATTTTGAACGCCAGTACAGATAGCCATAAATCAAGACACAAGTCAACTCCGGTTTCGGTAAAGAGTTTTGTGACCAAGCAAACGAAGAATGTGACCAGGAGCGTGAGGGTGTGACCATGGAAGTTTGGTCACATTTCCTTGGCGCTTGGTCACATTTCCCGATCAACGTTGTGACCTTTGGTCACATGGTATCAATTTAAGGGTTTCGGGCCACCCAACAACCCTGACTTTGATACAAAAGTCGGGGTTGTTTCTTTTTGCCCTGAAAGCATTGTCAACAAAGGGTTCCGGGATTTTTCCGCTGACGAGTACCCTACTCCCGTTGGTGTCTTCCTGCATATTGACATATGTCAACAATCATGTTATGATTATAACAGACATATGTCAGAAAGGTGATGGACATGCCAAGACCCATCCGTTGCCGCAGGATCGGCCAGATGCCCCTGTACCGCAGTTTCTCCCCCGATGATATCGTGCCGTCCGAGCAGATCCGCATGACGGTGGATGAATTCGAGACGGTCAGACTCATCGACATGGAGGGACTCACGCAGGAATCCTGCGCGAAGCAGATGAACGTCTCCAGAACAACCGTCACCGCAATCTATGACATTGCGCGGCGAAAGATCGCGGAAGCGCTTGTTCAGGGAAAACGCCTGCTGATCGTCGGCGGGGCTTGTGAATTCACACCTGTCACTCTTCCGGAGAACATGATTGAGAAAGGAAGCAGCGCCATGAGAATCGCAGTCACCTATGAGAACGGAGAGGTTTTCCAGCATTTCGGCCATACGGAGCAGTTCAAGCTATACGATGCGGAGGACGGCCGGATCACCCGGGAACAAATTGTGGACACCAACGGAAGCGGCCACGGAGCGCTGGCCGGATTCCTTCAGGCCATGAAGGTGGACGCTCTGATTTGCGGCGGGATCGGCATGGGTGCGCAGATGGCGCTGGTCGACGCCGGCATCCGTCTCTATGCCGGCGTGCGGGGATCGGCGGATGCGGCGGCCAAAGCTCTCTCAGAAGGCACGCTGAACTACGACCCTGACGCCCGCTGCGACCATCATGAACACCATGGCGGCGATTGCGGCCACGATCACTGCGCAGATCATCATTGCCACGGAAACTGACGGAAAACAAAAAGACAGATCACTCCGTCTGAAAAACACGGTCAGGGTTCATTCCGCCCTGACCGTGTTTGTGATTTCGTCCAGGAAGGTGAAGAGCACTCTGCCGTTTGAACGGACGGTCATCTGCGACACCATGATCTTCCGCAGCTGCCCGCCCCGCGCCTCCGGTATACCCGCCTATCTTGCGTATGAGGCATAGCACCACTTCGCGATGTCTGCAATCAGCTTCACCGGTAAATCCCGATCATGCGGAAGCCGGATCGTTCCTTTGCTGACCTCAAAACCGGCAAGTCTCTCCGCGAAAGCAACCGCTGCCTCATCTCCGGGATAAAGACCGATATGCTTCCTGAAGGAAGCAAAGTGAATAAGATTCTTTCCTTTCCAAAAAGTCGGAATCGACCATGATATCTTTTCTTCCGCATCCGGTATGGCTTCATGGATGACAGACCGCAGCTGCTGAAGCCTCGCCCGGATGGATTCTTCTTGAGCGGCAATATATTCATCGATCGTCTGCGGCTTTACACAGTAATGATCCTGATCCTTTTTGATGAATTCTCTGCCGCATACCGGGCATTTCCAAGTCATCGTTTCACCTCTGCAAACGGGAATTTCCTGCTCGTTTTAGCCTTGCGCTGCTTTGTATATGATGAATGCTCGCCGGATTGATGCAAGAAAGACCTCCGGATACGAGCTCAACCTGCTCACTGACGCTCGTATCAAGAATATCGGTATGTCCGTCTACAGTGAGGAATAAGATCCCGCACCCCGGCATCATGGTTCCGGCACCCGGGCACGCAGCGGATCCATGGATCTGCATGGCCTGATCCTCGGGAGCATTCATTCATCTATCGGAATCCGGGTTCATCCATGCGGTTCCGGCGCTTCTCAAAAACGCAGCGCCGGAGCCGCATTTGCTTTGGCATAATCCCGATCGGCTGCGGTTTTCCTTTATCATCAAAAGGAAAAGGTACATTGCTGTTTCCGAATGCAAATCCCCGCTGCCGGTCTGACGGCGTGATGCTGATGATCCGGCGCCTTCCGGGTGAAGGCGTTTTTCCCTGTGCTCTCAGAGCGAGGGCGCTTTCTCCGTCCAGACCGCCTTTTCCTCAGCCAGGAGGCACAGCTCGGCGGCCTTCAGGGCGTGGCGCTGGGTCATGGCGTTCTCCGTGCGGTTCAGGCAGTCCAGGATCAGCTGACCGAAGAAGGGATAGCCTGTCAGGCCGGTGGCGTTGATGTACCGCTCGCCTTTTCCGTTCACGAGGAACACGTGGTTGCCCTCGGTCCCGTCCGCCGCCAGGTTGATGTACTTGCGGATCTCGATGAATCCTTCGGTGCCCACGATGAAGGTGCGGCCGTCGCCCCAGGTCCGCAGGCCGTCCGGTGTGAACCAGTCCACCCGGAAATAGTTCGTGGTGCCCTTCGCACCCGTGATGACACAGTCACCGAAATCCTCCAGCTCCGGATACTGCGGGTGCGCATAGTTGCCGATCCGGCTGAGCTGCACCCCGGCATCCTCCTCGCCGGCGAAATGGAGATACTGCTCGATCTGGTGGCTGCCGATGTCGCAGAGGATCCCGCCGTACTTCTCCCGCTCGAAAAACCAGGCGGGCCGGTGAGGCGCCATCAGCCGGTGAGGGCCGAAGCCCGTGACGCTGATGACCCGGCCGATCTCACCCTGATCGATCATGTAGCCCGCCAGGATCGCGCCTTCCACATGGAGGCGCTCGGAGTAGTACACCATGTACTTTTTCCCGGTTTCGGCGATGGCGGCCTTCGCGTCCTGCAGCTGCCCCATGGTGGTGAAGGGCGCCTTGTCCACGAAGTAATCCTTGCCCGCCCGCATCACCTTCACGCCCAGCGGGCCCCGCTCGCTGGTCACGTTGGAGGACGCCACCAGCAGGGTGTACCGGTCCTCCAGCACCTGATCCAGGCTCGCGGCGGGTCTGGCCTGCGGGAAGGCTTTGAGGAAGGCTTCCACTTTTTTCGGGTCGGGGTCGTAGACGTATTTCAGCGTGGCACCGGCTTCCGTGAGGCCGTTGCACATGCCGTAGATGTGGCCATGGTCGATGTGCGCGGCGGAGAACACAAACTCGCCGGGCTTCACCACCGGGCTCGGCTTGCCCTGCGGCGCGTAATTCATCCCATCCCTCTTGTCCATGTCATTTCCTCTCCTTCGCCATGAAATCGCTTCCGAACGTGATGGTGCCGGCCTGCTCCATGACCGAGGCGGTCTTCTCATGGAAGTGGGGAACGCCGGCGCGGATGCCGTCCACGGTGTAGAAGGAATCATCCTTCCGCATGGGCAGGTCGATGGGCAGATGCGTGGCGCCGGACTTGTAGATCGCCGTGATGAGCTCGATGGTCCTCCGCCCGTCCTCGCCGGTGATGGCGGGGCCTGTGCCGGTCTCCAGCGCGGTGAGCACGTCGTGCAGCTGCCCGGTGTGATGCTCATAGGGGAGGGGCGGCAGGGAGGCGAGGTAATCCTCCGCCGCCTTCTTAAAGGCGGGATCGGCTTCCTTCAGCGGGAAGCCGTTGGGCATGGGCTGGGAGGCGAACACGTCGTACGGGGCGGAGAGGCGGGCTTTGGCGCACTGGAAGACGAGCCTCTGGTCCTCCCCGTGATGCACCACCGAGGCGGTGACGGTGGCCAGCGCGCCGGGATACTCCATCACGGAGACGGAGAGGTCCTCCACCTCGGCGTTGTCGTGCGCGGTGTTGGCCAGGATGCCGGTGACACGGCGGGGGAGTCCCATCATCCAGCCGAGCATGTCGATGTGGTGCACCGCGTGATTGAGAGTGCACCCGCCGCCCTCTTTCTCCCAGGTGCCGCGCCACCACAGATCATAGTAGCAGTGGTCCCGCCACCAGTAGCTGTCGATCTCGACATGGCGCACGGGGCCGGCCATGCCGCTGTCGAGCAGGGCCTTCAGGTCACGGATGGGCTTGCGGAAGCGGTTCTGCGCAATCACGGAGAGCAGCTTGCCGCTCTCGTCCCGGGCGCGTATCATGGCGTCGCACTCCTCCAGGGAGGCCGCCATCGGCTTTTCGCAGACCACGTTCTTGCCGGAGCGCAGGCTGTCGATGCTGATGGACGCGTGCACATAGGGCGGCGTGCAGACGTCGACCAAGTCGATGTCCTGCCGGCCGAGGATCTCTTCGTGGTGCTCGTATGTGTCGCAGCGGAGGCCGAACTCCTCCATAAAGCGCTGGGCTTTCCCGGGAATGATGTCCACCAGCGCGACGACTTCGCAATGCTCGCGAAGCGTCTGATAGGCTTTCATGTGCGCGTGAGCGATATTGCCGGTTCCCACAATGGCCACTCGGATCATACCCTGTCCTCCTCTTCCGGATCACGGAGACGGTTTGTTCTGCTGTGCCCATTGTAGCGGCGGAGGAAATAACTGTCAAGCCGGGAAACGGCGGTTCCTTCCTTTATCTGATCTCCACCAGGGGGATGCTCTTCCCGGCGGCAAAGGCGGCCGCGCGGGAGCCGGAAGGCGCCGCGATGCGGATGTCCGGACTGCCGGAGAAGGCGTCCGCGGCGATCTCCGTCACCGTGGCCGGGATCTCGATCCAGCGCAAGCGGCTGCAGTCGGCGAAGGCCCTCGAGCCGATGACGGTCGTGCCCGCGGGGATCACGACGCCCTCGGCGGCGCTCCCTTCAAAGGCACGCTCGTCGACGGCGGTCAGCCCTTTGGGGAGAGTCATCACGGAGCCGGTCTCCTGCCACGTCAGGCCGTTCGCCTTCGCGTAGATGGCCGCGGCGGAATGGCGGGGCGCCAGGATCGTGACGGTCGTGCCCCGGAAAGGATTGCCCTCGAAGCCCGTGTTGCCGGACAGGAAGCAGACGGTCAGCCGGCCGCAGAAGGCGAAGGCGCTGTCGTAGACGGTGGTCACCGTGGACGGAACGGTGATGCTGTCCAGGGCACCGCAGCCCGAGAAGGCCTGCTCGCCGATCACGTCCAGCCCCTCCGGCAGGTTGATTTCCCGTAGGCGGGTATTGTTTTTGAAGGCCAGCGCGCTGACGCAGCGGACGGTGCCGGGGAGGACCACACGCTTCGTGACGGTGTTGTCCTCCTGGAAAGCGTAGCCGACGATGAGGACGGGCAGACCGCCCACTGTCTCCGGCAGCACGGCGGTCTCCGGGATGGCGGAGGGGTCCATCACGCCGCGCTCGTACTGCACCAGCCGGACACCGACGGCCGCGTCATAGCGATCATACTTCGCGGAATAGTCGTCGACCGCGTTGACGTTCCACCTGCGCGGCTTTGTCCCGCCGTATCCCGCCTCCGCGATGTAAAGCCTGCCGTCGATCTCCGCGAGGACATTCCTGTGCAGTGTGCCGGAGCCGGCGCTGTCCTTGTACCCGGGCCGGGCCACAGCCCTGATCCCGAAGCGCCTGCAGAGCAGGAGGATGAAATCCGTGCTTGCCCAGCAGTCGCCGCCGCCGTAGTGCACCATGCGCTCGGCAGTGCTGCAGTTCTCCCGGTAGTCGAAATCGCGGGCGCAGATCATCGCGGCGGTCTGCAGGATCTCCAGCTGGGTCATGGCATCGCTGAATTCGGTGCTGACATAGTTGTTCAGGGCGTTGTTCAGCTCCTGCGCCATGCTCGTGCCGGCGGCGAGGTACCGCGGCGCAGGATCGGCCGGGGCGCCTGCGGCAGCCAGGCACAGTACGGCGGTGAGGAGCAGGGCAAGGATTCGGCGAATGCGTTTCATCGGGATCGGCCTCCTTTGATCTTGCGCGCGGATCATCACCCGCCATCGGGGATGCTCCGCGTCTGTCCCGCCGGTCTGATCCGCCGGAGGACGGAATCAGCATAGCAGACAGGCTGCCGGGGCCTGTAGAATCCGGATTGCGGGACAGCAGCTGCCTCCGATGCACGTCGGCCAGGCGGTGCGAAAGAGCCCGGAGAGGATCCGGAAAGCCTTCCGGCCGGAGGGAAGCACCGATGAATCCGACGGTGCCCGGTATCGGATTGGCCGCTAAAAAAGCATCCCCGCCGCCCGAACAGGGAAGCGGGGATGCGTGACGCACGGCCGTGTTCATACTGTTTTCAGCGAAACAATGCCGAGCCGAAGGATTCCGGAGGACGGTCGGAAAGCCCTCCGTTCAGTGCAAAGCACGGATATCTTTCTACCTGTATCAGGCGGTATGCGGTGTCAGTTGCCGCTCACATTGTAATGGAGGGTGGAGTACACACCAAAGGAGTTGGGCGCCTTGACGGTGACGCCCTTGCCGTCGCTGTCCCAGGTGAACGTTGCGTTGTCGGGATGCGTGAGCGTCGTCTTGATGACGCTTTCCGTGTTCATCCTGCGCTGATGCTCCAGCGCCTGCCGGTGGGCCTGTTCTTCTCCGACCCTTTTTGCGATGACGTACTGGTTCGCCAGACTGCAGGCGGACAGCGCCACGCTGGAGCAGAACACGACGATCAGGATCCCGTCCAGGATGCGCAGACGCAGGGGCTGCCGTTTGGCGTCGACCAGATTGAAGCGGCCCGACGTTTTGACGAAAACGACCAGAAGAACGATGGCCAGGACATAGTAGACGGCGCGGTGGATGCCGATGCCTTCCGTGATATCATAGATGCCCAGTGCCATGCCGCCCAGGATGCCGAGGAGGAAGAGGGGGATCCGCCAGCCGTTCCCTTTCTTTGCTTTCCGCTCCTCGTTCATTGCTTTTCGCTCCTCGGCCGTGGGTTTCTGCTTCGGGACGTACAAGGACGAGGCGTGGTAGAACTTCCGGAACAGCACGATGCTGACGACGGTGATGATGAGGCCGACGGAAGCTTCGACCAGATTGGTCCGGTTCGCAGACTCGATGTCGGCTGCCTTTTTGGCGGCTTCCTCATCCGCCTGCGCCTCGGGTCCGGGTTCATCCGCGGTGACCGTGATGGTATCGGCGGCACCCTCGGTCAGAACGCCCGAGTCATCGGTTTCGACCAGCTTGAATGTGACCGGTGTCGGCTTGGCCGGATCCCAGAGCAGTCCCGGGATGCTGGAGATGATCACCGCGACGCACATGATCAGCGTGAAAGCGGCAATCAGCCGGAACAGGATCCGCTTGAATTTGGTGGGGTTTTTCCGGACGATCAGAACGGTGTACAGAAGCAGGATGATCGCGAGAAGCATGGTTTTCCTCCTTTGGAGTCTCTGTGTGCGGCAGTCCGGGCGGCGTTATCCGCGCGGTGCCTTTGAGCGGACGGGCTTCGGGGCCGTCACGATGTGCGTGTCCGGATCGGCGATGCATTCCCGCCAGATCCGGTCGATGTAGCCCGTGAAGGTCAGCGCCTCCACGTTTGTGCCGCCGAAATCCCGCGCGATGCGGCTGATGACGGCCAGCTTTTCGGTGTAGTTGTACGGAACGGTGATGGTCTTTTTGTCGGTGTCCAGAATGATCTTCATGGCGTTATATCCTCTTTCGACCGGTCAGATGCGCTCTTCTTCCACGCCCAGGCAGAGATCCCGTGCGTCAAACAGCAGGGAGATGCTGTATCCGCTCCGGTCGCGCCAGGTGCGCAGGGGCAGCCCGTCCGCCTGAAGGACGGATGTGTCAGGATCGCTTTCCATCTCTCGCAGGATCTGCGCATAGGTTTTTCCGCGGAAGACGGGTATCCGCGACACGAGCCGGTGACAGGTTGACGGCGGCGGCCGGCGGCAGGTTTGCGGCCTGCTCGTCCGCGGCCTGCGGCCGGAGCTGCGGCAGGACGAACACCGCGAAACAGACGGCCAGGATCAGTGCGGCTGCGATGACGGCGAGAATCAGCCATTTCCTGCGCGCAGGCTGCGGCTCGGCGGGGTCGGCGGGGGAGACGGTGTCCTCCCGCTCGACGGTTTTGTCGGCCATGAAATCCCAGTTCAGCGTCCCGGAGATCAGGCGCAGCGTGTCCACGTCGGGGCGCGTGCGTCCGCGCTCCCAGGATGAGATCGTTGTGCGGGTCACGTGAACGGCGCCGGCCAGTTCCTCCTGTGTCATGCCTGCCGCTTTGCGCGCGGCGGTCAGCTGTTCCGCGAATGTAGCCATGCGAATGTCTGCCTCCCTGTCTGTTGAAACAGGTATGATTATACAGGAATCCATGCGCGTTTTCAAGAGGACAACGGCGAAAAAGCCTTGGAATCGGCATGCACGGTGCGTCTGCATGCATTGTCATGAATTTCCATGCATTTACAGACAATAGCATGCAAATGCATGCAATCGCATGTGACTGCGTGCATCTGCACCGCGGAGAATACGGAGAATCAATTTGCGCTTGATTTGCCGCGCGGTGCCGTATACAATGGAAAAGACAGACAGCGGCCGCACCCGGAACAAACGGGACGGCGCAACGGAGGGATGTTATGGATATCGGCATGCTGCTCGGGCTGCAGGAGTTCCGCAGCGGGGGCGGGGGATTCCTGGCGGATTTCTTTGCGAAAATGACCTTCCTCGGGGAACTGAACACCGTGCTCGTGATCATGGCGCTGCTCTACTGGTGCGTGAGCAAGGAGCTGGGCACCTATCTGCTGATGGGCTGGAGCGGCAACCGACTGGTCAACGGCGTGCTGAAGGTGACGGCATGCGCGTACCGCCCCTGGATTCGCGATCCGATGATCGAACCCTACGGGGACGCCAAAACGACGGCGACCGGCTATTCATTCCCCAGCGGACACAGCATGAACGCGGCCTCCGTGTACGGCGGCGGCGCGCTGCGGAAAGGCGCTCCCCTGGCCCTGCGCATCGTGCTGCTCGTCACGGTGATCCTCGTCGCGTTCAGCCGCATGTACCTGGGCGTGCACACGCCGCAGGATGTGCTGACCGGCGCCGTCCTGGGCCTTCTGGTGATGGGACTGACCGGCAGGCTGATGCGGTGGATCGACGCGCACCCGGACAAGGACTGGATCGTCGCTTTCGTGGGGATTGAGCTGGCGGTGGGCGTAGCCCTGTACGCGGCGCTCAAGACCTATCCGAGGGATTTCGACGCGAGCGGAAAGCTGCTCGTGGACGGGGCGAAGATGGCCAACGATACCTTCAAGGGCGTCAGCTGGAGCATGGCTTTCCTGGTGGGCTGGCTGCTCGAGCGTCGCCTGGTGCGCTTTTCCACGGATGTGCCCGTCACGGTGAAGCTGACCCGCGCCGCGGTCGGTCTCTTCCTTTATTATGCGGTCAGCATCATCCTCGTTCCGCGGATCAAGGCGTGGATCCCGGGAACCGAGGGAACCTTTGTGTCCTGCTTCATCCAGATGTTCTATATCTCCTTCCTCTTCCCGCTGTGCATGAAGCACGTCCCGTCGATGCGCGGGTAAGGGCGGATGAAGGATGGGGCTTGTCCAATATTGTCCTGTTGCGGTTTGCGTTCGCTAATCTTTTGCTGATCTGCTTGCAAAGTCAGGGGCTCCATGCTATAATTCAGACGTCGAAAAACGACACAATGTGAATCAAAAAAAGGAGGAAATACACATGGCATATCAGATCACGGACGCCTGCATCGCTTGCGGTGCCTGCGCAGCCGGCTGCCCCGTCGAGGCCATCTCCGAGGGCGACGGCAAGTATGAGATCAACGCTGACACCTGCATCGAGTGCGGTGCCTGCGCGGATACCTGCCCCGTCGGCGCTCCTGTCCAGGAGTAATCCGGAACGAACGAAAGACCCGCTTCTCTTCACAGGGAGGCGGGTTTTTCCGTGCGGAGACAGCCGCATATCCGCCCTTCGGTGAGGGGCGGTTTTTCACTGTCTGGGGACAGGCAGCATTGAACACACCCGGAACAGTGGCCATAAAATCGGAGCAAAACGCTTGAAACGCAAGGGCTTTGGAGAAACTGCCATCCGTTCCGGAAACCGAATGGTCTTTTAGGGGCAAAAACAGGCCGATCGATGCACACACACGGAGAAGTGGTTAATGTACAACCGGGGGAGTCCGCTGAAATGAACCGTTTCCGAGCAAAAGAAAAGTGAAATTCGCGAAAAAAATCTGAAATTTGATGCCTCTACCCCCTTGCAATCGCCGGCGTATCGTGTATAATAGGCATGTTGTCTGTTAGGGATGAACCTGTAAGTTGCCGTCAGGCCAAACGGGTAATTACGGGGGACCAGCCCGACAATCGGGCGACGGACTCGAAGCGCCGGGAAAGCCTGCACCTGCAGTGGGCTCGAAGGCAGCAAAGAGAACGATCATCAAGGAGGTACATCAATGGCCAACCAGAAGATCCGCATCAAGCTCAAAGCGTATGAGCACACCCTCATCGACCAGTCCGCGGCCCGCATCGTCGAAACGGCGAAGCGCACCGGCGCCAAGGTCTCCGGTCCGATCCCGCTGCCCACAGAGAAGGAGATCGTCACCATCCTGCGCGCCCCCCACAAGTACAAGGACAGCCGCGAGCAGTTCGAGCGCCGCACCCACAAGCGGCTCATCGACATTGTCAACCCCAACCCCAAGACGGTGGACGCCATGATGAAGCTCGAACTTCCTGCTGGTGTCGATATCGAAATGAAGCTGTGAGAGGCAGGAGGAACGAAAGATGAAGAAAGCGATCGTGGGTAAGAAGATCGGCATGACGCAGGTCTTTACCAAGGACGGACGCCTCGTTCCGGTCACTGTGATCGAAGCCGGCCCCTGCACTGTGATGCAGAACAAGACGGTGGAGACCGACGGCTACTGCGCCGTGAAGGTCGCCTACGGTGACTTTGCGAGCGAGAAGCGCGCAGAGAAGCTCCTGAACAAGCCGCAGATGGGCGAGTTCAAAAAGACGGGCGTTGCCCCCAAGCGTGTCATCCGCGAGCTGCGCCTCGACGACTGCACCGGCTACAACGTCGGCGATCAGATCAAGGTCGACCAGTTCGCCGAGGGCGACAAGATCGACATCACCGGCACCTCCAAGGGCAAGGGCACTCAGGGCCCGATCGCCCGCTGGAATCAGCACACCGGTCCCATGGAACACGGCTCCAAGTATCACCGCGGCGTCGGCTCCATGAGCGCGAACTCCGACCCCTCCCGCGTGTTCAAGAACAAGCACATGGCGGGCCACGGCGGCGTTGAGCGCGTGACCATCCTCAACCTGGAAGTGGTCAGCGTGGACGCGGAGCGCAACCTGCTGCTGGTCAAGGGCGCGGTGCCCGGCCCCAACGGGACGGTGCTGATCGTGCGCGACAGCGTCAAGGCCTGAGTGCAAGGAGGATTTGAAACATGCCTAAGACTGCTCTTTATAATATGGAAGGCAAGGCAATCGGCGAGGTGGAGCTGAGCGAAGAGATCTTCGCCGCGCCGATCAACGTCGCCGCCATGCACCTGGTCGTCCGCTCCTACCTCGCGGCCCAGCGCCAGGGCACCCAGAGCGCCAAGACCCGCGGCGAGGTTCGCGGAGGTGGCCGCAAGATCTACCGCCAGAAGGGCACCGGCAATGCGCGTCACCATGGCAACCGCGCGCCCCAGTTCAAGCACGGCGGCGTCGTGTTCGCCCCCAAGCCCCGCGACTACTACATCGCGGTGCCCAAGAAGGTCCGCCGCCTCGCGTTCAAGTCTGCGATGACCTCCCGCCTCAACGACGGCGACATCATCGTGGTGGACGAGCTGAAGCTGGCCGAGGGCAAGACCAAGCAGATGGTCAAGGTCCTCAAGGCCCTGAACGCCGACAAGAAGAGCCTGGTGGTTCTCCCCGAGCGCGACGAGAACATCCTCCGCGCCACCGGCAACCTGCAGGAAGCCAAGACGATCTACGTCAACACCCTGAATGTCTACGAAATCCTGAACGCGGACAAGCTGGTCATCACCAAGGCTGCGCTTCAGGCTGTGGAGGAGGTATTCGCATAATGAAGGATCCGCATGACATCATCGTGCGCCCCGTCCTCACCGAGAAGGCGTATGAAGGCATCGAAGAGAAGCGTTACATCTTCGAAGTGCCGGTGACGGCCACCAAGACCGAGATCAAGATGGCTGTGGAAGCCGTCTTCGCCGACGACGGCGTCAAGGTGGACAAGGTCAACACCGTCCGCACCCTGGGTAAGATCAAGCGCCAGGGTCTCCACTCCGGCCGGACCCCGGAAGTCAAGAAGGCCTATGTGACTCTGAAGAAGGACTCCAAGCCGATCAAGTTCTTCGAGGGCATGGCTCAGTAAAGCAGGGAGGACAGAAACATGGCGATCAGAAACTACAAGCCGACTTCGCCCGCCCGGCGCTTTATGTCGGTGCTGACCTTTGAAGAGGTCACCAAGAAGACTCCGGAAAAGAGCCTGACCGAATACCTCAAGAAGAACGCCGGCCGCAACAAGCAGGGCAAGATCACCGTCCGTCACCAGGGCGGCGGCAACAAGCGCAAGTACCGCATCATCGACTTCAAGCGCAACAAGCTGGAAGTCCCCGCCAAGGTCGTGGGCATCGAGTATGACCCGAACCGCTCGGCCTTCATCGCGCTGCTGCAGTACGTCGACGGCGAGAAGCGCTACATCCTCGCGCCCCTCGGCCTGAACGTCGGCGACACCGTGGTCTCCTCCGAGAACGCGGACATCAAGCCCGGCAACGCGCTGCCCCTGAACAACATCCCGGTGGGCACGCTGATCCACAACCTTGAGATCAAGCCCGGCCGCGGCGGCCAGCTGGTCCGTTCCGCCGGCATGAGCGCTCAGCTGATGGCCAAGGAGAACGGCTATGCCACCGTCCGCCTTCCCTCCGGTGAGATGCGCCGCTTCCCGCTGAACGCGAAGGCCACCATCGGCACCGTCGGCAACACCGATCACGAAAACGTCCGCCTCGGCAAGGCCGGCCGTGTCCGCCACATGGGCATCCGTCCCACGGTCCGCGGCGTCGTGATGAACCCCAACGACCACCCGCACGGCGGCGGCGAGGGCAAGAGCCCTGTCGGTATGCCTGCTCCTGTGACTCCCTGGGGCAAGCCCGCTCTGGGTTACAAGACCAGGAAGCACAAGAAGTATTCCAACAAACTGATCATCAAGCGTGCCGGCAAGAAGTAAGCCGCACTGGAAGGAGGCAACTGACGAATGAGCCGTTCCGTTAAGAAAGGCCCCTATGTACAGGAAGCGCTGTACAAGCGCGTTCAGGAAATGAATGCTTCCGGTAAGAAGGCAGTGCTGAAGACCTGGTCCAGGTCCTCCACCATCTTCCCGGATTTCGTGGGACACACCATCGCCGTTCATGACGGCCGCAAGCATGTGCCGGTCTACGTGACCGAGGACATGGTCGGCCACAAGCTGGGCGAGTTTGCCCCGACCCGCACCTTCCGCGGCCACAGCGGCGACAAGGGCAGCAAGTAAGCGAGAGGAGTGACACGATATGGCAACCCGTTCCAAGGTCAAGACGGCTGCCCGTCGGGAGAACGCTGACAAGCGCCCGCAGGCTCATGCCAAGTATATCCGCATCTCTCCTCGCAAGGTCAGGATCGTGATCGATCTGATCCGCGGCAAGAGCGCGGAAGAAGCCCAGGCTATCCTGAAGTTCACCCCCAAGGCTGCGGCTCCCGTCGTGCTGAAGGTGCTCAACAGCGCCATCGCCAACGCCGAGAACAACCTCGAGATGAACCGCAAGGACCTCTATGTCGCCGAAGTGTATGCCAATCCTGGTCCTACGCTGAAGCGTTATATCGCCCGCTCCCGCGGCAGCGCTTCCCCCATTCTCAAGCGCACCAGCCACATCAGCGTGGTGCTGGACCAGAAGTAAGGCGAAGGAGGTTAACATAATGGGTCAGAAAGTGAATCCCCACGGCGCTCGCGTTGGCGTGATCTATGACTGGAGCACGCGCTGGTACGCCGGTAAGAAGGATTTTGCCAACAACCTCGTCGAGGATTTCAAACTCCGCAACATGCTCAAGGATAAGTACTATGCCACCGGCATCAGCCACATCGACATTGAGCGCACCGCTGCGGTGGTCACCGTCAACATCTACACCTCCAAGCCCGGCATGATCATCGGCCAGAAGGGCGCTGCCATCGAGCAGCTCAAGAAGGACGTGCAGGCCTTCCTCGGGAAGAACTGCCACATCAACGTCCTGGAGGTCCGCCAGCCCGACGCCGACGCGCAGCTGGTCGCCGAGAATATCGCGCAGCAGCTCGAGAAGCGCATCAGCTTCCGCCGCGCGATGAAGAAGTCCATCCAGAGCGCCATGAAGTCCAACGCCGTCAAGGGCATCAAGTGCGCGGTTTCCGGCCGTATCGGCGGCGCGGACATCGCCCGCAGCGAGTCCTATCACGAGGGCTCCATCCCGCTGCAGACCCTGCGCGCGAACATCGACTACGGCTTCGCCGAGGCCAAGACGACCTACGGCCGCCTGGGCGTCAAGGTCTGGATCTACAAGGGCCAGGTCCTGCCCAAGAGCAAGAAAGCCCCTGCTGCGAAGGAGGTCAAGTAACCTATGCTGATGCCCAAGAGAGTGAAGCACCGCAAGGTGTTCCGCGGCCGCATGAAGGGCGAGGCCCATCGCGGCAACTTCCTGGCTTACGGCGATTTCGGCCTGCAAGCCACCGAACCCTGCTGGGTCACCAGCCAGCAGATCGAGGCTGCTCGTATCGCCCTGACCCGCTACACCAAGCGCGGCGGCCAGGTCTGGATCAAGATTTTCCCCGATAAGCCCGTGACCGAAAAACCCGCCGAGACCCGCATGGGCTCCGGCAAAGGTTCTCCGGAATACTGGGTGGCCGTGGTCAAGCCCGGCCGTGTGCTCTTTGAGATCAAGGGTGTGCCGGAGGAGACCGCGCGTGAGGCGCTGCGTCTTGCCTCCCACAAGCTGCCTCTCAAGACCAAGATCATCATGCGCCCCGAGGCGACGAATGAAGCGGGTGGTGAACAGCAATGAAGGCAAACGAATTCGTAGAGATGTCCACTGAGCAGCTGAACGCCAAGGTCGCTGAGCTGAAGACCGAGCTGTTCAACCTTCGTTTCCAGCTGGCGACCGGCCAGCTCTCAAACCCGAAGCAGATCACGGCTGTCAAGCGTGACATTGCCCGGGCCAAGACCGTGCTTCGCCAGAAGGAACAGGCGTAAGGCTACTGAAAGGAGGCAGCCGCTTCAATGTCTGAAGTAAGAGGACTTCGCAAAACCCGCGTGGGCGTCGTGATCAGCGACAAGATGGACAAGACCTGCGTCATCCAGATCAAGACCCGCGTTCGCCATCCCCTGTATGGCAAGATCATGAACCGCACCAGCAAGCTGAAGGTGCACGACGAGAATAACGAGTGCGGCATCGGCGATACCATCCGCGTGATGGAAACCCGCCCGATCAGCAAGGATAAGCGCTGGCGCCTGGTTGAGATCATCGAAAAGGCCAAGTGAGCCCGCATTGTAAGGAGGAAGACATACCATGATTCAGCCGCAAACGCGACTCACTGTCGCCGATAACTCCGGCGCGAAGGAAATCATGTGCATCCGTGTGCTCGGCGGGTCCTTCCGCCGCGACGGCACCGTGGGCGACATTATCGTGGCGAGCGTCAAGAGCGCGAACCCCGGTGGCCAGGTGAAGAAGGGCGACGTGGTCAAGGCCGTGATCGTCCGTGTGCGCAAGAACAAGCGCCGTCCCGATGGCAGCTACATCAAGTTCGACGACAACGCTGCCGTCATCATCAATGACCAGCAACTCCCCAAGGGAACCCGTATCTTTGGACCTGTGGCCCGCGAGCTGCGCGAGAAGAACTTCATGAAGATCGTCTCCCTGGCTCCGGAAGTCCTGTGAGGAGGGAAATACGATGCACGTGAAAACAAACGATACAGTCGTGGTCATCTCCGGCAAGGACAAGGGCAAGCAGGGCAAGATTATCGCGTCCTTCCCGAAGCAGAACCGTGTCAGCGTCGAGGGCGTGAACCAGGCCACCAAGCACCAGAAGGCGCGCAACCAGATGCAGCCCGGCGGCATTGTGCAGAAGACCATGCCGATCGACGCGAGCAACGTCATGCTCGTGTGCCCCAAGTGCAAGAAGGCGACCCGCGTGAGCCACAAGGTGAACGTGACCACCGATGAGGCGGGCAAGAAGGTCCGCGAGATGATCCGTGTCTGCAAGAAGTGCGGAGCGGAAATTGACTGATAAGGAGGAAAAGCCCGATGGCTACCCGCATCAAGGAAAAGTATCTGGCCGAGGCTGTTCCTGCTTTGACGCAGAAATTCGGCTATAAAAATCCGATGGAAGTTCCGAAGCTCTCCAAGATCGTCATCAACATGGGCCTGGGCGACTGCAAGGACAACGCCAAGGCGCTGGAGCTGGCTGTCTCCGAGCTGGCCACGATCGCCGGCCAGAAGCCGATGATCACCAAGGCGAAGAAGTCCATCGCGAACTTCAAGGTCCGTGAGGGCCAGAACGTCGGCGCGAAGGTCACCCTGCGCGGCGCTCGCATGGAGGAGTTCATGGACAAGCTGGTCAGCGTGGCGCTGCCCCGCGTCCGCGACTTCCACGGTGTTTCCACCAAGGCCTTCGACGGCCGCGGCAACTATGCCCTGGGCATCCAGGAGCAGCTGCTCTTCCCGGAAATCGACTACGACAAGGTCGAGAAGATCCGCGGCATGGAGATGATCTTCGTCACCACCGCCAAGACCGACGAAGAGTGCAAGGAGCTGCTCGCCGCGCTGGGCATGCCCTTCGCGAAGGCGTAATAGAAGGAGGAAACGCACGTGGCTAAGACTAGTATGAAAATCAAGCAGGCGCGCCCGGCGAAGTTCTCTACCCGTGCCTACACGCGCTGCCGTCTGTGCGGCCGTCCGCACTCCGTGCTCCGCCGCTATGGCGTCTGCCGCATCTGCTTCAGAGAGTTGGCCTACAAGGGTCAGATCCCCGGTGTCCGCAAGGCCAGCTGGTAAGCGGGGAGAAAACGGAAGGAGGTTCCATCATGGTTGTGAATGATCCCATCGCCGATATGCTCACCCGCATTCGCAACGCGCAGGTCGCCCGGCATGACGCCGTGGTCCTGCCGGCCAGCAACACCAAGAAGGCCATCGCGAAGATCATGCTGAACGAAGGCTACGTCAAGAGTGTGGACTTCATCGACGACGGACTGCAGGGCCAGATCAAGATCGCCCTCAAGTATGCCGGCGCGAATCGCTCCACCCCCGTCATCGCGGGTCTGAAGCGCATCTCCAAGCCCGGTATCCGCGTCTATGCGAAATACGAAGAGCTGCCCAAGGTACTGGGCGGTCTGGGCATTGCCATCGTCTCCACCTCCAAGGGTGTGATGACGGACAAGGAAGCCCGCAAGCAGCAGATCGGCGGCGAAGTGCTCGCCTACATCTGGTAAACCGACACGTTCATGGAGGTGTGAAAGCAATGTCTCGTATCGGAAGACTTCCGATCCATGTCCCCGCGGGCGTGACGGTTGACATTGACGGCGCGAACCTGGTGACGGTCAAGGGTCCCAAGGGCACCCTGACTCAGCAGATCGATCCGTCGATCACCGTGAAGAATGAAGCTGGCGTTGTCACCGTCGAGCGCCATTCCGAGGACAAGAATCACCGGGCCATGCACGGCCTGTACCGCGCCCTGATCCACAACATGGTCGTGGGCGTGACCGATGGCTTCGCCAAGACGCTGGAAATGGTCGGCACCGGCTACAAGGCCAAGGCCGAGAACTCCGGCAAGACCCTGAACATCGCCATCGGCTTCTCCCATCCCGTTGTCCTGCAGGCTCCCGAGGGCATCACCTTCGAGACCCCCAACGACACGACGATGGTCATCAAAGGCGCCAACAAGCAGCAGGTGGGCAACCTCGCCGCGGACATCCGTGCCATCCGGAAGCCGGAACCCTATCTGGGCAAGGGCATCAAGTATCAGGGTGAGCACATCCGCCGCAAGGAAGGCAAAACCGGTAAGAAGTAAGAGAGGGAGTGACTGCACATGTTCATTAAGCGTGACCGCAATGAGATCCGCGAGATCCGTCATGCCCGCGTCCGCAAGAAGATCAGCGGCACCCCTGAAATGCCGCGTCTGTCTGTCTACCGTTCCAACAAGCATATCCAGGCTCAGATCATCGATGACGTTAAGGGCGCGACTCTGGTCAGCGCTTCCACCATGGACCCCGAACTCAAGGGCAAGCTGGAGGAAGTGGACAAGAAGGGCGCTGCCAAGCTGGTGGGCAAGCTCATCGGTGAGCGTGCTGTCCAGGCCGGCATCAAGACCGTGGTGTTTGACCGCGGCGGCTATGTCTACACGGGCCGCGTCGCTGAGGTCGCCGCGGGTGCGCGCGAAGCCGGACTCGAATTCTGAGAGAAGGAGGACACACGCAAATGCAACGCTTCGAACAGCAGAGTGAATTCAAAGACCGGCTGGTCGCGGTCAACCGCGTGTCCAAGACCGTCAAGGGCGGCCGCAACTCCCGCTTCTCCGCACTCGTGGTGGTGGGTGATGAGCAGGGCCGCGTCGCTGCCGGCATGGGCAAGGCCGTTGAGATCCCCGAGGCCATCCGCAAGGCCAACGAGGATGCCAAGAAGGCCATGATCGAGGTCCCGATCAGCGGCACCACGATCCCGCACGAGGTGACCGGCCGTTATTCCACGGCGAAGGTCGTCCTGATGCCTGCCCCCGAGGGCACCGGCGTCATCGCGGGCGGCGCTGCCCGTGCCGTGCTGGAAATGGCCGGTGTGAGGGATATCCGCACCAAGTCTTACGGCACGAACAATCCGATCAACATGGTCAAGGCGACCATCGAAGCCCTGAAGCTTCTGCGCAGCCCCGAGCAGGTCGCCAAGATGCGCGGCAAGGCCGTGGAAGATCTGCTTGGCTAAGGAGGAGAAGAAAGATGCTCAGGATTACCTTGATCAAGTCTCCCATCGCTTCCCTGCCCAAGCACAAGGCCACGGTGGCCGCTCTTGGCCTGAAGAAGGTGGGTCAGACCGTGACTCAGCCCGACAATCCCGCCATTCGCGGGCAGATCTTCACTGTCAAGCACATGCTGAAGGTCGAAGAAGTGAACGAATAAGGAGGGATTTCCGATGAAACTGCACGAGCTGCAACCCGCTGAGGGCTCCACGACAGCCAAGAAGCGTCTGGGCCGCGGCGTGGGCTCCGGCCTGGGCAAGACCTCCGGCAAGGGCCACAAGGGCGCCAAGGCGCGCTCCGGCGGCGGCAAGCGCCCCGGCTTTGAAGGCGGCCAGATGCCCCTGTATCGCCGTGTCCCCAAGAAGGGCTTCACCAATATCTTTGGTACGGACTATGCCGCTGTGAACGTCGAGCGCCTCGAAGTCTTTGAGGACGGCGCGGTGGTCGACTTCCAGGCCCTGAAGGACGCCGGCATCATCAAGAAGGAACTGGGCGGCGTGAAAATCATGGGCGGCGGTGAGCTGACCAAGAAACTGACTGTCAAGGCCGCCAAATTCACTGCCTCTGCGAAGGAAAAGATCGAGGCACTCGGCGGGAAAGCCGAGGTGATCTGACGATGCTGCAGAACATTCGTAAGATCTGGAACGCGACCGAGCTCCGCAAGAAGATCATCTACACCTTCTTCATGCTCCTTCTGTTCCGCTTCGTGTCCGTCATCCCCTCCCCGGGCATTGACAACACCCTGCTGGCGAGCTGGCAGGCCAGCCGCGCTTCCGGCGGCGCCTCCCTGTTCGACCTCGCCAACATGATGACCGGCGGCGGCATGAGCCAGATGACCATCATGGCCATGGGCATCACGCCGTACATCAACGCCAGCATCATCATGCAGCTGCTCTGCATCGCCATCCCGGCACTCGAGCGGCTGCAGAACGATGAGACCGGCGCCGGCCGCGAGAAGATCAACCGCATCACCCGCTATGTGACCGTCGTCCTGGCCGCTGTGCAGGCCATCGGCATCGCGCACGGCGTCGCGAATGCGATCAAGCCTGGCTGGTTCAACTATGTCCTGGTCGGCCTGTCCATGGCTGCCGGCACCGCGCTGGCGATGTGGATCGGCGAGCGCATCAGCGACAAGGGCATCGGCAACGGCATCTCCCTGCTGATCTTCGTCGGCATCGTGAACAACCTGTTCACGGGCATCACCAGCTATGGCTGGGTCAACGCCCTGATCATCATCGCCCTCCTGATCTTCATGACGGCTGTCGTCACCTTCGTCGAGCTGGCCGAGCGCAGGATCCCCCTGCAGATCGCCAAGCAGACCAAGGGCCGCCGCGTCTACGGCGGACAGAACACCCGTCTGACCCTGAAGGTCGTCTCCGTGGGCGTCATGCCGCTGATCTTCGCGTATTCCTTCCTGGCCTTCCCGGGAACGATCGCGTCCCTGATCAACAGCAAGGGTGCCTTCGCCACCTTCTGGAACACCTACATGAGCAACGGCACGGTCTGGTACATGCTCGTCTCCGGCCTGCTGATCATTGCCTTCACCTACTTCTATTCCTCCATCAGCTTTGATCCGGCCAAGCAGGCTGAGCAGCTGATCATGCAGGGCGCGACCATCCCCGGTCAGCGCGGCAAGAACATCCGCAACTATCTGCAGACGACCGTCAACCGTCTGAACCTGTTCGCGGCCCTCTTCCTCGCCGTCCTTGCTGCGATCCCGACTCTGCTCACCAGCAGCCTGAACGCCAGGATCCCCTTCGCGGCCAGCTCGATCCTGATCGCCGTGTCGGTCGCCATCGAGACGATCCGCACGATGGAAGGCGAACTGAGCATCCGCGGCATCGAGATGGATGTCGACAAGGGTGGCTTCATGTAAGAATCTGCAGCCATGCGCCGCGCTGTCCGGTGCGGCGCATGGCCTGCATCCCGTTCAACCCGTTCTGACAGGAAAGGAGCGACAGGAATGAACATCATCTTTCTGGGACCTCCCGGAGCAGGCAAGGGAACGCAGGCGCAGCGCATCTGTGCGGCGCTGAACATTCCGCAGATTTCTACCGGCGACATGCTTCGCCGCGCGATCCAGGAACAGACCCCGACCGGCCTCAAGGCCAAGTCCTTCATGGATGCCGGCGGCCTGGTTCCGGACGACGTCATCATTGACATCGTCAAGGACCGCCTCCAGGCGGACGACTGCAAGAACGGCTACATCCTCGACGGCTTCCCCCGCACCGTGCCCCAGGCCGAGGCGCTGGAAAAGATCGCCGAGATCGACAGGGTGATCGAACTGGACGTGGCGGATGAGGCGCTGATCAAGCGCATCTCCGGTCGTCGCGTGTGTCTCAAGTGCGGCGCGACCTACCATGTCTCCCTGCTGAACGGGAAGACCACCTGCGACAACTGCGGCGAAACGCTGATCCAGCGTGACGACGACAAGGCCGAGACCGTCCTGAACCGCCTGAAATCCTATCACAGCAAGACCGAGCCGCTGGTGAACTTCTACCAGGGCAGGGGCAAGCTGGTCAAGATCGACGGCGCGGGCGATATGGACACGATCTTCGACGCCATCATGAAGGCGCTGGCGTGATCACGGTCAAGAACCCCGGCCAGGTTGCCCGGATGCGGGCCGCCGGAGCCCTGCTGCATGAAGTGCTGCAGACGCTCGCGCAGGCGGTGAAGCCGGGCATCACGACGGCCTCGCTCGACCGCATGGCGGAGGAGATGATCCGAAGCTGCGGCGCGGTGCCGAGCTTCCTCGGATACGACGGATTCCCGGCCAGCGTCTGCACATCGGTCGATGACTGCGTCGTGCACGGCATCCCGTCCGAGAAGGAGGTCCTGCGGGAGGGGAGCATCCTCTCCATCGACTGCGGACTCATCCTCGATGGCTGGCAGGCCGACAGCGCGCTGACCGTCCCCGTGGGGGAGATCAGCGAGAAGGATCGGAAGCTCATCGAAGTCACGGAGCAATGCTTCTTTGCGGGCGCCTTCCGCGCACGCAGCGGAGCGACCCTCGGCGACATCGGGGCAGCGGTCCAGCAGCTGGCCGAAAGCCACGGCTACGGTGTGATCCACGATCTCACGGGCCACGGCATCGGACGGGAGATGCATGAGGAACCGTCCGTCTACAACTTCGGTCTTCCCGGGCACGGGCAGAGGCTCTGCGCCGGCATGACGCTGGCGATCGAGCCGATGATCGCGATGGGGGACTGGCACCTCACGGAGGACGATGACGGCTGGACGACGCGCACGCGCGACCACAGCCGGTGCGCTCACTACGAGCATACCCTCGTCATCACGGAGGAAGGACCCCCGGAGATCCTGACGCTTCCCGGATATCAATGGAAGGAGCAGCAGCATGGAACCGATTCCCTTTGAGATCGGCCGCGTGGTGACATCCACCCAGGGCCGTGACCGCAGGCGCACCTTCGTGGTGACCGCCCTGCCGGAAGAGGGATACGTGCTGATGTCCGACGGAGATACACGCAAGCTGGATCACCCCAAAAAGAAAAAGACGAAACATCTCAGGGCGCGCCCCATCCGGATGGAGACCTACGCGCAGCTGCTCCGCGAGCACCGGCTCAAGGACAGCGACGTGCGGAGCTTTCTGAAGGAACAGGGTTTTGCCCAGGAACAGCCCCTGTGCGAGGAGGACTGAAAACTTGTCAAAGGACGATGTCATTGAAATGGACGGAAAGGTCGTGGAGGCCCTTCCCAACGCTATGTTCAGGGTAGAGCTGGCCAACGGCTACCAGATCATTGCACACATCTCCGGCAAAATGCGGCAGAACTTCATCCGCATCTATCCCGGAGACAAGGTTACTGTCGAGCTTTCGCCCTATGATCTGACCCGCGGTCGGATCACCTGGCGCAGCAAGAGCTGAGTTCACGGAGCAAAGGAGGAACAAGCCATGAAAGTGCGGCCCAGTGTCAAGCCGATCTGCGAAAAATGCAAGATCATCAAGCGCAAAGGCAAGGTCATGATCATCTGCGAGAATCCCAAGCATAAGCAGAAGCAGGGCTGAGATGCCCATGATAAAACCCCGTCCGTTACGGATGGGGTTTTATCGTACAAGCGATGCCGACGCAGGAGATACGCGTCAGAGCGCTCCCGTGCGGACCAGATCGCTGATGCAGCGCTGCAGGCCGCTCTGCCAGGTGGGGAGGACGGGTTCCGTGCCGGCTCCGTCCAGGCGGGAGTTGAGCGGACGCCGGGCGACGGACGGGACCACGGAGCTCGGCACGGGCATGACCTGGCAGGGGATCCGGGCCAGGCGGAGGATCGCCGAGGCGAACTCGGACCGTGTGCAGAATCCGCTGTTGACGGCATGGGTGATGCCGTAGTGATCCGTCCGGATCAGCTGGACGAGATAGGCGGCGAGATCCGGCGCATAGGTGGGGCAGCCGGTCTGATCGCAGACCACGCGGAGCGACCGGGTTTCCCGGGCCTGGGAGAGGATCTTCCGCACAAAGTTGCTGCCCTCCGCCGAGAAGAGCCAGCTCGTGCGCACGATGAAGCTGCGCTTGCAAAGGCTCCGGACGGCCTCCTCCGCCTGCAGCTTGCTCAGGCCGTACACATTGACCGGGCCGCGCGGATCATCGGGGCCGTAGGGCTCGGCTGCGGCGCCGGAGAATACGTAATCCGTGGAGACCAGCAGCAGCTTTGCGCCCGTGTCGGCCGCGGCCTGGGCAAGGAAGGCCGTGCCCTGCGCGTTGACGGCCATGCAGCGCTCGGGCTCAAGCTCCGCGCGGTCCACATCGGTGTAGGCCGCACAGTGGATGATCGCGTCCGGGGCGGCCGACCGCACGAACGCGTCCACGGATTCGCGGTCGGTCAGGGTAAAGGAATCGCGCCCGGCCGCGATGCAGGGGATGCCCTTCTGATTGAGTTCGGCGCAGACGGCCCGTCCGAGCTGTCCGTGCGCTCCCGTGACGAGGATCTTCATGGCTGTGTTCCGCCTTTCATGTCCATGGATGCGGGCAGGGCTCAGAGGGACTGCTCATACTCATCGCAGATCGGCCCGGCCTCCCCGCAGCGCTTCACCTGCCCGTGCTCCAGCCAGAGCACACGCCCGCACATCTCCCGGATCTGCTGAATGTTGTGGGAGACGAAGAGCACGGTCGTGCCGCCCGACATCAGCTCCATCATCCGCTGCCGGCTCTTGCGCTGGAAACTCTCGTCGCCCACGGCGAGGATCTCATCCACAATCAGCACTTCCGGCTCGATCACCGAGGCGATGGAGAAGGCCAGGCGGGAGAGCATGCCGGAGGAGTAGGTCTTGAGCGGCATGCCGATGAAGTCGCCCAGCTCGCTGAAGTCGATGATGGCGTCGCGCTGGCGGTCCAGCTGTGCCTTGCTGTAGCCGAGGATGGCGCCATTGAGGTAGATGTTCTCGCGCCCGGTCAGGTCCATATCGAAGCCGGCGCCCAGCTCGAGCATCGGGACGATGCTGCCCCGGCGCTTCACACTGCCCTCCGTAGGGCGGATAATGCCGGCGATCACCTTCAGCAGGGTGCTCTTGCCGGCACCGTTGCGTCCGATGACGCCGAGCACCTCGCCGCGCATGACTTCGAAGCTCACGTCCCGCAGGGCCCAGAAGGTGCGGTATTGGTTTTGGCGCTTCAGGGCGTGGATCACGAATTCCTTCAGGTTGGTGTTCCGGTTGAGGTCGATCCGGTAGCTGACGCCCAAGTGCGCCGCGCTGATCATGGCCTGCTCGCTCACGTGGCGCACCTCCTCAGATGTAATAGATGAAGTCATCCTGCCGCCGGTTGAAGAACCACAGGCCCAGTGCGAAGGGGATGACGGCGCAGAGCACGCACCACAGGTAGGTCACCGGCTGCGGCGTCGTTCCGTCGAGGAGCAGGCAGCGGATGAAATAGATGAACTGGTACATCGGGTTGATGTGGTACAGGTGAATCCACTTGTCGGGGATGATGGATTCCGGGTAGAACAGCGGCGTGAGGTAGGACCAGAGCAGGGTCACGATGCCCCAGAGAAAGGCCGTGTCCCGGAAAAACACGTTCAGCGCCGAGAGGATCATGCCCATCCCGAGGATGAAGATGCCCAGGCACAGGAGCGGAAAGGGCAGCAGAAGCACGGCCTTCGTCAGCGGCAGGCCGGTGATCAGGATCATCAGGAAGAGCGGGATCAGCGTGATCGAGACGTTCAGGAGGGAGAACAGCACGCGGCTGAGCGGGTAGATGATCCGCGGCATGTAGACCTTCTTGATCAGGGCGGCGTTGGTGGTGATGCTCTGCAGGGCCAGCGTCGTTCCCTCCGAGAAGAAGTTGAAGAAGATGATGCCGGTCATCAGGTAGACCGGGAAGTTCTCGATCTGGGGATGGAACAGGGTGGAGAAGACGAAATACTGCACCACCATCGTGAGCAGGGGATTGATGAAGCTCCACAGCACGCCGAGAATGCTCTGGCGGTACTTGTTCTGGAAGTCCCTCGAGACCAGGCGCGAGATCAGGTAGCGGTAACGGTTGGTCTCGCCGATCAGCTCGCCGAAGAAGGTCGTGCGGTTGTTCTTCCTGTTGTGATGATAGCGCATCACGCCCAGGATCCAGGCGGCTGCGGAGAGCGCCGCAAGCGGCCAGTACCAGCGGAGGATGAAGGCACCCGCGCCCTCGGTCCAGCTGTCCCGGACGATCCAGCGGAAGAGGAGAGCCAGCAGGCCGATGACGGCCGCGCCCCAGGGAGCGGTGGCCGGAAACGTGTTCGGTCTGTCCTTTTCCAAGTGCTCAGCCTCCTTCCTGCAGGATGGTATCGAAACGCTCCCGGATGCGCCGGGCACAGACTTCGGGGGAGAGGTGCTCGCGGATGTATTGCTGCCCGCGGGCGGCCATCGCGCGCGCAGCCTCCGGATCGTCCATCAGGCGGCGCAGGGCGTCCGCGGCCCGGTCGAGGTCGGGATCGGCCCAGCGCTGGCCGGGCGCGGCGTACTGATAGGCCTCGCCGACGGGCACGAGGCTGCAGCCCACGAGGCAGGCGCAGTCCTCCGGCATGAACTCGGTATTGGCGGACCAGCCGGTGGCCACCGTCGGTACGCCGAGCAGCATGGCCTCCGCCATCACCAAACCGAAGCCCTCGCTGCGGTGGAGGCTCAGATAGACGTCGCACAGGGCGATCAGGCGGTTGAGGCGCGGCTTGTCCATCGTCTCGCGGATCAGGATATACGGGCCGTCTTTGCCCAGGAGGCGCTCGATCCGCCGGAGATCCGCCTTCTGCGGGTGGTTGATCTTGATGACGAGCCTGGCGCGGTCCGGATGCGTTCCGAAGGCGCGGAGGAAGGCCTCGATCGCACCCTCCGGGTTTTTGCGGCTGGCGTAGCTGTTGGCGTCGTACATCACCAGCACGAGGAAGGCATCCTCCGGCAGCCCGAAATCAACCCGGTTCAGGCGCTCATCCAGGGGTGCCTCGACGCCGTAGGGGATCACGGTGACGGGGATGTCGGTCACCTTCCGCAGGGCATCTGCGATGAAGCGCGAGGGTGCCCACAGCTCCCGGACGTAGGGGAGGGAGGCGGACCAGGCGGCGGGGATATCCTCCAGCTCCCAGAGCCACACGCCGATCGTATAGCGTCCGTCGAAAAAGGAGATCGGGTAGCAGTTGGTGGCCTCGACCCACTGGTCGGGGTTGATGTGGACAACGTTGATCGCATAGGGCGCCTGTTGGGTGAGGCGGCTGTCCCACGAGGTGTCGTTCTGCGGCAGCCAGTAGAGAAAGTCGGTGTTGAGGCAGCTGAGCGGGATCCCGGCTTGGTCGATGGCGCCGGCGTAGAGCCGGACCCCCTGGGCCAGGCCGTTGGAGGCCTTGAAAAAGCCGTAGAGATTGATGCCGGCCGGGTCCTGTCCGGGTTGCCAGGGCGCGGGCAGGCGGCGCGGCTCGCGGCCTTTGCTGATGCCGCTGACACGCAGGATCCCGTCCCGCAGGCGGTGGCGGAAACGTTCGGGCACGATGTGCGTCAGGGGCGCGACGCGCACCATGGCGGCCTCTGCGAAGCGCCGCAGTTTCCGCCTGAGCTGATACAGATCCATCGTCACCCGCCCTTTTCGCACCGATTCATCCCGAAAAGTGTACAATAGGAAGGAACGCTTGTCAACGTTCTGCCTCCGAATTTGTGAATGAAGCGCGATAAAGTTTAATACCTTTTGATCAAAGCTGTTAACATATGTGAATTCCGAGGGGAGAACAATAACAATTCAGTCGGCGGGATTGACTTTTTGATGGCGATGCCTATAATAGTAAAAGGCAAAATACCCTATTAAAGGAGTGAAACGGCCATGAAGAGAAAACTAGCCTTACTTTTGGCGACTTGTCTTCTGCTGACATCCGTGATTTCGATCCCGGCTGCTTTTGCTGATGATGAGGTGACAGTCCCCGCTGCCGAAGAGACCGAACAGGCTCCCGCGGCCGAGGAAGCTGCCCCCGCTCCCGCGGAGGAAGCGCCTGCCGCTGAGGAAGAGACTCCCGCGCCAGCGGAGGAAGAGACTCCCGCCGCCGAGGAAGAGACTCCCGCTGCCGAGGAGGAGACTCCCGCCGCCGAGGAAGAGACTCCCGCTGCCGAGGAGGAGACTCCTGCCGCTGAGGAGGAGACTCCCGCTGCCGAGGAAGAGACTCCTGCTGCTGAGGAGGAGACTCCCGCCGCTGAGGAGGAGCCCGCTGCCGAGGAAGAGACTCCCGCCGCCGAGGACGAGGAGCCCGCTGCCGAGGACGAGGAGCCTGCCGAGGAGTTTGCCGCCGGTTATGTCCGCGTGGCTGCCGGCACCGTCCTCTATGCCAATGCGGCTCTGACCGTCAAGGTCGGCACGCTGCAGGCGTCCGCCATCCTCTATGCCACCGCCGAGGCCGATGACGCCCTGGCCGTGACCTATGCGGACGGCGAGAACTTTGCGTCCGCCTATGTCCGCGCCGCTCAGGCCGCGAGCCTGACCGACGAGGAAGCCGCCGCCCAGCTGGCCTCCCTGGAGACCGTGACCCGCGGCGCCGTGACCCTGGCGCCCGTGGCCTTCGTTGAGGCCGCCGAGGCTGCCGAAGAGGAAGAGATCCCCGCCGAGGTGACCGAGGAGGCCGCTGAGGAAGAGGAAGCTCCCGTCGAAGCGACCGAGGAGACCCCTGTGGAAGAGATCCCCGCCGACGAGACCGCCGAGGCTGTCGAAGTCGCTGAGGAGCCCGAGGCTGAGGAAGTCGAGGAAGCCGGCAGTGAGGAGACCGTTGAGGTCGAATACTCCGAGGCGACCGAGATCGAGTACATCCTCGCCAACTTCGAGGTGGATGACGAGACCGACCCCAAGACCATCATTAGCTACAAGGGTCTGGGCGGCGTCGTGACCATCCCCGAGCGCATCACGAAGATCGGGCCCTATGCGTTCTCCGAGCACAAGGGCATCACGGCCATCACCATCCCGGACACCGTGACCGAGATCGGCATCGGCGCCTTCAACCAGTGCGTCGGCCTGACCAACATCGCGCTTCCTTCTGCCCTGTCCGGCAGACTGAATGACCGCATGTTCTACGGCTGCACCGGCTTGAAGACCGTCTCCCTGCCCGCCGGCATCACCGAGATCGGCGACAGCGTCTTCGAGAACTGCACCAATCTGGACGGCATCTCGCTGCCCACCGGCGTCACCGAGATCGGTGCGAACGCCTTTGCCTACAACGTCTCCCTGAGCAAGATGGTCTTCCCCTCCAAGATCAAGAAGATCAAGGACAAGGCCTTCCTGGGCTGCACCAAGCTCCCCAGCCTCGACCTGAATGACGACTGCGAGGAGATCGGCGAGTACGCGTTTGCGACCTGCACCAGCGTGACCAGCCTGCATCTGCCGGCCAGCCTGAAGACGATCGGCGCCTATGCCTTCAACGGCGACAGCGGCATCACGGTCGTCAACGTGCCCGATACCTGCACCGAGATCGGCGAGTTCGCTTTCGACAACATCGGCGCGAACCCCACTTTCCAGATCAAGAACAAGGACTGCATCCTGCGCCCCTACTGCCTTGGCCGCCGCGGACACCTCTACGGCGACACCAACGCGAAGGAGTATGCCAAGGACTTCCCGGAGATGATCTACTGCGGTCCCTTCCAGATCTCCGACTTCATCCTGCAGGTCTACAAGGCCCTGCTGAACCGTGACGGCGACGGCGACGGCGTCTTTGCCTGGTCCGTGGCCCTCGCGAACAAGAAGGAGACCGGCGCTTCCCTGGTGGACAGCTTTGTCGGCTCCGGCGAATTCGCTTCCCGCAACCTGATCGAAGAGGATGCCATCAAGGCCATCTATCAGGCGATGCTCAAGCGCGACCCGAGCACGACGGAAATGGACGATGCCCTGGATGCGCTGTATGACGGCGTCTCCCTGCACTGGCTCGTTGACCAGATCGCGCAGGGCACCGAGTTCATCGGCCTGTGCTCCACCAACTACAAGGTGGATCCCGGCAAGGTCAACCTGACCGAGAACCGCGACCAGAACCGCGGTGTCACCGCCTTCGTCAGCCGCGCCTATCGCAACATGATGGGCCGTGACCCCGACATCCCCGGCCTGAACAACTGGACCGGCGCGCTGAACAACAACAAGATCAGCGGTGCCAACCTGGTGGATCAGTTCGTCAGCAGCCAGGAGTTTATCAACATGAAGAAGGACGTGGAGGACACCATCAAGATCCTCTACAAGGTCATGTTTGATGAGGACAACCCCGACACCGCCGGTATGGAGAACTGGAAGACCCACATGGATCTGGGCATGTCCATCCACTGGCTGGTGGATCAGTTCGCGAGCTGCGACGCGCACTTCGCCAACATCTGCGCGACCTACGAGATCACTCCCGGCCGTGTGAACCTGAAGGAAGCCCGCGACGTGAGCGTCCAGATCACCTGGTTCGTCAACCGCTCCTTCAAGCACCTGCTCAACTACAGCTCCGTGGATGCCGCCACCCTGAACAACTGGTGCGGCAAGCTGATCAACCGCGAAGTGACTGCCGGCGCCTTCATCCAGCACCTGCTGGTGAACCAGGAGTACACCAAGCGCAATCTGACCCCCGAGCAGGCCATCACCGCCCTGTATAACGTGCTGTTCAACCGCAATCCATCCGGCGGCGAAGATGACCCCTGGAAGGATGCGATGAACAACGGCGTGTCCATCCTCTATGTCGCCAACGGCATGGTGGTTTCCGCCGAGTTCAACTCCCTGTGCACCAATGAGTGCAAGCCCATGCTGCCCGGCCAGGTGGCCTCCGGCGAGATGCGTGACCGCAATGTGGGCGTGACGGCCTTCGTGGCCCGCTGCTACACCGTGGTCCTCAAGCGCGCCTTCGACGTGCCCGGCATGAACAACTGGTGCGGCCAGCTGGTGACCAAGAAGATGACAGCCCGTCAGGTGGCGGATGAGTTCCTCTTCTCCGCCGAGGCGCTCGGCTGGAACCGTAGCAACGAGGAATTCGTGGCGGTGTGCTACAGCCTGTACCTGAACCGCGACGCTTCCGCCGATCCCGACAGCGTCCATTGGGTGAATGCTCTGAACAACGGCATCATGACCCGCAAGCAGGTCTCCGCGGGGATCGCCGCTTCGCCTGAGTTCAAGGCGATCCTGGCTTCCTACGGCATCAAGTAATCCATGGTTTTCCGGAGAGCTGTCCATCGAGGCAGCTCTCCTTTTTGCTGCCTGCGGATTGCCAAGGGACTGCGGATATGCTATAATCCTTTTATTCAGCGATTGAAAGGAAGAACACTTATGCTGCGGAAGATAGCGTCCTTTACCGTCAATCACGATACCCTTACGCCCGGCCTGTATGTCTCGCGGATCGACGGGGACTGCGTGACCTATGACCTGCGCATGAAAAAGCCCAACGGCGGGGACTATCTGGGCCAGGGCGCCCTGCACACACTGGAGCACCTGCTGGCGACCTTTATCCGCTCATCCGACGACAGCGACGCGGTCATCTACGTCGGGCCGATGGGCTGCCGGACGGGCTTTTACCTGATCATGCGGGACAGCGTCTCCAGGCGGCGGGTGCTGGAGATCTGCCGGGAGGCCTTCGCCTTTGCGGCGGACTTCACCGGGAGCATCCCGGGCGCGCGGCGCACCGAATGCGGCAATTACCGCGCCCATGACCTCGAGGGCGCACGCCGGGAGGCCGCCGCCTACGCGAAGGTGCTGGACGCCTGCAGTGAATCGACCTTTGCCTACTGAGGAGGAGCGCCATGGAAACGCCGGACCTGGTCAAACTCAAGCGGCGCATCGTGGGCCTGCAGCGGGACAAGCAGGTCTTTTACCCGGACAGGCTGTCCTTCCAGCAGGACGAGCGGGCTGTCTACAACCGGGAGATGGAGCTTTTTGAGCGCCTGGATGAGAAGAAGGTCCTGATGACCCTCCACCTGGAGCCGAAGAGCGACAAGCCGCTGATCGGCGGCGCGTCCAACCTCTTCAAGCGCTTTCTGGCGCGTTATCTGCGCTGGTTCCATCTGCCCGTGATGGAGCGGCAGAGCGAGGTGAACGTGCTGCTGGTGGAGGAGGTCAGGCGCCTGCGCAATCAGGTGAAGGGCCTGCAGGACGAGCTGGCACGGATCGAGACGGAGCGGGAGGAGGAGCAGGAGTGAACAACGAAGCCATCGCAGCCTTCCTCTACGACGAGGTGGAGCGGAACCTGCGCGAATTCTACGGCGACGGAGCCGCGCCTCTGCCTTTCGGCAAAGAGGATATGCTGAAGTTCATCCGCCGCCGCGCCCTGGACAACCGGGAGGACTTTTCCACCTACGACACGGAAGATGACATGGACTACAGCGAGACCCTCTACTTCTACGGCCTACGCCGCGTGCCGGAGGAGGAGGACCTCGAGCGCCTGCGGAAGATGCGCCAGCACTTCGAAAAGCTCGGCAAGGTCCGCCTGCCGGCCTGCGGTTCGGTCTACCGGGAGCAGGTCACGCAGGGCATCATCCACAGCGAGGAGGCGCGGCTGAAGAACCTCCACATCCTCCACAATCCCTACGACCGCCGCAACGCCGTGCGCAAACTGGACCGGAAAGGGAAGGACGGACGCCCGTGATGCATATCTATCTCGACCTCTCCAGCACGATCCAGAACCACTTTGTCTCCGGCATCCAGCGCGTGGTGCGCGAGGTGGTCAGCTACATGCTCGACTGCGGCGTGCACATGACCCTGATCGCCGAGGAGGGTGAGACGGCCTCCTTCTATGAGATCACCCGCGAGGAATACCTGGCCTGGGAGTCGGACTGGACCTACAGCATCAGCCGGGACCGGGTGATCCCGGTGGACGCCCTCGGGCCGGAGGACATGTTCTTCGACATCGACAGCTCGTGGCAGGTCCCGATGACCCGCGACAAGCTGTACCGGGAGCTGAAGAAGCGCGGCGTCTTGATCGGCAGCATGATCTACGATATCATCCCGGTGACCCACCCGCACTATGTGCACGAGGGCACGATGTACCGCTTCGCGCCCTTCCTGACGGGCGTCCTGGGCTACAGCGACTTCATCGTCTGCAACACGCACGCCACCAAGGACCGCATCCTAGCCCTGAGCCGCAAGGCGGGCTGCCCGGACCGGCCCGTGTTTGTCATGCCGCTGGGCGCGACCTTCCGACAGGTGGTCAACGACATCTCGGAAAACGAGGTCAGCGCGGAGATCGTCGAGGCGACTCGCAAGCCCTACCTGCTGATGGTGGGCACGCTGGAGCCCCGCAAGAACCACAGCCTCGTGCTCGACGCCTTCGACAAGGGCCTGTACCGGGACAATATCAACATCATCATCGCCGGACGCCAGGGCTGGCACTACGACGAGGTCCTGCGCCGCATCAAGGAGCATCCCCAGTACGGGAAGCGGATCTTCTACTTCAACCATGTCGTGGACGCCGAGATCACCTGGCTCTACCGGCACGCCTTCGCGATGGTGTTCGCCACCTTTGTGGAGGGCTTCGGTCTGCCGCTGGTGGAGGCCCTGCATTACAGCTGCCCGGTCTTCTGCTCCGACATCCCGGAACTCCACGAGACGGCCGGGGATTACGTGTCCTACTTTGATCCCTTTGACGCACAGACCCTGATCGACCTGACGCGGGAGAACCTCCGCCGCCCGGCTGACTATGCCGCCCGGAAGGCCCGTCTGAGCGACTACCGGGCGCTGACCTGGGACGAGGCCGCGGGCAAGCTGACCGCGATCCTCGCCGATGCGGAGAAGCTGCAGACCGTTCCGGACTGCCCGGAGCTGGACATGCCCATCGAGCAGCTTTTCATCCTCTCATCCAGGGCGGAGGATCTTGCCGAGACGCTGCCCTATTATGAGCGCTATATGCCGTGGCTCAGGCGGCTGACGATCCTCTGCCCGAAGGCTGAGCGGGCGGCGATGGAGGACCGGCTGCATACCCGCCTCGCTGTGGACTACCTGCACGACGAGGACCTGCTGGCACCGGAGGAAATCCCGGCCGATCACGCCCTGCGGAACCTGCGTCTGCGTCTGGCTGCCATTCAAGGCGGGAAACTGGATCCGGTCTTCCTGATGGCGGACGATGACAACCGCCCGCTGAAGCCCGTGGGGGAGGAGGAGTTCCGCCGCGACGGGCGTTTCCGCCTGTTCTGCTGGCACCCGGACCTGCACCGCTACCGCGGGGCCGTGAACAATCCGACCTCGTTTGACCGCAGCATCGCGGCGGGTGTCGGGCTGCTGGACGCCCACGAGCTGGGCTGCAAGTCCTACGCTTCCCACTGCCCCCAGGTGATCGTCCGGCGCATCTGGCTGGAGGCGGCGGCTGAGGTGCCCGAGGCCTGGGATACCCCGATCCCGGAGTGGGACCTCTATGCCAACTACGCGATGAAGGCTTATGCGGCCCGCTTTGAGTCGGTGTCCTACCGGACGATGAACTGGCCGGCCAGGCCCAGCGATTTCCGGATCCCGATGCCGCCCGCCGACTACCTGTTTGAGAACTTCTACCGGTGGATGTACGGGCCGGGGGAACTGTTCGATGGCATCCCGACCGGCATGACTGCGGACGCGGATGCGCACGGCGCCGAAAAGATCAGCCGCCGCATGGCCGTCCAGGAGGAAGCTGTCCGTCTGGAGCGGAGTGACCGCGAGCTGCAGGAACTGTATCCCCAGCTCTACGGCGATGAGCCCGGCTGGAAGGTCGATCTGCGCAGGAACCTGCTCTTCACGCCGCATGTGGTGATCGGCCAGACCCGCTGCCTGCGCAAGACCGACTTCTGGTATGAGGGCGATGGCGTAGCGCACAAGCTGCGGCTCAGCGGGAAGTTTGTTCCGGTGGGGAAGGGGGAACCCACCCCTCTCCAGCCCGTGGAGGCGGAGATGCCGGACGGGCTGACCGTCTTTGAATGGAACATCGACTTCCCGGTGGCGCCGATGGAAGGCCACCTGCACCTGTGCGTGACGGTGGACGGCGCGGACGTGTGCGAGGCGGTGATCCCGGCCTTCGCGGTGGATCAGATCGGCGGCGAGGGCTTTGCGGAGCTGCTCCCTACGGTGTTCGAGGTCGGGAAGCGCAGGCACGCGCCGGACCGGAAGCGCGGCGTCCGCAGCGAGGATGCTCAGCTTCGCCTGAACGCCCTGACGCGCCAGGTCGCCCGTGTCAAGGAGACCGCGGCCATCCCGCTGACCAGGCCTGTGGAGGGCAATCCCGTCAAGCGTGTCCTGCACGCCATCACGCAGAAGCAGACGAAGTTCATGACCATGCCGATCGCGGCGGACGCCACAAGATTCAACAACGAGGCCGCCCAGGCCATCGGTCAGCTGGAGGCGCTGGTCCGCCGCCAGCAGGAGGAGATCGACCGCCTGCGCGCACTGGTGGAGGAGAACACGGAGAAGCCGGGGCAGGAGTGATCACGCCTGAGGCGTACCGGATGACAGGAGGAAGACCATGGAGGAAAAGCAGCTTTATCTCAGTGAGGTATGTCCCGGGGTCTGGCTGATGGACGAGGCGCATAAGGCCACCGGCTATCTGGTCGTCGGCAGCGAGCGGGCCTGCGTGATCGATACGATGAACGGCTATACGGATCTGGGCAAGGCTGTCCGCTCCATCACGGACAAGCCGGTCACCGTGATCAACACCCACGGACACCCGGACCACATCTTCGGCAACATCTATTTTGACGAGGCGTATCTGCATCCCGCGGATCTGCCGCTCGCACGCTCCTTTGCGGAGGAGCCGGAGTTCATCCGGTTCTGCGAGGAGAGAGGACGCCGCGGCATGCCGCCCTTCCGGGAAACGCGCGAAGGCGACGTGTTCGACCTGGGGGACCGTCACCTCGAGGTATTTGAGCTGCCCGGCCATACGCCCGGCGGCATCCTCCTGCTGCTGCGGGAGGACAGGATCCTCTTCACGGGCGACAGCGTCAACCATCACCTGTGGATGCAGCTGGACGGCTGCCTCACGCTGCGGGAGTATCTGCGCGAGCTCGACCGGATCATGTTCCTGCGGGAGCGCGCGGACACCATCCTCCACGGACACGCGCAGGGGAAGGACGACATCTCGCTCCTGGCCTCCATGCGGCGGGGCGTAGAGGAGATCTGCGAGGGCAGGACGGAAGCCGATCTGCCCTACGACTGGTTCGGCGGTGTCGCGCGGCAGCACCCCTTCCGCTGTGATTCCGACGCGCCCGGCGAGACAGGCGCGCATGTGATCTGCTATCAGGCGGACCGCATCGGATGAGCGGGCGGGACGGAAGCGCCGTCGTCATCCGCGGCATCGGGCGCGAGGATCTCCCGGTCTGTGCGGACCTGATCCGGCGGAGCTTCCTGACCGTGGCGGACGATCTGGGCCTGACACCGGAGAATGCGCCGCGCTTCACGGCTTTCGCCGTCACGGAGGAAAGGCTGCTCCGGCAGATGACAGAGGAGCACAGGCTAATGTTCGGCGCGGAGGAGGGCGGCGTCCTCTGCGGATACTGTTCGGTATGCCTGACCGGCGACGGGACATGTGAGCTCGGCAATCTGGCAGTCCTCCCGGAATACCGGCATCGCGGGATCGGCGGAAGGCTGCTTGCACATGCCGTCGCGGCGGCCCGTCAGGCGGGCTGCCGGGTCATGAACATCGGCATTGCGGAGGAGAATACCGTGCTGCGCCGATGGTATGAGCGCTGCGGAGCTGTCCACACCGGGACCCGGAAATTTGACTTCTTTCCCTTCACATGCGGATATCTGCGGATCGATCTGTGATACGAAAAAGCCTGTGCCTCACTGCGAAGCACAGGCTTTTCCTGGGTTCTTCACGGAAAGTTAGGGAAAGCATATGGGGGGTTCGCGCTCTGCGGAGCGCGCCAGGGGCTTTCCGATCGCCCCTGGACCCTTCGGGGCCGTCTCTTTCTTGTTAGTTGTCGGGTAAGGCTGAGAGCATAGCCTGTCATTCCATCAAAAACCTGACAATTCCCCAAGAATGATTTAACGGGACAGCCCCGAAGGAGTCCAGAGGGCGATCGGAAAGCCCTCTGGTGCGCCCGCAGGCGCATTCCCTCACCAGCGGAATTTCCCTAACTAAACGTCAAGAACCGT
>JAFRPG010000060.1 GCA_017429265.1 Clostridia bacterium | reverse complement strand
TGTTGACGCCACCGTGCTTCCTGTGTTATCCTTCCCATTGAGAGAGCCTCCTGGTTCTGGTTTGGTGTGGGAACTTAACCTTACCACTTGGCTCTCTTTTTTGCTACCCTTTTCTGTTACCTATGTATTATACCTCAACAAGCGGTCTTATATTATGTAAACACGGAAAACGCCCTGTCCAAACGCTCTCCGATGTGGTATACTTGGCTGACGAAACCACAGTGGAGGAGCGCATCCCGATGGAACAGATGAGCCTCTTTGACGACCGGCGCGAGAGTGCGCCGCTGGCCAGCCGCCTCCGGCCGGAGACTCTGGCGGAGTATGTGGGTCAGAAGCACCTGATCGGTCCCGGCAAGCCCCTGCGGCTGCTGATCGAGCGGGACCAGGTGACCTCGATGATCTTCTGGGGACCGCCTGGGGTGGGCAAGACGACGCTCGCCCGGATCATCGCGCGCACGACGCGGGCCGCGTTCGTGGAGTTCAGCGCGGTGACCAGCGGGATCAAGGAGGTCAAGGAGGTCATGGCCCGGGCGGAGGAGAACCGCAGGGCCGGCGTCCGGACGATCCTCTTTGCCGATGAGATCCACCGCTTCAACAAGGCCCAGCAGGACGCCTTCCTTCCATGGGTCGAGCGCGGGAGCATCATCCTGATCGGCGCGACCACGGAGAATCCTTCCTTTGAGATCAACGCCGCTCTGCTCTCCCGCTGCAAGGTCTTCATCCTGCGCCAGCTCTCCGAGGAGGACCTGACGGAGCTGCTGCACCAGGCGCTCTCGAGCCAGAAAGGCTTCGGCGGCCAGCGCATCGCGGTCACGGAGGAGCAGCTCGGCGTGATCGCCCGCTTTGCCAACGGGGACGCCCGCACGGCGCTGAACACCCTTGAGATGGCCGTCCTCAACGGTGACATCCGCGCGGACGGCAGCACGCTCGTCACCGACCAGGTCCTCGCCGACAGCATGAACCGGCGCTCCCTCCTCTACGACAAGAACGGGGAGGAGCACTACAACCTCATCTCCGCCCTGCATAAGTCCATGCGGAATTCCGACCCGGATGCCGCGGTCTACTGGCTCTGCCGTATGCTCGACGGAGGGGAGGAACCGCTCTACATCGCGCGGCGGCTGGTGCGGTTTGCCTCGGAGGATGTGGGCCTGGCCGATCCGCAGGCGCTGCCGATGGCGGTCAGCGTGTACCAGGCCTGCCACTATCTCGGCATGCCGGAATGCGACGTCCACCTGACGCACGCGGTGGTGTACCTCTCCATGGCCCCCAAATCCAATGCCCTCTACATGGCCTGCGAGCACGCGAAGGCCGATGTGAGGGAGAGCCCCGCGGAGCCCGTGCCCATGCAGATCCGCAACGCACCGACGCGCCTGATGAAGGAAGTCGGCTACGGGGACGGCTACCAGTACGCGCACGATACCGAGGAAAAGCTGACCCGCATGGCCTGCCTCCCCGACAGCCTGGCCGGGAAGCGTTACTATCTGCCGACGGATCAGGGGCAGGAAGGCAGGATCAGGGACCGTCTGGAGGAGATCCTGCGCTGGAAGGCCGGGGAGTAAAGGCTGCGGCAACGCCTGGCACCGGACCACGCAAAAAGGAGCGGCTCCTGCGGAACCGCTCCCTGCGGATGCTTCTCTGAGATCGGGTCACTCGAGTTCGACGTCCTCGACGATCACCTGCATGCCGTCCCGGATCTCCGGCTCGGTGTCGTGACCGTCCGCACCGGGGTCGTTTGCGTCTCCGGAGCCCTGCGGATCCGGGAGATCCTCACTGTAGGACGGCAGCTGGATATCAGACAGGTTGATGTTGAGGATAAAGCCGTGCCAGCCGTTCAGCTCCACCTCGGACCAGACGCTGCCCTGCTCGATGATGACGACGGATTGCCCGGGCTTCTGCTTGGTGACCACCCGGCCGTTGGACTTGGCTGTCAGGCGCATGACCACCTTGGTGGAGGAGTTGGTCTTTCCCTTGTAACTGAGGGTCGCGGTCGCACGGGGCGTCTCGGGGCGCTCGATGAAGCGGACCGTGTTGGTCTGGACATAGCCGACCAGACCGTCGTAGAGGATGCCGCACCAGTCTTCCGTCCGCTCAAAGACGAGGACGATCTTGCCCGCCGCGATCTTGCAGACGATCGACGCCTTGGATCTCGGGGCCATGCGCATATTGATCTTGCCGGTGCCGGGCGCATAGACATAGGCGAAACGGGTGTCGGTGCTGCTCTCCCAGCTCAGCTCCGACGAGGGCACGGACAGCTGGTCCCGGCCCGAGCGGATCACGGACACCGAGGAACCGGGCGTCTTGAGCTCGACGGTCTCCCCGTTCCATTTCACGGGCAGCTGGGATTCCGCCGACGACGGCAAAGCAAAGCCGGTCATCAGGATCAGCAGAAGGACGGCGATCATCTTCTTCACGGGTAAGGCCCCCTTTCGGGTTGCGGGATATATGGATCGTATCATTGCTTTCCAAGGTATTCTATCACCACAGACAATTGATTGTCAAGGCTTGCGCGGTCACGTTCGTGAAATCTGTCCCCGTCCCGCGGGCGGCGGGAGACAGGCTGTGCGCATCGGGACCGGCTGAAGGAAGCAAACTGTGAGAGAACGGGAGGCGTTGTCATTGACACGCGTCGGGATCATGACATTCCTGCACAACGAGAACTGCGGATCGAGCCTTCAGGCCTGGGCCCTGCAGGAGACGCTGCGCAATCTCGGATACGAGCCGTACGGCCTGGACTGGCGGCCGGACCGTAAGGAACAGGTGCGCAATCTCCTCGCGTCCGGGAATTCACCGGCGGTCGTGCTGGACAGCATGCGCCGCCGGAAGGCCCGGGGCGAGCGGAACACGGCGGGCTTTGAGCGCTTCAACCGGGAGAAGCTCAGCCTGAGCTCGGCCTGCCGCGACCGCGCAGCCCTGCGCAGGGAGGCCGGAAGCTGCCGGCTCCTGCTGTGCGGCAGCGATCAGGTTTGGTCGCCGGAGTGGCTGAACAGTGCGTACTTCCTCGACTTCGCTGAAGGACAGCCTCGGATCGCCTATGCGTGCTCCCTCGGTGTGAGCGCACAGCCGGGCGCGCGCAAGGGGCGGATGATCGCCCGTCTGGTGCGCCCGTTTGCGGCGGTCTCCGTCCGCGAGGAGGAGGGCCGCGCGGTGCTGGAACGGCTGCTCCCGGATAAGGCGGTCGACGTGATGCCGGACCCGGTGATGCTGGTGCCCGGGGAGCGCTGGCGCGAAATGTGCGGATCGCCGGAGACACGCCGGACGCTGGCCTGCTATTTCCTCAGAGACCAGGAGAGCGCCTGGCGGGCGGCAGAGGAGCTCGCCGCGCGTGAGAAGCTGACGCTGCTGCCCCTCGCCGTCACGAACGAGGGACGCCGGAGGAGCGGCGCTCTGTGCAATCCGGACCCGCTGCAGTGGCTGCGGACGATAGCCTCCGCCGGGCGCGTGATCACGGACTCTTTCCACGGCGCGGCGATGGCGGCCCTCCTCGGAAAGCCGCTGACGGTCGTCCGCCGCTGGCGGGACGGCGATCCGGCAAGCAAAAACAGCCGCATCGATCAGCTGATGCGGCTGGCGGGCTGGACGGAGGACGGCGCCTGTCTCCCGTCCGCACGGGTGGAGGAGCGCCTGTCGGAGCAGCGGATGAAGGGAACCGCCTGGCTCTCAGCCGCGCTCGAGCAGGCGCTCAAAAGCATCGGGCAGCGGTGAGACGACATGCACGGCATCGCCCTCGAGGGTCGGAAAACGGATCTCCGCGGAGTGCAGTGCAAAGCGGCCGGGCAGCTCGTCCGTCTCCGTTCCGTAGAGGAAATCGCCGGTCACCGGGCAGCCGAGGGAGGCCAGATGCACGCGGATCTGGTGGGTGCGGCCCGTCTCCAGGCGCAGCCGAAGGAGGGCCCGGTTTCCGCTGACGCGCAGGACTTCGTAGTGAGTCACACAGGGCTTTCCGTCGGGTGAGCAGACGCGGCGGATGGTGGCGCCCGGCGCTTTGGCGATGGGGGCGCTGATGACACCGCGCTCCGCCTCCGGGATGCCGTCCGTCACGGCCAGGTAGGTCCGCCCGAAACCGTCCGTGTGCAGCAGTGCCTGCAGGCGCGCCTGCTCCTCGGCGGTCAGGGCCACCGCCATCAGGCCGCTGGTCCCCTTGTCGAGGCGGTTCACCGGGCGGTATACGAAGCGCTCCGGTTCATGCAGATAAGAGAAGACGGCGTTCTCCAGCGAATCGTCGGGATGGTTCCGCCCGGACTGACTGGCCAGCGGCGCGGGCTTGTCGATGATGAGCAGGCGCTCGTCCCGCCAGGGGATCCGAAGCTCGATGGTCAGCGGCTTCGGCTGAAAGAGCGGCTCATCCTCGGCGGGGAGGAAGGACAGGCGATCGCCGGCGCGACACGGGGTGCGCACCGTGACCGGCTCACCGTTGAGCAGGATCCGTCCGCTCCACTTGGCGCGGCGGATGGCGCTCTCGCTCAGAAAAAGCACATGGCGGAGGAGATCGTGCACGCTGCGCCCGTCTTCGGACACGCCGACAAGGTGCTCCATGGATCCGCCTCCTGTCAGTTTGCGGTATCGGTCAGGCGCCGGAGGGCTTCCTCCCGCGCCTTTTTCATGGCAGTCGGGAAGGGGAGGGTCCGGATCTCCTCCGCGTCCGCCCATTGCCAGCCTTCCGGCTGCGCTTCGCCGGAGGTTTCCGCGTGCCAGACGCTCATCTGCCAGATGCGGTGCGTGAAGACATGGCGCGCCTCCCCGACCTCTTTGAGGGAACGCAGGGGGAAGCCGGTCAGGTCTTCCGCGGCCTGACGGAGCGCGTCTCCGCGCCGGTGCCCCGGCAGCATCGGAAAGATCCACAGCCCGCGGAGCAGGGCCTCAGTGCGCCGACGGATCATCATGCGGCGGCCGCACCGGACCAGCAGCACGTCCCAATCCTCGCTGACGGGCGGTTTTTTGTCCGGGAGCACGGGCAGATCTTCAGCGATGTCCTCCGCGAGCCCCGCGCAGAACGGCGCCAACGGGCAGGCGCCGCAGTCGGGTGTCCCGGGCACGCAGACCGTCGCGCCGAGATCCATCAGGGCCTGGTTGAAGTCACCGGGTCTTGTGTCCGGCATCAGGGCTTCGGTCTGTGCGGCGATCTCCCGGCGGACGGACGGCACGGCGGCGTTTTCGGTGATCCCCTTCAGACGGGTGATCACGCGGATCACGTTGCCGTCCACGGCGGCGGCCTTCTGACCGAAGGCAATGCTGCGGATGGCACCGGCGGTGTAGTCGCCGATCCCCTTGATCTTCCGCAGGACGGCGGGATCGGACGGGACGGCGCCCCCGTGCTCCGCCGCGATCTGCCTGGCGCCGGCGAGCAGGTTGCGCGCCCTGCTGTAATAGCCGAGCCCCTCCCAGTGCTTGAGGACGTCGCCTTCCTCCGCCGAGGCGAGGGCGGCAACGTCCGGATAGTCGTCGGTGAACCTGCGGTAATAGGGGAGGACGGTCTCGACCCTCGTCTGCTGGAGCATGATCTCGCTGACCCAGATGCGGTAGGGATCGGAGATGCCGCGCCAGGGGAGATCTCGCCTGTGCGCGTCATACCAGGTCAACAAAGCCTGCGCTTCCGGTGTCATAGGGTGATCCTCCTCCCGTGCTTCCGCCATTCTAACACAAAGGCGGAACACTGTAAAGCCGGGCCCCGCATTGACAACGGCGGCGCGATTTGGTATCCTTATGCGTGAGAAAGACGGACGGAGGCAATCCATGCGCAAACGAGTGATACCGGCGATTCTGCTGTTGATTTTCCTTGTCTGCTTGACCACGGCGGCCCTGGCGATCAACACGGGCGGACAGAGCATCGTCACGGTGACGAACACGCCGAAGCCAACCAGAACGCCCAAGCCGACGCGCACGCCGAAGCCGACGGCCGTGCCTGCGGAGCCGGGGGAGACGATGCCCCCGACAGCCTCCCCGACGCCGAAACCCACCGCCACACCGAAGCCCACGCCGACCCCCGAACCGACGATCCCTCCGCTGGAGAACCGGGCGGACCGGCTGACGATCACCCTGACCGGGCGCATCGGTCTGGGTGACAGCAATCGCTGGAACACACAGGCGCGTTCCCTGACCGCCGTGCAGGCCGGGAAGCCGGACGACTGGCTGTTCGGAGGCCTCGCGCCGGTCTTCCTCTACGATGACCTGACCCTCGGCGTCCTGTCGATGCCCCTGTGCGAGCAGGAACAGTACACGACCTCCATGGCGACGGCCCTCATCGCCCCGCCTGATTCGGTCCGCTTCCTCAGCGGCGGCGGCATCGATGCGGTCTGCCTGGCCGGCGAGCATGTCGGCGACTACGGCACAGCCGGGTATAAGCGGACGCAGGAGGTCCTGAAGGCCGCCGACATCCCGAGCTGCGGCACCTTTGAGACAAAGCAGGGAGACAGCTTTGACGAGCTGCTGATCTGGAAATGCAAGGATATCCGCGTCGGCGTTCTGGGATACAGCAAGCCCGATGAGCGCAAGATCCCGGAGATGCTCGAGCGGATCCGCCTCCTCCGCGAGCATGCCTGCGACATCGTGATCGTCAGCCTCGACTGGACGGGCACCAACACCGGCGTGGTCAGCAACGAGCAGGTGAATATCGCGGAAGCCCTGATCGAGGGCAGCGCCGACGCCGTCTGGGGACATGGATCCAACGAGCTGATGCCCATGTACTGGTGCGCCGGGAAGCCGGTCATGATCTCTGCCGGTACCCTCTGCGACGGATACTCCGGCGCCGTGGATGTCTTCACCTGCTGCTTCACGCTGACCTATGACATCAGCGGAGAGACGCCCGCCTTGTGCGAGGTGCGCGTCCTGCCGGTCAAGGCCGGCGCCCGCGGCGATTACCGCCCGCAGATCCTCGAGATCGAGAAGAACCGTCAGTATGCGCTCAGCAAGCTGATCGGCCTCAACGACCGGAACCACCTGAAGTGCCTCCCGCGTGAGTTCACGCGCAGCGGCATTCTCGCTGTGGACCCCGAAGGGAACGCCTCTCCCGTGAAATGATCCGACAGAAAGCAGCCGGCACGGATACCGACAAACGGTTTTCCGTACCGGCTGCTTTTTCGCTGCGGTCAGATTTCGGTCAGCGCCTTGTCCAGGGCTTCGATCACGCGGTCACACCAGCGGTCGAAGTCGGGATCGGGCTTCTGGCACTCGGGGTGGGCGAGGATGTAGTCCAGCGCCATGCGCACGCCGCGGTGGAAGGGGACACGGGTCGCCATGTCCGGCACGGCGCGCTTGAGCTTCGTGTTGTCGAACACCACGGAGACGGCCTTGTCCCCGATCAGGCTTCCCTCGAAGTCGTAGTTCAAGCGTTCCCCGGCCCTGGCCAGGAATTCCGATGAAACGTGATACGCATGGAGTTCGACCCCGAGGGCGTCCGCGATTGTCTGATGGATCTGGTTCCAGGTCAGCGTCTCGTCTCCGGTGATCTGGAAAGCTTCGCCGATCGCGTGGCGGTTGGCCATCAGGCCGATGAAGCCGGTCGCGAAGTCGGTATTGTGCGTGAGGGTCCACAGGGAGGTGCCGTCCCCGGGGATGATCACGGGCTTGCCTTCCATCATACGGCGGATGACCTGCCATGAGCCGCCGTGGCCGTGCACGCCAAGCGGGATGCTGCGCTCATCGTAGGTGTGGCTGGGGCGGACGATGGTCACCGGGAAACCGGTGGCGCGGTAGCGCTCCATCAGGATCTGCTCACAGGCGATCTTGTTGCGGCTGTACTGCCAGTGCGGATTGGCGAGTGTCGTGCCCTCCGTGATGAGATAGGAGGCCGCCGGCTTGTGATAGGCCGAGGCGGAGGATATGTACATATACTGGTCAGTCCGGCCCTCGAACAGTTCGATATCCCGCTGCACGTCGGAGGGGATGAAGCCGATGAAGTCGCAGACCGTGTCGAAGTGCAGATCACCGAGCTTGGACTTCACTTCCTCTGGGCGGTGGATGTCGGCTGTGATCTGATGGACGCCTTCCGGAACTTCGCGGCTGCCGCGGTTGAGCAGCCAAAGCTCCCACTGCGGGTCCTGCGCGAGCCGCCGGGTGATCGCACCGGAGATCGTGCCGGTTCCGCCGATAAACAATGCTTTCATGGGTCATTCTCCTCTCTGTTCAGTCTGTGAAGGGGGGACGTCAGGAACGGCTGAGGCTCGCGGCTTCCTCGGCGAAGGCCTGCCACTCGTCGAGCTCCACCAGAACGACGGAGCCGTAGGGTGCGTCGAGCAGGGCCTCGACACTCCGGCGATATACCTGGAGCAGGTCCAGGACAGCCGTGGGGTCGGGCCTGTGCCCGGCGCGGATCTCCCGCAGCAGGAGCATCGAGGCCTCCAGCCAGAAGGCGTTGATCACGGCGAGCAGCGGCGTGATGCTGCCGCCGGTCACCGGGCGAAGGTCGCCGGTCTGCGCGCCGTCCCGCACCGCCTCCCGCAGGGCGGGAGAAAAGGCCGCGGCCAGGGCGTCCTGGTATCCTACGCGAACGGTCACGCTCTCCGGACGGTCCAGGATCGGCAGGAGCATGACGAAAAAGGTCAGGTCGCTCCGCGAAAAGGGGAGCATGTGGCGGAGCAGCAGATTCAGCCGCTTCATCGGCTCGGCGACCGGAGCGCAGCGGTGCGCGGCTTCAGCGGCGGATGCCGCTGCATGCTGCTCGCAGACGGTCTTCAGCACTTCCTCCTTGCTGGCGAAGTGATGGTAAAAGCCGCCCTTGCTCCCGTGGATCACGTCGAGGATATCCTGCACGCTCGTGGCGTCGTAGCCGCGGCTGCAGAAAAGCGATTCGGAGACCCGCAGGATCTCCTGACGGGTCGCGTCTCCCTTGCGCATGGATCAAGACCTCCGGTTCTGTCAGATCGCCCGGGTCGCCTGCCGCAGCCAATCGGCCTCCTCGGAGGGAAGCAGCGGCGAGATCGTCTCGAAGACCTGCCTGTGATAGGCGTTGAGGTGACCGCGCTCCTCCTCGCTGAGCTGTTCGGGAACGATGGCGTCGAGGTCGAAGGGAACCATGGTCAGGTACTCGAGATGGAGGAAGCGGCCGTAGGCGTTCGTTTCGGTGTCGCAGACCACGGTCAGATTCTCGAGGCGGACACCGAACTTGCCCTCCAGATAGATGCCGGGCTCGTCGCTGGTGACCATCCCGGGCTCGAGCGCCGCGACCTGGCTGAAATCCGTTGCGCGCCAGCGGAAGCCCTGCGGCCCCTCATGCACGCTCAGCACATAGCCGACGCCGTGGCCCGTCCCATGGTTGTAATCCAGACCGAGGTCCCAGAAAGGTGCGCGGGCGAGGATGTCGAGATTGACCCCGCTGCACCCGTAGCGGAAGCGCGCCGCGCCGAGCCGCAGGTGGCTCCTGAGCACGAGGGTGTACATGGCCTTCTCCTCGTCGGTCAGCGGGCCGAGGGCGAAGGTGCGGGTGATGTCCGTGGTGCCCTCCAGATAGTGGCCGCCGGTATCGGCGAGCAGGAAGGAGCGGGGCTCCAGCGGGACATTGCTCTCCGGAGTGGCGCCGTAGTGAATGATCGCGCCGTGGGGGCCGAATCCCATGATCGGGGAAAAGCTCGGCTCGATGTAGTGCGGCTGCTCGCGGCGGAACTCCTCGAGACGCTCGGCCACGCTGATCTCGGTCATCGGGACCTTGCCGATGTTCTGCTTGAGCCAGTACATGAAGCGGGTCACCGCCACACCGTCCCGGATGTGGGCCTGGCGGAAATTCGCGACTTCGGTCGGATTCTTGACGCCGCGGGCGAGGACGGTCGGGCTGACGCGGTCCAGGATCCGCACGCCTTCGGGAACGGCACTGTGGATGGCGCTGTTGACGGATCCGCGGTCGAGCATCAGCACGGTGCCCTCCGGCAGGGCGCGGACCGCGTCCTCCACCGCGTCATAGGGGGCGAGCGAAACGCCGTCGGCGGCCAAACCCGCGCGGATCTGATCGGAGAGAACGGATTCGTTGATGAACAGCGTGGCCCGGTCCGTCTGCACGAGCATAAAGGAGAGGACGACCGGCGTGCTGGCCACGTCGTTGCCGCGCAGGTTGGTCAGCCAGCAGATATCGCCGAGGCTGGCGATGATGATCGCGTCCGCCTCGTTCCTGTCGAGGGCAGCGCGAAGATCGGCCAGCTTGTCGGCGCGGCTGCGGCCCGTGCACTCGACGCCGAGCTCAAAGACGGGTTCCGCGGAAAGCGCCGGACGGTCCGTCCAGATCTGCCCCACGAGGTCGAGGTCGGTGCGGACGGATGCTCCGTGCTCCGCGGCCATCTTCTCCATGCGCAGATGCTCGCGGGCGGTGACGGTGCGCCCGTCGTAGGCCAGCACGTCGCCGGGCCGGAGGCTGTCCTTCAGGTAGTCGAAGAGGCGCGGCACATCGGGTTCGCCCATCTTCATCAGCGTGAATCCGCTGCCCTCCAGCTGCTGGCCGGCCTGGAGGAAATAACGGCCGTCCGTCCATAGACCGGCCCAGTCGCAGCTCACCAGGGCGGTGCCGGCGCTGCCGGTGAAGCCTGTCAGGAAACGGCGGCACTTGAAGTGTTCTCCCACATACTCGGAGGAGTGGAAATCGTCGGTGGGCACCAGGTACCAGGTGACGCCGGCATCCTGCATGACCCTGCGCAGGTCGGTCAGCTGTTTTCTCATCGCGTAACGCTCCTTGCAGTTGATTTGTTTGTCCCATTATAGCAAAACAGACCGGAGTTTGCAAGTCTGCCGCGCGATCCGGCGCATGAAAAAGCGGATCATCACGGTAAGTTCGGGAAAGCCCTCTGGTGCGCCCGCAGGCGCACCCCCTCTTCAACGGAGTTTCCCGAACCAGAACGTCAAGAACCGAAAAAGCAGCGGCCCGGTCGTCAGGCCGCCGCTTCGGAAAGCGCGGAAGCTTACCACTTGAGGGGGTAGTCCGGCACGGCGTACTGGAGTTTGCGGCCGTTGGACCTGAGGGTCGTGACGACGCCGTCGATGTGCGTCGCGTCGGTCAGAGGCGTCGGGATGAAGTCGTTGCGGTCCCTGCGGCTGGAGATGCGGATCGGGATGATCCGGAAGCCGTCGTTGATGACCTCGCCTTCCCGGATGCGGAAACGGGTCTGGAAGACGATGGAACTCATATCGTCGGGCTTGTTGTTGCCGGCGAAGCAGAAATTGCCGAGGGAGTAGCAGATGTAGACGCCCTTGTAGCACTCGATGGGCTGGATCCGGTGAGAGTGGTGGCCGATCACCAGGTCGGCGCCGGCATCCACGGCCAAGCGGCCCATGCGGATCTGGTTGCTGGTGGGCACATAGTCCTTCTCCACGCCCCAGTGGAAAGAAACGATCACGATCGGGTACTGCGCCTTGGCCGCCGCGATGTCGGCCGGCACCTTGTCCCACAGGGATTCGTAGCGGTCGATGCACAGGTAGGAGATCATGCACACGTCCACGCCCTTGACCGTGTACACACCCCACTCGGTGGAGTTGGAGTACACGATGCCGGCGTTGCGCAGGGCGTTCTTGGTGTCCTCGTAGGCCTCCTCGCCGTGATCCATGATATGGTTGTTCTCAAGCGAGACGCACTCGACGCCGTTGTCGGAGAGCATGCTCACATACTCCGGCGGGGCGCTGAAGAGGAAGCTGTTGTTCTTCTTGTTGCTGGGGATGAAGGTGGAGTTCGTCAGCGTTCCCTCAAAATTGACCAGGGTCATGTCATCGGCCAGGAGGATGTCGCGCATGTTGCGCATGGTGAAGTTGATATCGCCGCCCTGAGCCTGAAGCTCGGCATTGAAGATATCCTTGCGGGCCTTGGCGTTCTTGCCGACGGTAAAGTCGCCGGTGAAGGTCATGGTCAGCAGAACGGAGCCGTCCGCCTCCAGCCACGCGTCGGGGCCGGTCGGGGTCTCGGAGCCGTCATCCTCCAGCATGACCTCCTCCTGAACCAGATCGGTCAGGGCAAAGTCCTCATCGTCCTCGGCGACGGCGTACGGGAGCAGAAAAGACAGAAGAAGGCAGCAGGCGATCAGCTTGCGCATCGGGGCACCTCCGTGATTCAGGGTATGGCAGATCATAGACCGCGGATGAACTGGGCCATCCGGTCGAGTGCGATGTTCAGCTTGTCCAGCGCGGTGGCATAGGAGCAGCGGATGTGCCCTTCGCCGCAGGGCGCGAAGGCTGTGCCGGGGACGCAGGCGATCTGCTTGTCCCGGAGCAGGCGCTGGCAGAATTCCTCGCTGGTCAGGCCCGTGGAGCGGATCGACGGGAAGACATAGAACGCGCCGAGAGGCTCGAAGCACTCCAGCCCCATGTCGCGGAAACCCTGCACCATCAGCCGGCGGCGGCGGTCGTAGCTCTCGCGCATGCGCGCCACATCCTCAAAGCCGTTGGCAAACCCGGCGTACAGGGCCTCCAGCGCGGCGGCCTGACCCTGGCGCGGAGCACAGAGGATCGCGTACTGGTGGATCTTGTTCACCACATCAATGATCTCCGACGGTCCGCAGGCATAGCCCACGCGCCAGCCGGTCATTGCGAAGGACTTGCTGAAGCAGTTGATTGTCACGGTGTAGGGCATCATGCCCGGCAGACTGCCGAAGGCGGTATGCGTTCTTCCGCCGTAGGTCAGCTCACCGTAGATCTCGTCGGAGATGACGAGGATCTCCTTTTCCCGGATCACTGCCGCGATCTGTTCCAGGTCGGCACGCTCCATGATGGCGCCGGTGGGGTTGTTCGGGTAGGGGAGGATGAGGGCCTTCGTGCGCGGGGTGATGACGGCGCGCAGGGCGTCGGCGGTCAGTCGGAAATCCGTCTCAGCCGTGGTCACGATCGGCACGGGCGTTCCGCCGGCGAAGATCACGCTGGGGCTGTAGCTGACGTAGCTCGGCTCGGGCACCAGGATCTCGTCGCCTGGGCTTGCGATCGCGCGGATCACGGTGTCGATGGCCTCGCTGGCGCCGACGGTGATGACGATCTCGCGCTCCGGGTCATAGGAGACGGCGAAGCGCTCCTCGAGATAGCGGCTGACAGCCTTGCGAAGGGAGAGCATGCCGCGGTTGGCGGTGTACTGGGTCTCCCCGTTGAGCAGGCTGTTGATGGCGGCGTCCCGGATGTGATAGGGCGTGATAAAGTCAGGCTCGCCCACGCCGAGGGAGATCGTGCCCTTCATGGTGCTGGCCATGTCGAAGAAGCGGCGGATCCCGCTCGGCGGCACGGCGGCGACGGAGGCGTTCAGATAGCGGTCATAGTTCATAGCGTGATCACCAGCCGTCCGTCTTCCCGCGTGTCCTCAAAGACCACGCCGTCCTCCTTGTAGCGCTTGAGCACGAAGGCGGTGGCCGTGCCGGTCACCGTGTCGAGCACGGAGAGCTTCTCGGAGACAAACAGGGCCAGCTCCTTCAGCGTCCGGGCCTGCACGAGCACCAGCAGGTCATAGCTGCCGCTCATCAGGTACACGCTCCGGACCTCGTCGAAGGCGTAGATGCGGGCGGCTACCGCGTCAAAGCCCTGCTCGCGCTGGGGCAGGACCTTCACCTCGATCATGGCCTCCACCCGGTCGCGGTCGGTCTTGTCCCAGTTGATCACGGGCGCATAGCGCAGGATAATCTTGTTCTTTTCCAGCTGCTCGATCGCATCCGCGACTTCGGCCATGGAGGCGCCTGTCATCACAGCCAGCTTTTCCAGCGGGATGCGGCAGTCTTCGCGCAGGATATCGAGCAGATCGTTTTCCAGTTTGGTCATCATGGAGGACTCCCTTCGTGAATCGGATCCGTGCAATGAACAGCGCTATTTTACAACGGAATGTACGGAAGCGCAAGTATTTTCACCGCCGCGGCGCGTCTTTTACAAAGCCGGTTGCATCCGGATGAGAAATCGGGTATAATTGCATCACTGATGAATATGACAAGGAGGAATCGCCATGTCTGACTATCCGGGGAAGGAAGCATTCAAACTCGGTTTCGGCCTGATGCGCCTGCCGAAGAATCCTGACGGCACGATCGACATACCGCAGGTGTGCGAGATGACGGACCGCTTTATCGCCGCGGGCGGCACCTATTTCGACACGGCCTATGTCTACGACGACGGGCGCAGCGAGGAAGCCTTCCGTCTGGCGGTCGCCGACCGCTATCCGCGCGAGGCCTATACGGTCTGCACCAAGCTGAACGCGTGGATGCAGTGCCATGACGAGGAGAGCGCCAAGCAGCAGTTCTGGACCAGCCTGGAGCGCACCGGAGCAAAGTACTTCGACTACTACCTGCTCCACGCCATCCAGCGCAACAACCTGCATTTCTACGACGACTATCACATCTGGGACTTCGTCCGCGGCCTGAAGGAACAGGGTCTGGTCAGGCACTGGGGCTTTTCCTTCCATGCGGATCCCGATCTGCTGGAGGAACTGCTGACCAAGCACCCGGAGGTCGGCTTTGTCCAGCTGCAGATCAACTACGCGGACTGGGAGAATCCGGGCGTGGCCTCCCGGCGCAACTGGGAGATCTGCAAGGCGCACGGCAAGCCGGTCACGGTGATGGAATCCGTCAAGGGCGGCATCCTCGCCGATCCGATCCCGTCCGTGAAGGCGATCTTCGACGCCACCGGAAGCAAGCTGTCCTATGCTGGCTGGGCGGTCCGCTTCGTGGCCAGCCTGGACAACATCATCACCGCACTCAGCGGCATGAGTTCCCTGGCCCAGATGGAAGACAACCTCAGCTATATGAAGGATTTCCAGCCGCTGACCGCGGAGGAGCAAGCGGTCATCGAGAAGGCGCGGATGACTCTGGACGCCGACCAGTCGATCCCCTGCACGGGCTGCCGCTACTGCACCGAGGGCTGCCCGATGGGGATCCCGATCCCGGACATCTTCACCGTGGCAAACCGCCGGAAGGGAAGCCCGCACTTCCGCACCGTGCGCGAGTACAACATCGTCACCCAGAACAAGGGCAAGGCCGCGGACTGCATCCAATGTGGCCAGTGCGAGGGCGCGTGCCCCCAGCACCTGCCGATCATCAGCCTGCTGGAGAAGTGCAGGGAGATGGAGGCATAATCCCGCCGCCTTTCATGCAGCGTCAAAACCCCGTCGCTCAGTGCGGCGGGGTTTTGACATGTGCGCAGAGGATCATGCCTCGAGCGCCTTTTTGAGGCGGCGGATGGCCTCGGGGATGTTCCGCGACGGGCAGGCGATGTTGATACGCAGGAAGCCTTCGCTGGTCTCCGCACCGAAGAAGGTGCCGCCGGTGAAGACCACGCCCGCGCGCTCCGTGCGGGCCTGAAGCTCCGCACAGGTGAAGCCGTAGGCGCGCAGATCGATCCAGCCGAGATAGGTGCCCTCCATGGGGCTCAGCACGGCCTTCGGCAGCTCGCGGGCCACTTCTTCGGCCAGGAGAGCACGGTTCCCGTCCAGATAGGCGAGCAGGCCGTCCAGCCAGTCGTCCCCGTGTTCGAAGGCGGCCCGGGCCGCGGCGACACCGAAGATGTTCCCGCTTACGACGCCGCTCGCCTCAACGGTCTCACGGTACCTGCGGCGGATCTCCTCATCCCGGCAGACGCAGAAGGCGGTCTGCAGGCCTGCCACGTTGAAGGTCTTGCTCGCGGCCACGAGGGAGAGGACGTTCTTTTCCGCCAGATTCAGCATGGAGACAAAGCGGTTCGGCGCGTAGACGAAGTCGGCGTGGATCTCGTCGGAGACCAAGGGCACGCCCCAGCGGTCGAGGATCTCGAGCAGCGCCTGCAGCTCCTCCGCCGACCAGACGCGGGAGACCGGGTTGTGCGGGCTGCAGAGCATCATCAGCTTTGCTCCCTCGCGGCAGCGGGCTTCCACGGCCTCAAGGTCCATCGTGTAGTGGCCGTCCTTCCCGCGGCGCAGCGGCGCGTCGGCCAGTTTGCGCCCCGTGACTTCCACGGACATGCGGAACGGCCCGTAGACAGGGCTTTGGATGATGACGCCGTCGCCCGGCTTTGTCAGGGAGAGGATTGCCAGCTTCAGGCCGGTGACCACACAGGGAAGGAGAGTGATCTCCTCCCGCGTGAAGGAGACATTGTGACGCCGCTCCCAAAATCCGCGCAGGGCGTCCAGGTCCTCGTCCGTCACCTCGGTGTAGCCCCAGGTCGGATGGGCGGCGCGCCGCAGGAGAGCCTCCTGGACGGCGGGCGGGCTTGGGAAGTCCATGTCCGCCACCCACATGGGCAGGACATCGGCCCCGGAGCGGGCGCGGCAGCCGTCCCACTTCTCACAGGCAGTCCCCACACGGTAGAGCCCGGCGTCGAAATACTCTCTGTCAAACATCATGCCTCAACCTCCGTTTTCCCGGCCCGCAGCACCCAGAAGCCCGAGGAGCGGTCCAGTTTTTCCACGTCCATGCCGATGGATTCCAGATACCGGACGCAGCTCTCCGCGCCCTGCTGTTTGCGGATGACGATATAGAGCGCCCCGCCCGGAGCGAGACGGTCGGCCGACTCCGCGAAAAGGCGGTAGATGACCTGCTTGCCGGCGCGGATGGGCGGGTTGGTGACGATGGCGTCGAAACGCCTTTCTTTGAGAGCGGACAGACCGTCGCTCTCGACGGTTTCGCAGCTCACGCCGTTTCGGCGGGCGTTCTCCGCGGCGAGGGAGAGCGCGCGCAGATTGACGTCCGCCATCGTGACGCGTGCATCCGGAAAGGCCTTCGCCAGCGTGACGCCGATGGCGCCCCATCCGCAGCCGAGGTCGAGCACCTCGCCGGAAAGAGAGGGCAGAGCGTCCAGCAGCAGTTGGGTCCCGCGGTCCAGCTCCCCCTTCGAAAAGACCCCGCTGTCGGTGACAAAGGTCATCGGGTGTCCGCGCCAGGTGAAGGCACAGGTGCTGGGTCTCGAGGCGCTGGCGGGCTCGCGTGTGTAATAGTGATCGTTCATGTGCATTCCTCACTCGACGGCTGCGCGCAGGGCCTGCATCTCGTCTTCGGTCAGATCGCGCCAGCCGCCCGGCTGAAGATCGGGATCCAGCGTCAGAGGGCCGAACCGTTCCCGGTGCAGCTCCGTGACCTCGCGCCCGACCGCGGCGAACATCCGCCGCACCTGGTGGAACTTGCCCTCGTGCACGGTGACCAGGGCGACGCTCTTCTCAGCGGACGATGATTCGACCGTGAGCAGGGCGGGCTGCGCGGTGAAATCGCTCAGCGTCAGGCCTGCGGCAAAGGCGCCGATCTCCGCTTCCCCCAGCGGACCGTCGACCGTGGCACGGTAGCGCTTGTCGACATGCCGGGCAGGGGAGAGGAGACGGTGGGCCAGGGTACCGTCCGTGGTCAGTAGCAGGAGGCCGGTGGTATCCTTGTCCAGACGCCCCACCGGCATGCACCCAAGGGTCCGGAAGGCGTCGGGCAGAAGATCCATCACCGTGGGCTGTCTGGGGTCGCGGGCGGCGGTCAGGATCCCGGCGGGCTTGTACAGCATCACGGTCCGGCTGAGCCGGGTGTCGAGCCGCTGCCCGTTCAGCGTGACGGCGGCTTTCTCCTCCACATGGGCGGACGGGTCACGGACTGGCGACCCCTCTACCGTCACCGCTCCCGAGCGGATGAGGCGCTGCACCTCGCTGCGGCTGCCTGCCCCGAGGGTGACGAGCATCCGATCCAGTCGCATCCTTTATCCCTCCGCGCCGTCCGCTATGCTCTGCGCGTCCTTGTGCAGGTGCACCCAAGCACCGACGATCAGGGCCTGCAGAGGCTTCAGGATCACGGCCGCGGCGAGACACGCCACGCCGAGCAGGGCCAGCGGCAGGGAAAGCGGCGGCAGGCTGAGCTGAAGCTGCTTCAGCTGCGCGAAAATGCCGCGGACATACAGATACAGCACCAGCATTTCGACCGCAAGAGCGGCGATGATCGGCAGCGAGGCCAGCAGCCACACGAGCATGGAACGGATGCGCCCGACGCGGATACGCTTGCCCTCTGCCCGATAGGGATACAGGTGGCGGGAAGGGCTGTGGAAGGCAAAGCCGACGAGCGCGCTGAGGACAAACCCGGCGACGGGCACCACGAGCAGCGGGATCAGGATCCGCATGACGGAGCCGTTGTCCGCCGTACCGCCGAGCATGGCCCCCACGGTGCCGAAGAACTCGCCCAGGGAGACGAAATGCTTGTCCTTGATCGTCTCCATGAAGGTGTTGAGGATCGTGATCACATCGTTGGTGCCGACGGCGATCTCCGCAGGCTTGAACAGGCGGTAGAGCCACACGCCGACCCCGCAGGCGCACAGCAGCCAGGGGAGGACCCACAGGAGCATCCAGAGGGCATGTTTCAGCCCGCGTAGGACGCGCTTCCCGTAGGGAACACGGCCCCGGTACAGCCGTTCGTTGAACAGCGGGCCGCCGTCCAGGCTCTGCTGTATCGCGTCCGCGGCGCTCTGCCTGGCGGGCAGGACCGCAAGGCAGAAGAGCGGTACACTCAGCAGGGCAAGCCAGCGCAGCGAGGGACTCAGCAGGAAAAGCAGAGGGACCGGCACGGCCAGTCTCAGCACGCCCTCATACAGCATCAGGCGCATGGCCTCTCCCCAGTGCGTGCGGTAGACGGTCCATCCGTTGCGGAAGGCGTCCCGGATTCGTGGCTGCTTCCGTTCTTTCATCTTGTCATGCCTCCCCGGCAGACGCCGGTCGTCGTCTTGATATCCGGATATCAGCTGCGGAGCCTCTCCATGTGGATCCGCGGCTGGCCGTCGTCCTTCAGCTCCAGCACCAGATACTGTCCCATATGGGCACAGCCCGGGTTGAGCAGGAGAACGGACATCATCTCCATGGTCGGCTCGTGGGTGTGTCCGAAGAGGGCGATCGTGCAGCCACTCGTGTACGCGTCCTCGTTGAGCATGAGCAGGGTCGACTTGACCGCCAGGCCATGGCCGTGGGTCATGAAGATCTTCGTCCCGCCGATGTTCACGATCCGCTCGGAGGGAATGTCCTCATAGCCGGCTCCGTCGCAGTTGCCGCGCACGACCGCGATGAAGGCGTGCGGGTCATGACCGCGGAAGTATTCCTCCATCCGATCCATGTCGCCCGCGCCGTCCCCGCAGTGGAGATAGGCGTCGAAGTGACCGTAGATGCGCCAGGCCTCCTCGGCGATCATCCGCACGCCGGTGGTGTAGCCGTGGCTGTCCGAGAGGACCAGGATACGCTTCATGGATTCTCCTCCCGCAGCATTTCGAGCATCCGCGCACTGGCGCGGGCCCGGTGGCTGATGGCGTTTTTCTCCTCCGCCGTGACCTCCGCAAAGGTCTTGTTCAGCGGCTCGTAGAGGAAGAGCGGGTCGTAGCCGAAGCCGCCGGTGCCGCGGCGCGCGTGGAGGATGACGCCGGGGCAGGCGCCCTCCGCGATCAGGGTCGGTTTGCCGGGCCGCTTCAGCGCGATGGCGCAGCGGAAGGCGGCGGAACGGTCCTCCACGCCCTCCATTTTCTGAAGCAGCTTGTCGTTATTGGCCTCGTCGTCGCCGTGGTGACCGCAGTAACGGGCGGAGTATACGCCGGGCTCGCCGTCCAGGGCGTCGACCGTGAGGCCGCTGTCGTCGGCCACGGTGGGCAGGCCGGTCGCCGCGCAGACAGCCTCCGCCTTGATGGCCGCGTTGCCGGCAAAGGTGTCGGCATTCTCGTCGATCTCCTGATCGAAGCCGACATCCTGCATGGAGGCGACGGTGTAGAACTCGCCGAAGATGTGCTGCAGTTCGGCGAGCTTGTGCGCATTGCCGGTGGCGGCGATCAGAACCGGACGTGTGCCGATCACTGATGCGCGCCCGCCGAGAGCTTCGCGCTGGGCCCGCATCAGGGCGTCGATGCCCTGCCTGCCGTAAGCGGTCAGCTGTGCGAGCTCCTCCGGCGTGAAGGCACGGCCCTCGCCGGTGCCCTGCAGTTCGATGAAGGCACCGCACTCGTTCATCACGCAGTTCATGTCCACCTGCGCGCGGCTGTCCTCCCGATAGCACAGGTCGAGGCAGGGCACGTCGTCCACGATGCCGACGGAGACGGCGGCCACCTGGTGCACGATGGGGGATACTTTCAGCTTGCCGTCACGCATCAGCTTGTCCACGGCACAGGCCAGGGCCACCATGGAACCGGTGATCGAGGCCGTGCGCGTGCCGCCGTCCGCCTCGAGGACGTCGCAGTCGAGGGTGATCGTGCGCTCCCCGAGGAGGCGCATGTCGACGGCCTGGCGCAGGCTGCGTCCGATGAGGCGCTGGATCTCCACGCCGCGGCCGTCCTTGGTGACACCGTCGCGCTTTTTGCGGGTACCGGTGGAGGCCGGGAGCATGGCGTATTCCGCCGTGACCCAGCCCTGACCGCTGCCGCGGCGCCAGGCGGGGACGCTCTCCTCCACCGATGCGGTGCAGATCACACGGGTGTTTCCCGTCGCGATCAGGCAGGAACCCGCCGCCGTGTGCACAAAGTCTGTCTCGATTCGGATCGGCCTGGCCTGGTCCGGCATTCTGCCGTCTGCTCTCATCGCTGCATCCTCCCGCTGATCGTATGTCATATCAAAATCATATCTTTCGCCCATCCGGTTCCGAAATCCTGCTTTTCTGTGCTTTCAGCCCGAAAAATCGTCCGGTTGCCGCGGGCCGGATTCCTGCCCCTGACCTGCGCGTTCCGCCGGAGCCAGACCATGAGCACCGCGATATCGGCGGGATTCACGCCGGGGATGCGGCCGGCCTGGGCAAGGGAGCGCGGGCGCTGGGCGGTCAGCTTCTCGCGGGCCTCCACGCGGAGGGCCTCGATCTCCATGTAGGGCGTGTCCTCGGGGAGCAGGGCTTCCTCCATGGCGCGGGCCTTTCTGATCATGGCGTCCTCGCGCTCGAGATAGCCCGCGTACTTCACGGCGATCTCCGCTTCGCGTGCGGCGGCCGGGGACACCTCCGGAAGGGTGTCCGTCAGTCCGCCGAGGTCCGCGTATGAGATATCGGGCCGGCGGAGCAGCTCCTCCGCGGTCACACTGCCGGCGGATGCGGGCTGTCCGTGATCCGCCAGCCAGCAGTCGAGTGCCGGCCCGGGCGCAAAGCGCGTTGCGGAGAGGGTACGCCGGAGCCCATCGGCCTCCGCCAGCTTCCGCTCCGCGCGCTCAAGGCGTTCCCGGGACGCGAGACCGGCCTCAAAGCCGATCCGGGTCAGGCGCAGGTCCGCGTTGTCCTGGCGCAGGCGCAGGCGGAACTCGGCCCGCGAGGTCATCATGCGGTAAGGCTCGTCGGTCCCGCGGGTGGTCAGGTCATCGGTCATCACGCCGATGTAGGCCTGGTCGCGGGCGAGCACGACGGGCGGTTTTCCCTGCAGGGAGAGGGCCGCGTTCATGCCGGCGAGGATGCCCTGCGCGGCGGCCTCCTCATAGCCGCTGGTGCCGTTGATCTGGCCGGCAAAATAGAGGCCGCGCACGCGCAGACTCTCCAGTGTGGGCCTCAGGCCGCGGCTGTCGATGCTGTCGTACTCGATGGCGTAGGCCAGGCGGGTCAGCTCGCAGCGCTCCAGGCCGGGAACGGAGCGGTACATCAGCCACTGCACGTCCTCCGGCATTGAGGAGGACATGCCCTGCACATACCACTCGCGGCTCTTGAGCCCCTCCGGCTCGAGGAAGAGCTGGTGCCGCTCCTTGTCCGCGAAACGCACGATCTTGGACTCGATCGACGGGCAGTAGCGCGGGCCGATGCCCTCGATGGCGCCGGTGAACATGGGCGCGCGGTGCAGGTTGTCGCGGATGATCCGGTGTGTCTCCGGCGTGGTCCAGGTCAGATAGCAGGGGAGGGTGTTGACCAGTTCGCGGTCCGTCATGTAGGAGAAGGCTTCGACGGGGATGTCGCCGCGCTGCTCTTCCAGACGGTCGAAATCGATGGTCCGCGCGTCGATGCGGGCCGGAGTGCCGGTCTTGAAGCGCCGCAGCGGAAAGCCCAGCTCCTCCAGACAGGCGGACAGGCGCGGGGCGTTCATCAGCCCCTGAGGGCCGCCGTCCCACTCCGCCTCGCCGATAAAGATCCGCCCGCGCAGGTAGACGCCTGCGCAGACGACGGCGGCCCGGCAGGCGATGCGCGCGCCGGTGAGGGTGGTGACGCCGGTGACACGCCCGTTCTCGGTCTCGATCGAGACGGCTTCCCCCTGGCGGAGGGTCAGGCGCGGCTGGGTCATCAGGGCGGTGCGCATGCGGTTCTGGTATTCCTGCTTGTCCGCCTGCGCGCGCAGGGCGTGCACGGCGGGGCCCTTCGAGCGGTTCAGCGTGCGGCTCTGCAGAAAGGTGTCGTCGATGGCCAGACCCATCTCTCCGCCGAGGGCATCCACCTCCCGCACCAACTGCCCTTTGGCAGAGCCGCCGATGGCCGGATTGCAGGCCATCAGGGCGACACCGTCCATGTTCAGCGTCAGGAGCAGGGTGTCGATGCCCATCCGGGCGGCGGCCAGGGCGGCCTCGCAGCCCGCATGCCCGGCGCCGATGACCACGAGATCAGGCATCGTCCACGTCCTCCTTTGCCTTCGGCCACGGCACATCCAGCCAGACCGGGCGGTGCTTCATCGCCGGGATGACGCGTTCCGTGAAGACCTCGGTCGGAAAGATCACCGTGGCGGTGTTGTCGCAGGGGTGGAAGGCGATCCGCTTCCCGCGGCGGATGTCCCGGTCCAGCACCAGCACGATGAGATCGTCTGGATCGTTGAACAGCGTCAGCGGGCTCAGGCTGCCGCTGCTGAGTTGACAGAGTTCCTGCATATCCTTCTCCGGGGCGAAAGACAGGCGCGAGACTGTCAGCAGCTTGCTGACATCCGCGGTGCGGAAGGGCTTGTCCGGCAGGGTGACATAGAGATAAAAGCTGGTGCGCTGCCGGGTGCAGAGAAAGATGTTTTTGCAGAAGGTGACGTCCGGCGCGGCATAGGGCAGGGCCAGACAATCCTCCATCGTGTGTGCGGCCTCGTGCTCATACCACTCATAGGGTATGCTCAGCTCGTCCAGGCATTTGCGGACCGCTTCCTTGGTCATGTGCAGTCACTCCTTGTATTCTGAGAAAAGGTCAGGCATTCAGCGACCGCCGGTCTGCGCGTTTTTCAGGGCGGCCAGACGGCTGTCGACGCTCCGGCGGAACTGCTCGTCCGTCATGGACGGATCGCGGGTCGACAGCCAGATGCCGCAGGGAGCCTCGCCGCAGGCTGCGCAGGTGGCGAAACGGTGTCTGCCGGCACAGCAGGCGTAGATCGGGCAGGCCTTGCCGGCGGGGGCGTGGAACACCTTGCCGCAGGCCGCGTTGCAGCCCTCGCACGCTTTGCCGAGCAGCGGGCAGGCGGAGCAGTCCGTCCCGCAGACGGAGAGTCCGAGGATCTCCCGCTGCCGGGCCTTGCCGAATCCGCCCAGGACCAGCTGATAGGACCGGTCCAGCCAGTGCCGGAGGACATCGCCCGGGACCGCACCGTCGGGCAGGACGGAGTTCCAGTGCTGCTTGTTGCTGTAGTAGCCCGGGATGACGTCCGGGTATTGCCTCCGCGCCAGCTCGCCCTCGAGCGGCTCCAGCTTCAGGTTGATGTAGTACGGTCTGCCGTCCCCGTCCAGCAGGACGGCGGCGAACATCTTTCCGCCCACATGGTAGCGGATCCAGTTCCAGTCCGGCTGCAGGTCCTTCGTCACGCCCCGCTTGGCCATCAGGTATTCGTCGATCCACGGGTATTTCACGGCATGCGCCTCCTCCGGATGACAGGTTATTCAGCAAGCTTCGGGATCCGCACGAAGAAATGGCTTTCCTCTTCCGAAACGATCCGGCCGTCGTTTTTCAGCATGACGCGCAGGGATGCGGGATTGTCCCGGTTGACCCGGAGATAAATCTCATCCTCCGGGATGATTTCGCGGGCTTTCTCCAGTGTCAGCCGCAGGCCTTCCGTACCCAGACCCCGGCCGCGGAAGGGCTTCGCGATGAAGTACCCGATGTGCCCGGCTCCGGTGCGCAGGGATTCGCAGAGAAAGTGGCGGATCCGGAATTGGCCGACGATCGTGTCATCCTGCCAGAGGAAGAACACGGTCTCCGGCACATAGCCTTCCGGGAGGTTCTCTCCGCGGGCAAAGGCCAGCATCGCCGGCAGGGCTTTCCGCATGAAATCCTCACGGGTGACGCCGTGCCAGGCGTTGGTCAGCCCGTTCTCATCCTCCGGCATATCCCGGACAAAGGCCCACTCCTTTTCCGCGTCTGCGGGGTTGGCTTCCCTCAGTCTTAGCATCCGTGATCACAGCTCCTTTGCGAGGATCAGTTCAGTGGGCTGCTCATAGCCCGGAAAGGGGAGGACAAAGCCCCCGCAGTCCCGGTAGCCGAGCCGCCGGTAAAAGTGCTGGGCAGCCTCATCCGCCTGGGTCGAGGTCATGACAAGGCCGTACCCGCGCGACCGCATATCCCGTTCCCAGTGATCCATCAGCATGCGCCCGAACCCCTTGCCCCGCTCATCCTCGCGGACATACAGCAGGGTGCAGAAGGGGATGCTGTCCCAGAAGAGATTCCAGCGCAGGAGGCCGGCCGGACCGCCGGCATCATTCTCCAGCACATAGGCCTGACGGGACCGGACTTTGCCGGAAAACTCATCCTCCGGCAAATGTCTGTCCAGCGTGAACCAGAATGTCCTGTCGGTCTCCCAGGCAAATCGGACCGTCAACGCTCTCACCCCGCTTATTTCTTTCTGGATACGATCATCAGATGCTCGGAGTGGGTCAGGTATTCTTCCCGATCGCAGAAGCGCAGGGCATAGTCATACCAGGCCTTCCGGATCTTCTTCGGCGCCTGCGCCAGTTGGAGCCTGTACGGGGTGAGGATGCTCTCCTGTCCGAAGACGGACTCTGTCTGAAGGCCCGGCGAGGAATCGAGCAGTGCCCTGGCCTCGCGGACCGCTTCGGTTTCTTCCCGCACGGTCATGCTCCTTTCCGGCGGTCCGGCCGCTTACGGTTTCATCTCCATATAGCGGCGGTAGGTCGTGAATCCGGCTGCCTCGTAGAATGCGAGGGCGCCCTGATTGAACTCCCACATGTTCAGTTCGACGCGGGAAAAGCCCTGCTCCCGGGCGTAGTCCCGGATGAAGCGGATCATGGCCGTGGCGATGCCCTGCCGGCGGTGCCCCTCGTCGACCGCGAACTCGTCGATATCGAGAAAGTCCCGGACATACATGAACGGGTTCTCCGGGCGGGTGATGTGGTTCAGCACCGCAAAGCCGCAGACCGCACCGCCGTCGTCCGCCACGACGATCTTCTGCCTCAGATCGGCAAAGATGACATGGATATAATCCCGGAGTTCATCGCAGAATCCGGGCTTGAAGACCTCCGGCTTTCCCTCCACATGCACATCGTTGACCTGCTTGCGCAGGACGTTTACCTGATCCAGATCCTCTTCCCTTGCAAAACGGATCTCCATACACATCCCTCCGCCTCAGAGCAGTCTGGTCATCAGCAGCTCGTCGTGATACGTCCCGTCGTCGAACTTCAGCGCGCGAAGACGGCGCCCGGTCTCGACAAAGCCGCACTTGCGGTACAGGGCCTGGGCACGGGTGTTGTCCGCCACGACCTCGAGGTCCATCTGCTCAAAGCCGATCTGCCGGGCCAGTTCGGCGAGATATCCGATCATCGCCGAACCGATGCCGAGACCCCAGTACTCCTCATAGAGGGCGATCGCCATGGAACATCGGTGGAGGACCTTGCGCTTCGGTCCGTGACCGCTGATCGAACAGTTTCCGGCCACCTGTCCGTCCACGAGCGCCATCATCATGGCCTGTCCGGGGTCCTCGAGAATGCGGCCGAGGAGCTCGCGCTCTCCCTCGACGGTGTAGTTGACCTCGTCCGGATAGCGGAGGAGGAAGGGCGTCTCGCCGGCGGTCTTCTTCATATACTCGATCATCTGCTCGGCGTATTCGGGGGAGGTGGGGCGGAGAACGCAGGTCCTGCCGTCCTTCAGGGCAAAGGTCTTTTCCGGAAACAGCACAGGGATCCCTCCTTACAGGCAGAATGTGCGTTGAATTGCCATTCGGTCATTGCGTGACGCGTGGGTTTGTGGTATACTCTCCTCATCAGCTGACGGTTCGGCATATATTCATCGTGAGGAGGTCTTTCCATGAAGAGAAGAATCGGTATCCTGACCAGCGGCGGCGACTGCCCCGGCCTGAACGCGGCCATCCGCGGCGTTACCCGCGCGGCCTATGAGATGTTCGACGCCGAGATCATCGGCATCCACGACGGCTATCGCGGTCTGATCGAGGGCGACTATTCCACGATGTCCAGGGAACAGTTCTCCGGCATCCTGACCCTCGGCGGCACGATCCTCGGCACGGCCCGCACGCCCTTCCGCAACATGCGGGTCATCGGTGACGACAAGGTGGACAAGGTCGCCGCGATGAAGAAGACCTACAAGGATCTCAAGCTGGACTGCCTGGTGACCCTGGGCGGCAACGGCACCCACAAGACCGCCAACCTCCTCAGCCAGGAAGGCCTGAACGTCATCGGCCTGCCCAAGACGATCGACAACGATCTGTACGGCACCGATTTCACCTTCGGCTTCCACACCGCCATGGATATCGCCACCGACGTGATCGACCGCATCCACACCACCGCCGCCTCCCACGGCCGCACGATGGTCATCGAGATCATGGGCAACAAGGCGGGCTGGCTCACGCTCTACTCCGGCGTCGCCGGCGGCGCGGACGTCATCCTGATCCCCGAGATCCCCTATTCCATCGAGAAGGTGGCCAAGGTCGTCGAGAAGCGCGCGAAGAACAACAAGGGCTTCACGATCATCGCGGTCGCCGAAGGCGCGATGAACAAGGAAGAGGCCAAGATGAAGAAGAAGGAGCGCGAGGCCAAGCGTGCCGCGGAGCACTATTCCGCCTCCGCCGACGTCGCCCGTCAGCTGGTGGAGCTGGTCGGCGTCGAGGCCCGCGCCGTGGTTCCCGGACACATCCAGCGCGGCGGCAGCCCCTCCGCCTATGACCGCGTGCTGTCCACGCAGTTCGGCGTCCACGCGGCCGAGCTGATCCGCGACGGCCACTTCGGCGTCACGGTGGCCCTCAAGGGCAACACGATCACCCACAACGACCTCGAGGATATCGCGGGCGTGCCGAAGCTCGTGCCCGAGGATGACCAGATGGTCCGCATTGCCGACACGATGGGCATCTCGTTCGGCCGCTGATCACTGCCTGAAATATGGCTCCCGGGAGACCGGGAGCTTTTTGCGTGCGGTGCTCAGCCCTCCGCGAGCCAGGCGGTCCACGTCTCCGGCTCGTAGCCGACGGTCACGCGGTTCCCGCAGCGCACGATGGGGGAGCGCAGCAGCCAGGGCGCTTCGAGCACGGCGGGGATCAGCAGGCTGTCCCGGTCATAGTAGCAGGCCGGATGCTCCTTCACGCGCTTGTCCTCCCGGTCGATCAGGGCGGTAAGCCCGCCGGCGCGGGCAAGGGTTTGCAGTTCGCGCTCACCGAGGCGATGCTTTTTCAGATTCAGGACCTGTACGGTCACGCGGCGCTCCTTGAAAAAGCGCTCCGCCTTCTGCTGGTCGAAGTTCTTTTTGCTCACATAGATCTGAATGGCTGCCATGGGTTCATCTCCTTCTGCGCACGTCCTCGCCGGACAGGCTGACGATCAGGCAGGAACTGCGGGCCGTGAGACGGGAAGCGATGCGCTCCGTGTACCGCGCCCGGAGGTCGTCCTGGCTGAGATTCGTGCTGACGACGGTGGTGCGCCCCGCGAGCTGGCGTGTCTCGATCAGCTCATAGAGGTGTTCGATCGTGATGTTCTGGAAGAGCGGCTCGCTCCCGAGATCGTCGATGAGCAGGATATCGGCGCCGAGGAAGGCTTCCCACTCAGCGTCGTTCTCGGAGAAGACGCGCTTGCGGGCGGCCTCGACGAGAGCGTAGGCGCGGGTCAGCACGCAGGGGATGCCGCGCTCCGCGAAGGCGTTGGCGATGCAGCGGAGCAGGTAGGTCTTTCCCAGACCGCTGGGCCCCTGGAGAAGCACGGTGTGCTGACCCTCGGCAGGCGCTGCGGCAGTCCATGCGGCAAGTCTGTCCCGGACAAGCCGCATCTCGGCGCGCTGGGTGACATTCAGCCCGGGGATGACCTGATCGTCCGGGAAGATGTCCGTGCGGTAGCCGACGAAGGTCTCGCCGTCCGTCTGGATCCCGACGGTTGAGAGCGCGATCCGGCGCTGCAGGAGACTCCGGCAGGCGCACGGGACGCGGGGCGGGTCCCAGGTGAAGCCGGTATCGCGGCAGACGGCGCACTGATAGACAGGCTCCAGCCAGTCGCGGGGATGGCCGTTAGCCTCGAGGAGCGCGGCGATCTTGTCGCGGGTCTCCGCCATCTCCCGGCTGACGCGCGCGGAATCGCCCTCGTGCAGGACAGCCTGAACGGCCGCACGCACCAGCGACTGCTGAACGGCGCGAAGCTCCGCGATCTCCGGGCATTCATCGACGGCCTTGCGGAGACGGCGGGTCTCCTCCTCGCGGTCCGCCGTGCGCCGGCGCTCGTATTCCGCTTCGACTGCGGCGAGAATGGTCTTGTCTGTCATGGCTGATCCTGCCTCTTTTCTCCGGAGTCTGTGTGATCATCCTGCAGCCAGTCGAGCAGATCGTTGATCTCCGCCTCGCCCTGATAGGAGCGCTGGCTGTACTGCTGGGCGGCCACGGTCCTGGCGGTGCCCTGCGCGGGCTTCGCCGACCCGGCGTGCTCCTGCTGCCGGCGGGCGCGCTCGGCGTCGGCTTCCTCCGGGGTCGTGATACCGTCCCGGTGGAGGCGTGTCAGGATCCCGTCGAGGTACGGCATACCGGCGGACGCGTCCGAGGCCCAGGCGGCGACGTGGAGGATCAGTTCCTCGGACATGCCGTATTCGCCCAGCCAGCGGTCGGCCAGGCTCATGTGCTGCTGACCGGCCGGCACGGAGCGCCCCCAGACCGCGCCCAACTGCTTGAGCAGGGAGCGGCGGCTGTGGATGTGCCGCACATAGTCTTTAGCCTGCGGGAGGGTGGCGATGCCGCGGTTCTTCCAGCTTTCCAGCATGGCCTGGAGGGTGTCCAGCCCCCGCCCGCGGCACTCCTGCGCGGCAAAGAGGATGACCTCGTGCGGATACCATCCGGCGAGCATGCGGTAGGTCTCGCGGGTCCCCTCGTCCACGCCGCGGCTGCGCACGCCGAGGGCGTCGAGGATCTCGCGAACCTTTTCGTGCTCCTGGCGGTCCCGGTTCGGGGCCTCGTCATCGCTGCCCGCGCGGGTGTGGATACCGGAGAGGATCCGGTCCAGATAGGCAAAGGTGGGGGAGCTGCTCTTGGTGGTCTCCGCGCAGGCTTCCAGGATGGCCTCCGGGCTGAAATGCCAGTCGCGCAGCCATTTGCGGTAAAGGTCGATCTCATCGAGGGAGGGCTGGCGGCGCTGGTTGAAGCGCTTGATGACCTGCCGGGCCCCGCTCTCGACCTGCTCGTCGCGGGCGAGGAGCTCGGCCGCTTCCTCTGCCGTACGCGCGTGTCCGTCGGCGAGCATCGTGCTCAGCCGGCCGGCCTCCTTGCCGGAGAAGGCGAAGTTGAGGCCGCGCGTGGCCTTCAGGTGACGGACGAGGATCAGCACGACCTCGGGTGGGAGACGGAGCTCCTCCACCCACTCCCAGGCCTTTCGCTTGTCCGCCCCGGAGAGGTCCCGCTTTCCGTCGAAGATCGCGTACAGGTCCTCGATGAAGGCCTCCTGCACCGGGTCCGCATCCCGGAAGGGGACCGTCTGCTCCGACCAGACGGGATGGATGAAACGGTAGGACGGCGGCTGATCGCTGCAGCGCTCCACAAGGCCGAAGAATTCCCAGTGCCGCATGGCTTTGCGGACATCCTCCGGCTCCATCTCGAGGGCCTTGGCCATGGACTCCACGGTGACATCCCGCCCCGGATAGCTGCAGCACATCAGCCCGTAGAGATAGACCTTGAGCTGATCCGCGCCGGCGCCCGGCATATATTCGGAAATAAAGCGGTTCGGGACCGCGGTCGCGCCGAAGTCTGCATACCGTTCGTCATAGCTCAGCAAGTCAGGCACCTCCCAACCGTGATCGTATCACGGGCATTATACCACAATGCCCGCCCGCGGGGCAAGCGGAATTCCTGCCGGACGGGGGAGGCGGAGCACGCTTCGGCCAGTACAGCTTTGAAACGGAATCAACAAAACTCTGTAATATTTTCTTGAAATTTGCTTGATTTTTTCCGGGATATGTATTACAATTCATGTGTTGATTTATGCAAACCCACATGCTGTGTGCTGCCAGGCGCGCACGGATGTGACAGGACGGACGGAGGGGTTCGCCGATGGCAAAGAGAATCCTGCTCGTGGACGATGAACCGCTGATTCTCAAAGGCTTGAAATATACGCTGGAACAAGAGGAATATGAGACGGACAGCGCGCTGGACGGAGAGGAAGCACTGGCGAAGTTTTTTGCCGAGCCTTACGACCTGATCCTGCTGGACGTCATGCTGCCAAAGATGGACGGCATCCAGGTCTGCCAGCGGATCCGCGAACACAGCAATGTCCCGATCATCATGCTCACGGCCAAGGGTGAGGATATGGACAAAATCCTCGGCCTGGAGTACGGCGCCGACGACTATATCCCCAAGCCCTTCAACATCCTGGAGGTCAAGGCCCGCATCAAGGCGATCCTTCGCCGCTCCACAGCCTCTCCGCTGCCCACCGACGAGAAGAAGAACATCCGCGTGCGCGAGCTCGAGGTCAACCCCACCAAGCGCACCGTGACCCTCTCCGGGAAGGAAGTCAAGCTGACCGCCAAGGAATTCGATCTCCTCCAGCTGTTCATCACCAACAGGGGCAAGGTTTTCACACGCAAGCAGATGCTGGAGACGGTCTGGAAATATGACTATACCGGCGACGACAGAACAGTCGACGTCCACATTCGCCGCCTGCGGGAAAAGATTGAACGCGATACGACCCAGCCGGAGTTCATCTTCACCAAGTGGGGAGTTGGTTACTATTTCACCGACAAGGACTAAGCGCCGGTTTTTCGGACGCATCGGGTTCCAGATCTCGGCCGTCTTCCTGCTGCTTATCAGCCTCTCCTTTTATATCACCGATATCCGGCTCACGGATTTCGTACGGGATTATCTCTATCAGCAGCGCATCCGCCAGGACAGCCTATCTCTGGAGAAGCTGGCCGTGACGGTCGCGCCGCTTTTTCAGTCTGTGCAGTCCGACCGCCTCGATGAGACGCTGGTCTCCTCGGCCGGCGAGATGGGCGGCCGGCTGATGGTCCTCGATACCGACGGAAAGGTGCAGTTCGACAGCTATGCGGAGCTCATGGGCCTGCGGCTCGAACTGCCGGAGGTCGTCTCCATCCTGACCGGCAGCCGGACGGCGAGCTACGGCATCCATACGCTCGGCGCGATCCCCGGAGAGGACGCGGGCAGCCGGATCGCCTACGGCGCCGTGCAGATCGTCGGGACCGAAAAGCCGCTGGGCGTCCTGCTCTATGCCTCCGGCGTGAATGAGATGCTGAAAAGCCTCCGCGACGTCGAGCGGCAGCTGGAGCTGGTCTTCATCATCGTCGCGGCGATCGCCCTGCTGGCGGCGGTGTTCTTCTCCAATCTGATCACGCGCCCGGTCAACGAACTGTCCGACACGATCCAGCAGATGGGCAAGGGCGATCTGTCCGTCCGCGCAAAGGTCAAAGGCACCGGCGAGATGCGCGCCCTCGCGGAGAACTACAACATGATGGCGGAGCAGCTCGAAAGCCTGGACAAATCAAGGAACCAGTTTGTCTCCAACGCGTCGCACGAGCTGAAGACACCGCTCACCACCATGAAGATCCTGCTCGAGAACGTACTCTACCAACCGGATATGCCGGTGGAGATGCGCGAGGAATTCCTCAGTGACATGAACCATGAGATCGACCGCCTGACCAACGTGGTCGGGGACCTCCTCTCCCTGACCCAGATGGATTCCCGGAAGATGACGGTCAACATGGCCTGGTTCGATCTCTCCGACACGGTCGCCAACACCCTGCATCTGCTGCGTCCCCAGGCCGACAAGCGCGCGCAGGAGCTGGCCGCGAAGATCACGCCCGGCATCATGATGTACGGCGACCAGGCCAAGCTGGAGCAGGTGGTCTACAACCTGACCGAGAACGCGCTCAAGTATACGTTTGACGGCGGCCGGATCGTCGTATCCCTGCAGTCCAAGGGCAAACAGGCTTTCCTCAGCGTGCAGGACAACGGCATCGGCATCCCGGACCAGGATATCGCGCACATCTTCGACCGCTTCTACCGGGTCGACAAGGCGCGCTCGCGTGAGACGGGCGGCACCGGCCTCGGCCTGTCCATCGTTCGCCAGCTGGTGACGATGCACGGCGGCGAGATCAGCGTGACAAGCACGCCTGGCAAGGGGTCCACCTTCACCGTGCGGCTGCCGCTGGGCGAGAAGGGAGGGGCGCCGGCATGAGAAGAAAAACCCTGCTGACGATCATGCTCGGGAGCATGCTGCTCCTGACCGGGTGCCTCGCGCGCAAGGATCCTCTCCCGGAGACCACCCTGATCCCCGGCACCGAGGTGACCCTGCCGACCGTCTCCGAGGAACGTGTGCGCGAGCATCGGGAGGCGACCCTGTGGTTCCGCTTCCTGGACGAGCCCTATCTCGCGCCCGAGACGAGGACCGTCACCCAGCTGAGCAGCCAGCCCTATGAGATGGCGCTGCTCACCGCCCTCTTCAGTGGCCCGGGGACCCAGCATACGGAGCTCGTGAGCCTCTTCCCGGACGGCGCGCGTCCGCTCTCCACGATCCGCCAGGGCAGGAGGCTGCTCGTGACGGTCAGCAGTGAATTCGGAAATCCCCTGAGCGATGAGCCTGCCGACTGGCGCAGAGACCCGCTCTGGCGCGACGAAGTGCCCCTGCGCAGGGCCCTGTGCATGCAGTCGATCGTCGCCACGGTGACGGAGAACTGTGATGTCGATGAGGTCGTGATCCTTGTGGAACAGCGGGACGTGATCTCGGAGAGCATGCGGCTCCGCCAGTCCTGGTTCATGGCGGACGAGGAGGATGACGGCATTGCCCCGGCGCAGGTGCGCGAGGACGAATACCTCCTCACGGCCGGAGCCACGGCTGATGCGGTCATGACCTGCTGGGAGCGCCGAGACTGGGCCAGACTGTACAACTATATCAGCGCCGTGGACTCCTTCACGGGGGTGACAAAGCCCGAGTACCGTGATTTCGTCGCGCAGATGGAGTCGGTGCCGAAGCTGACCGGGTTCATCGTCCACGACGCCTACGTGCGCGGCGGCGGAGACGTGGCGACGGTCACCGCGAGTGTCCGCCTGCGCAAGGACACGGACGCGGAGATCAGCCTGGATTCCCGCTGCCTGCGCCTGACCCGAGAGGACGGCATTTGGAAAATCGGCATGTCCGGCATGCTTGGATGGATGGAAGAATGATGATGAAACGATACCGGAAACGCGGCGCACTCCTCGCGCTGATGCTGGCGCTGACCTTCCTGACCGCGGGCTGCTCCGGCGGCGGAGAGACCGGGGAGGCCGCCGCGGTCACCCTGCCGCCGGTCGCGGGCGGCTTCACGGCCCCGGCCGATGACAGCTCGCTGACCGACGACGGGACGGTCAGCCTGTATCTCCCGACCACGGATCATCAGCGGCTGATCGCCAGACAGGAGGATGTCAGTCTGGTGCGCGGCGACCGCAACGTGAAGCCGATCATCAGCGCCCTTTTCGCCGCGGAGGCGAATGAGACGTCGGCAGCCCTCGGCGGACAGGCCGAGCTGGTCCTCAGCGGCGTGCAGCCGATCGAGGTTTCGGGCGGGATTTGCACGGTCAATCTGTCCGCGAGCGTCCTAGCCCTGGAGTATGACGAGCGCTATTCGGTCCTCCTCGCGCTGGCCTCCACCCTTGCGGAGTCCACCGATATCCGCTATATCAATCTGCTGGTGGCGGACCGCGCCCTGCCGTTTGACATGTCCCGCAATCTCCCGGCCGGCAGCGTGAACGCGCGCCCGGGGGAGGAACTGCCGGCACTCTGGGAACAGATGGCCGCAAAAGGGACGCCGCTGGGCGGGGATCCGGCGGTCACGCCGCTCACTTCGACCGCGACGCTTTACTTTCCGCTTGCGGACGGGAGCGGCTTTGTCGCCGAGGCCAGGAACCTGAGCTTCGCGGGACAGACGCCGGCACAGCTGACCGAAGGACTGCTCTCCGCGCTCTCCTCCGGTGCGCAGATCGCCGGCGGCACGGCGGCGATGCCCGACCTGACCGCATGCCTCATCGAGGAGCCGATCGTTTCGGACAGGGCAAACGGCACGCGCATGGTCACGCTGCGCTTTGCGGATGATTTCCCGGAGACCCTGTCGGCGCTGGGCGTCGACTTCTCCTGCCTGATCGCCTGCGTCAACTGGACCGTCACGACCTTTATCCCGCAGGTGGGCAGCGTCCGGATCCTTCTCGGCTCCGTGCCGCTGTACGCCGTATCCGACGGTCCCTTCGGGCTGACTACCTTCGAGGACGGCATGACCCTGCGCTCGAATTTCCGCGACGGCCTTCGCGACCGGGCCGGGATCTGCTTGCTGCACGGAGAGCGCCTGACCGCCGTGAGCCGTTATCCTGCGCCCGCGCTGTCGAGAGATCCGGCGCACCTGCTCGCCCTGATGATGCGCGAGCCGACGGAACGGGAGCGGAAGGCGGGGCTGACACAGCCGCTGCCGTCGGGGCTGGATGAATCGGATGTCCTTGCGGTGGGTCTGGACCGCGGCACGCTGCTGGTGAATCTCTCGGCCCGCTTTGCCGATGCGGTCCGGGGCATGGACGAGACGGCGCAGCGCATGTGCTGCTACGCCATGGCGGACACGCTCTGTGAGCTGATGGGTGTCAGCCGGGTGCGCTTCTTCTGGGACGGCGTGACGGTCGACAGCCTCGGAACGAATTTCTGCTGGTCCGGCGAATTCTTGCTGAACAGCTCGATCATGGAGAACAGTCAGGGGTGAACGGATGCTGAAACTGACGATCATCGTGGCTTCACTGCTGCTGCTGACGGTGGCTGTGCCGTGGCCGTGGGCACTGATCCCCGCTCTGGCGCTGGCACCGCTCGCGCCGCTGCTATGCAGCCGCTCGACCCGCAGGGCGTTCACGCATCCGGACTGGCGGTGCCTTCCGGAGAACATGGAAGCCCAGAATCTGAAAAAAGTCACCGTCGACCCGGCCTTACTGATCGGAAAGACCTGGCTGCAAGCTGAACTGTGGATGCCGTTTGACAAGGTCGACGGCGAACGTTTCCGCGGGCAGCAGGGCATGATGCGGCTTGCCGCGGCCATCGCGCTGACCGACGAGTGCATCGATCCCGCCGGTTCGGTCAGCGGATGCACCCCGGAGGAGATCGCCGAGTGGGAAAACAGCCTGAACATCAACCGCGAGAACATCCGCAGGCAGAACCCCAAGCTTGACGACGCGCGCGTCAGCGGTTTTCCTGGCGTGATCGTCATGGAGGGGACAGGACTCCGGGCCTATTTTGTCGGCAGCCCGTCCATCATGCAGGCCTGTCATCTGGTGCAGGACGGCACAGAACGGCCGCTGACCGCGGAGGACAGGAACCGGCTCATCTACCTGCCCTCCAACACCCTCTGCTACGCGACGGGGCCTGTCGTGGACGGAAAACTGGGCGCCCTGTGCTACCTCGGCGCCGTCCGCCCGGTCAAGCGGGCCAGTCCGTCCGTGGAAGCCCTGCAGGCCGGGCAGAAACTCCACCGGATGGGCATCATCGTCTGCCTTTCGCGCAGCGACCGCTGGAGCCTGGAGACCGTGCGGCAGATGGGCATTGAGTGGCCGGAGGATGAAGGGAGCCGGGACGTGCTGGAGCTGATCCCCCGCCATGAGGGAGACGATCAGACGCGGGACTTCGCGGCGCCGGTGCTCAAGCTGATCCGTGAGCGCGGCGAGGAGCGCTACTACCGGCTGCTGGTCTCCATGTTCGGGCTGCTCCTGTGGCCCGCCGCGACGCTTTGCGGGGGCAAGTTTCCCTTCCTGCTGGGCCTCGGCTGCCTGTGCGCGGGCATCCTGCTGTCGCGGGAAATCTCCCTGCCCAGGCCGCCGGAGCATTCCAACCGCAGCTTCCTGATCCCGCTGATCCCGGGCGTGCTCCTGCCGATGGTGCTGCATCTCTTTTTCTCCGCTGTCATGCGGGAACAGCGGCACGCGGACGCGGGCGCCATGCTGTGCGTCGCGGAGGCGTCGATCTTCACGCTCTATTACCTCTCGATCCTCCTGTATGATCCCCGGGGCATGCTGAGGCTCGCGGCCGGCGCGGCGATCTGCCTGATCGGCGTCCTTGCCGCCTATCTGACCCTGGACAGCACGGAGCTGATCACCCTTCTGTTCGGATTCCTCGCGGGCATGCTCTGCGGCGTGGCCGTGCTGGTATCCCATCGCTATCTCGCCTCGGGAGGCGAAAACACCCGGACACAGTAAACAGATTCATCACAAGATAAGAGGGCTGCCGCGGCATGACATCCGCGGCAGCCCTGTTTGTTCATCAAGTGTCATCCGGCAGGACAGATCGTCGCGCCGTCTGCGGTGCGCGCATCCTTACCGGAGCCTGTAGGTGTTGGTCCACCACTCCTGCTCGTAGATATCGGTCAGGCGGTAGGTGTAGCAAAGGTTCTCTGTGTCGGAGAGCTTCATCTGCGCGATGGAGAGGTCAGCGATGTCGTTGCAGGGGATCGCATCGCCGTAGATGTAGCTTTCCTCGTACCGGCCGTTCCGCGTGTAGTAGTCAAAGACAAGGTCAATGCTGCTGCCGGAGACGATCTCGGTCTCGGCCTTGGCGACGGTGTCGGTCTCACCGTTTTTGTAGACGCGGCGGGCGCCGGTCACGGTGTAGGCATTGTTCTCGCAGACCACCAAGAGCTCGGCGCGTTCGCCGTTGAGCAGGACCGGAATGTAGCCGTAGGTGACGCCGTCGGAAGCGGACTCGCGGTAGTAGGCGGCTAGCTGACCGTTCAGGGTGAGCCATCCGCCGCTCATGTCGCCCACAAGATTGCCCTCGCTGTCCCAGGAGAACACGTTGTCGGTGCCGAGCTCGAGATAGCCTTCGCCGTCATCGTAGAAGAGGTTGAGGTCCACGGCGGTGACCAGGGACCACTGATCGTCGGTGAGACGCAGGACGGGCTTGCCGTTCTCCGCGCTGAAGACGAGATCCTTGCCGTCCAGGGCGTTCTGCGAGAAGTACTGCACGATGTCCTCGCTGCCTGTCAGGCTGCGTCCGCCGCCGAGAAAGGCGCCCAGGAGGTCGCTGATCATGCCGGCCGAAGAGGAGCCGCCGTATGAGCCGCCGCTCAGACTGGTGTAGGGCGAGTAGGACGATGTGCCGGTCATCGCGCCCTGACCGGCCTGTTCGACCGCCGCGAATGCGCGGATACACTCGCTGTAGCTGGTGTCGATGCCGATGCTGCTGGCGCTGTTGGCCGCCTTATTGGCGTTGGAAGGCTTGCGGTAGGGGAAGTAGATGGAGAGGCCGTAGGCGCCTGTCAGGGACCCGGCGCGATTGTACTTGACCGCGCCGCGGATGACCTTCGCGAGGGCTTTGGCTTCGCTCGTGCCCAGACGGTCCGCCAGGTCCGCGAGGTCGACCTGGTCGATCTTCGTGGAAGCGGCGAACTCACGGGAGCCGTTGCGGGCCACGGAGACCTTTTTATAATTGTTCTTCTTCACCATGCCGGTGATCGAGGTGGAGAAGCCGGTCAGCGCGTCGGGCACGGTGTTGGACAGCTCCGCCAGGTCAACCACGGAGAGGGTGGTGCGCTGTCCGCGCGCCTGGGTCCCGCAGGCCTTCACGAAATCATCGCAGATGGCCTTGCCGAGGTCGAGGGTGCTGATGGAAGTGTTCCTGCCGAGCTGGGTCATCCAGTCGGTGTAATACCAGCCGATGCCGGGCTCGGTCTCCTCGGAGGCGATCAGGTAGTCGGCATGATCGGCCGCCATCAGAGCGGTCTCCACGGTCGCCATCAGGCAGGCGTCGAAGCCGATGAAATCGAACTTCACGCCGCCCAACTGCAGGGCCTTCTGGACATTGGGGAGGGTCATGGAGCCGGCGTTCCTGTACTTCTCGTCATAGCCGTAGCCGCTGACGGAACCGCCGCCGTGGTCCCACAGGATCAGGAAGTAGCGGCTGGCCTCATAGCGCTTCCTGGCGTACTGGATGAAGCCGGCCAGAGTGTTCGGGTCGGTCATGGCCTTGCTGCCGTCGGAACCGAGCTTTTCCATGCTGCCGGACTTGACGCGCCAGACCTGGTTCTCGCTGGAGGAGATCGTGTTGTTGCGCCAGCGCGTGCAGCCGCCGGTGTAGACGATCACGCGGACATTGTCGCCGAATTTCGCCTTGAGGATCTCGTTCAGGTCGTTGGTGGCCATGCCGCTGCGGCTTTCGAGGTCGGTGCCGCACATGTAGATCATCATGGTCACGGTGTCGTTGCCGTTGCCCAGGAGCTTCGTATACTTGTCGCGGGAGCCGGGCGCAACGCTGCGGTCCAGCGTGAAGGAATCACCGGAAGCGGAGCCCGCGGACGCGGTCTGCTGGAAGGGGACGGACGGCTCGGCCGGGACAGACGCGCCGGAGGAGCCGGAAGAGCCGAACAGGCCGAGGGAGCCGAGGATCCCGGAGACGTCCAGACCGCCGCCAGAACTCCCGCCGCCGAGGAGCCCGCCGAGACTGCCGCCGGAGCTTCCGCCGCCGAGGAGTCCGCCGGAAGAACCGGTGCCGCCGGACTGACCGCCGGAACCGTTGTCACCGCCGCCGAAAAGTCCGCCCAGACCGCCGCCACCGAGCAGCAGCGCGGCGATCAGCGCAACGATGATCAGCAGGGAGGACTTGCCGCCGGGACCTCGGCTGCCGCCGCCGGAGGAGCGATGCGGACCGCCTCCGCCGCCGGTTCCGCCGCCGGGTCCGCCCGCGCCGCCGGACGGGCGCGAGGTGTTGCCGACGGGTCCGGTACCGAGCCCGCTGCCTCTGCGCCTTCCGACACTGACAGTGCCGTTGGTTTCTCTTGCATGTCCTTCGGGTCTGTTGGTCATGTGTGATTCCTCCTTGCAGTTCTTTTCTGTCCGATGACTGTCATGGATGAAAAAGCGTATCAGTCGACGCCGCGCAGCTCAACGCTTGCAAGACCGGCGCTGCGGGCGCGCTCGGCACAGAGGCGCAGCTTGTCCGCCGACGGAGCGTGCAGATTGCCGAAGGGAACGGAGTCGCGGTCGGTGAAGCACTGCAGATAGTACCGGGCCGCGCCGGCGATCCACCGGCCGATGGCGGTGAAGTCATCCGGTTCGTGCAGCTCGTCGACCACGGTGGTGCGGAGCTCATAAGCGGTATCGCCGCGGAGCAGGAGACGGACACTCTCGCGCACCGGCGCCAGGTCGATCTCCGTCAGGCCGCAGGTCATGGCATACTTGTCCGGGCTGTTCTTGATGTCCATGGCCACATAGTCCGCGAGGCCTTCCCGGATCAGCGTGCCGAGCATGGCCGGATGAGCCCCGTTGGTGTCGAGCTTGACGCCGAAGCCCATCGCGCGGACGCGGCGGAGAAAGTCCGGCAGATCGGGGTGCAGGCAGGGCTCGCCGCCCGTGACGGCCACCCCGTCGAGCAGCCCGCGCCGTCCCTCCAGGAAGCGGAAAAACTCCGTGTCGTCCATCACCGGGGAAGCGGTGCCGTCGACGAGCTCATAGTTATGGCAGAACGGGCAGCGGAAATCGCACCCGCCCAGAAACACCGCGCAAGCGACGCGGCCCGGAAAGTCCAGCAGCGTCATCTTCTGCAGACCGTGCAGCTTCAATCGATCACCCCGTTTGTGAAATCGGATCAGTCCAGAGCCGCGGCGAGGATGTGCAGGCCTCGGATCTCTCCGTCCGCGATCCCGTCCTGAACCGAGTACGCGTGCTTTTCCAGATCGCCGCATGTCGCCTGCGTGAGGCTCTGCCGCCTTAATTCACCGATCACGTCGCCGGCGATCCCCTCGATCACCCGCTGCTTTTCCTCCGCCATGTCCGGACCGTTGTCCGTGACGAGCAGGTACTCGAGCAGCTCCGCGTCCAGGCTGAGGCGGGGGAGACTCCGCATCGCGCGGAAAGCCCATTTGTAATAGGGTTGGAAGGCGCCGTTGAGCAGGAAGACGGCCTGCATCGCGTTGCGGACGAAGACGCCGACAGCCAGCTGGGCGGCGCCGGTCTCTCCGTGCAGGAGACATCGGCTGTAGTTGTACTGGCCGGCCTGCGCCATCATAAGGAGGCAGCCGGCCAGCTTTTTGCGGCGGATATCCTCCGGCCATCGGCTCAGTCTCGAGCGGATCGCGGTCATTTCGCCGGAACCGTCGAAGAAGAGCTCCCCGTTGACCGCCTCGGCCAGTGCGCTGTCGGGGATCGTCAGCCACTGCCGCACCGTCAGGATGCCGTCCGGGCTGCCGACCTTCTCCGTGAAAAACTCGTCCCTGCGCAGGACACCTTTTCTGGCGCCGCCGACGGGCTGCATCAGGCTTCGGCGCAGGCCCATGAATTCCCGGGGCAGCTTCGCGTACGCCCGCTCGAGCAGGAAGGCGGTCCGCCTGTCCACCTCATCTTCGCCGGGCAGGAAGATGCAGAACCCGGGCTCGAAATCATGGTCCCGGGAGACGCTGTCGTCAAAGCCGAAGCACTCCGATCCGCTGCCGGTCAGGCCCACGGCGATCCGGTCAAGCAGCTGCGGGAACTCCCGCTCGAGAATCGGCCGTCCGCAGGCCTCGTAATACGCTTTCGCGATCTCAAGTCCGTTCATAGATCTCCCTTGCACGCCCGCGAAGGTCCTCCGCGGCGAGAAAGTATCCGTAGTGGTCAAAGCTGGGCGCGCAGTGATCGCAGACGTAGGCGTAGTAACCGTCGCGAGGGAGATCCGGGGTGTCCAGCAGATCGGACGCCTCATCGAGCAGGGCGAAAATCCGGCTCTCGCCGGCTTCCATCCCGGCCTCCGCCGCGATGCAGTCCGCGCGGTTGAGGCAGGTGACGGCCCGCTCGAGTGCGCCGCGGGGTACGGCCGACATCACATCCATGGCCCTGTCGTAGAGGGCCTGCGACTCGGCGTAATGTCCGAGTGCCGCCTCGGTCAGTCCCATGTTGTTGTACAGTCCGCCCAGGAGCGCCGGCGGCAAATCGGGCGTGCGCTCATAGATCGCCTTCGCCTTCTCAAACAGCGGAAGTGCCCGGTCATATTCGCCGAAGGAATGACAGGCCGTCGCGATGTTGACATCGGCGGTCGCCTCGCTGACGGAACCCTCAAAGCCCAGGAGCGTGATGAGCCGCAGGGCTTCGTCGGCGCTTTCATGAGCTTTTTCGCGCTCGCCGGTCTTGCGGTAGTGGCCGACCATCTCGTTGCGCAGCATCAGTTCGCCGCGCAGGTCGTGCCCGGCCTTCGCCTCCGCGAGCCAGTAGAGGAGATGACGCTCCACGGCGGGATAATCCAGGCGGCTCATGTACTCATCCAGCTTGTCCATGATCCGCTGCTGCGGCACCGGCCGGATCTTCTCCGTGATCTCCGCTGCGTCAAGGATGGCGTCTGTCATGGTATGCGGCACGGATATCCCTTCTTTCACGTCTCAACCTGAGCATATCCTACCACAATTCGGCTGTGTCCGCAAGTTTTTTCGCTTGTCCGGTCCGGGGGCCAAAAGATGAATTGACAGAACCGGGAAGCGGATTATAATGACGTTGTATTCCGGAGACTTGTTTCTGAGAAGGAGGACCGGATATGAAACTGTTTGTTCTGGTGCTGAATAAGATCAACGCCCTTGAGCCGCTCTTCGAGGCCATGATGAAGGCCGGCATCAACGGGGCCACCGTCCTGGATTCCACCGGCATGATGCGGGTCCTGGCGGACGACGAGCACGCGGATTTCCCGATGCTGGCGCTGCTGCGCCATGTGTACTCGCCCGAGCGAAAGGCGTCCAAGACCGTGTTTGTGGTGCTGGATGACCGTCAGGTCGAGAAGATGACAGCCATCGCCGACAAGGTGACGGGCGGTCTGGACGAGCCCGACACAGGTATTGCGTTTACCGTGCCGGTCGACTTCGTGAAAGGACTGAACAAGGCGCATGACTGATTCACCGCTGCTCTGCCTGGCCATCGCGTTCGCAGCCGCGCTGCTGATGGGCAGGCTGATCCGTTACATCCATCTGCCGAACGTCACGGCCTATCTCGTGGCGGGTCTGCTGATCGGCCCCGTTTTCCATCTGATCCCCGACACGCAGGTGAAGGAACTCAGCATCCTTTCCGACGTGGCGCTCGGTTTCATCGCCTATTCCATCGGCGCGGAGTTCAAGCTGACCTACCTGAAGGAGATCGGCGTCAAGCCCGTGGTCATCACGTGCTTCGAGAGCGTATTTGCCTCCCTGCTCGTGTTCCTGGCACTGCTCCTCTTCGGTCAGCCGCTGGAGATCTGCCTGACCCTGAGCGCGATCGCGGCGGCCACCGCGCCGGCCGCGACCCTGATGGTCGTGCGTCAGTATCACGCGGACGGTCCGGTCTGCCGGATGCTGCTCCCCGTGGTCGCCATGGACGACGCGACCGGCCTGATGCTCTACGCGATCCTCTCCAAGCTGGCGATCTCCGTGGCCAGGGCCGGCAGCGAGCAGGCTGGCATCGTGGAGCTGGTGCTGATGCCGCTCCTGCAGATCGTCAAGTCACTCGGCGTCGGCGTCGTGATCGGCCTGGTGCTCTGCTATGTCCTGCGGTTCTTCCACTCCCGCGGCAACAAGCTGTCGCTGACCCTGACCGCCGTCTTCATCGGCGTGGGCCTCTCGGACAGCCGGATCTTGGACCTGTCGAGCCTGCTCGTCTGCATGATGATCGGCGCGACGATGGTCAATCTGTATGAGAAGAGCGACAGCATGCTCGAGGTCTGCGACCGCTTCACCCCGCCGCTGTTCATGATCTTCTTCGTCCTCTCCGGCGCGGCGCTGGACTTCAACGCTCTGCTCGTGGCCGGACCGATCTGCGCGGTTTATGTGATCGTCCGCGTCCTGGGCAAGGTCAGCGGCGCAACGCTCGGCGCGCTGATCGAGAAGTGCGACAAGAACATCGTGCACTGGCTCGGCCTGACGCTTGTCCCGCAGGCCGGCGTGGCCATCGGCATGGCGCGACTGGCCCTGCGCGACCTGGGCAGCGAGCCCGGCAGCGCGGGCCTGATCATCAACGCGGTGGTCCTCGCCGGTACGCTGATCTACGAGCTGACCGGCCCGATCATCACGAAGATGGCCCTGACAAAGGCCGGAGAGATCGAGCCCGCCGCCAAGACCTGAAGACCCGTCCGACAGACGGTTCCCTGCCTGCTTTCCGCATGGCGGGGAATCGTTTTTTACTGCCCCGAAGCCTTGAAAATCCCATGAAATATGGTAGGATAGAGATGCACATCACAACGATCACCGGAAGGAAAGAAACCAATGAATCCGAAGGCAGTCATTTTCGACATGGACGGCGTGATCTTTGATTCCGAGCGCGCGACCTTCAACGGCTGGCAGGAACTGGCCGACAAGTACGGCTTTGAGTGCCTCGAGATCCCGTACCGGCAGTGCATCGGCGTCAATGAGGCGCGCAGCCGGGAGATCTTCCTCTCATTCTACGGACCGGACTTCCCCTATGACGATCTGAGCAGGGAACAGTCGCGGAACTATCACAGCAGATACGACGGCGGACGCCTGCCGCAGAAGCCGGGGGTGCACGCGCTGCTCACCGCGCTCAGGGCAGCGGGGTATTTCATCGCGCTGGCCTCCTCCACCCGGACCTCCACCGTCACCAGCCAGCTGCGGGACGCAGGGATCCTGCCGTTTTTTGACCGGGTCATCGGCGGCGACATGGTGGAGCGGAGCAAGCCCAATCCCGACATCTTCCTGAAAGCGCTGGAGAGCACCGGCATCGCACCGGAGGACGCTGTCGTGATCGAGGACTCGTTCAACGGGATCCGAGCCGCGCACAGGGCCGGCATGATCCCCGTCATGGTGCCCGACATGCTGGAGCCGGATGAGGAGATGCGGTCGCTGGCCCGGCACATCCTTCCGGACCTGAACACCGTGCGCGCCCTGCTCTGCCCGGAAAAGGGGGAATGAACCTTGTCGGCGACCTCAGCCGTAGCCGTGCTTTTCCTGGTGGTGCTGGCCGGTCTGATCGCGCGAAAACTCGGCATCCTGACCGATGAGGTCAGCCACGCCGTTTCCCGGCTGATCACGCAGATCACCCTGCCGTGCCTCACCCTGACCAGCATGCAGCGCCCCTTCTCGGCGGAGCTGCTGCAGGGCTTTCTCATCTCGCTCGAGCTCGGTCTTCTCATCATCCCGGGCTCGATCCTCCTCGGCTGGGCGCTCTTCTCCGCCCGGAAGAGGGAACGCAGGGCGCTGCTGGCCAACTTCTGCGGCTTCTCCAACTGCGGCTTTATGGGCTATCCGATCATCGAGGCGATCAATCCGGCCTGGATGATCTATGCCGTCGGCTTCAACGTGGCCTATAACCTGTCCTGCTGGTCGATCGCGGTCATGCTGATCAGCGGGGAGAAGAAGATCGACCTGAAGAAGATCCTACTGAACCAGAACATCATCGCGTCGGTGATCGGCTTTGCCCTGTTCTGCGCAGGGTTCCGGTGGCCGGATGTGCTGTTCCGCGGTATGGATTACGTCGGCGGACTGACCACGCCGCTTTCGATGCTGCTGATCGGCGCAAGGCTCTCCGGCATCCGCCTGAAGGAACTGCGGGACATGGACTATCACTGGATCGCCCTGCTTCGCAACCTGATCCTGCCGCTGGCCGTCCTCGGCCTGCTCTTCCTGCTCCCGCTGCCTTCCGACATCCGTCAGGTCGTCTTCATCCTGACCGCGATGCCGCTGGGCACGCTGATCGCCATGCTCGCGGAACTGTACAACGGCGAGGCGACCTTTGCGGCCCGGAGCGTGGCCTGGACGACCCTGCTGTCCCTCGGTACCATCCCCCTGCTGTCCCTGCTGATGCCGCTGATTGCGGCTTACTGACGAAGGAGGTTCCCGCGATGAAAGGCAACTATTTTCTGGGAGACAAGCGCTTCGAGGTCCGCGAGATGCACCTGGGCGAGCCCGGTGAGCACGAGGTCCTGGTCCGGAACATGGCCGCCGGGATCTGCGGTACCGACGTCCACATCTACCACGGCCACAAGGGCAGCGCGGAGGTGACGCCTCCGGTCGTGCTCGGGCACGAGTACAGCGGTGTGGTCGAACAGGTCGGCAGCGCCGTCACCTCGGTCAGGCCGGGGGACTGCGTGACCGTCGACCCCAACATCTACTGCGGCCGCTGCCGGTACTGCCGGAACGGGCAGAAGCAGTTCTGTGAGCATCTCTTCGCCATCGGCGTCAACCGTGACGGCGGCTTTGCGGAGTACAGCATGGTGCCGGAGTCCCAGGTCTTCCGGATGAACCCGGAGATCGGCTTTGGCGCAATGGCGATGGCGGAGCCGCTGGCCTGCTGTGTGCACGGGATCGGCCTGAGCGGCATCCGGACGGGTGACACGGTCTGTGTCGTGGGCGGCGGCGCCATCGGCCTGATGATGGTGCAGCTGGCCCTGCTCCGCGGTGCGGCACAGGTCGTGCTCAGCGAGCCAGTGGCCGCACGGCGCGAGGTCGCCCTGAAACTCGGTGCGTGCGCCGCGATCGATCCCACCGCAGGCGCACTGAAGGGGCAGCTCGCGGAGGCGACCGGACGCGCCGATGGTGCCGATGTGCTGATCGAGTGCGTCGGCCGGACGGCGGCGGCCCGGCAGGCCATCGACCTGTGCGCTCCCGGCGGGCGTGTCCTCCTCTTCAGCGTTCCCGAGCCCGGCGCCGAGCTGGCTCTGCCGCTGTTCGACGTCTACAAGAAGGAACTGACGATCAGCGGCTCCTTCATTAACCCGGACAGCCACCTTCAGGCCGTGAACCTCCTCAACAGCGGCAGGATCAACACCGATCTCCTGATCACCCACACTTTCCCGCTAGCGCAGCTGGAGGACGCGATCCGCATGCAGATGAGCGCCGAATCCATCAAGGTGCAGCTTCTCCCGCAGACATGAACCGAAAGAAGGCATATACGATGAAATCCAGGATCCTCACCCTGATGACCGCCTGTGCGATCGGCTGCGCAATGACAGGAGGGGGAGCCGCCGAGGCGGGTACGCTGGCCGACGCCGGCGTGACGCCCCTGCCCGCATACAAGCGCTTCACGGAGAACAACCCGCTGTATACCCAGCGCTTCGGCGCGGATCCGGGCGTGATGGAGTACGGCGGCCGCTTCTATGTCTACATGACCGACGACATCGTGGAGTACGACGGTCTCGGTAAGGTCAAAGAAAACTCCTACAGCCAGATCCGATGCATCAACTGCATTTCCTCTGCGGACCTGGTGAACTGGACCGACCACGGCCGCATCCAGGTGGCCGGGCCGATGGGCATCGCGACCTGGGCGACCAATTCCTGGGCTCCGTGCGCCGCGCACAAGATCATCGACGGACGGGAGAAATTCTTCCTCTACTTCTGCAACGGCGGAAACGGGATCGGCGTCCTCACCGCGGACAGCCCCACCGGGCCGTGGCGGGATGAGCTCGGTCACCTCCTGATCACCCGGCAGACCCCCAACTGCGCCAACGTCGTCTGGCTCTTTGACCCGGCGGTGATGGTGGATGAGGACGGCACGGGCTACCTGGCCTTCGGCGGCGGCGTTCCGCAGGGACAGGAGGCCGCGCCCGGCACCGCACGCATCGTGCGGCTGACCGACGACATGCTGGGCCTGGACTGCGATCCTGTCGTGATCGACGCGCCCTATCTGTTCGAGGACAGCGGAATCAACCGGATCGGCGACAAGTACGTCTACTCCTACTGCTCCAACTGGCAGACGGACGGCAACACCCTGCACCTGACGAGCGGAGCGATCGAGTACATGGTGGCGGAGGATCCGCTCGGTCCGTACACTTACAAGGGTGAACTCTTCCCCAACCAGGGGCGGTACTTCGGCCTGTACGGCAACAACCATCACAGCATCGGCTGCCTGGACGGCGTCTGGTACCTGTTCTACCACAACCGCCCGGTGGAAAAGGCCATGGGCATCACGGGCAACTACCGCAGCCCGCAGATCAACAAACTGCCGGTGGGCGAGGACGGAACCATCGGCGTCGTGATCGGCACGATGAGCGGCGTTCCGCAGCGCTTCGCCCTGAATCCGTATGAGGAGGTCCGGGCCGCGACCATGTCCAATCAGGCCGGCATCTCCCTGCGCGGCACCCCCGGCGGCGAGTTCTGCGTCCACGGACAGGAGGGCAGCTGGACACGCGTCTCCGGAGCGGACTTCGGGGAGGGGAGTCATACTCTCCGCATCCGGGCGGCGTCCCGGAACGGCTGCCACCTGTACGTCGTCGACACCAATCTGCGCGGACAGATCCTCGCGGACTTCGAGATCCCGGCCTCGTCCGCAGCCGCGGAATACACCGCCGAATGCGCGCTGAGCGGGGAGAAGCATCTGTGCTTCGTCTTCGGCGGCGAGGCCGACTTCTACGCCTGGCAGGCCGAGTGAACCGAACCGGACAAGACACCGGGCAAAAGCCCCGCGCCGGATGTGACGCGGGGCTTTTGACTTGGATGAGGCATCATCCGCCGTAGTAGGTCACGTTCATGATCCGTTTGCCGAGATCGAGCCACGCCGTGGGGACGGGCGTGCCGCTCGCATAGGGGTAGAGGATCACGAAGAAGATCAGCGCAAAGAGGATCAGGAAGCCGCTGAGGATCAGAGCGATCTGGCGGTTCCGGCTGTGCACAAGGCTGATCAGCCACGCCAGGGAGGCGATCAGGAAGGGCACGGAGGCGAAGTAGTGGTAGATATAGGTCCCGCGCGGCACCAGCACCCAGGGCAGGAACTGCGCCAGGAAGCCGATGAGCAGGAAGGCCGGGATACCCCGCTCGCTGCTGCGGATGTCCGCTCTCAGGTGCCAGAACTGCGTGTCATCCGGCTGCAGACGGTAGCGGTGGCTCCAGATGAGGGCGAAGAGTGTCGCGATCATGGCCAGCCCGCTGATGTACCAGACCGCCGGGTTGCCGAAGCAGAAGATCGACTGGTTCAGGCCGTCGGGCATGTACTCGCTCGCGTAGTAGTACATCGGGCGCAGGGACAGCGGCCACTCGTACCAGGGGGAGTAGTACGGGTGATCCATCCCGAGCCCCGGCGAGGAATGATAGTCGAACATGCAGACCTTCTGGACGTAGAACCACTTTTCAAAGAAGTCGCCGACCGACCGGATGCTGCCGTCGCGGAAGGAACTGCTGAAGAACGGGATGTAGCACAGAAGATAGATCACCGCGGGAACGACGATGAAGAACAGGACGCACCACAGACAGAGGAAGAGGACGCGGAGCAGGGCCTTCTTCAGGGCTTCGCGGTCTGACGGCGACTGACGTCTGACCCCGATCACATAGCCTGCACAGGTCCAGAAGTAGCAGACGGCCAGACCCGCGGCGGTATAGAACACGATCCACTTGGACGCGATACCGCAGCCCATGAAGAAACCGGACAGGGCGAGATCGGGCAGGAGCTTCCGGAACTGTCCCTTATCCGCACTGCCGAGATCCGTCTGCATGAAGCGGAGCATGAAGAAGGAGCTGAGCAGGATGAACAGCACGGGGAAGGAGTCGATGGTCGCGATGCGCGTCTGGGTGAAGTGCATGCAGTCGAGCGAGAGCAGCCCCATCGCCAGCGCGGCCGGGAGCGTCTTCTTGGTCAGCTGTTTGACGAGCAGATAGAGGGCGGGCAGCATGATGACGCCGGCCAGCGTGCCGGCGAAGCGCCATGCAAAGGGCGTCATGCCGAAAAGCGCGATCGGGATGCTCATCAGGAGCTTGCCCAGCGGCGGATGGGAAGTCTCGTACGCGGACTGGCCGTGCAGGTGCTCATAGGCCGTGCGCGCGTGATAGATCTCGTCGAAGTAGGTCGAGTTGAACCAGCTCGGATCGCCCTTCAGGCTGTCCTGCTCATCCGCGATCCGGCCGCCTTCGGAATAATTCGCGCTCTTCGGGTTGCCGCCCGCGTGGGAGATCACCGTGTAGTCGATGCGGCAGCCGAGCTTTTTCTCTTCGTAAGTGAATTCGACGCCGTCCTCGTCCGTGTCGGTGAGGGTGACAGTCTCCGTGTCCCGGAGGATGACTTCGGCGAGGCGAAGGCCGATCCGATCGGCGCGGATCCGGACATACCGGCCGCCCAGCTTCCATGCTTCGTCATAGGTCCTGCCGCCGCCGAGGTACTTCCACTGGTAGCACATGCCCTGGTCCATCTCGGCGGACACCTCGTCGGACCATGCTTCCCCGTCCGCGCTGATGGATACGGAGAAGCCGCCGTTGGACACATAGCAGTAGTAGAGCATCGAGTATCCGGTGTGCGATTCGCCGAGATCCAGCACCACGCACTCGCCTTCCTGCGTGGATTGCCAGTATGTCTGCGGGGCTGTCGTGCTGCCCAGGTTGACGAAGGCAAACAGACTGTACAGCAGCGTGACGGCCAGCACGATGACGGTGTCCGCTCGTTTCCAGTGCAGGAGTTTATCCTTGTTCATGACTTCATTCCTCCCAGACGGACGGGTATGCCGGGGGCGTGGTTCTCGGTCACGCACACGCGGCGGGCGGCCCGGATTCCATAGAAGACGGCTCCCAGGTTGGTCAGGGAGATCAGTTTGGCCAGAAGGTCGGTATCCTGGTTCAGGTGCCCGTACGAACGGCCGAGACGGATCGAGTTGTCCAGCGGGATGCCGATATTGATGAACAGCGTTTCCGACAGGACGAGGAAGAGGCCCCACAGCCGCTTATCCCGGTTCACCGCGCAGGCGAAGGCAAGGAGCACGATGCCGGGGAAGAGGTACCGCTCATGCATCTTGGTCGCGCAGATGAAGAGGATCAGCAGGATCAGTGCGCCGGTCAGCCCGAGCTGCCTCGGGTCGCGGCGGTGCAGCCACATCGGGATGCCCACGGCGAGCGCAAAGAGGATGACGGGGATGTTGAGCAGCTCCCAGGTGAAAGAGTGTGCCGCCAGGCAGAGGAAGAAGACAGTGAACAGGTCCATCAGGAAGAGTTCGGTCCAGGTGACAGCGTCCACGCGCCTGGATTCGTCGTTCAGCAGCGGCGCGTAGGCGAACACACGGTGCACATGAATGCAGACAAAGAGGGCGGCGCCGATCGCTTCCGGCGGGAGCCAGACAGGCAGGACGGCGGTCAGCCGCTTCAGGGCCAGCGCGACGAAGAGGAAGATGCCGGCGATGTCGAGCGAGAGCAGGACAAGCCATCTGCGGTCTTCGCTCTTCACGGCGCCGTAGTAGGCCGTGCGGTGGTTGAAGACAGCGATCATCGCGAGGATCAGCGGCGCGGAGGCTGTCATCGGCGCGGAGAGCGAGACCCAGTTCTTCCCGAGCAGATAATAGAGGTTGGCACAGTTCACCGTCGCGTAGGCGTAGGAGGACATCGTCTCGGCATACTTGCCGAAGATCCACGTCGGGGACTGCAGGACCGAGAAGGGGAGGATGATGACCAGGGCCGTCAGCAGGGCGAGCACCGCGCCGGTCAGCATGTCCTTCCACTGACCGGGATCCCGGATCAGGGACACGATGACGGCGGCAAGCCCGAGCGGCCCGAACATCAGGGCCTGCGGTTTGGCGAGAACGGCAATCATGTAAAGCGGCATCAGGAGGGTCCAGCGCTCATTCGCGATCCAGGCATAGCCGGGATCCTTCCGGTCCATGGAGGCGAGCACCACGACGATCAGGAGCAGCAGGGTCATCACGCTGTCGATCTGTCCCCAGGCGGCGCTGTTGAGGATCGTCACCGGGTGGAGGGCGATCAGGACGCAGAGGAGGGTACCGTACCGCCATCCGTGTCTGCGGGAGGCCTGACGGCCGATGATCCACGCGATGGCCAGATCGGCGAGCATCGGCGGAAGCTTCAGCATCATCAGATGCGCGCCCGTGCTGCCGCCCAGCAGACGCGCCAGGAGTTCGCCGATACCGAGCACATAGAGGTATCCGGGCGGATAATCGCAGAATACATTGTAGAAGAAGACCGGCCCGTCGCTGAGCATCCGGCTGCCCCAGCCGGTGAAGCAGGTGATATCCACGTCATACCCGTAGACCGTCAGGGCGATCAGGCAGCGGATTGCCAGGGCCAGAACCAGCAGCGGCAGGACGGTCGGGTGGAGGGAGGCACTGCTTTTTCCGACGAGCGGCTTTGTCTCCCCGGCGTCCGTGAGGGCGGTCCGGCGCGACAGCATCCGGAGAGCGGCGACCGCCGCGGCGGTATAGACGACGGCGATGACCACGAACCACACCGTAAACGGGTCGGCGGGCCCGTATGTTCCGTCCGGTCCGGCATCGTCGCCCGCATACGGAGACACGCCGTCATCCTCCGGGTCGTAGCCATCGTCGTAGGGGACGGTGTAGGGGTCAAACCAGAGCTCGGCGGCGATATCCTCGGGCAGCTCATCGACTTCGGTCAGGGAGAGATCGTCGAACCAGGCATAGCCGGCGGCGTCGCCGCTGTATCCACCAAGGCGCACCGCGACCGTCAGGAAGTCCTGTTCGGGTCCGGTTTCGCCGTACATTTCGACGTAGACCCATTCGCCGTCGGTCTCATGGAGGGCGGGTGTCTTCACATACAGGTTGGGATAGATGGAAAGGTTGGCGCCCCAGTCGTAATACTTGCCCTCCGCGTTGACGACATCCCTGGCCATGATCCAGCCGGACAGACGGTAGAGACACTCCGGCAGCACATCGACGGTCTGATAGAAACAGGCGTCGTTGGGGCCGTTGTTCACGATGCATACGGAATGCCGGCCGCTGTGCGCGACATCCTCATCCACAAAAAATGCGGAGTAGTCCTCCGACTGACGGTAGGCGCTGCTGAACCAGTCCAGCGGCAGGCCGTAGTCATCCGCCTGCTCGAAATCCGCATTGCGCAGCAGATTGGGAGATTCCTCCCCGGCGGCGGTGAGGCATAGCAACAGCAACGCCGCCGCGCACAGGAGCATCCATCTCTTTCGCATATCAGATCCCCCGTATCAGAAAATCGGTCGGTCAGGTCGACCCGGGCCAGAAGGCGTTCGGGATGTGAAGGGCGCCCTCGGCCGTGATCTCGACGACGTCGAAGCGGACCGGCCTGTCCGTCAGATCATGCCCGATCAGGAAAGCCTGGGCGGCGTGTGTCATGCGCCGCTGTTTGGAAGGCGTGATGGCCATCAGCCCGTCGCCGCGGCGGCCGGACGGCCTGTACTTCACTTCCGCGAAGACCACCGTCGCGCCGTCGGCGAGGACCAGGTCCACCTCGCCGTCCCCGGCACGGAACCGCCGGGCCAGTTCGGTCATGCCCTTGGCCAGGAGCAGACGCAGGGCCATCTCTTCGCCGGCCAGGCCTTTTTCATAGCGCTGCGGATTCATGCTTTGACAAAGTGACCGATAAAGCTCCGGCGGTGTTCGGGACAAGGGCCGAGTTCCCTGAGGGCGGCGATATGCTCCGCCGTGCCATAGCCCTTGTTCCGCAGGAAGCCATAGCCGGGATAGCGCTCGTCGAGATCGCGCAGGAGGCGGTCACGGGTCACCTTTGCGAGGATCGAGGCGGCCGCGATGGCATAGGAGGAGGCGTCGCCCTTGATGATCGGGACCTCGCGGCCGGGAAGGCCGAGGCCCTTCACCGCATCGATCAGCCAGATGTCGGCACTGATTTGCTCCGCGGCGCGCCGCATGGCCAGCTTCGTCGCATTCAGGATGTTGAGACGGTCGATCTCTTCGGCGCTCGCCATGCCGACGGCCCATTGCAGGGCGTCGGCGCGGATCTCGTCATAAAGGAGTTCGCGGCGCTTCTCGGAGAGCTTTTTGGAGTCGTCGACCCAGAGCAGGGCGGAGTCGGGCTTCATCACGGCGCATGCGGCGACGACGGGGCCGACCAGCGGGCCGCGGCCGGCCTCGTCCATCCCGGCGACGATCAGGCCGTCCGCGGCATACTGCGCGTCAAAAGCCTTCAGATCAAGCATGCGCCGGTTCCGGTCAGTTCGCGGCATCGGGGCGTTCCTCCTTCGGCGGGCGCTCAAGGGTGATGCGGCCGCACTTGCCGCCGCGGAATTCGTCGAGCACCACGCTGCAGCAGCGGTCGTAATCGCACACGCCGCCCTTCATCAGAAAGCCGCGGCCGCGGCACACAGCCTCAAGCAGGGCTTCTCCGCGCAGGGAAGGGTCCTCGAGATGGAAGCGTGCGCAGGTCTCCGCGGGCTTGGCGTCCAGCAGATCCTCCAGCAGGCAGATCGTCAGCATCGGCAGATCCACCACATCGTCCTTGACGGAGCCGATATAGCAGAGCCTCCGTGCCGCCACCTGGTCGGAGAGCTTCGGCCACATGAGGCCGGGGGAGTCCATCAGCTGCAGATAGGGGGAGATGTTCACCCACTGGTTGGCGCGGGTCACGCCGGGGCGGTCGCCGGTCTTCGCAATGCCGCTCCCGTGGAGCTTGTTGATCAGCGTGCTCTTGCCCACGTTCGGAACCCCGATGACCATGGCGCGGACGGTCTTTTTCATGCCCTTGGCGGCGGCCTTCTCCACGGCTTCCTTTGCGGCGCGGTCGATCAGGGAGAGCGCCTCCTTGGCCTTGCCGGAGATGGCGCTGTAGGGAGCGGCCTCGATCCCCCGGCGCTGATAATAGCGGAGCCAGGCGGCGGTCACGTTCGGGTCAGCCAGGTCGGCCTTGTTCATCAGGAGCACGCGCTTCTTCCCGGTGATCATGCGCTCCAGATCCGGATTGCGGCTCGAGTCCGGCAGACGCGCGTCACAGAGCTCCAGCACGACATCGACGCGCCGGAGCTGATCCGCCAGCAGGCGCCTGGCTTTCGCCATGTGTCCCGGGTACCAGTTGATTTCCATCGGATTCCAGCCTCCGTGATAGGATTGATAACGGTTTCATTAAACCATTCTTTGACGCAAAAAGCAAGTATTCCGGGCAGTCAGCCGCCAGTTTTACACTAGCCGGGTGAAGAAAACCCCGTGCCGGATCGCACAGGGTCTGGAAGAAAGCCGCATCAGGAGCCTGCCCGGAAAAGCGGGGGGAATGCGTGCCGGCCGGACGGATACAGATGCACGCGAACGGCCACGACCGGATAAACGAGCGGCTGATCGGAGAATGAACTGTCATGCGGCTGAGACGAAAATCAACTCCTGTGCTCCGTCACCCACCGCAGCAGTTCATCATACCCCATGGATCCGTCCGCGACGGACAACCCGACATGCACCAGTTCCTCATCCGTGCACCGGATGCGGATCCCGTTCATCTCCAGAAAGGCCAGCATCACAAATACACCGATCCGCTTGTTCCCGTCGATGAAGGCGTGGTTGGAAATCAGCGAATACCCGAGCCGGGCACCCTTCTCCTCTTTCGTGGGATAAAAATCCTGCCCGCCGAAGCTCGCATAGGCGGATTCAAGCGCGGACTCCAGCAGCCCCTGATCCCGGACACCGACGCTTCCGCCGGTCGCATCGGCGATCATTCTGTGAAGGGTCAAAACCTTTTCTTTTGTCAGTCTGATCATTTTGCCAGCTCCTCAAATGCGGCGCGGTGTTCCCGGAGGATGCGGGCCGCCACAAAGTCCAGCTTTTCATCTTCGGTCATGTCGATCTGAGGCTCCCTGTCCAGGTCGATCACCAGGAACCTGGGCCGGTTATCCCTGAACACTACGACATGCCCCTCCGCCTCGGCCATCCGTGCGATCCCGGCGAAATCCTGATTCGCCTCCGTTATGGAGACGATCGCCCTGCTGCTGTTGATCATGCTGCATCACCTCCCGCAAAGCATAGCATAATGTCAGGTCAGAAGCAACCTGTACGCAAAAAGGATAAAGAAATCCCCGCACCTTCCGGCACGGGGACTCGCAAACAATCGGATAATCTCAGCGCTTGCTGAACTGGGGCGCGCGGCGGGCAGCCTTCAGACCGTACTTCTTGCGCTCCTTCATACGGGGATCGCGGGTGAGGAAGCCGTTCTTCTTCAGGGTCTCGCGCAGCTCGGGGTTCGCCTTGCACAGGGCGCGGGAGATGCCGTGACGGATCGCGCCGGCCTGGCCGGCGATGCCGCCGCCGTTCACGTTCACCAGGACGTCGAAGTTGTTCGTCGCGGTGAGCACCAGGGGCTGACGGATCGTCATCTTGAGGGTTTCGAGTCCGAAATAATCATCGATGTCGCGCTTGTTGACGACGACCTTGCCGTCGCCGGGCACGAGACGGACGCGGGCGATCGCCTTCTTGCGGCGGCCGACGGCGTTGTATTCCACTTTAGCCATATTCTATTTCTCCTTTCCGCGTCCGATGCTCACAGCTCGATTCTCTCGGGCTTCTGGGCGGCATGCTCATGCTCGGGGCCGGCGTAGACCTTGAGCTTCCTGGCCATCTGACGGCCGAGGGGGCCCTTGGGCAGCATGCCGACCACAGCACGGCGGATCGCGAACTCGGGCTTCTCAGCCATAAGCTTGCGATACTTGGTCTCCTTGAGGCCGCCGGCATAACCGGAGTGATGATAGTAGACCTTCTGGTCCAGCTTGTTGCCGGTGAAAACCAGCTTGGACGCGTTGACGATGATCACATAGTCGCCGGTGTCCATGTTGGGGGTGTAGTAGGGCTTGTTCTTGCCGCGGAGAATGTTCGCGACGGCGCTGGCCACACGGCCGAACACCTGACCCTCAGCGTCGACGACGACCCACTTGCGCTCGATGTCGGCGGCTTTCGGAATGAAAGTTTTCAAAGGAATGACCCTCCTCAAATGTGGTTGAAGCGGTTGTGCGTCGGCATGATGGTCGCATGCGGCGCGGATGTTTCAATTGCTCGCCGGGGCTGGCGGAGTGATTGATACCAACGACTATCATACCGAAACTTGAGGAGGCTGTCAAGATGGAAAATGCCTGAATTTTCAGCTTTTTTGCTGGGTAGTCAAACATAGGTAACACTGAGAGTGAAAGGGAACCGGGGCAAGATCCGAGCCTGTTTTGCTCCTGAGCCGAGGCAGCGGAACCCGGCAAGCAGCCGCCCGCTTGCGGGTTTACCCTTGACAGGTTGTGTT
>JAFRPG010000009.1 GCA_017429265.1 Clostridia bacterium | reverse complement strand
TGTTGACGCCACCGTGCTTCCTGTGTTATCCTTCCCATTGAGAGAGCCTCCTGGTTCTGGTTTGGTGTGGGAACTTAACCTTACCACTTGGCTCTCTTTTTTGCTACCCTTTTCTGTTACCTATGTATTATACCTCAACAAAATTTGAGGGAGCCGCTCCGCTCTCCCGCGCGGATCAGGCTTCCCGCAGGAACGCAACCGTCTCCGCGATGATCCGGGGCGTCTCGCGAGTGATGGTGCACACGTGGGGCACCTCCTCCAGCCAGAGCATCTTCTTCCGACCGCTCGCCGCACCCCCGGTGATGATGTCCGCGCTGTCCGCGCTGATCGTCTCATCGCCGTGAGACTGGATCACCATCAGCGGGCAGGTGAGCTTCGGCAGGCCGGCCTTCGCGGTCCTGATCAGCCTGTGGAGGCCCGCCCCGCACCGGGTGGGAAAGCCGCCGTAGCCGAGATTGTACTGCGGGTCCAGCATGGATTCCGCCTTGCCCGGCGCGCCCCAGGAGATCGTCGGGACCAGCGGCCAGAGCACGCCCGCCAGCGGAAGGAGTGGATTCTGTGCCGCCATCGGCGCGGAAACCGCCACCACGCTGTCGACGAGGCCCTCCTCGCCGAGGATCAGGGAGATGCACCCGCCCATGCTCAGGCCCATGGCCGTCACGGTCTCACAGCGGCCGCGCAGGGAGCGGACCGCGTCCTTCGCGGCCCCGAGCCATTCGTCCGCCCCGGTCTTCTTCATGGCCGCGAGGTCCTTCGCGTGGCCGGGGAGGTTAATCCCCTGCACGGTGAAGCCCGCCTCATGCAGGCCCTCGCCGACGGGGCGCATGTGCGCGGCGGAGCCGGTAAACCCGTGGATCAGGAGCACGCCGTGGCGGCCGCCCTCCAGCAGGAAGGGCTGCGCCTCCGGCCGGGTGAAATCCGAATTGCTGATCTTCATCGCTCTTATTCCTTTCTCTCATGTCGAAGGCAGGCGGGCGTCCAGCTCGTCGAGGATGGAAGCCGGGTCGCGCAGCGGTCGGACATAACCGCCGAGGGTCTTTGTCTTGACCGCCAGGCCCCGCGAGCGCGGGCTCAGGTAGATGCGGCACTTGCAGCGGCCGTTGCGGGCTTCCTGCACCAGGTTCAGGGCGGACGAGTTGCCGTCGAAGGCCAGGAGGACGGAGGGCGTCCGCTTGAAGATCTCGTAGGCGAAGCTCTTGTACAGGCCCATCGGCGTGCGCTCGATCGCGACCCGCACGGTGACCCCGGCCTGCCGCAGCCGGCTGCGCTCCGCCGCGGTGATCATGCCCGGCACGATGGCTGCGATGCGGAATCGCCCCGCGGCCTGCCGCGCCAAGTAACCCTCCTGTCCGGCGAGGGTGTGTCCCACCACGAAGCAGACCTTCTCCGGGTCCGCCATGCTCAGCAGGCCGTCGATGAAGTCCCTGTCCTCCTGCCGCAGCTGCGTGCGGTGGCCCGAGCTATTGAAGCTGCCGCCGCAGATGACGATGGGCAGCAGGCCCTCCGGCAGCGGCGCGATCAGGTCCCGCAGGGCGTCCTCCGCGCCGATCTTCCCGCTGTCGCGCCACAGGTCCCCGGTCCACGGCTCGGCCTGCTCCAGCCGCGCCTTGAAGTACAGCTCCGAGTCGCCGCCCGGGCATGCGCCGCGGAAAGCCTCCTCCTTTTCGCGGAACACGTGCAGGCTCTCCGCGAGGATGGCGTCCTCGGTCTCCCGCATCCGCCGGAGTTCCTCGAAGCGCAGGCCCAGCAGCTTCTCCAGGCTCAGCTCCTCGTCGATAGAATTGGTGCCGTAGAGGGCCCCGCCGTCGGTGCCCTGGACGCAGCGCACCCCGGCACGCAGGTACTGCCGCAGCGGATGACGGTCCAGGTGGCTGAGGTTGTTGAGGCGGACGTTGGAGGTGATCTGGAACTCGAGCGTCACGCCGAGCCGGCGCATATCCTCCAGGAGTTTCCTCCCCCGGGCGCCGCGCAGATCGCAGGTGTAGAGGCCGTGGCCGATGCGCAGGGGCGGCATGGGGCTCCCCTCCGGGAGGGCCTCCGCGACGCAGCGGATGCTGTTGGCGACGTTGTCCCGCAGGCTGTCGTTCTCGCCGGCGTGGATCCGGAGCACAAAGCCCGGATGCTCGCCCGCGATGGCAGCCAGCTCGCGGATCATGCTGCGCAGCTCGAGGATGTCGTTGATCTCCTCGCCGACGATGTCGCACCCGGCCACATAGGGATCCGCGGCGATGGCGCGCAGGCAGCGGAGGTTGGAGGCGAGGTAATCGTTGGGCGTCACGCGGTCGCGGACGATGGTCAGCGGGATGCGGCGGATGCCCGCGAGGAAGCGCAGCAGGACGCCGGTCTCCCGGGTGACCGTCGGCATGACCTCGTGGATCTCGCGCAGGCGCTGCGGCACGGTGTCCGGGTTCACCAGCGAGGTGTCGCTGATCTCGGCGTAGACGATGCCGTGGCGCTGATACTCCCTCGCGATCCACAGGAGCAGATCCTGATAGAGGGTATTGCGGCGGTAGCGGCTGTCGCCGCGGTCCCGCTGCATCCGCTCCGCAAGCGCGCGGACGTCCCGGTCCGGGATCCCCGCCGTGTTGATCCCGCTGAAGCGGTCCTCCGCCGGGCTCCCCTTCGTGAACACGTACCGGTACAGATAGACCTTCTCCAGGTCCGCGAAGACCGCCTGTCCGTCCTTGGGGATCGTCAGGGAATTGCGGATCCGGGCGATGTTCTCCGCGGCGTCGTCCGGGTTTCCGAGGATCAGGTCCGCAAAGTTGATGAAGGTCAGGTCGTCGATCCGCCGCTCCCGGTAGCGGCCCGTCAGGGAGGTCTCCCCGAGGGCGGCCGCCGCCTTCTCCCGTGCCGCCTCCAGCCGCGCCACCTGGTCGAGGGTGCACTTGAGGCCGAGCTTTTTGATATAATAGTAGGGATAGCGGATCTGGTGCACGATGCCCAGGGCGATCAGCACGTCCGGCGGGAGGTTGCCGTTCATGTGGGTGTGCAGGTCGGTGCGGAACTTGCAGTCGCTGCGGACATAGGTCTTGACGATCGTCTTCTCGACGCCGAGGCGGTAGTCCTTGGTCTGGCTCATCAGCGTCTTGGAAACCGCGGGGATCGAGGCCTTGATCTCCACCCGGCCGTCGGGGAAGATGTTCGCGATCTTCGTGTTCCCCAGGCGGAGGATGTACATGGAACGGTTGTCCCCGTCCACATAGCAGGGGATCTCCCCGCGGATCACCTTCAGCCCCCGCTCATCGAGCGTCGTCTCCAGCCCGCAGAGCCGCGCGAGGTTGGTGATCAGGTTGCCGGTGTGGTGGTTTGGCGTGCGGATCACATGGAAAAGACGATCGCCCTCCATCCAGAGATCCACCGCGATGTCCTTTTCACGGTCCAGGAAAAACTGCTGAAAGAAGATCATGCGCCTCACCCTCTCCTCACTGCTCCCTATAGTAGACGATTTTCCGGGGGAAGTCAACGGGCAGTTCCGGTCGGCGGGCCGGGGCTTGCTTTTTTTGGGCGCCGTGCTATAATGGACGCAGACAAGCACGAAAAGGAGGCATCCCCATGAAACGCACGCTGTCCGCCGTTCTCTGCCTGCTCGCGCTGCTGACGGTTTGCTGCGCGGCCGGCGCGGAGCCCGTCAACCCGCTGAAGATCCGGATGGAGCTGTCCGCGACGAAGTTCACCGGCCCGCAGGAGATCACCGTGGTCATCACCGCCGCCAACACGGGCGGCGAGCCGATGCTCAGCCCCGTCATCCTGTATGACCCTGCCGGCGCACAGATCGCGGTCTTCGGCGATCCGGTGCTGCAGGCCGGCGAGACCGGCACCTGGACCGGCACCTGGACAGTCACAGAGGCGCAGCTGGCGGCGGGCAAGATCACCTTTTCCATGCGGTATACCCTGCCCACCGACGACGGGGACACGGTCAACAAGCAGATCCGTTTCTCCAAGCACATCTTTTGGGTCGATACGCCTGCCGATCCGTACACCCCGGCCCCCGCGGAGGAAACGCCCGATGCCGCGGAACCCGGCCTTCTCATCGTGACCCTCTCCAATGAGGGAAGCGGCGAGTGGCGGCTGCTCAACGAGGAGGAGCCGGACGCGGTCCGGGTGTCCGCGGAGGTCTTCGGCGGCGAACTCCCCGAAGATCCGATGCCCTGGGATCTCCCCGGCGAGCGCCTTTGGGACTTCAGGATCACGGCGTATGAGTTCGGGGACGAGACACTGTTCCTGGGCCTGATCCGCGACGGGGAGGTCGTGCGCTGGCTGCGGCTGGAGATCGAGGTCGACCCGCTGCTGAACCCCTCGATCGCCGGCATGGAGCTGCACGCCGGCGCCGACTGGCTCCCCGAATGACTAACGGTTCCGTTCCGCACACCCCGGAGACAGGGACAGCCCTGTCTCCGTTTTTGGATCTGTACAGAAAGTTCTGGAAAACCATATAGGAGGGGTTCGCGCTCTGCGGAGCGCGCCAGGGGCTTTCCGATCGCCCCTGGACCCTTCGGGAGCATGTTTTCCTTGTTTGTATTGGGTAAAGTATCGTTGAAAAAACACTTTCAGTCCCAAGTCCTATCATGAATGGGACGGCCCCGAAGGAGTCCAGAGGATTCGGAGCGCCCGGAAAACTGTCCGGGGGACAGTTTTCAGCGGAGAATGGGCGGCAGCCCCGGACCGATCGGAAAGCCCTCTGGTGCGCCCGCAGGCGCATCCCCTCGTCAACGGAGTTTCCCTGGCTAAACCTGAAGAACCGTTTTTTTGCGGATCATTGTCAGTCATTACGGAATTATTGATTAAATGTTGACACTTTCGGAAGAATGTTTTACAATACACTTGGACTATCATCGGGGTTCCCCGGTTTTCCCTTATTGAAACGGAGGCGTTTGTATGCGCAGGATGAACGGAAGAATGCTCCGGCTGATCGTGGGACTGGCGTGCGTGCTGGCGGCCGTGCTGCTGGTGTGCTGTGCGGTCGCGGAGAGCTATCCCTATGAGACCAACACCACCGCCAAGGTGAATCTGCGGCGGAGCGCCTCCAGCAGTGCGGCGGTGCTGACCCGCGTCCCGAAGGGCGGCGAGGTCACCGTTGTCGGCAAGAGCGGCAACTATTGCCAGGTGACCTACGGCAGCCGGTCGGGCTATATCCTCGCCTCCTACCTGATCCCCTATGAGGAGGCCATGGCCGCGCGGGAGACCGTCACCGGCTACCCCTACGACACCCTTGTGAAGGAAAAGGTCGCGCTCTACAAGACCAACGACCGCAAGAGCACCCAGCTCGGCACCCTGCCCAAGGGCGCTGCGGTCACCGTGCTCGGCGAGACCAACAGCTACGCGAAGGTCGTCTGGGGCAGTCTCACCGGCTACGCGAAAAAGGTCTCGATCTACATGAAGAAGATCGTGAAGGCCGCTCCGACCCCCACGCCCGCCCCGACCATGGCTCCCGGCGCCGACACGCTGAGCTACATGATCCTGCAGGACGGCAGCGTCGGCGACGCGGTCGTCGCCCTGCAGAGCGCCCTCGCCGAGCTGGGCTACATGACCGCCCTCCAGGACGGCCAGTACGGCGCGGCCACCGCCGCCGCTGTCCGGGCTTTCCAGCGCGCCAACGGCTATCCGGAGACCGGCATCGCCGACGCCAACCTCCAGGCCTTCCTCTACAGTGGCAAGCCGCTCAACACCGCGGGCGTCAAGACCAAGGTCAAGACCCTCGCCCCGATCGAGGGGGTCAGCATCACCGCGGGCAGCAAAGGCCGCATCGTCGGCATCATGCAGGCCCGCCTGAAGGAGCTGGGCTACTACGCCGGCGCCATCACCCAGGTGCACGACACCGCCACCGTCAGCGCTCTCAAGCGCTTCCAGAAGGCCAACGGCCTGACCGCCGACGGCATCGCGGGCATGGGGACGCAGGATCTGCTCTTCTCCGCCTCGGCCGTCGCCTCCGGTGCGACGCCGGCCCCGGTCACCCCGACGCCCACCCCCGTGCCCACCTTCCAGCTTCCGACGTCCAACGTCGTGTCCGGCTCCGCCGGCAATGACGCGCGCCTTGTCCAGAAGCGGCTGAAGGACCTGGGCTATTACACCGGGACCGTGGACGGCAAGTTCGGCCCGGGTTCCGTCAGCGCCCTCAAGGCCTTCCAGCGCAACAACGGCCTCACCGCCGACGGCGCGGCGGGCAGCGCGACCTACGCCATTCTCTTCTCCATAGGCGCCCGCCCCGCGAACGCAACGCCCAACCCGGTCATCATCGCGACGCCCGTTCCGGCCGCCGCCGTGACGCCCGCCCCCGCACCCCTGACCCGGGAGACCACCGTGGTCATCAAAGAGGGCGTGAGCGGCAGCGCCGTGACCCGCCTCCAGGAGCGCCTCACCGCCCTGGGCTACTACAGTGCCACGGTCGACGGCGTCTGCAAGGCCGACGACGTGGCCGCGATCCGCGCCTTCCAGCAGCTCAACGGCCTGAAGGTGGACGGCACCGCGGGCTATGACACCCAGGTCAAGCTCTATTCCGAGAGCGCCGTGCTCTACACCGGCGGGGTCGCCGCCGGCACGGTCAGCAACATACAGGTCCTGCGCCTGGGCGTCACCGGCAGCGAGGTCCTGCAGCTCCAGGAGCGGCTGATCGCCCTGGGCTACCTGACCGGCAAGGCCGACGGCATCTACGGCACCACGACCGCCAACGCCGTGATCGCCTTCCAGCGCGCCAACGGCCTGACCCGCGACGGCGTCGCCGGAACGAAGACCCTGCAGCTGATCTACGCCGCCGGTGCGAAGGCGGCCCCGACCCCCACCCCGGTCCCCCGGGCGACTGCGACCCCCGCGCCCGCGAAGAGCACGCCCGCTTCCGCCTCCGTGCTCAGGCGCGGCGACAGCTCCGACGCCGTGAAGGCCATGCAGCAGCGGCTGATCGCCCTGGGCTATCTGAGCGGACGGGCCGACGGCATCTTCGGTGTCAAGACATTTGAGGCACTGAAAGCTTTCCAGCGCGCCAACCGTCTCTCCCCCGACGGCATCGCGGGCTCCCTGACGCTCTCGGCCCTCGACTCCGCGGCGGCCGTCGGCACCGGGAAGACCCCGGCCGCGACCCCCGCGCCCACCGCCGCGCCCGCGCCCGCCGCGTCCGTCAGTTCCACGCCGAGAGCCTCCCTGGTCCAGTACGAGTACTGGTACACCACGGTCAAGGCCAAGGTGCGCAAGTACCAGTACGCGACGATCTACGACTTCTCCTCCGGGCTGAGCTGGCAGGTCCACATGTTCTCCTTCGGCGCCCACGCCGACGCAGAACCCCTCACCGCCGCCGACACGGCGCGCATGGTGAAGGCCTTCGGCGGCAACACCTGGAACCCGAAGGCGGTCTGGGTCATCCTCGGCGACGGCACCGTCTATATGGCCTCGACCCACTCCATGCCGCACGAGGTCCAGCACATCACCAACAACGACTTCCCGGGCCACCTGTGCATCCACTTCCCGCGCACGCAGGACCAGGTGACCGCGATCGGCCCCTACGCGACCAACCACCAGACCGTCATCGACGCAGGCTGGAAGGTCACGCAGAGCATGAAGTGATCCCCATAACCAGTCACGCTGTCCGTCCTCCCGGGCGGGCAGCTTTTTCGTGCGCGCGGACGGGCTGCCCGCAAGCCGACACAGCTGTTACAAATTCATGTCTGACTATGGATTTTCCGCCCGATATCTGATATGATACCGGTGTATCGATTTTTGCCTTGGAGGGATTCAGCGATGCGGAGATTCTTGGTGTTCTGCGCCGTTCTGGTGCTGCTGGCGGGGATGGCGGCTTTCGCCTTCGCGGAGGCGTCCGCGCTCGGCGTCAGCGCCCGCGACCGGACCATCCGCCCCGGAAAGTCCACCGTGATCGGCTTCACCCTTCCGCAGGCCGCCAACGTGCGCATCACGCTGGAGTCCGCGGAGGGAGAGCTGCTCTCCGTGGTCGCCGACAGCATCGACAGCGCGGCCGGGACCTTCTACCTCTGGTGGAACGGCACCTACAACGGCATTTTCGCCCCCGAGGGCGACGCCCTGCTGGTGATCCGCGCCGGGGACGAGACCGCTTCCTGCCCGGTGACGGTCGGCCCCATCGCGCCCTTCATCACGTCCGTGGCTCTCAGCACGTCCGTCATCGACGAGAATACGCCCGCCCTCACCGTGACCGGCGTCTTTTCGGAGAGCGGAACCCTCGGCGCCTCCCTGGCCCTGATCACGGAGAATGAGGAGTTCACGATCGCCGAGACGGAGAGCCCGGCGGACACCCTCTCCCTGACCCTGACCCGCGGCAGCGCGCTCGGCGAGACCCTCGCGGCCGGCGCGTACCGCCTGACCCTGACCCTCACCGACGCGAGCGGAGACGTCTCCGACCCCGTCGAGATCCCCTTCAGCGTCGCGGATCCCGTGACCCTGCCCGAGGCATCCGGCGAACTCCTGACCGAGGAGGAAGCGCTCCCGGGCGACGCGGAGGATACGGTCCCGGCAGACGAAGCGCCCCCCGCGGAGGAGCCCGCTCCCGAAGTTGCCGAAACCCCGGCCCCGGCGGGCGAGGTGGTGGAGGAGCATGTGGAGCTCGAGGACGAGACCGTCGGAGATGCCATGTCCGGCGTTGCCCTGCTCGACGGTAACGACCAGCGGCAGTACACGCCTTCCTGGGGCAGCCCCTACGCCGGTCAGGACACGACCCTCAATTACTGGACCCTCCCCATGGACATCACCGACGAGGCCGCGGTGTGGCAGATGCTGACGGAGCCGATCACCGTGCTCGACACCGGCGCAAAGAAAAACGCCGAGCGCGTCCAGGTGACCCTCCGCAAGGAGCCCTATGACGAGTCGGACGGCGTGGGCGTCGCCACCTGCATCACCCAGAGCGTGCATGTCATCCGCACCGAGGGCGATTGGACGCTGATCGAGTGCTACTCCGCCTCCTTCCACGACAGCAAGGTCAAGAACTGGAACGCCCTGGTCCAGGGCTGGGTCCCGACCAAGTACCTCAAAAAGGTCAATCCGGACACCTCCATGGGCCTGGTGGTGGACAAGCTGACCCAGCGCCTGTATATCTTCCGGGACGGTCATCTCTTCGACACCCTGCTGATCTCCACCGGCAAGGTGAACGCCAAGCAGCCCTACAACGAGACCCGCTCCGGCGAGTTCCTGATGGTGGTCCCGGCCGTGGGCGGCTTCCAGGACGGGAGCATGATCTGCTCCATGGCCATCCGCTTTGACGGCGGCGACCTGCTGCACGAGGTCCCCCACAGCCTGGCCAAAGACGGCAGCAAGTACTACGGAACCTTCGAGCCCTCCCTCGGCACCAAGGCCAGCCACGGCTGCATCCGCGTCCAGCGCCATCCCACGCCCAAGGGCGTCAACATGTCCTGGATCTGGAAGAACAAGAAGAACCGCGTCAAGATCGTGATCTGGGAGGACTGGCAGGGCCGCCAGATCATCCCCCCGGCCGACGACACCCCGCTCTACTACAACGCGAAGGGCGGCAAGATGTATCACTCCTGCGAGACCTGCAACTCCGCCAAGGGCAAGAAGTTCACCGCCTTCACCTACGGCGAGCTGGAGGACGAGGCCTACCGGAAGCTGACCCGCTGCCCCTGGTGCTCGCCCCCGCTGCGCCTGAAGGACATCGCGGAGATCAACAAACAGTATCTCCCCGGCGGCGATCATGAGCCCCTGCTGACCGAGGCGCGCGCCAAGCAGGGCTTCAGCGAGGAATAAGGATGAATATCGTAGACTTGGTCATCATCGCGGTGATCGCGGCGAGCGTGCTGTTCGGTGTCTACCGCGGCTTTGTCGCCTCGGTCCTCAATACAGGCGGCTGCATCTTCGCCTTCATCCTGGCCATCTGGGCCTATCCCCTGATCGCCGGGCCGATCCAGTCGAACACGCAGCTGCAGTCCACCCTCCTCAACTACTCCAACGCCCTGACCCGCATGGGCGATAAGGCGCTGGGAAGCACGGTGGTCAGTCAGTCCCAGGCAGGTCTGTCCTCCCTGGCACAGCGCGTGGTGGAGCGGGTGAACCTCCCCGCCCCGATCAGCGACATGCTCGCGCGGAACCTGACGGGGCAGGTCTATGAGGCCGGCTCCACGGTGCAGGACTATGTGAGCCGCACGATCATCACCGCCTGCGTCAACATTTTCAGCTTCCTGCTCTGCTTCGCCCTGATCTACCTGGTGCTCAGCCTGGTGCTCAGTGCGGTCCGCGCGGTCTTCAAGCTGCCGGTGCTCAAGCAGCTCGACGGCCTGGCCGGCGCCGGCTTCGGACTGCTGCGCGCGGTGCTCATCCTCTTCGTGCTCTTCACGCTGATCCCGGTGGCGGAGACCTTCGTGCCCATGGAGGCTGTGCGGGAGCAAATCAACGCCAGCAGCCTGGCAGGGTTCTTCTCCTCCGGCGCCCTCGTCTCATCGATCTTCAACGCAAGGCTCTTCTGACGGGGATGCAGCCCGTTCCCGGGCGTCCGGATCCCCGAGCCCTTCCGTGAAAGCCTGAAACAATCCCAACGGAAAACCGCCTTCCCTTCCGGGTCGGCGGTTTTCCGTTGGATCGATATCGGCTCAGTACCTGGAAACCGCGGAGGCGTCCACCCAGATCGCCGGACGGACGACACCGAACGGATGATGGATGTAGCAGGTCTCAAAGCCGCCGTTGGTCTCGCTGATGACGCCCGCGTTGTTGCGGAAAGCGGAGGTGCGGAGCCAGTACCAGCAGGTCTTCTTGCCCGCGTGGCTGCCCATCGCGATGCGCTTCTTGATGACGTACTGGCTAGGCTCGCAGTAACGGTCGCGGGGGCTGACAAGCTCGTTCATCTCCTTGTAGCTGAGGAGGAAGACCTTGTCATAGGTGATGTCGCCGTAGCGCAGGCCGGAGTTCCAGTTGCGGTTGGAGTGGGCCAGCGTATCCTCGACCGTGGTGGTGAAGATGGACTGCTGCTCGCTGTAGGTGAAGGCGGTATAGAGGAAATCGCTGTTCAGCCAGCGGCGGATGGCGCTGTCAGCCCACATGGAGCCGTCGCTCCGCTCGTTCCACTGCTGCTTCTCCAGGCCTTTTTCGCTGAGCAGGAAGAGCTTGTTGCCCTCGGTCTTGATGACCAGCCAGCGGATGCGCTCATCGCCGTCGTTCAGGTTGTTGTCCTGTTCATAGTGGCCGAAGTACACGTAATCGCCGACATTGAAGGTGTCAGCGAGAGCCGCGCCGATACTGCAGACCATCAGAACAGCAAGGAGCATGGCAACGATCTTTTTCATGTGATAACCTCCTCTGATGGCAAACGAACATCCCCGCTCAACCCGTGCGCGGAAATCTTTGCCTTTTATGTGCCATATTATAAAGCATCGGATGCGGAAAAGCAAGACCAAATTTGCGTACCGGCAAACTTGTTACAACCGCCGGGCGCTTCTGTACGGTCAGGCTTCCTCCTCCATCAGGCTCTGGAGCCCGGCGATCTCCTCCACCGGCAGGCTGAAGAGGATCGTGTGGGCCGGGCTGCGGATGCCGGCCTTGTCCATGATGGCCTGCATGACTGTCCGCCTGTCGTCCTGACGCACCAGCACAAGGACCATGTCCTTCTCCGATGCGAGGGATACGCCGACGAAGCGCTTGCTCAGCTCCCCCGCCGTCCCCTTGGCGTGGATGACGGTGCCGCCGCCGGCCCCGGCCTCGCGCGCCGCCTCCATCACCGTCTCGGAATGTCCGTTGTCGCAGATCGCCACCACCATCGAGTAGGGCAGAACCGGCATGATCATGTCGCTCACCTCCTGCGGGTCGAATTCCTGGCCGCCCAGCAGCACCTCCAGCGCGGTCCTGCCGCCGACGGACTCATAGGGAAAGGACATGGCGATCCCGGTGCCGGGCACGTTCAGGCCCATGTCGTTGATGCATTTGCGCATCATGCCCCGGATGCGCGCGCGGGGCGCGGCCGCCAGGAACATGGTCTTCTCGCTGGAGGTCAGGCCCAGGCGCTCCATGAGGGAGCGCGTGGCCGTGCCCATGCAGGGGAAGGAGAAGACCGTGCGCAGCCCCATCCCGCTCAGGAACGGCTGCCAGGTCTTCCCGTCCTCACGCGGCACGATCAGCGCAAAGAGAGACAGTTTGTTCATGCGTAGACCTCCGTCCGCTCACAGTTCGATGATTTCCTCGCGCTCGGGCTCGGGCTGTAGCGTCGTACGCTGCTTGAGGCGCGTGATCACGCCGAGGACCTGGATGGCGATCAGCGGCGTCATGGCGACCATGGCCACCACGCCGAAGGCGCTTGCCGCCACGTTCCCGCCCGCCGCGTCGCAGGCACCCATGGCCAGCGGAAGGATGAAGCTCGCCGTCATCGGACCCGAGGCCACGCCGCCCGAGTCGAAGGCGATGGCCGTGAACATCGGCGGCGACCAGAACATCAGCCCCATCGCGATCAGATAGCCGGGGACCAGGAAGGCCAGCAGCGGAATGTTCAGCAGCACGCGCAGCATGCTCAGGCCGATGGAGGCCGCCACGCCCACGGACAGGGAGAGCATCAGGGCCTTTTTCGGCACCGCACCGGCGGTCATCTCGTAGACCTGGGTGCTGAGGACCTGCACGGCGGGCTCGGCGCTGACCGTGAACCAGCCCAGCACCATGCCCAGCGGCACGAGCACCCAGCGGTGGGCCGAGCCGCCGAGGGTCCGCCCCAGAAAGCTGCCCACCGGCATAAAGCCGACATTGACGCCCAGCAGGAAGAGGACCAGTCCGATATAGGTGTAGATGAGGCCGATCACGATGCGCCGCAGGGGATTGCCCTTTAGGTGCAGGCTGGCCAGCTGGAAGACGATGAAGAAGGCCAGCACGGGCAGCAGGGACCGCGCCACCTCCGCCAGATACTCCGGAACGGCGGCGGTGAAGGCGCGGAAGAGGAGCATCGAGTCAGCCGCCTGCAGCAGGGCGGCGGCGCCCGCCTCACTGTCCCCCGCCGCGAAAATGATGCCGAGGATCATGACCGCCAGCACCGGGCCGACACTGGCCAGGGCCACCAGGCCGAAGGAGTCCGCCTCGGCCTCGCGGTCGCCGCGGCTCGCAGCCACGCCGGCGCCCAGGGCGAGGATGAACGGCACGGTCATCGGGCCCGTGGTCACGCCGCCGGAGTCAAAGGCCACCGGCAGGAAGCTGTCCGGCACGAAGAGGGCCAGCAGGAAGACCATCGCGTAGGAAACCGCCAGCAGCACCGAGAGTTTGATCCGGTACAGGATGCGCAGCAGGGCCAGCATCAGGAAGATGCCCACGCCGAGGGCCACGCAGATGATCAGCGTCCAGTTGGGCACGGCGGCCACCTGGGTAGCCAGCACGGTGAGATCAGGCTCCGCGACCGTCACGAAAACGCCCACGAGAAAGCCGACCAGCACGACCAGCCAGACCTTGCGCGCCCTGGTGATGGACTGGCCCACGCCCTCGCCGATGGGTGTCATGGCCATCTCCGTCCCGAGGCTGAACAGGCCCATGCCGATCACGAGCAGGGCCGCCGCCATCGCAAAGCCGCCCAGTGCGTCGGTCGGCAGCGGCACCGTCAGGAAGCACAGCGCCAGCACCAGTCCGACGATGGGCAGAATGCTGCGCGCCGATTCCCGCCACTTCTCCAGCAGGACATGCCGCAGTCCTCCCCGCTTTGCGCCCATGCGGTCCCCTTCCTTTCAGATGATTCTGTGTTGTTCTAATCTTAACACTTTCCGCGCCGCTCGGCAACCTTTTTTCCGCTTCTTTGCGGAAAGTCCGTAAAACAACACCCGCCAGACCGCACTCGGTCCGGCGGGCATTCGTATGGCGCGCTGCCAAATCAGCGCGTTCCCTGATCGTAGGGGATGCCTTCCGCCTTCGGGGCGGCGCTGTTCTTGGAGAAGATGACCAGCACGATCAGAGAGATGATGTAGGGAAGCATGTTGTAGAGTTCCGGCGGGAAGGTGACCTCCAGCGCGACCACCAGGAACGGCAGGGCGACCGAGGCGACAGCCACCACCATGAGCGGGATATTCACCTTCTTGTCCTTGTAGCACTTGTAAGCGAAGAGGGCGAGCAGAGCCACGCAGATCGCGATGGCGATGCTGATCTCGATGCCGCTCAGTCCGTGATACACGTTGCTCAGGCTGCGGAACACGCCGAAGAGCAGGGCAGCCAGCGCGATGCGGAAGGGTTTCCAGCCGCCGAAGATCATGACCGCCAGGGCCAGGAAGCCGAAGCCGGCCACGCCGTTTTCAAACTTCCACTCGGACACGCCCGCGGTGATGTACACCAGGCCGCCGAGGCCGCCCAGCATGCCGGACATCAGGACGCCGGCATAGCGCATCTTGTACACGTTGATGCCGACCGAGGCGGACGCCTGGGGATGCTCGCCGCAGGACATCAGGCGCAGGCCGAACTTGGTCTTGTAGAGCAGGAAGTAGGACAGCACCAGCAGGATCACCGCCAGCACGGCCAGCCAGCTGAACTCCATGCCGCTGACGATCTGGAAGGCGCCGCGTTTGCTGCCGTAGGCGATGGTGGCGGAGGGGTTGTTCGGATCCGCGGCGGTGTTGACGGCCTTCACCAGAACGGTCGCCGCCGCCGTGCCCAGCAGGTTCATGGCGGTGCCGACCAGGGTTTGGTCAGCCTTGAAGTTGATGGCGGCCACGGCCAGCAGCAGCGAGTATATTGCGCCGGCCAGCATGGCCGCGAGCACACAGGCCATCACCACCACAACGCCCATGGTCCCGTCGGGCAGATATCTCATGACAAGGGCACCGCCGAGGGCGCCGAAGACCATGATGCCTTCCAGACCGATATTGATGACGCCGGAGTGTTCAGAGAAGCAGCCGCCCAGGGCAACCAGCATCAGAACCGATGTAAAGACGACGGTGTACTGGATCAACAGGATCATTTGTCGCTGCCCCCTTTCTTGCTCTTCTTGTCCTTTTTGTCCTTCTTATCCTTCTTGTCTTTCTTGTCCTTTTTCTTTTCCTTCTTTTCGCCGTCGGTGTCCTCGTCGGAATCCCCGCTCAGGGGCTCCCAGTCGTCATCCAAGTCGAAGGACGGCATCCGGACGGGCCTGACCGGCTCATCCGCCTGCGGTTCGGCGGGCTTGGGCGCGGGGGCTTCCTCGGGCGTGCGGGCCGCGGGCTTGTCCAGCGAAACGGGATGCGGACGGGACTTCTCCAGTTCGTCATGCACCACGCTGCGGAAGTCGTCCTCGAGCTCCCCACGGATGGTGCCGCGGACATTGGAAACCAGCGCCGCGTGACGCCGCTCGATCCGATTGTCCACAGCCTTGGTCATGGTCTGGCGGAAGTAGAGCACGAACGCGCACATGTAGATGATCACCGAGGACACAAGGCTCGCGATCTCGGCCGGATAGATCTTCTCCATGAAGGAGCCACCGTCCGTGATGTGCTGGATAAAGAAGGAGGAGAAGACCGCGCCGATGGGATGCAGGCCGCCCAGGAAGGCCGCGGCGATGCCGTTGAAGCCCATGCCCGGAACCGCTGCCACGGCGGAGGGCCACTTGGCCATGTCGGTCAGGTACAGCATGGAGGCGCCGAGGCCGGCCAGCGCGCCGGAGATCGCCATGGTCAGGATGATGTTGGTGCGGCCCTTCATGCCCGCGTACTTCGCGGCATCCTTGTTCAGGCCCGTCGCGCGGAGCTCATAGCCCAGCTTGGTCTTGGTCATGATGTACCAGATCAGCAGGGCGATCAGGATGGCCATCGGCACCGCAATGGTGATGTACTGATGGTTGTTGAACAGTTCGTTCAGGCCCAAGGTCGGGATCACGGCCTGCGGATAGCCCTTCTTCAGGGAGAAGGTCTCGCTCATGTTGATGTCCTGGCAGGGAACCAGGAGCATGTTCACGAGATACAGGCAGATCCAGTTCAGCATGATGCCGGAGATGACCTCGTTCACGTTCCGGGTCGCCTTCAGCACGCCGGAGATCGCGGCCAGGGCGGCGCCCGCCAGCATCGCGGCCAGCATGCAGACCCACCAGGGCATCTTGAGGGCGATGGCGAAATAGATCGCCACGCCGGCGCCCGCCACATACTGACCGGCGGCGCCGATGTTGAACAGGCCGACCTTATAGGAGAACAGCACCGACAGCGCGCACATCAGCAGCGGCACCGTCTTGGCGAGGGTGTTGCCGAAGTTCTTGATCTGACCGCGCTGGCTGGAGAAGGACCAGAAGTTCTCCAGGATGGTGGAGAGGGCCTTCCAGGCGCCGTCGGGATTGATGATCAGCAGCACGATGTAGCCGATCAGCAGGCCGAGCAGGATGCAGCCCAGGGACGCGATGATGGTCTGGACCGCCTGCTGCTTGAGCAGGGGCGTCCGGGCGCCCTTCTGGTTCCTGGCGGACGCGATGATGCCGATGCCCAGCGCCAGGACGATCAGCGTGATCGCGAGCGGCTGCGCCGTCGCATAGAGGTATACAGCAAAGGCTACGCAGAGAATTCCGACTATCGCTCTTCCGATCTTCATGCAATCACCGTCTCTCTCTTGGCGCCGGCCATGTACAGACCCATCTCCTCGGGTGTCGTCTTCTTGGGATCCAGCTCGGCCACGATCTCGCCCTCGTACATCACGAGGATGCGGTCGCTGACGTCGAGCACCTCATCCATCTCCAGCGAGACCAGCAGGACGGCTTTGCCGGCGTCGCGCTGGGCCACGATCTGCTTGTGGATGAACTCGATGGCGCCGACGTCCAGGCCGCGGGTGGGCTGCACCGCCACCAGGAGGTTCGGCTCCTTGTCGATCTCGCGGGCGATGATCGCCTTCTGCTGGTTGCCGCCGGACATGGAGCGCGCCGTCGTCACGGAGCCCTGGCCCGAACGGACATCGTACTCCTCGATCAGGCGGTCGGAGTACTTGCGGATGTTGCGCCGCCGCAGCTGGATGCCGGCCGCGGTGAAGGTAGGCTCGAAGTAGCGCTGGAGGACCATGTTGTACTCCAGGCTGTAGTCCAGCACCAGGCCGTGCTTGTGGCGGTCCTCCGGGATGTGGCTCATGCCCATGAGCGAGCGCTTGCGGATAGACTTGTGGGTGATGTCCTGACCGCACATGGTGATGGTGCCCTCCGCCAGGGGTTCCAGGCCCGTCAGTCCGTAGACGAACTCGCTCTGGCCGTTGCCGTCGATGCCGGCGATGCAGACGATCTCGCCCGCGCGCACCTTCAGCGACACGTTCTTCACGGCCATGTTGTGATGGGTCTTGGAGGCCACGCTCATGTTCTCGATGTCGAGGATCACGTCGCCCAGGACCTGCGGCTTCTTTTCCACGTGGAAGTTCACGTTGCGGCCCACCATCATGGCGGAGAGCTGCTCCATGGTCACGTCCTTCGTGTTCACGGTGCCGATATAGCGGCCCTTGCGCAGGACCGAGCAGCGGTCGGCCACCGCCATGATCTCCGCCAGCTTGTGGCTGATGAAGAGGATGGACTTGCCCTCGGCGGCGAGGTTGCGCATGATCTGCATCAGCTCGTCGATCTCCTGGGGCGTCAGCACGGCGGTCGGCTCGTCGAAGATCAGGATCTCGTTGTCGCGGTAGAGCATCTTGAGGATCTCGGTGCGCTGCTGCATGCCGACGGTGATGTCGGAGATCTTCGCGTCCGGGTCCACCTGCAGGCCGTAGCGGTTGCTCAGCTCGATCACGCGCTGGCGCGCCTCGGCCTTTTTCAATACGCCGAAGGCGCTCGTGGGCTCGACGCCGAGGATGATGTTGTCCAGGACCGTAAAGCACTCCACCAGCTTGAAGTGCTGGTGGACCATGCCGATCCCCAGATCGTTGGCGTCGTTGGGATCCTTGATCCGGACGACCTCGCCGTCCTTCTTGATGATGCCCTCCTCCGGCTGATACAGACCGAACAGAACGCTCATCAGTGTCGACTTGCCCGCGCCGTTCTCGCCCAGGAGCGCATGGATCTCGCCCCGTTTGAGCTGAAGCGTGATGTTGTCATTGGCGATGATCCCCGGGAAACGCTTGGTGATATTCAGCATCTCGATGGCGTACTCACTGGCCAATTTCCAACCCCTCCTCCGTGTATCATAATCATCAGACAGATCTGACCCGAAAACCCTGCCGGATTTCTGGCGAAAGCCCTTGCCGTACGGTGCCGGCAAGGGTTTTCGCCAAAAATCCAGGGATGCTTTCGTATCCCTGGACAGGATGGGAATTACTTGATTTTGCCGCGGTCGTTGACCGTCACGGTCACAGCGGGCATCGCGTCGATGGCATTGGACACCTGCACGTCACCGGCGAACATGGCCGCAACGAGCGCCAGATAGTCGTTCGGGCCGAAAACGCCTTCAACGAACTGCGTGGTATCGGCGGGGATGCCGACATAGTTGTCTTCCGGATTCTCGCCCACGAGGCCCAGGGTCTCGACCTTGCCGCCGAACGCGGCGAAGTTGCCGGCCTTGATCTCGGACAGGAGCGTCTTGACGGTCGCGCCGAGGCCCTTCATGGCAGAGGTCACGGTCATGCCCTCGCCGTAGGTGCCGTCGATGATCGCGGACTGGTCAACGTCAACGCCGATGACCTTGCCGTTTTCGACCTTCTGGGCAGCCTCAGCCGCGGAGGTGTAGATGCCGCCGCCGCAGGCGAAGACAACCTGCACACCCAGGCTCTGATACCAGGTATCCATGACGCCGGTGATGTCGGCGTCGCCGAAGAACTGGTTGCCATAGGCATACTCGACGGTGACCTGGTCAGCGATGCCCATGTCAACGGCAGCCTGGTTCACGCCCTGCACGAAGCCGAAGCCGTAACGGATGACGGCCGGCACAGCCATGCCGCCCAGGAAGCCCAGATGGGTGTAGCCCAGCTTCACGGCCGCATAGCCGGCCATGTAGCCGCAGAGCTCTTCCTGATACACGGCGCAGTAGACATTCGGGCCAAGCTGAGCACCGCCCAGATCGCCCTCGCCGACGTCCAGCGCGATGAACTTGATGTCGCTGTACTCTTCCTGCACACCGCCGATGGCCGGGCCGAACTTGTAGCCGGGCATCAGGATCACGTTGTAGCCTTCGTCGACGGCCTTGTCGATCATGGCAATGCGGTCCGCGTCGGTATCGGTGGCGGGCTGATAGTAGGTGAAGTCGACGCCGTTCTCGTCGCACCAGGCCTTGGCGGCCTCATAGGTGGTCTGGTTGAAGGACTGGTCGGTGATGGTGCCGACGTCGGTGATCATCGCCACGCGCATCTCCTCATCGGCAGACGCGATCGCGGTCACGGACAGCAGCATCATGGCAGCAAGCAGCAGAGCAACAAACTTTTTCATGGTGCATCCCTCCTGAAATTTTTAGCATCTTCGATGCTTTAGGCACATTATAGCAAATGAACGCGGTTTTGCAAAGAGGATTATGAAAAATCACAGACATGTAACAGATTGGACATCAATCCGTCACGCCGGGCAAGTCACTCCTCGTCCTGGACCAGACCCTTGTACTCGAGGTAGCGCTGCTGACCGTCCATGAAGTCGTCGATCAGCGAGGCCATCTTGACCGCCTGTTCGGGATCGAGGTCGTTGGCGGCGGCGAGGGTCTCGACGATGTACTCGAAGGCGTCGTCCTCCTCGTACCAGGCATCGCCCGCGTTGCCGTCCTCCGCGATGACGCCCGTCTCGCGCATGAAGGCAAGGTCTGCGTCGATGGCCTGGGCGATCAGACCGTCGATCCGGTCCGCGAGTTCGGGGTGGTCCTGCCGGCGGATGCGGCGGAGGATGTAGGCGAGGGCTTCCTCCCTGTCATATCCGTTCATGTCACGCCTCCTCCAGCTTCGCGACGGCCTGCTCGAAGGCGGTCAGGGTCTCGCGGAAGACGCCCATAGCCTTGCGGATGGGCTCGGGCGAGGACATGTCCACCCCGGCCAGCTTCAGCGCCTCGATCGGCGGGACGGAGCAGCCGGCGGAGAGGAACTTCCGCACGTCGCGCACGGCAGCCTCGCCCTCGCTGAGGATGCGCTCGGAGAGGGTCACGGCGGCGCACAGGCCCGTGGCGTACACATAGACGTAGAAGGCCCGGTAGAAGTGCGGGATCCGCATCCACTCGTCGGCGATCCACTCGTCCACCGTGCAGCTCCCGCCGTAGTAAGTCTCATTCAGCTTGTAGTAGGCCTCAGAGAGGGTCTCCCGCGTCAGAGGCACGCCGTTCGCCGCCATCTCGTGGCTGATCCGCTCGAACTCCGCGAACATGGTCTGGCGGAAGCAGGTGGTGCGGAGCTGCTCGAGGAAGTGGTTGAGCAGGTACGCCTGGGCTTTCGGCTCCGGAAACTCCTTCAGCAGGTGGCGCAGCATGACGGCCTCGTTGCAGGTGGAGGCCACCTCCGCAACGAACAGGCTGTACTCGGCCTTCGGCAGAGGCTGGTTCGTGTTGGAATAGAAGGAATGCATGCTGTGTCCGAGCTCGTGGGCGATGGTGAAGGCGCTGTCGAGGTTGTCGTTGTGGTTGAGGAGGACGTATGGATGGACATGGCGCAGGCTGCCGGAGGAGAAGGCGCCGCTGGACTTGCCCTGCGCCGGGTAGACGTCGATCCAGCCGTTGTCCCGTGCCTCGCGCAGCTTCGCGAGATAGTCCTCGCCCATCGGCTTCAGGCCCGCCAGCACCAGGTCGAAGGCCTTCTCGTAGGGCAGCTTCATCTCATAGTCGGCGATCAGCGGGCAGTACAGGTCGTACATGTGCAGTTCGTCCACGCCGAGGATCTTCTTGCGCAGGCGCAGGTAGTCCTGCAGGATCGGCAGGGACTCGTGGATGACCGAGATCAGATTGTCATAGACCTCACGCGGGATCTCCAGCGGATCCATGGCGGCGGCCAGGGCGTCCGGATAGCGGCGGGCGGCGGCGATGGCGCAGTCCTTCTTCACGCTCGCGGCGTAGGTGGCGGCGATCGTCGTGCCGTAGGCGCCGTAGCCCTTCATGATCTTCTCGAAGGACTGCTTCCGGATCTCACGGTCGGACGATTCGCGGTACGGGCCCCAGGTGCCGTCGGTCAGCGGCTCCTTCGTCCCGTCGGGCAGCTCCATGTCCGGGAAGTGCAGATCCACCGCCGTGAAGCCGGAGTAGATCTGGTCCGGAGCCTGCAGGACCTCGCCGAGGGAAGCCAGCAGGCGCTCCTGTTCCTTGGGCAGGGTATGGGGCTTGCGGCGCATCAGCGTGCGGATGTATTCGTCGTAGTCGGCCATCGCCGGATCGGCGCGCAGGCCCTCCAGGACGGTGTCGTCCAGCTCCAGCAGTTCCGGCTCGAGGTAGGCGCCGGCCGCGGAAAGCTTCGTGATCAGGCCCATCACGCGCATGAACATCGACTGGGCCTTCGGGTCGCCGTTGTCGCCCTCCCGGGAGAGGAAGGCGTACTCGATCACGGGCATGACCTCGTCCTGGATGTCGAAATTGGCGCGGATGGCCGCGCCGGGGTCGTCGGCCACACTGCCCTCCATGGCGGCGATGTCCGCCACGCGGGCCTCGCAGGCCTTCAGCGCGGCCTCCCAGTCCTCCTCGGTGGCAAAGATGTGGCTCAGGTTCCAGCGGTACTTGGGATCGATCTCACTGCGGGCGGGGAGCTTGGCCATGGCTGTTTTCCTTCCTTTCATTTCGGACTGCCGTTTTGTTTTCCGGCGGGTTTCGGAGTCTTTTCATAGATCAGGCTTCTCGACGCACCCGGTGCGGATGCGCCGTTGGGCGTGAAGAGGATCCGGTCCTGCGTGAGCTGCAGGACGCCGGTGGAGCCGCGGACCGTCTTCTCCTTCAGGAGGAGGCGCAGCAGGGCTTCGGTCATCGCGGGTCCGCCGCCGCGGGTCAGGCCGTCCTTCCACAGGGTGAAGCGGCAGTCCTTCGCGGAGCACCCGAAGGCGAGGGGCGTCTCGGTGACCTGTCCCTTGCCGCAGACGGGGCACACGCAGCCGTCCAGTTTCTTTGCACTGACGGTGACGCGCGTCCGGCCGCCCTTTCCCTTCCGTTCCTCCTCCGGAAAGCTCACCGCGGGGCTCCTGTCCCGGGCATAGTCCACGAGGAAGGCGGAGAAGCGCCGGATCCCGTCCATGAAGCGCTCCGGATCCTGTTCGCCGCGGGTGATCCGGTCGAGGGCCAGCTCCCAGCGGCCCGTGGTCTCCGCGGAGGAGAGTTCCGGCGGGCAGACCGCGATCAGCTGGACGCCCTTGTCAGTGGCGAGCAGGTTCTTCCCCCTGCGCTGCGCGTAGCCGACCTGGATCAGGCGCTCGATGATGGCCGCGCGCGTGGCCGGAGTGCCGATGCCGCTGCCTTTCATCTGCTCGGCGATCTCCCGGTCGTCGGAGTCGCGCCCGGCGCGCTCCATCGCGGCCAGCAGGCTGGCGTCGGTCAGCTGGGCCGGCGGACGGGTCTGGTCCTCGCGGATCTGCGTGCCGCGCACATCGCGCTCATCCCCCTGCTTCAGGGGCGGCAGGACCGTCTCCTCCTCCTCGTCCGCCTCTTTCTTCCGCGCGGTCTTCTTCGGCGGCTTCTCCGTGGGCGGGATGGCGCGCCAGCCCTCCTGCACCGTCACGCGGCCGCGCGTGCGGAAGGTGTCCTCGCCCACCGCGGTCACCACGGTCGTTCCGTCGTAGATGTGCTCGGGATAAAAGGCCGTCAGAAGACGCCGGGCCACGAGGTCGTAGAGGGCGCGCTCGTCGGGGCTGAAATCGGCCGGGTTCACGCGCCTGGCCGTGGGGATCAGGGCATGGTGGTCGCTGACCTTCGAGGCATCGACGGTGCGCTTGCTGACCGGGAGTTTTCCGTCCGGCAGGGCGGAGGGCACCATCGGCTGATAGGCGTCCGGCAGGAGGTGCATGGTCTGCACGACCCGCGGGATCATGTCCGGCGGCAGGTAGCGGCTGTCCGTGCGCGGGTAGGTCAGGGCCTTATGCTTCTCGTAGAGGGACTGCGCGAGCTTCAGCGTCTTGTCCGCGGTGAAGCCGAGGAGGCTGTTCGCGTCCCGCTGGAGGCTCGTCAGGTCGTAGAGCTGGGGCGGCTGCACGTGCTTGCGCTGGGTCTCGCAGCGGACGATCGTCCCCCTCCGCCCCTTCACGCGGGCGGCGACGGCCTCGGCCTCGGCCCTGTCCTTCAGGCGGTTGTCCGGCGTCCGGTCCGCGGAGAACCAGGTGCCACGGTAGTCGCCGAAATCGGCGGTCAGCACGGCGTAGCTCTCCGGCCTGAATTGCTCGATCTCCTGCCGCCTGCGGACCAGGAGGGCGAGGGTCGGCGTCTGCACGCGGCCCACCGAGAGCAGGCTGTCGTAGCGCAGGGTGAAGGCCCGGCTGGCGTTCATGCCCACGAGCCAGTCCGCCTCGGAGCGGCAGCGGGCCGAGCGGTAGAGGCCGTCGTACTCCTCCCCCGGGCGGATCGCTCGAAAGCCCTCCGCGATGGCCTCGTCGGTCATGGAGGAGATCCACAGCCGCCGCACGGGCTTGACGCACTTTGCCATCGTGTAGATGTAGCGGAAGATCAGCTCGCCCTCGCGCCCGGCATCGGTGGCACAGATGACGCCCGCGGTCTCCGGGCCGTTCATCAGGGCGCTCACGATTTTGAACTGACTCGCCGTCTGGCGGATCACCTTCAGCGGGATCTCCTCCGGGAGGATCGGCAGGGCGGCGAAGGTCCACTTCTTGTACCGCTCGTCGATCTCGTCCGGCTCCTTGAGCGTCACCAGGTGGCCTACGGCCCAGGTCACGGTGTAGTCCGCCCCGATCAGGCAGCCGTCGCCGCGTTCCCTGCAGCCCAGGACCCGCGCGATGTCCCGCCCGACGCTGGGCTTCTCCGCCACCACGAGCCATCTGCCCTCCGCCATCGTGTCCAACGCCTCCTCCGGCCTCCGTTCCGTAATGCACAAAGCATAGCACAAAGGCCCCGAAAGAGCAAGGCGGAACCGTTTTTCGCGCCTTTTCGGCGGTTTTTTCTTCTTTATGTATTGCCTGTGTTTTTTCTCCCCATGTGTCATCAAAGTTGCAGGATTTAACATTTTTGCCCTTGCTTTTTCATACTCTGTGTGCTACAATGATGACCTGTAGGGGTGAAACCCCCCAGATCAAAATTCCGCTCTCTGCAACATGGACGCGGATTAAACGAAAGGAAGTAGATTCCCATGAAGAAGCTCGTCGCTCTCCTGCTGGCTGCTATGATGATGGTGGGTCTCGTGTCCGTGCTCGCCGAGGACAGCCCCAAGCCCCAGCCCCCGTACATCCCGCCGAAGGTGGAAGAGGTCAAGACCTTCTTTGTCCTGCATGAGCTCTGGTCCGTCGGTCAGGAGTACAACACCAAGCTGACCGAAGCCGAGAATCAGCTCGACGTCTTCACGCCCGAAGTGCAGGAAGCCATCAAGAGCGTCGTGGGCGAGAACATCCTCGTCAATGACATGAGCGGCGTTTCCGTCGTGAACTGGACCGAGGAAGACGGCCCCCAGCAGCTGGTCGTCAACTTCACCACCGAGTACAAGGCCGGCGATCCCATCGTGGCTGTGCTGGGCTATGTGAAGGACGGCGTTGCCGAGTATGTGCTCCCCGCCAGCGTGACCGCCGATTATGAGATCACCATGAGCTGGGATGCCGACATGATGGCCAAGGGCATGGAAGCGGACGAAATGTTCTACATGATCGTCTCCGCCGCCAAGTAATCCGGGAGAATAAGCAAACCGCATCAGCCTCGCGCCGATGCGGTTTTTCTGTGCCTTATTTTGGCTCTGCACGGAAAGTTCACGGAAATCCTATGGGAGGGGTTCGCGCTCTGCGGAGCGCACCAGGGGCTTTCCGATCGCCCCTGGACCCTTCGGGAGCATATTTTCCTTGTTTGGTATTGGGTAAATATCGCTGTGAAAAGAATCTTTCAATCCCAAGTTCTATCATTTATCGCGACGGCCCCGAAGGAGTCCAGAGGGCGATCGGAAAGCCCTCTGGTGCGCCCGCAGGCGCATCCCCCTCACTCCTCAGCCGGGACAGCCTCACGCGTTCCGCAGCGATGTCAAGCCGAAACGCCACTTGAGATAACCGTCCAGGTTCCCGCTCTCGCTGACCGTGATCCTGTCGACGGACAGTTCCTCCATGCACGCCAGCAGGATGCAGATCCCGTGCACGACGATGTCGGCGCGGCCCGGCTGGAGACTCGGGATCCGAAGCCGCTCCTCGACGGTCATATCCGCCAGGCTCTCCGCTTCCGCGCGGACGCGCTCGCGGGTCAGCATCGTGCGGTGCATGTCGGTCCGCTCCGTCCACGGGACGCGCAGGGCGAGGGCCGCCAGCGCCGTGAAGGTCCCGCCCGTCCCCCACCAGGAATCGGGCTTTTCGCTGACCAGCAGCGGCTGCTCCGCGATCCCGTCCCGCAGCACGCCGCGAGCGGCCATGACCGCCGTGTCCACGTCGCGCCGGCTGTCGATGCTCAGCAGGCGGAAGAGGCGCACGGCACCCATCTGGCAGGAGCAGGAGGCGTGGATGTCCATCCCCTCCCCCAGGACGATCTCCGTCGACCCGCCGCCGATGTCGATCACGCCGCAATGTCCGCCGTCCCCCGCGCCGATAAAGGAGAGGGCCGCCTCCGACTCGCCCGAGAGGATCTCCGCTTCCGCGGCGGTGCAGCGGTTCAGGACCCTGAGAAAGTCGGCGCCGTTCACGGCGTCCCGGGTCGCCGAGGTGGCGAAGACGCGCACGGTCTCCGCTCCGGCGGCGCGGGCGCGGGCCGCCATCGTTCCGGCCGCGGCCGCCGTGCGCTGCATGGACTCGGCGTTCAGCCTTCGCTCGCTGTCGAGGCCGGCAAACAGGCGCGTCGCCGCCCGGTCGCGCAGGATCCGCACGCCGGCGCTCCCGTCGATGTCCGCCGCCAGCATGCGCACGGAATTGGAACCGATCCCGATCACCGCGGCCCTCATGAATCCTCCCCCTTGTCTCCCCGTCTTCAGAAAAAAGCCGCGCAAACGCACGGCTTTCGTTGTCATTGATCCCAGGCCATCTCCTGCATGAGGATCCGGTACTCGGCTTCGGTGTAGGCGTCCAGGCGGTCCGGGTTCGTCACTTCAAAGCAAATCTCGGCATTCGTGATCATGTCATCCTCCTGCCGGGCCTTGCGCACGGTATCGCTGGGCTTGCCCACATTGCTGAGCCGCTCCTGCTTGGTGACATGGACCATCCTGATCTCGCTGAGCTCGCGCTCGCTGATGATCAGAGCCTGCCCGGCGCGTTCCTTGCGGCGGCCGGTGCTCCCCATGAGCACGAAGAAGAGCACCAGAACGACGGTGACCGCGATCAGCGCGACCGGCCAGGTGATCGTCTTTTCCTGGAGCTTCCGCCGCCAGTCGCCATTCGCCATCGGGACCGCCTCCTTATCCGGGTTGTCCCTGTCTCTATTCGCCCCTGTCCGCGGAATTCCTGCTGCCGCCGGCAGAGTTTATATTCTGCTGTGCGAGGGCCTCCTCCGCGACGGCCGCGGGGATCCGCGCGTCCGTACCGTCCCACACCGCCACGCAGACCGCCCAGGGCCTGCCGATGTCCGGAAGATAGCCGAGATAGCAGGTGTCCGAGGCGATCCCGGTCAGGCCGTCCTCCGTGAAGCAGGCGCGGACCGTATCCATTTGTTCGGCCCGGAAGGCGGTGCGGTAGACCGTCGGCAGCGGGGTATGGCGCGTCTTGCCGTCGGGCGCGGCCACGCTGAGGATCAGCCGCGGCGTCATCATCTGCCCGCCGTTGGCCGCGGCGCAGGCCGTCATGCACAGGTGCAGCGGGGTTGCCCGCACGCCGTCTGTTCCGGCCGCGCGCTGCGCGAGCATCCCCGCGTCCCGGTCCGTCGGATAGACCGAGTTCTCCACGACCAGGTCGGAAAAGAGGAAGTTGTCGTTGTACCCGAAGGCTTCCGCAGCCGCCTGCAGGGCCTCGGGCGTCAGCGGCCCGCACGCGGCGGCCACAGGCGCAAAGGCCGCACCGGGGTTCAGGAGCGTCTGGGTCGCACGGTTGTAGCGGGCGCCCGCGGGCAGTTCCGCCTCCGCGTCCATCGGGTCGAAGGAGGGCAGGCTGACCATCGCGAGGATCTCGCCGGTCTGCCAGTCCATCACGACGGCGGCCCCGGTGCGGACGCCGTGTCTTTCAAAGGCGGAGGTCAGGCGGGTGCACAGATCGGCGCTCAGGGTCAGGCGCACCGTATCCCCCACGCGCTCCCCGCCCGAGAGCAGCAGGCGCACCCGCTCCCACAGCGAGGTCCGGAAGCCGTAGAGATAGCTGGCGTGGAAGCTCTCCACGCTGTTGGAGACGCGGCCGTCCCGGTCGCCGACGACGTGGACCATCGCCCGCCGGACCGCTGGGTTCTCCGCATAGACCCTGGTCCCGTCGGCGGCATTGGACGCGAGGACGGTGCCGTCCCGGTCGAGGATGCTCCCGGCGGCCACGGTCTGCTTCTGCTGGCGGACCCGGCCGTTATGACTGGAGGCGAACCAGCGGTCCCCGTAGGTCAGGACGCTGTAGCCGCCGTAGAACGCGAGCAGGGCAAACAGGCCGAAGACGACGAGGGCCAGGATCTTGAAGCGGAAGCGCTGCTTTTTCATTCGCGCACCTCCCCCTGCATATAGGCCAGATCCGCGTCCTCGGCCAGGGCGTCCTCGTTCCGGCTTGCCACGCCCTGGATCAGGCCCGTCAGACACATGCCGGAGATCATGGAGGAGCCGCCGCTGGAGATGAAGGGCAGGGTGACGCCGGTCAGCGGGATCAGCTTGATCACCCCGCCGATGATCACGAAGGTCTGCAGGCCGATCATCAGCGTGGCGCCCATGGCCAGGAGGCCGTGAAAACTGCGCCGGGCCGCCATGGCGACGGTCGCGCCGCGCCAGACCAGCGCCACATAGATCAACAGCACGCACAGGCCGAAGATCAGGCCGAACTGCTCGCAGATCACCGAGAAGATGAAGTCGGTCTCGAACACCGGGATCGCCTTCGGCGTGCCAAGGCCCAGGCCCATGCCGAACAGGCCGCCCGAGGCCAGAGCCATCAGGGCCTGAACCATCTGGTAACCGGCGTTCTCATAGTCGGCCCACGGGTTCTGCCAGACCGCCACCCGGCGCTTGACATGGCTGAACATGCGGTAGCCGAGCCAGGCCGCGCCCGCGCTGCCGCCCAGGCCGCCCAGCAGCAGGGTCCACGAGCCCGTGGCCGCGTAGGCCAGCAGCAGGGTGACGGCATAGTACAGCAGGGCGGTGCCGAGGTCCTTCTGCAGCATCAGCAGGCCCAGGCATGCGAGGGCGAAGATCAGCCATGACCAGAAGCGCCGCGCCGCGAGCCCGGAGGCCAGCACGACCAAGAGGCTCAGCTTGACCAGCTCGCTCGGCTGGAAGGAGACCCCGCCGATGTAGATCCAGTTCTTCGCCCCGTACTTCTCGGTCCCGGCGACCAGCGGCAGGACCAGCAGGAAGAGCGAGACCAGCGCGAGGAGCGTCACCATCCGCCGCCCGAATGGCAGCAGGCGCACGGCCCAGGTACACAGGGCCATGGCCCCGATGCCGATGCCGTAGAAGATCACCTGCGCGTAGGCGAGCTCCGGCTGCGTGCGGTAGAGTACGAGGATCCCCAGCGCACAGAGGAAGTTCGTCAGCGTCAGGAGCAGACGGTCCGCCGGGAAGAAGTGCGGCAGGAGGTTCGTCCCCAGCCAGATCATCGCCGGGACGCCGACCGCGAGAGCATAGCCCTGCCAGGCGTTGTCCCGGAGGGCCAGCAGCAGGAAGGCGCTGGCGTAAAAGAGCATGACCACGCCGGAGAGACGCTTGCCCGCCCTGCGCTCGGCGGAGGAGGCACCGGGCTTTTTCACGGCTCCCCCTCCTCTCCGCGGCGGCTTCTCCGGCGGCGGACCGGCTGCTCAGGCAGGGCCTCCGCGCCGTACTGCACACCGTCCAGGCCGGATACATGCTTGGTCTGCGGGAGATCGCCGCTCCGCACGGGCGCACCATCCGCGCCGATGTGCATGGCCTGGGTCTCCTCCGGCCTCTCCTCCGCGAAGCGCGGGCGCATGCCCTCCGCCAGGCCGAGGAAAACCCTCAGGCGCAGCTGCGCGTCCCCCACCGTCAGCACGGACCCGTGGGTCAGGGCCTCCGGGTGGCGGCGGACGCTGCGCCAGGTGACCGCCTTCCCGTTCACGCCGCACATCTGCCGGTAACAGGGGATGATCCGCAGGCCGGTCTTCTCGTCGAAGGAGAAGCGCAGATGCTCCCGCGCCACCCCGCCCACCGGCACGCACAGGTCGCAGGTGCGGACGGAGCCCAGAACGCCTTCCCACGGCACGGCCAGCACCATGCCCTCCTGCAGGTCGCGGCTCCCGGCCTCGACGACCAGCTCGCCGATCATGCCCGCGTCGGGCAGGGTGCGCAGCATCCGGTGCTTCGCGGCCCGGTCCCTGCGGAGCCAGGCGAAGGCGCGCCAGACGATCAGCACGCCGAGGGCGGCAAACCAGTAGCGCAGCGCGAGCGCCAGCACTTCATAGACCTCCGCCGACATCTCCGCCGCGCCTCCTTTCCTTCATCGTCCGTCTCAAAAAACGAAAAACCCGGCTATGCTGCGCCGCGCCGGGTATCAGCGTCTGTTCTTGTGCATCTGCATCAGGCTGCGGATGCGCCCCGTGATGGACCGTGAGTTGCGATAAGCCACCAGAGCGTCCAGCGCGCCGGCCCGGTAGGTGATGTTGTTCGGATCCATGCGGACAGCCTCGCGGTACGACTGCTCCGCGCTCTGGTACTGGGCCATCTCCATCAGCACACGGCCCTGCTCGGCATACCAGTCGGCGGAGCGGGTGGAGGCCCGCAGCAGCTGCTGCAGGGCGCTGGCCGGATAGCCCTGCTTCATCAGGGACCGGCTGATCTTCACCGCCTCGTCGCAGTCGAGGGGCATGAGCATGGAGACCTTCGGGCGGCGGCTCGCCTGCTCCAGGGCCTCCTCATAGGCATGGTTGAGCGCGACCATGTGCCTGGTCGCGTCCTCCCGCTGTTTTTCGTCCTGAAACTGATCCGGATGCCATTTTCGCGCCAGGCGGCGATAGGCCTTCCGGATCTCCTCCTCGCTGGCGCCCTCCTTCAGGCCCAGCATCGCAAGAGCGTCTGGCATGTCTTCCCTCCTGACGGCGGTCAGTCGATGCTCTCCCGGCGGATCTGTGCGCCGAGGGCGCGCAGTTTGTCCTCGATGTGTTCATAGCCGCGGTCGATGTACTCGGGTTCGTAGATCTCGGTCTCGCCCTGGGCCATCAGGCCGGCCACGAGCAGGGCCGCGCCCGCGCGCAGGTCGGTGGTGGTCACCGGCGCGCCGTAGAGGCTCGGCACGCCCTCGATGATGGCCGTGCGCTCCACCACGCGGATCTGCGCGCCCATGCGGACCAGCTCGTCCACATGCTTGAAGCGGAACTCGAACAGGGTCTCCTCGATCATGCTCCGGCCGTGCGCCGTGGTCAGCAGGGCGCTCATCGGCTGCTGCAGATCCGTGGGGAAGCCCGGGTAGACCTGGGTCTTGACGTTGACGGCGCGGTGGGCGCCCATCATGCGCACGCGGATGGCGTCGTCGGAATCGTTGACGCGCACGCCCATCTCAAGCAGCTTGGCCGAGAGGGCCTCCATGTGGGTGGGGATGCATCCGGAGATCACGACGTCGCCGCGGGTGGCGGCCGCTGCGATCATCAGCGTGCCGGTCTCGATCTGGTCCGGGATCACGGCGTAGGTGGAGCCGTGGAGATAGGGCGTGCCCTTGATGCGGATCACGTCGGTGCCTGCGCCCTTGACCTTGGCGCCCATGGAGTTGAGGAAGTTGGCGAGGTCGACGATGTGCGGCTCCTTCGCGGCGTTGTGGAGAACGGTGGTGCCCTCCGCCTTGCAGGCCGCCAGCATCACGTTGATCGTGCCGCCCACGGTCACCATGTCGAAGAAGACGTCCCGGCCCACCAGGCGATCCGCCTCGGCGAAGATCACGCCGCCGCGCTCCTCGGTCTGGGCGCCGAGGGCGTTGAAACCCTTCAGGTGCTGGTCGATGGGGCGCGTGCCGATCTTGCAGCCGCCCGGGAAGGCGACCTCGGCCCGGCCCATGCGCCCCAGCAGGACGCCGATCAGGTAGTAGGACGCGCGCAGGCGCTGGGCGTTGCGGTAGTCCACCTGCCAGCCCTCCGCCGGGCGCGGATCCACCTTCATGAATTCGCCCGGCACATAGTCCACCTTCGCGCCGAGGACCCGGAGGATGTCCACCAGGGCGTAGACGTCCTGGATGTCGGGCAGGTTCTCGATGGTGCAGGGCTCATCGCACAGAAGGGTGGCCGGGATCACGGCCACGGAGGTGTTTTTGCCTCCACTCACGTGCACCACACCCTGGAGGGGGTTGCCGCCTGTGATCAGCATTTTCTCCTTGCCTGCCATGATATCGCTCCCTTCCCGTGCTCTGCGTCAGTCGATCGTGAAGGTCCCCACCTGGGGCGAGGTGCCGAAGGAGAGGATCTCGGCCTGTTTGCGGCCGTAGGGGTCCGATTTGACGATCTGGTTGATCTGCTTGCCCATGAAGCAGAAGACCGCCGTCTGTCCGCCGTCGAGATTGACGGCCAGCTGGCAGCCGTGCTCCTGCATCAGCTTTGCCACCATGTCCTTCTGGGCGCCCTTGGAGCGGGCCACGCGGCCCTCGCAGAGCATGGCCACATAGTGACCGGGCTCCACCATGCCGAAGGCATAGCGCGGCTCATAGCTGCCGGGGTTGTCCAGGGCCATCTGCGTCACCTCGCCGTCGCGCACCAGGCAGGGGCCGAAGGTGTACACGTCATAGGCGCCGGCCTTCAGGTAGTCCTGCGCGCTCATCTCCGTGGAGGCATGGCTCTCGAGCCGTCCGTCCGGGAAGAAGGCGATGGTCTCGTAGTTGGGCATCAGCGGCGGCTTGGCCCTCGGCTCGTCGAAGAGGATCACGCCGCTGCGGATCTCGATGCCGGTCGGGTAGGGCTGCTTGATACGGTAGGTGTAGTAGTCGGTGCTCGTCGCGAAGACGGACTGATGTTCCGTCGCGGTGGTCTTGATAAAGGCGTGGGCACTCTTGGGCTTCTCCGGATCCACGAAGATCGTGTGCGGCAGCTCACCCTTCTCCACGTCGCACCAGATGTCCGCGGTGAAGCAGTGGAAGTAATGCCGCTTGTCCGGCTCCACCAGCGTGCGGCGGATGATCACGCGCAGCGTCTGACCGATATAAATGTAGATACCCTCGTCCTCACTGGCGTGGACGAACTCGCCTTCCGCGAGGTATCCGGCGGGCGTGAGCTCCGGCAGCAGCGCGGCGATGTCTTCCTCCGGGACCCAGGTTTTGCCGTCTTCCGCGGGCATGTCCGGCTCGGGATCGGCCGCGGCCTCCGCGGTTCCGGGTGCTTCGGGAGCGGTCTCCTCCGCGGTTTTCGCGGTCTCTGTGGTTTCCGCGGTCTCTGCGGCTTCCGTCCGCGGCTGTGCCGCGTCGATGTGCTCGAAGAAGTCCCCGCCGGTCTCATCCGGGCCGACCGTCGAATAATAGAGGCCGAAGAGGTGGTTGTCGTACTCCGCGCCGGTCTCCTCCACGCTCATGCCGCTCGTGCGCTGGGTGACGTGGAGGGAGTAGGCGTAGGAGGCCATCTCCATGCCGGTTTTTCCGCCGAAGGTCTCCAGGGGCTGTTCCCAGTCAAAGCGGGAGCTGTTTTCGGGCCACAGGTGGAGATAGACCTTCTTTGCCTCCCAGACGCCGTAGGTCTGCGCGGACTCCGGGTCGAAGGAAGCGTCGCCGGTCTTCCGGCAGACGCCCTGCAGGGTCGCGACCAGGACCTTGTGCATCGGGTGCCCGTACTCGCCGTCCACGTCCTGGGTGACGATGACCTCGGGCTTCGTGCGGCGGATCACCGAGGCGGTCCAGCTGTCGAGCTTTGCCTGCCCGCCCAGGGCCTTGATCTGCTTCTTCAGCTGTTCCTGCTTGTTTTTGCTGTTCTGATAGCTGTCGCGGAAGGTGCCGATGATCGGGTAGTTCCGCACGCCCATGGCCCAGAGGCCGTTGAGGAGCTCGCTGCGCCGGGTGGTGTTGGAGTAGCTCAGATAGGCCACCGCCACGCTGCGCCCCTGATCCACCGCCGTGGGGATGCCGCCGGCGAAGAAGATCAGCTCGTCGTCGGGATGGGTGGAGAGGAAGAGGATGTCCGCCTTCTCCACGGTCGGCTCCCAGCGCTGCACCCAGTCGGGCGTCTCCCCCTCGCCGAAGGCGAAGACCTCGTTGAAGCCGAGCACCTGGCTCTTGTTCGAGGGGCAGTAGATCCGCACGGCGGCGGTCCCGCCGGCGATCTCATGGTATGCATGATAATAGGTAGGATCGCCGACAGCCACCGTCTCCCAGCCGCTGCCGCTCCTGCGCTGCACCTCATAGCCGTCGGGCATGGCCCGGAAGCAGAGGTAGACGCCGTGGATCTTCTTTCCGGAGGGGGCGTGGATCTCGACGTAATTGTGCTTCGCCTTGTTGGTCTCCCAGTAGGACGTATACTTGCCGTCCGTCATCAGGGTCACTCTGCGCTTCGTGCCCGAGGACTTGAGCTTGCAGTCCTGCGTCAGGTCGGCGGCCTCCTCCGCGCATGCGGCGGTGCAAAGCAGCGCGGCGGCCAGCGCGAACAGGACGGTCAGCGCGATCAGCGCCGGGCGCAGTCCCCGGTTTCTCCGCTGTGTCAACGTGGTTCTCCTCTCCCTTGTGGTGATACTCTGATTTTACCACAACCGATAGCGGCTGTCAAATCAGGTGTGGTAGAGCTTCTTGCTCTGATAGGCGGGCTCACAGGTCAGATTGACGCCGAGCTTGCGGAAGGTGCCCGCGTCCACCTGCGAGAGGATGACGGAGGAGTGCACCTCCAGCCCCGCCAGCTGCGGCAGCATGGCGTAGGCTTTCTGCGCCGCCTCATTCTCCGTCGCGGCGAGGGCCAGGGCGATCAGGATCTCGTCGATGTGGAGCAGAGGGTTGTGGTTGCCGAGGTAGCGGACCTTCAGGTTCATGATCGGCTCGATGACCTCCGGCGCGATCAGCTTGACGCTGTCCGGGATGCCGGCCAGGTGCTTGAGGGCGTTGAGGATCATCGCGCTGGAGGCGCCCAGGAGGGAGCTGGTCTTGCCCGTGATCAGGGTGCCGTCGTCCATCTGGATCGCGGCGGCGGGACCGCCGGTCTCGCTGGCGCGGACGTTGGCGGCGGCCACGACCGGACGGTTCGCCACGGAGATGCCGCCCTTCTCCATCAGCAGTTCGATCTTCCGCACCGGCTCGCTGCCGGCGTTGCCCTTGCGGCGCTCACACATGGCATCGAAGTAGCGGCGGATGATCTCCTGGCGCGCGGCGCGGCAGCAGACCTCATCGTCGGTGATGCAGCTGCCGATCATGTTGACGCCCATGTCCGTGGGGCTCTTGTATGGGCTCTGGCCGTAGATCCGCTCGAACATGGCCCGGAGCACCGGGAAAACCTCCACGTCGCGGTTGTAGTTGACGCAGGTCTTCCCGTAGGCCTCGAGGTGCCAGGGGTCGATCATGTTCACGTCGTTCAGGTCGGCGGTGGCAGCCTCGTAGGCGAGGTTCACCGGGTGGTTGAGCGGGAGGCTCCAGATCGGGAAGGTCTCGAACTTGGCGTAGCCCGCCTGGACGCCCCGCTTCTGCTCGTGGTAGAGCTGGCTGAGGCAGGTCGCCATCTTGCCGGAACCGGGGCCCGGGGCGGTCACCACCACCAGCGGGCGGGTGGTCTCGATGTAGTCGTTGCGCCCGAAGCCATCGTCGCTGACGATCAGCGGCAGGTTCGAGGGATAGCCTTCAATGGGATAGTGGCGGTAGGTGCGCAGGCCGAGGGTCTTCAGCTTTTTCTCGTAGCTGACGGCGGAGGGCTGACCGCGCCAGCGGGTCAGGACCACGCTGCCCACGTACAGGCCGTTGCCCACGAAGGCGTCGACCAGGCGGAGGAGGTCCATATCGTAGGTGATGCCGATATCGCCGCGGACCTTGTTCTTCTCAATGTCATCGGCGTTGATCGCGATGACGATCTCGGTCTTGTCCCGCAGCTGCTTGAGCATGGTGATCTTGGAGTCGGGCAGGAAGCCGGGCAGCACGCGCGAGGCGTGATAGTCGTCGAACAGCTTGCCGCCGAACTCGAGGTACAGCTTGCCGAACTTGGCGATGCGGTCGCGGATATGCTCAGACTGGGTCTTGTTGTAAAGCTCGTTGTCGAAGCCGCGCTGGATCACGCAGAAGCCCTCCCCTTCCGGAATCTATCCTTCTGATTATACCATGAAGCGGACCGTGCCGCAACGCGTGGCGCTCCCGGCGGCGCCGCGAATCTGATTAAGTTTTCGTAACAATGTGTCTGATTTGTTTCGTTTCTTTGACATGTTTGTGTGCATGTATAGGTATTTTGCGCAGAAAAGAGCACAAAAATACCGGCCGTGTCATAGGCCGGTATCCGGTGAAGTCACGGCGTGCGGAGGCGGGCCGCCAGCTTTCCGGCGAGCAGCTCATAGCGCAGGCGCTTCTCCTCCTTCGCGAAGTGCGTGTCCCGGAACTGCTCCGGGCAGTCGGTGTAGTCCAGCACGGTCTCTCCGAACTGCTCGCTCGTCAGATCGAAGAGGCAGCCGTCCGCCACGTTGAAGCAGTGGACGCTGCCGTCCGCGAGCGGGATGCCGTACACCCGGCCCCCGAAGACGTCCTGCATCAGGAAGGCCGTCACCGAGCACTGGCCGAGGGTGGGATTGTCCGGGCTCCAGTCCGCCCGCATCCGGGGCGCGCAGGTCTCCGCGCACCAGCAGTCCTTCAGCAGGTCATAATAATCCCGGGGCGTCCTGCCGTCCCCGTCCGTGATGTCGGCCGTCTCCCAGCCGTGAAACGCGTAGCGCATCGCCGTTCTGTCCTTTCCGTCAATGTCCGTCATGCTTCGGAGCCTGCCGGAGCCCCGAATACCTCGGGATGGCCGTTGGCATAGGCGAGGACGGCCTCCCGCAGCGGGACCTCCGCGTAGCGGTGGAGGGCCGGCTTCCCTTCGGACGCACGATACGCGGCGAGATCGGCCCCGAAGGCCTCCGCCATCTCCGGCATGCCGACAGCCCGGAGGCTGTCCGCGGTCCGGTCGGCGTAGGCGTCCTCGGTGTTCTCCAGGAACGCCCAGGTGCCCTCCGTGATCTCCTGCGCGAAGGCGGCCGCCACGGCCAGGACCCGCGCGGCCTCCGGCATGTCCTCAAATTCCTCGTCCCCGGGCGCGGGCAGGGCGAGGCAGGCCTCGCAGCAGTCGGCGAAGGAATCGAAGGGCGGGCCGGGGATGTCCACGGTCTCCATCGACGGCTCGGACACGCCCAGCGAGCTCATCACCTGCCGACGGATCTCCTCCACGCCGAATACCTTGCCGTCCTTGTCGGTCATGCCGAGCGAGCGAAACAGTTTTTCCATCTTTCGTTCCTCCTTCTGTCGGTTCAGTCGGTCGGGGGTGCCGGGTGTGCCCAGGCGTAGACGGCCTCCGCCGCGGCGCGGGTCATCCCGTCCGTGGCGATCAGATCCTCCAGCGCGGCCGCCTTCACCTGCTTCACGCTGCCGAAGCGCTTGAGCAGGGCCTTGCGCCGGCCCGGGCCGATGCCGGGGATCCCGTCCAGGGCCGAACGGGTGAAAGCCTTGTCCCGCAGGCCGCGGTGATGGGTGATGGCGGTGCGGTGGGCCTCGTCGCGGATGCGCTGGATCAGCTGGAGCTCCGGCGTCGCGTGGTCGAGGAGGATCGGGCTGTCCCTGTCCGGCAGCCAGATGGCCTCTTCCTTCTCCGCCAGGCCGAACATCGCCACGTCCGCCCCGCAGGCGCGCACGGCGTCGAGGGCGAAGCGCACCTGCTGCGGGCCGCCGTCGATCAGGACCAGGTCGGGCAGGTCGGAGAACTTTCCGCCCTCCGGCGGCAGGCCTTTTTCGGCGCGCTCTTCGATCTCCCGCAGGCCGTGGGTGAAGCGGCGGGTCAGCACCTCGTGCAGGGAAGCGAAGTCGTTGGCGCCCTCCACGGTTTTGATGCGGAACTGGCGGTACTCCTTCTTCGCGGGCACGCCGTCGACGAACACGACCATCGAGCCGACCGAGAGCACGCCCTGGGTGTTGGAGATGTCGTAGCCCTCGATGCGCCGCGGGTAGCGGTCCAGGCCGAGGATGCGGCCGAGGTTCGCGGCGGCCCCGCTGGTGCGCTCCTCCCGCACGGCGGCGCGGGCGTTGCGCTTTTCAAGGGCATCCCCGGCGTTCTTCGCCGCGAGGAGGACGAGGTCGTGCTTCTCTCCGCGCCGGGGCGTGCGCAGGGTGACGGCCGCGCCCTTTTCCTGACGCAGCCACTGCTCCATCTGCTCCTGTGTGCCCTCCGGCAGGGCCTGCACCAGCACATGGCGCGGGATGACCGGCCCCTGGCCGTAATACTGGGTCATGAAGTCCGACAGCACCTCGCCCGGGTCCTCGGCGCCCTCGCGTTCGAGCAGGAAGCGGTCGCCGCCGAGCATCCGCCCGCCGCGCACATAGAGAATCTGCACCATCGCGTCGACGCCGTCCTGCGCCAGCGCGATGATGTCCTGCTCGCTCAGGTCGGTGCGGATCGCGATCTGCCGCTCCATCAGGCCGCGCACATCCCGGATCTTGTCCCGGAGGACGGCCGCCTTCTCGTAGTCCATGCGCTCCGCGCAGGCGGTCATCTGGGCGGTCAGCTTGTCGATCACGAGGTTGAAGTCCCCGTTCAGGAAGGAGAGGACGCCGTCCATCATGTCCCAGTATTCGGCTTCGGTGCACCGGCCCGCGCAGGGGGCGAGGCACTTGCCGATGTCGGCGTTGATGCAGGGGCGGACGGGTCTGGCGAGCGGGAGCTTCTTGCGGCAGGTGCGCAGGGGGAAGACGTCCCGCACCGCGTCGATGATCTGCCGCACCGCCGTGGCGCCGATATAGGGCCCGAAGTACTTCGCCCCGTCCTTCTCCATCCGCCGCGCCAGGGTCAGCCGGGGGAAGTGCTCCTTCAGGTCCAGGCGGAGATAGGGATAGTGCTTGTCGTCCTTGAGCAGGATGTTGTAGTAGGGCTTGTGCTCCTTGATCAGGTTGCACTCCAGGCACAGGGCTTCCAGGTTGCTCTCGCACAGGAGGATGTCAAAGTCCGCGATGTGGGAGATCATCGCGGCGACCTTGGGCGTGTGCTCCGTGTCGCGGAAGTACGACCGCACCCGGTTTTTCAGGTTCACGGCCTTGCCCACGTAGATGATGGTGCCGGCGCTGTCCTTCATCAGGTAGCAGCCCGGGCTCTCCGGGAGCATGGAAATCTTGAGTTCGAGGGTCTCGCCCCAGTCGGTTTTGGCCATAGGGTCCTCCTGCCCCGTCCCGGCGCGTCCGCCGGAGGGGAGCCGGTCAGCGATACAGATAGGATATGTCCATCGTCTCAAAAACGTCCGAGCCGTTCATCCCCGCTCCCGGGCCGAGGGCGGCATCCCGGAAGACCAGGCTGCCGCGGCTGTCGTAGTCCTCGCGCAGGTACACCCTGCCGTCCCGCAGGAAGCGCACGGTCCGGAGCCGGCCTTCGCCGTTCATCCGGGCACGGACGGTGACCGCGGCGATCTCGTCCTCCGCCACGCCCTCCGAAGCGCCGGGATCGATCCGGCCGAGGAGGCATGGGAAGCCGTCCCCGTCCGTGCCGTCCGCATATACGTAGACAGTCCGCACGGTCCCGTCCCGGCCGGCCCGCACGATACGCGCCGGGAGCCCGTCTGGCCGATAGTCCGTCTCCTCGCGGGCGGTCTCGATGCCGCCGAGCACGGTGACGGCGACAGTGCGGCTCAGGCGGCCGCCGCTGTACTCGCGCAGCTCCTCCCTGTAATCGGCATCGTTCCCGCCGATGCCGACCCGTTCACGCACGCAGAGGCCGTCCCGGTATTCACGCACGATGCCCCCGCCGCTGATGGAAGCATTGCGGAAACCCGCGAAATGCCCCGCGAGCTCCGGCCATGCGATCACGCCCCAGATATCCGGTCCCTCCGACGAGACGAGCGCGTCCCCGTCGTACACGTTCGCGATCCGGTGGGTCACGGTGCGCCGTGCGCTGCTCTCCGCGGCGTCCGCGACGGTCACGGTCTTCGGGTTCCCGCGCATGTCGAATTGATAATAGAAGAGATACCCGTCCGTCCGGCCCCGGCCGGACACTTCCGCGAAGATGACCAGGCCGCGCTCGTCGTATTCGAGCGTCCGGCTCCACGTCTCCGTCCGGTAGGCGTCGGTGCGGCTGCCGGTCTCCGTCACCCGGAGGATCGGGTACGGCTCCTCCCCGGCTGCCCGCGCACAGACAATGAGCAGCAGGACGCAGAGCGCCGACGTCAGGGCTTTCCTTCCGCGCATCGTCCGCACCTCCCCCGCCCGTCCGCGCCTCCGTCTTTCCTGCTTCCATTTTACGGCAGGGCCACCGCCTTGTCAATCCCGCCCGCGGGGAGGAGCCCGAACCCCATATGGGGGATGGACCGGAGCCGCTCCGGACGTCTCCCGGGACCCCCGAAAAGCTCGCAAACCCTTGCGGATCAAGCGTTTGCGGGCTTTTGGAGCCACACAATATATGGGTTTGATCCGGCTAATCCACAAAATTTCACACAATATATTGACATATCCCGGCGGAAGTGATAGCATCAGTTGTGCCGGGTCGCTCACCGTGGGTGACGCCCTCTGGCCCTGACGAAAACGATTTCCGCGAAAGGGGAATTTTTCATGTATGAGGTTGTGAAGCGCGACGGACAGGTCGTGGATTTTTCCATCGGCAAGATCAGCGCGGCCATTACGAAGGCCTTTGACGCCATCGGCAAACAGTACCATCCCAGCGTGATCGAACTGCTGGCCCTGCATGTCACCTCCGATTATAACGACAAGATCCGCGACGGCAGGATCACCGTGGAAGAGATCCAGGACAGCGTCGAGAAGGTCCTCTCCGAGTCCGGCTATGCCGACGTCGCCAAGGCCTACATCCTCTACCGCAAGCAGCGCGAGAAGGTCCGCAACGTCAATTCCGCCCTCCTCAACTACAAGGACCTGGTGGACAACTACCTGCAGATCAACGACTGGCGCGTGAAGGAGAACTCCACGGTCACCTACTCCGTGGGCGGCCTGATCCTCTCCAACTCCGGCGCGATCACGGCCAACTACTGGCTCAGCGAGGTCTATGACGAGGAGATCGCCGAGGCCCACCGCTCCGCCGCGATCCACCTGCACGACCTGTCCATGCTCACCGGCTACTGCGCGGGCTGGAGCCTGAAGCAGCTGATCCAGGAAGGTCTGGGCGGCGTGACCGGCAAGATCACCTCCTCCCCCGCCTCCCACCTCTCCACCCTCTGCAACCAGATGGTCAACTTCCTCGGCATCATGCAGAACGAGTGGGCTGGCGCGCAGGCCTTCTCCTCCTTCGACACCTACCTGGCCCCCTTCGTCAAGATCGACAACCTGAGCCAGAAGGAAGTCAAGCAGTGCATCCAGTCCTTCATCTACGGCGTCAACACCCCCAGCCGCTGGGGCACGCAGGCGCCCTTCTCCAACGTGACCCTCGACTGGGTCGTGCCCAATGACCTCAAAAACCTCCCCGCCATCGTCGGCGGCAAGGAAGTCGACTTCACCTACGGCGACTGCCAGCGCGAGATGGACATGGTCAACAAGGCCTTCATCGAGATCATGATCGAGGGCGACGCCAACGGCCGCGGCTTCCAGTATCCGATCCCGACCTACTCCATCACCCGTGACTTCGACTGGTCCGAGACCGAGAACAACAAACTCCTCTTCGAGATGACCGCGAAGTACGGCACGCCCTACTTCTCCAACTACATCAACTCCGACATGGAGCCCAGCGACGTGCGCAGCATGTGCTGCCGCCTGCGCCTGGACCTGCGCGAGCTGCGCAAGAAGAGCGGCGGCTTCTTCGGCTCCGGCGAGTCCACCGGCTCCATCGGTGTGGTGACGATCAACATGCCGCGCATCGCCTACCTGGCAAAGGACGAGCAGGACTTCTACAAGCGCCTCGACAACCTGATGGACATCGCCGCCCGCAGCCTCAGGACCAAGCGCACCGTCATCACCAAGCTGCTTGACCAGGGCCTCTATCCCTACACCAAGCGCTACCTCGGCACCTTCGCCAACCACTTCTCCACGATCGGCCTGATCGGCATGAACGAGGTCGGCCTCAACGCGAAGTGGCTGCGCAAGGACCTGACCCATCCCGAGACTCAGGCCTTCACCCGCGACGTGCTCAACCACATGCGCGAGCGCCTCTCCGACTATCAGGAGAAGTACGGCGACCTGTACAACCTCGAGGCCACGCCGGCGGAGTCCACCACCTACCGCTTCGCCAAGCACGACAAGGAGCTCTACCCGGACATCGTGACCGCCAACATGAACGGCACGCCCTACTACACCAACTCCTCCCACCTGCCCGTTGGCTACACCGAGGACGTCTTCTCCGCCCTGGACATCCAGGACGACCTGCAGACCCTCTACACCTCCGGCACCGTCTTCCACGCCTTCCTGGGCGAGAAGCTCCCGGACTGGAAGGCCGCGGCCAACCTCGTGCGGAAGATCGCCGAGAACTACAAGCTCCCCTACTACACCATGTCCCCCACCTACTCCGTCTGCCGTGACCACGGCTACCTGACCGGCGAGCAGTACACCTGTCCCATCTGCGGCCAGAAGACCGAGGTCTACAGCCGCATCACCGGCTACTACCGTCCGGTGCAGAACTGGAACGCCGGCAAGACCCAGGAGTTCAAGGACCGCCGTGTCTACAACATCGGCCACTCCACCCTGACCCATGTGGGGCCGAAGCCGACGAACGCCGACGCCGCCCTCGAGGCCGCGCGCGAGACCTCCTGCTGCGCCCCCGTGGCGCCGATGACCGCCGATGAGCCGGCCGTCGCCCCCGTGGAGGTCAAGGTCACGATCGAAGCCGCGCCCGCCGAGCCGAGCGTGAAGGCAGCCGCGGAAGAGATCCCGGCCGCCGGCGCCCTGCTCTTCAAGACGCCGACCTGCCCGAACTGCAAGGCCGCCATGGCCCTGCTCGACCGTGCCGGCGTCACCTACACCGCCGTCAACGCCAACGAGGCCAGGGACCTGGTCGAGCGCTTCGGTGTGAAGCAGGCGCCCACCCTGGTGATCGCCCGGGAGGACGGCTTCGAGAAATACCGCGGGGTATCGGACATCAAGGGCTGGCTGATGGCGCATCAGCCGCGCTGATCTTCCCCACCCTCTGTCAGGACAAAGGCCGGGCCCGATCCCGGCCTTTCCTTCTGTCACCCGAACATACAGCAGATTCCGGAGGTATTCCCCATGCATGACATCCTCATCGTCGGCGGCGGCCCGGCCGGCATGACCGCGGCCCTCTACGCCCAGCGCAACGGGCGCAGCGCCATGGTCATCGAGAAGAACGGCTTCGGCGGCCAGATCACCCACTCCCCCCGGGTGGAGAACTATCCCGGCACCCTGTCTATGAGCGGCAACGAGTTTGCCGACCGCATGCTGGAGCAGATCCTCGCCCAGGGCGCGGATATCGAGCTGGAAACCGTGACGGAGATCCGGGACGAGGGCGCGGTGAAGGCCGTGCTCACGGCCGAGGGCAGCCGCTTCGAGGGGCGCGCGGTCGTGCTGGCCACCGGCGTAGAGCACCGGATGCTCGGCCTCCCGGGCGAGACGGAGCTCGTCGGCGAGGGCATCTCCTTCTGCGCGGTGTGCGACGGGGATTTTTACGCGGGCAGGGACGTCTGTGTGGCCGGCGGCGGCAACTCCGCCCTGCAGGAGGCTTTGCTGCTCTCGGAGAAGTGCCGCAGCGTCACCGTGCTGCAGGACCTCCCCGCCTGCACGGGCGAGCAGCGCCTGCAGGACATCCTCTTCGCGAAGCCCAACGTCCGCCTGCGCACCGGCGTGAAGATCACCGGCCTCCTTCGGGGAGAGGAAGGGCTCGCCGGCGTGGAGATCACGGGCGCGGACGGCGCGGCGGAAACCGTCCCCTGCGGCGGGCTCTTCGTGGCCATCGGCCTGATCCCGAAGAACGAGGCCTTCGCCGCCTTCGCCGACCTTGACGCCCAGGGCTACTTCGCCGCCGATGAGCGCTGCCTGACTCGGACCCCCGGCGTCTTCGTGGCCGGCGACTGCCGCGTCAAGGGCGTGCGCCAGGTCGCCACCGCCATCGCCGACGGAGCCACAGCCGCCCTCGCGGCCTGCCGCTACATCAGCGGATTGTGATCCCTGACAGGAGAACCCAATGGGAAGCGCGGATCGCCGAACAGCGCGGTCCGTCTTCTTTTTTTTCGCTCAAACAGCCCTTTTTCGCGGCCTTTTGTCGGATTTGGTCTTGCTTTTTCCGCCCGCGCCATGTACAATAGAAGAAGCAAAACATATAAGGAGGTGCCCCTTTTGAATTACGCGGAAGAATCGTTGCGTCTGCACGCACAGTGGCAGGGGAAGATCGAGGTCATCTCGAAAGTCCCCGTTCAGACCAAGGATGACCTCTCCCTGGCATACACCCCCGGCGTGGCCCAGCCCTGCCTGGAGATCCAGAAGGACTACGACAAGTCCTTCACCCTGACCCGCCGGCACAACCTGGTGGCCGTCATCACCGACGGCACGGCCGTGCTCGGTCTGGGCGACATCGGCCCCGAAGCCGGCATGCCGGTCATGGAGGGCAAGTGCGCCCTGTTTAAGTCCTTCGGCGACGTGGACGCCTTCCCGATCTGCATCCGCTCCAAGGATGTGGACGAGATCGTCCGCACGATCTACCTGATCTCCGGCTCCTTCGGCGGCATCAACCTCGAGGACATCGCGGCTCCGCGCTGCTTCGAGATCGAAGCCAAACTGAAGGAAATCTGCGACATCCCGGTGTTCCACGACGACCAGCACGGCACCGCCATCGTGGTGGGCGCGGCCCTGCTCAACGCCCTGCGCGTGGTGAAGAAGGACATCGGCGAGGTGAAGGTCGTCATCAACGGCGCGGGCTCCGCCGGCATCGCGATCGGCAAGCACCTGATGAACCTGGGCGTGAAGCACCTGAAGATGGTCGACCGCTTCGGCATCCTCTGCGAGGGCGAGCAGATGAACCCCGCCCAGGAGGAGATGGCGAAAATCACCAACCCGGAGAAGTTCTCCGGCAAGCTGGCCGACGCCATGAAGGGCGCGGACGTGTTCGTGGGCGTCAGCGCGCCGCACATCGTCAGCCAGGACATGATCCGTTCCATGGCGAAGGATCCCATCGTCTTCCCCATGGCCAACCCGACCCCCGAGATCGAGCCGGATGAGGCCCTGGCCGCCGGCGCCGCCGTGGTCGGCACGGGCCGCAGCGACCACCCGAACCAGATCAACAACGTGCTGGTCTTCCCGGGCCTGTTCCGCGGCGCTCTCGACGTGCGCGCCCGCGACATCAACCTGGCGATGCGCAACGCCGCCTCCCACGCCCTGGCCGATCTGGTCTCCGACGAAGAACTCAGCGCCACCTATATCCTGCCCGCGGCCTTCGACAAGCGGGTCGGCCCCTCCGTGGCGGCTGCCGTGGCCAAGGCCGCGAGGGACAGCGGAGTGGCGAGGCTGTAACCGACGGCCGATCCCCTACTCCGCATACAGAAAGGAAGGGTATTCATGACGAAAGCTTCCCGGGCTGCCAAGGAGAAGAAGCCGCTGAAATTCTTCGGGCTTCCCTGGCCGGTCTTCCTGATCATCACCGTCATCGTCCTGATCGCCACCTATCTGGGCGTCCTGCCCAAGGGCATGGCAGGCTGCTTCGTCTTCATGATCGTCGTGGGTGAGATCCTGGCCTGGATCGGCGATCACACCCCGATCATCAAGTCCTACCTGGGCGGCGGTGCGATCGTGGTCATCTTCGGCTCCGCGCTGCTGGTCTACTTCGGACTCATCCCCTCCCACGTCGCCCCGGGCGTCGGCGCACCGAAGGCCATCACCGCCGTCAACCAGGCGGTCGACGATGTCCTGGTGACCCGCGCCGCGGAACTGAAAAAGGAAGACAAGAAACTCGACGTGGAAACCCCCTATGACGTGGATGCCGTCATCGACGTCAAGGGCTCGACCCACGTGGTCCTCGCCGACGAAAAGATCGTCACCCGCGACGACAAGACCCTCGTCGTCAAGGTGGACAAGGAAGGCAAGGAAGGCAAGACCGTCTGCGAGGTGAAATCCACGGTCCACCTGACCCTCGCCCTCGAGGAGGTCGCCGCCAAGGACGATCCGGAAAAGACCGAGATCAGGATCAAGAGCCTGGCGGTCGATCCCAAGGGCCTGAGCGACGCGGACACCGCTCTGCTGAAAAGCGAAGCCTTCGCGGCCAACTATGCCGGCGCCGCCAAGAGCAGCGCCGCGGCCGATCCGGTCACCGCGACCGTGACGGCGGTCAACTCCGCGGTGGACAACATCCTCACCAACACGAAGAACGCCGATCGCGTCGGCAAGGACGGCAAGGATGCCACCAAGTCCGCCACCGTGATGGGCTACAAGAACACCCCGGTGAAGGTCACCGTGACCTTCGGCGAGGACAAGGGCGTCAAGAGCATCGCGATCGACTCCCCCGGCACGCCGCAGGAAGCGCTCGACTATGTCACCAACGAGGAGTTCACCGGCAAGTTTGCCGGCAAGAAGGGCTACACCGTCCTCTCGCCCTTCGCCAACCTCGATCTGGTGGGCAACATCGGCACCTTCTTCAAGACGACCGGCGGCTTCCTCGACTGGTACATCGCCGCCCTGATCACCGGCTCCATCCTGGGCATGAACCGCAAGTTGCTCATCAAGGCCGCGGCCCGGTACTTCCCGGCCATCTTCGGCGGCCTGATCTGCGCCTTTGCCCTGTGCATGGGCGTGGCGGCCATCATGGGCTATCCGGTGATGAACGCCCTGCTGCTGATCTCGCTGCCCATCATGGGCGGCGGCATGGGCGCGGGCGCGTCCCCGCTGTCCAAGATCTTTGAGGGCAGCGGCTCCATGTCCGCGGCCCAGGCCCTGTCCGTCATGACCCCCGCCGTGGCCATCGGCAACGCCGTGTCCATCGTGCTGGCGGGCGTGCTGGTGAAGGTGCTCTCCAGCGACAAGCTCAACGGCCACGGCCAGCTGATGCGCGCCGGCAGCATGGATCCCAAGGAGTTGGAGATCAGCCCCGAGATGCAGCAGAAGCGCGACAAGATCGACATCAAGAACCTGGGCATCGGCCTGCTGGTGTCCGGCACCTTCTTCGCCATCGGCTACATCCTGCAGGGATGCTGGGATGCCCTCGGAACGGGCATCACCGTCCACGCCTACGCCTGGATGATCATCACCGTGGCGGTCTGCAAGGTCACCAACATCGTCCCCGAGAGCATCGAGGTGGCCTGCTATCAGTGGTTCCAGTTCATCATGAAGAACCTGACCAACGTGCTGCTGCTGGGCATCGGCGTGTGCTATCTGGAGATCGGAACGGTCATCTCCAGCTTCAGCCTCACCTACCTGCTGCTCTGCGCGGCCACCTGCATCGGCGCCTTCGTGGGCGCGGCCTTCATCGGCAGGCTGGTGGGATTCTATCCCTTCGAGTCCGGCGTCACGGCCGGCCTGTGCATGTCCAACATGGGCGGCACCGGCGACGTGGCCGTGCTGTCCTCCGCGGACCGCATGGAGCTCATGCCCTTCGCGCAGATTTCCTCCCGTCTGGGCGGCGCCATCATCCTGCTGATCGCCTCCCTGATGCTGTCCATCCTGGCACCGTTCCTGACCGCCATCTGACGGAGGCGGCCTCCGCGTGATGGCGAGGCCGCCGGGATCCCGTCCCGGCCGGTCTGGCCGGCCGGGACGTACCGATGAATCAAGGAGGTCATATCCGATATGAAATCAAGCACCATTCTGATCCGCAATAACGGCGACGGCTTTGACGATGCGCAGCGGGAGACCCAGCGCCTGGCCAATGAAGTGCTCAACGGCAAGCAGGCGCGCCAGCTCGGTCTGATCACCGAGGAGATGCTCTCCCTCGTGCGCAGCGTCACCGGCACGCTGAACGCCGAATTCTGGCTGGAGAACGAGGGCTTGGCCTTCACGCTCCATCTGCTCAACCGGCAGACCCTGGGCAACACCCAGCGCAACGAACTGATCGCGTCCTCCTCCTCCGGTCAGAACGAAGCAGCCAAGGGCTTCCTCGGCAAGCTCCGGGAGATCTACGAGACGGCGCTGTCCGTCGGCGCGGACGTGGACCGCTTCTATAACGAGGGCGGCAGCGACTCCAGCATGGCAGACCTCAGCGACACCGTGATGGCCCAGCCCAAGTGGGACAAGCTGGAGCGGTCCGTGCTGCTCTCCCTGGTGGACGACGTGAAAATCGGCATCCGCCATCATCTGGTCGAGCTGACCGTGACCAAGGACTTCGGTGCCTGATGACCGCCCGAGGAAGGAGAGATGCCATATGAAGATCCACGAGACAAGGGAAGACGGCAGGCTGATCCTGGCCCCGGAGGGCAGGCTGGACACCGTCAGCGCGCCGGAGCTCCTCGATGAGCTGAAGAAGCAGCTCCCCGCGGTCAGCGATCTGGTGATCGACCTCGAGAAGACGGACTACATCTCCTCCGCCGGTCTGCGGGCCCTGCTCTATGCGCACCAGGAGCTGGACGGACGCGGCACCATGGTGGTCCGCAACGCCAACGATCTGGTGACGGAGGTTTTCGAGGTCACCGGCTTCACGAGCATTCTGAATCTCGAGTAATCCCTAGGCAGACGAAAAGACAGCCTCTCCCATGGGTCTCGCGCCCGCGGGAGAGGCTGTCTTTGTCGTATGGATCACGCTTCTGTGTCGTCCGGAGGCAGGGGATCCGCCGGACGCAGGTCCGCCACGCGGATCCTGCTGCGCCGGCGCGGCCGGATCGAGAAGAGGATGGCCGCCGCGATCAGGCCCGCGATGCCGCCGCCCACGTGGCCCTGCCAGCTGATGCTGTCCCGGAAGCCGACCGTGATCGCGATGTTGAGCACCAGGCAGCGCAGGATGCTCTCGAGGTTTCCGTGTGCCCGGATCACCAGGAAGAACAGACCGCACATCAGGCCCCAGAGCGCGTCGCTCGCGCCCATGTGCAGGCCGTTGCCGCCCGCGAAGTTGATCAGCAGCGCGCCGCCGATCATGCCCGCCGCATAGATGACGGTGAACCGCCACCAGCCGATCCCCCGCTCCATCGTCATGCCGAAGGACAGCAGGGCCAGCATGTTGCAGGCCAGATGCAGGATCCCGTAGTGCATGAACGAGCTCGTGATCACGCGGTAGTACGCCCCAGGGCCGACGCTCAGGGCGTGCGTGTACATGCCGAACATGAGGCTGGCCTTCTCCTCCTTCAGGATGGCCTCGATGAGAAAGCACGCCACGTTCAGGAAGACGATCGTCAGGGTCGCGACGGGGATCTTCCGGTCACTCCACACAGGTCTCATGGGTTTTCCTCCTTCTTCGGATCCGGCAGGCGTCACGCCTTGGTCAGCACGGCGGCAAAGAAGCCTTCGTACAGTTCCGTGGGCCGGATGCACAGGGTGCCGGGGACCGTCACCGGCAGGGTCGGCAGGGCGTCCGCCACCGCCCGCGGCACCGGGACCAGGCGCAGGCCCGCGCGGAGCGCCTCCTCCACCGCGCCCTCATTCTCCTCCCGGAGGATGGAGCAGGTGGCGTAGACGAGGGTGCCGCCGGGCTTCAGGACGCTGATCGCCTTCTGCAGCAGGGCACGCTGGGTCCGGACCGTCTTCTGCACCCAGGCCGGCTCCATGCGCCGGGTCGGACTGTCCTCCCCTGTCAGCAGGGTGCCCGAGCCCGTGCACGGGGCGTCGAGCAGCACGGCGTCGAAGCGGAACATCGGGTCGAGCCGCCGTGCGTCGGTGTTCATCACCACGGCGCGCCGCACGCCCTGGACCTGCAGGTTGTGCCGCAAGCGCTCGGCGCGCTGGGGATCCCGCTCGCAGCAGGTCAGGTCGATCTGCCCGCCCGCGAGGGCCGCCATCTGGGTAGTCTTTCCGCCGGGGGCCGCGCACATGTCCAGCACGCTCATGCCGGGTCTGAGCGGCATCAGCAGGGCCGGGACCATCGCGGAGAGGGACTGCAGGTACACGCGTCCCTCCGCGTAGAGCGGCAGGGCCTGCACGTCCCGCTCATCCGCCCCGGGCAGGATGCGGGCGTCGGCGTACCAGTCCGCGGGCCGCATATCCAGGCCGGCCGCGCGCAGCATGCCCTCCGTCTCCGCCGTATCGCCGCGCAGGGGGTTCAGGCGCAGGGTGACCGGCCGCCGGGCGGGAAAGCCCGCGAGGATCTCCTCCGCGGCCACCTCGCCGCAGTCCCGGGTCAGGGCCTGCCGCACATAGTCCGGAATCCGTGAATCCATGATATCCTCCTCCGGCCGAAGTTCAGCGGTCCGCGCAGAGCCAGACGTCCTGGCTTTCGCCGAGAAAGCCGGCCAGTTTTTCGCCATAGGCCGGGCAGAGCCTGCTGACCCTGCCCATCCCCGTGACCGACGGGTCGATATACCGCTTCTTGGCGCGCACCCTGCGCCATTCTCCGTCCGGGCCGGGCGAGTCCGCGCGTCTGATCCGCGCCATGGAGCGGAAGTCCCGCCAGCGGGCGGCTGTCCGCCCGTCGCGCAGGAGGGCGGCGATCACCTCCGGCTCGGTCGTGTGCAGGTCACGCGGCGTCAGGACGCCGATGTCCAGCGCGTACCGCAGGAGTTCGGACAGGATCTGCATCGCGTACCGGTCCTCGTCGGAGACATAGACGGCGGAGCACCGCAAAGCGGTCATCGCGAAGGCCTCCGCGGTCTCCCTGTCCCGGAAGACCAGCTCATCTCGGCCCTCCCCGTCGGTCCCGACGGTCAGATCCTCAAAGAAGCGCCTCGCCTGCTCCTCCGTGCAGAAGCCGTAGCGGACCGCGTTCCCGAGGGTGTACTCGAGTCGGTCGGCGGAGAGACGGGGCGCGTCGTTATCCGCAATCGGGTAGCGGTGGTAGTCGCTGACATCCGCGACGGTGAGCCCGAGGTCCCGCAGGCAGCGTCCCAGCTCCGGCGAGCGGCGGATGATCTCCTCCGTGCCGGCCTCCGTGGACTCCTGCGTCAGGTAGTCGCCGTTCATGAAGTCCACCACATGGGCGAAGACCGGCGTCGCGATATCGTGCAGGAGGCCCGCCACGCTCTGGGCGGGATCCCGCGTGAAGCGCCACACGATCAGGGCCACGCCCATGCTGTGGTCGAAGCGCGAGTAGGGAGCAAGGCCGCGAAAGCGCGCGAACGACGTGTACTCGCAGCCGCAGTTCATGCCGACATCCCGCAGCCGCCGGACGGCCGGGGTCTCCGCACAGCGGCGCAGAAAGCCGGGGATCGCGGGATCTTCTGCCCAAACCGTCACCGGCGCATTGATGTCTTCCGTCCGACTGCCGCTCATCCTGCCTCCGCAGCGTTTTCGTCCTTCATTCGGGGATCCGTTCTCCCCGGGTTTCCCGCCCACAGTATAGCAAATTGATCTCCGAAAGACAAGGGCGCGGTGTCCCGCATCGCTGCGGGCCGCGCCCCTGCATGGGATTGTTTCAGGCTCTGATCACCGCGCCGTGCTTCTCCTCGGCCGCTTTCAGCAGCTTTTCCATGGCCTTGCCGATCTCGGCCTCGGTCAGCGTCCGGTCGGGCGCGCGGAAGACGAAGGAGAAGGCGACGGACTTCCGGTCCGGTCCGAGGATCGGGCTGCGGTAGACGTCGAACATCCGCGCGTCCTCAAGGATCGCGCCGCCGGCCGCCGCCATGTCGCGCAGCAGCGGTCCGACCTCGGTCCGTTCGTCCATGACCAGGCTCAGGTCACGGCTCACGGACGGATAGCGCGGCATCGGCTTCACGACGCCCATGGGCGTGCGCAGGCGCCTGATCTGGTCGAGGTCGAGCTCGGCGATCAGCGCGCGGGCGGACATCTCGAAGCGGTCGCGGACCTCGGGATGCACCTCGCCGATCAGGCAGACGGTCTCCCCGCCGCTGACCAGGCGTGCCGTGCGGCCCGGATGCAGGTAGGGCGCTCCGTCGCGCTCCACCGTGACCTCGATGCCCAGCTGCCGCAGCAGGCGTTCCGCCACGGCGCGCAGGGTGAAGAAGTTCTCCGCCTTGCCGTAGGCGCCGAGGACCAGCTTCTGCGTCTCGGTCGGCAGGTTTTCCGCCGTGCGGTGGGCGGGATCGTAAACCGTGGAGGCCTCGAAGAGGCGGACGGCCTCGTTGCCGTGGTTCATGTTGAGGGCGAGGGTCCGCAGCATGTCCGGCACAAGGGTGGAGCGCATGACGCTCGTATCCTCGCCGAGGGGATTGCGGATCGGCAGCTGGTTCAGGCGCGGATCGTCCGCGGGCAGGCCCAGCTTCTCGATCGCCTTCGGGCTGACGAAGGAGTAGTTCATGATCTCGAGAAAGCCCATGCCGGTGAGGAGGTCCGTCACTTGATCGCGCAGGCGCATCCGCTCGGAACGGCCGCCGGGGGTCGTCTCGCCGCGGAGCAGCGTGCCGGGGATCTCATCGTAGCCGTAGACGCGCAGGGCTTCCTCGCTCAGGTCGGCCTCGCCCACGGTGATATCCTGGCGGAAATCCGGGACCGTCACGGTCAGGCTGTCGCCGTCGCGCCGCACGCCGAAGTGCAGCTGCTCGAGGATGCGCACGATCTCCTCCGGCGGGATGTCCACGCCGGTGCGCCGCGCGATGCGGGCGCAGGAGCCGGTCACGACCTGGTCGGGTACGGGATTCGGATAGAGGTCGATGATGCCGGGCACGACGTCGCCCGCGTCCAGGTCATGGATCAGCTGGCAGGCGCGCTGCATGGCCTCGAGGGGCGTGCGGATGTTGACGCCCTTCTCGAAGCGGCCGGAGGACTCGGTGCGGATGCCGAGAGCGCGGGAGGTGAGGCGGGTCGCGGCGTAGTCGAAGACCGCACACTCGAACATGACCTGACGGGTGCTCCCGGTGATCTCGCTCTCCTCGCCGCCCATGATGCCCGCCACGCAGGAGGGCTTCGCCGCGTCGCAGATGGCCAGCTGACCGGCCTGCATCGTATGCGCCTTGCCGTCGAGGGTGGTGATGAACTCGCCCTCCTTCGCCCGGCGGACGATGATGTGATGGCCCTCCACCTTGTCCAGGTCGAAAGCGTGCATCGGATGGCCGGTCTCGAGCATCACGAAGTTGGTGATGTCCACGACGTTGTTGATGGAGCGCATGCCGGCCCCGTAGAGATACTCGCGCAGCCACTTCGGAGACGGGCCGACGCGGACGTTGTCGATGACGCGGGCCACGTAGCGCGGGCAGAGGTCGGTGTCGCGCACCTCGACCCGCACATAGTCGCTAATGTCGCCCTTGCCGGTCTCGGTGACCGTGATCTCAGGCTTTTTGAACTCGGTGCCGAGGGCCACGGCGGTCTCGCGCGCGATGCCCCAGACGGAGAGGCAGTCCGGGCGGTTGGCCAGGACCTCGAAGTCCATCACGGTGTCGTCCAGGCCGAGGATGGGCCGCACGTCCGCGCCGAGGGGATAGTCCTCGTTGAAGACGAGGATGCCCTTCTCCCAGATGTTCGGATAGAGCTCCGGCGGGCAGCCCAGCTCCTCGCCCGAGCAGATCATGCCCTCGGAGACCTCGCCGCGCAGCTTGCCCTTTTTGATGGTCACGCCGCCGGGGAGGTGCGCGCCGTTCTTCGCCACGGGCACCAGCTGGCCCGCCGCCACGTTGGGCGCGCCGCACACGATCTGCAGAGGCTCCGCCTCCCCCACGTCCACCTTGCAGATGTGCAGGTGGTCGGAGTTCGGATGGGGGTCGCAGGTCAGCACCCGGCCGACCACCACACCCTCGACCTCGGCGCCCAGGCGCTCATAGCCCTCGACGCCGTCGCCGATCATGATCATCTTGTTCATATAGGTCTCCGCGTCCACCGGGATGCCGGCATACTCGCGGATCCATTTCATCGGGATCTTCATCGTCTCTCTCCTCCCTCACCTGAACTGTCCCAGGAAGCGCGCGTCGCCCTCATACATCAGGCGCAGGTCCGGAACCGCGTAGCGCATCATGGCGATGCGGTCCAGGCCGATGCCGAAGGCAAAGCCGGAGTAGACCGTGGAGTCGATGCCGCACATCTCCAGCACGCGCGGGTTCACCATGCCGGCGCCGAGGACCTCGATCCAGCCCGTGCCCTTGCAGACGCGGCAGCCCTTGCCGTGGCAGGCGGAGCAGGTCAGGTCCACCTCGGTGGAGGGCTCGGTGAAGGGGAAGAACGACGGACGGAAGCGGGTCGTGATGCCCTTGCCGTACACGCGCTCGGCGAAAGCGTTCAGCGTGCCGCGCAGGTCGGCCATCGTGACATCCCTGTCCACCACCAGGCCTTCCATCTGGTGGAATACCGGGCTGTGGGTGGCGTCCGCCTCATCGGAGCGGAAGACACGGCCCGGGCAGATGATCCGGATCGGGGGCTTGCGGGTCAGCATCGTGCGGGCCTGCATGGGGCTGGTGTGGGTGCGCAGGACGATGTTGTCGTCGATGTAGAAGGTGTCCTGGGCGTCCCGCGCCGGGTGGTTCTTCGGGATGTTCATCAGCTCGAAGTTGTAGTGGTCCAGTTCGATCTCCGGGCCCTCCACGACCTCGAAGCCCATGCCCGTGAAGCAGTCCACCATCTCCCGCATGACGATATTGACGGGGTGGGCGCTCCCGGCCGGGGGCAGCGGGGCGGGCTCGGTGACGTCGATGTTCTCCCGCTGCAGGGCGGTGGCGCGCTCCATCGCGCGCAGGGCGTCCTGGCGCGCCTCGAGCATCGCGGTGAACTTCTCCCGCGCGTCGTTGATCAGCTGGCCCGCGGCCGGCCTCTCCTCGGGGGAGAGCTGGCCCATGCCGCGCAGCAGGGCGGTCAGCTCGCCCTTCTTGCCCAGCACGCGCACGCGCAGCGCTTCGAGCGTCTGCTTGTCGCAGACCTTCTCCAGTTCCTGCGACATCATCTGCCGCATCTGGTCAATGGTTTCCCTCATGCCCATGGTTGTCTGTACCTCCTGTCTGTTTTCCGTTCGTAGCCTGGGCACAGAAAAACCTGCGCCCGATCAAGGGACGCAGGCATAAAAGCCACGTGGTACCACCCTTTTTCCGCACGGGCTCCTTTTTCGGGGCCGATGCGCTCGATGCCGGTCACGGGGCCGATCCGTCGCGTCCTACAGGGCCGCCCCGAGGGGCAGCCGTTCAGCGCGCAGCTCGGGAGGGAACGCCCGCCCCGTCTGCCGGAACGCTCTCACCTGCCGTTCCTCTCTTTGGACAGACTTCCGGACGCGGACTCTTCTCCGTCGTCGCCTTTCGAGGCGGATTATACCACGGGATGCGCGGCAATGCAAGCGCCTTTTTGCGCTTCCGGGCCGGCCGCGGAACGGAAAAAGAACAAAATGCCGGTTTACTTTCACGCTTTTATGTGCTAAACTGTCTGCAATCCGCCGCCGGTCTGCGGCATAAAGGAGGACTCAAAGTGGCCCGAATGACCCGGAAAGCCCGGAGCGACCGACTCTACCAGGCGATCCTGCGGCTGAAGGACGAGGACGAGTGCCGGCGTTTCTTCGACGACCTGTGCACGCCGACGGAGCTGCGCAGCATGGAGCAGCGTTTCGACGTGGCGGTCTATCTCCTGCAGGACCAGGTCTATGCGGAGATCCTGGAGAAAACAGGCGCGTCGAGCGCGACAATCAGCCGTGTCCGCCGCAACATCCTCGGCGAGGAGCGCGGCGCGATGCAGGAGCTGATCGAGCGCATGGGACTGACTGACGAATCAAACGCGGAGGCGATACAATGACAAAGCGACTCATGCTGGGCAATGCGGCCGCGGCCCGCGGTCTGTGGGAGGCCGGGTGCGCCGTGGTTTCGAGCTACCCGGGGACCCCGAGCACCGAGATCACCGAGGAAGCGGCAAAGTTTGACGAGATCTATTGCGAGTGGGCGCCCAACGAGAAGGTGGCCATGGAGACGGCCTTCGGCGCGTCCCTGGCCGGGAAGCGCTCCTTCTGCGGCATGAAGCACGTGGGTCTCAACGTGGCGGCCGACCCGCTGTTCACCGTGTCCTACACGGGCGTGAATGCGGGCATGGTCATCGCCGTGGCCGACGACCCCGGCATGCACTCCTCCCAGAACGAACAGGACTCCCGCCACTACGCGGAGGCCGCGAAGATCCCGATGCTCGAGCCCAGCGACTCGGCGGAATCCCTCGCCTTCGCCAAAGCGGCCTTCGATCTGTCGGAAGAGTTCGACACACCCGTCCTGCTCAAGATGTGCACCCGCGTGGCCCACTCCCAGTCCCTCGTGGAGACCGGCGAGCGCGTGACCCCGCCGGCCAGGCCCTACGAAAAGAACATCGGCAAGTATGTGATGATGCCCGGCAACGCGATCCGCCGCCACCCCTTCGTGGAGGAGCGCACGCGCCGTCTCGCCGCCTTAGCCGAGACCTCTCCCCTGAACCGCGTGGAGGAGGGCAGCGACCGCAGCGTCGGCATCGTCACGTCCTCCACCTGCTACCAGTATGTGAAGGAGGTCTGCGGCGACCGCTATCCCGTCCTCAAGCTGGGCATGATCTGGCCCATGCCGGACGAAAAGCTGAAGGCCTTCGCTGCCTCCGTGGGCAGGCTGGTGGTCGTGGAGGAGCTCGACCCCTTCATCGAGAACCACTGCCGCGTCCTCGGCCTGAGCCCCGCGGGCAAGGAGCTCTTCTCCCCGCTGGGCGAGTTTAGCCAGAACATCGTGGCGGAGAAGCTGGGCCTCCCCGTGCCCAAGGGCGCGCAGCTGGGCGAGACCGTTCCCGGGCGGCCGCCGGTCATGTGCGCGGGCTGCCCGCACCGCGGCCTCTTCTACACCCTCAAGAACAACAAGTGCACCGTCCTGGGCGACATCGGCTGCTACACCCTCGGCGCGGTGCCTCCGCTCGCCACGATCGAGATGACCCTGTGCATGGGCGCGTCGATCAGCGGCCTGCACGGCTTCAACAAGGCCCTGGGCCGCGAGAGCGAGAGCCGGACGGTCTGCGTCATCGGCGATTCCACCTTCATGCACTCCGGCATGACCGGCCTGGCCAACGTGGCCTACAACCAGTCCAACTCCACGGTCATCATCCTCGACAACTCGATCACCGGCATGACCGGCCACCAGCAGAACCCCACCACCGGCTACAACATCAAGGGCGACCCGGCCGGAAAGATCGACCTGGAGAGCCTCTGCAAAGCGATGGGCTTCCGGCGCGTCCGCGTGGTCGATCCCTATGACCTCGCGGCCTGCGACGCGGCGGTGAAGGAGGAGCTCGCGGCGGAGGAGCCCTCGGTGATCATCTCCCGCCGGCCCTGTGCCCTGCTCAAGTATGTGAAGCACAAGGCCCCGCTGCGCGTGAACACCGACAAGTGCGTCGGCTGCAAGTCCTGCATGCGGATCGGCTGCCCGGCCATCTCCATCAAGGAGGGCAAGGCGCGGGTGGACGCCACCCTGTGCGTGGGCTGCGGCGTGTGCGGCCAGCTGTGCCGCCTGAACGCCTTTGAGTCCACCGGAAAGGAGGCCTGAGCCATGGAAACGAAGAACATCATGATCGTCGGCGTCGGCGGGCAGGGCAGCCTGCTGGCCAGCAAGCTCCTCGGACAGCTGCTGATGGCGCAGGGCTATGACGTGAAGGTCAGCGAGGTCCACGGCATGAGCCAGCGCGGCGGCAGCGTGGTCACCTATGTCCGCTACGGCGACCGGGTCTTCTCCCCCGTCATCGACAAGGGCTGCGCGGACTTCATCGTCTCCTTTGAGGAGCTCGAGGCCGCGCGCTGGCTGGAGTACCTCAGGCCCGACGGACAGATCGTCACCTCCACCCAGCAGATCGACCCGATGCCGGTCGTCATCGGCGCCGCCTCCTATCCGGAGCACCTGATCGACAAGATGAAGCAGGCCGGCGCGAAGGTGGACGCCCTCGACTGCCTGTCCCTCGCGCGCGAGGCCGGGAGCAGCAAGGCCGTCAACATCGTGCTGATGGGCCGCCTGTCCCATTACTTCGACCTCCCTGAGGAAGCCTGGATGACCGCCCTCGAGGCCGTCGTCCCGCCGAAATTCCTCGAGCTGAACAAAAAGGCCTTCGCCCTCGGCAGGAACGCCTGACCGGAAATACAGCGCAAAAACACCGCAGACGCCGTCCATGGTGTATGATGAGGATATCATGCGGCAGCCGGAAGCAGGCTCCGCCGTGTGCTCAATCATCAGGAAAGGAAAGATGCCCGATGGAACGCTATTATCAGCCCGAAATCGAGACCGCGCCGCGGGAACAGATCCAGGCTTGGCAGGACGAACGCCTTGTCAGGCAGGTCCGCCATGTGTGGGACAGCGTCCCCTATTATCGCAGGCTGATGGAGGAGAAGGGCCTGACCCCCGACGATATCAAGGGGACCGCCGATCTCCACAAGCTGCCCTTTATCAGCAAGCATGACCTCCGCGAGGCCTATCCCTACGGGATGCTGGCCGTCCCGCTGAAGGACTGCGTGCGCATCCACTCCACCTCCGGCACCACAGGCAAGCGCGTGATCGCCTACTACACCCAGCACGACATCGACCTCTGGGACGACTGCTGCGCCCGGGCCATCGTCGCGGCGGGCGGGTCCGACGAGGACGTCTGCCAGATCTCCTACGGCTTCGGCCTCTTCACCGGCGGCGCCGGCCTCAACGGCGGCAGCCACAAGGTCGGCTGCCTCACCGTGCCGATCTCCTCGGGCAACACCGAGCGGCAGATCATGTTCATGATGGACCTCAAGGCCACGATCCTCTGCTGCACCCCCTCCTACGCCGCCTACCTCGGCGAGAGTATGAAGGAGATGGGGCTGACCCCGGACCAGATCCCGCTCAAAGCCGGCATCTTCGGCGCCGAGGCCTGGTCGGAGGAGATGCGCAAGTCGATCGAGGAGACTCTCGGCATCAAGGCCTACGACATCTACGGCCTGACCGAGACCAGCGGCCCCGGTGTGGCCTTTGAGTGCTCCGAGCAGACCGGCATGCACATCAATGAGGACCACTTCATCGCCGAGATCATCGATCCCGACACCGGCGAGGTCCTCCCCGACGGCGAGGAGGGCGAGCTCGTCTTCACCGCCCTGGACAAGGAAGCCTTCCCGCTCCTGCGCTACCGCACCCGCGACGTCTGCGTCCTCAGCCACAAGCCGTGCTCCTGCGGCCGCACCCATGTCAAGATGTGCAAGCCGCGCGGCCGCACCGACGATATGCTGATCATCCGCGGCGTCAATGTCTTCCCGTCCCAGATCGAGACCGTCCTGCTCAACCAGGGCTATCCGGCCAACTATCAGATCATCGTCGACCGCGTGAACAACACCGACACCCTCGACATTCAGGTCGAGATGACCCCCGAGATGTTCACCGACAGCCTCGCCGAGATCACCGGACGCCAGAAGAAGCTGGTGGAGGGCCTGCGCTCCATGCTCGGCCTCACCGCCAAGGTCACCCTGGTGGCGCCCAAGTCCATCACCCGCAGCGAGGGCAAGGCCGTGCGCGTCATCGACAAGCGCAAGATCTGAGGAAAGGAGCAGCGAGCCATGAACGTCAAGCAGATTTCTGTCTTTCTCGAGAACAAGCCCGGTTACCTCTTTTCCATGACGAAGGTGCTGGCCGAGCACCGCATCGACATGCGCGCCTTCTCCCTGGCCGAAACCAGTGATTTCGGCATCGCCCGCCTGATCGTGGACGACGTGCTCGCCACCGCCACCGTGCTGAAGGAGGCGGGCTTCGTCTGCTCGCTGACGCCGGTACTGGCCGTGGCCGTGCCGGATGTCCCCGGCGGACTGAACCAGGTGCTGGAGCTCCTGGCCGCCGACGAGGTGAATGTGGAGTACATGTACGCCTTCCTGAGCGGTCAGAACGCCTACATGATCTTCCGCGTGGCCGACGTCCCGCGCGCCGCAGCCTCCCTGGCCGCCAGCGGCATCCGCTTGGTCAGCCAGGACGAGCTGTCGGAACTGTAACCCTTCAGCGAAAACAAACGGACCCGGTCATCCCCGCCGCCTGACGGGTGATGACCGGGTCCGTTTGCTGTCCTTCGCACTATCGCTCCTCGCGGAAGTACGGCAGGCCGAGATGCTCCGGAGGCTGGCTGTCCTTGCGGTTGGTGATGCTCGTGACGATCAGCACGATCACGGTCACCACATAGGGGATCATCTTGTACAGCTCCTTCACCGCCAGATTCTCGCCCGTAGGGATGTACATGTTGAGGATGTAGAGGCCGCCGAAGAGGATGGAGGCCAGCACACCGATGTTCGGCCGCCAGACCGTGAAGATGACCAGCGCGATGGCCAGCCAGCCGCGGTCGCCGAAAGCGTCGTTGGACCAGCCGCTGACATAGTCCACGGAGTAGAACAGGCCGCCGAGGCCCGCGATCATCGCGCCGATGCAGGTCGCCGCATACTTGTAGCGGTTGACGGAGATGCCGGCGGCGTCCGCCGTGGCAGGGTTCTCGCCTACCGCCCGCAGCTGCAGGCCGGTCCGGGTCTTCGTCAGGAACCACGCGGCGATCAGGGCGATCGCGATGCTCAGGTACACCATGAAGCCGTAGCTGTCCAGCCCGAAGAAGGCGATGAACAGCACGCCTTCGCAGATCGCGGCGATCTTCAGCCACCTGCCCGCGCGCCGCCTGCGGATCTTCAGCACGATCCAGCAGACCAGGAGGGCCAGCGCGCCCGCGAAGAGGATCACGAGGCAGTTGACCCGATCGGGCTCCGCCAGCCAGTTGGCCGGGTTGACCTTGAACAGGGCCTGGTGGTAGATGTCGTGGGTCTTCTTGATGTTGATGCGGGTGGCATTCTTGCCGGCGATCAGGCCGCCGACGAAGTTGCCGATGCCGATGCCGAAGGTGGTCATCGCCAGGCCCGTCACGTTCTGGTTCGCGCGGAGAGTGGTGGTCAGGAAGGCGTAGAGCAGGCCCATCAGCAGGGCGCCCGCCAGGCAGCAGACCAGCGGGATCGCGATGGCGAGGAAGCCGCTCTGGAGCTCCGCGTAGGTGCTGTCGGTCAGCGTCTGCCTCGCCAGGCCGATGATCGGCGTCGGGGAAGCGCTGATGATCTCAGCAACCCGCGCCTTGGTCAGGGCGGTCACCGACTGCTCGTAGTAGTATCCGCCGGCCACGCCGCAGATCGCGCCGACATACATGATGCCGGGGATGCCCAGGTTCAGGTTGCCGGCCTTCTCGGTGAGGGTCTCACCCGTGGCGCCGCACAGCAGCGGGATGCCCTGCACCACAGCCACCGGCACAAAGGTGGTCAGCCAAATCAGCGCGGAAACCAGAGCCGGATACAGAGCGGACTCAGACATGGGTCAGGCCTCCCTTCTGCGCGGCCCCGTGGTGGCGGAAGCGCACCCGGTAGCGGATGAAGAACTCGGTGCCGATGATGGAGAAGAGGATGATGCCGATCAGGATCTCGGAGAAGGACTCGTTGATGTTGATCGTGTTGCTCGAAGCGATGTCCTTCGCGCCGTGCTGGAGGAAGACGATCAGGAAGCTGGCGAGGATCATATACAGGGGGTTGAACTTGGCCAGCCAGGACACCATGACCGCCGTGAAGCCGCGGCCACGGACGATGCCCTCGTCGATCGTGTGGTCATGTCCGGCCGTGATCATCAGGCCCGTCAGGCCGCAGATCGCGCCGGAGAGCAGCATGGTGCGGACGGTGACCCAGCCCACGCGGATGCCGAGGTAGCTGGCGGTCTTCTGGCTCTCGCCCACCACCGACAGTTCGAAGCCGTGCTTGGACTGGTAGAGGTAGACGCACATCAGCAGGGCGCACACGGCCGCGATGAGGATGTTCAGCAGATACTCGTTCCCGATCTGCGGCAGCCAGCCGACCTGATACACGGGCTCGGAGCCGTTGATCATGCCCAGGGCCGAGCGCGGGCCCTTCCAGATCACCCAGAAGTAGGCGACCAGGCGGGCGGCGATGTAGTTCATCATCAGGGTGAACAGCGTCTCGTTGGTGCCGAAGCGGGCCTTGAACACGGCGGGGATCACGCCCCAGACCGCGCCCGCCGCGATCGCGCCGAGGGTGGAGCAGAGGATGATCAGCCAGTTGGGTGCGTTCCCGGCCATCGAGCGCATGCAGATCGCCGTGAGCAGGCAGCCCACGAGGGTCTGACCCTCCGCGCCGATGTTCCAGAAGCGCATCCGGAAGGCCGGGGTCACGGCCAGCGACAGCATCAGCAGGATCGCCAGGTCGTGCAGCATGGACCAGAAGCTGATCCTGAACTGCGCGGGGTTCGCGGGGAAGGAGGCGTGCCAGACCGTCACCGCGAACTCGATCGGATTCTTCTCGGTGATCACCCAGGTCAGCAGGGCGCAGAGGAGCAGGGCCGCGAGGATGCCGGCCGCACGGATCAGAAGGTTCCAGTGCCAGGGCAGGGGTTCCCGCGCCGCGATGTGCAGCAGCGGTTCATGCTTGCGCTCACTTGTCTTCATCGGCGTCCTCCTTTCCGCCCACGGTGGTCATCAGCCGCCCGAGCTTTTTCTTTTTGGCCTTTGTCCCCTTGACGATGCCGCTGACCTGTCCGTCACAGAGCACGAGGATGCGGTCCGCCAGCTGGATCAGGACGTCGAGGTCCTCGCCCACATAGATGACGGCGACGCCCTTCTGCTTCTGCTCGTTGAGCAGGTGATAGATCGTGTAGGAGGAGTTGATGTCCAGGCCGCGCACCGCGTAGGCCGTCAGCAGCACCTTCGGGGCCGAGACGATCTCGCGGCCCACCAGCACCTTCTGGACATTGCCGCCGGAGAGCTGGCGGACGGGTGTCCGGATGCTCGGGGTCACCACCTCGAGGTCGCGGACGACCTGCTCCGCCGTCTTCGCGGGATTCGCGCGCTGCGTGAAGAGGTGCGGCCCCTCGCGGTAGGTGCGGAGCATCATGTTGTCGGCGATGTTCATGCTGCCGACCAGGCCCATGCCGAGGCGGTCCTCCGGCACGAAGGAGAGGTGGACGCCCATGTGCTGGATCTCCAGCGGCGCCTTGCCGACCAGCTCCTCGCGGGTGCCGTCGTCATCCAGGTAGACGATGGAGCCGCTCTCGACGCGCTGCAGGCCGGCGATGGACTCGAGAAGCTCCTTCTGGCCGGAACCGGCGATGCCCGCGATGCCGAGGATCTCCCCGGACCGCGCCTCGAAGGAGACGTCCTTCAGCTTGAGCACGCCGTCGCTGTTGCGGACCGTTAGGCCCTCCACCAGGATGCGGGGCTGCGGGTTGACCGGCTTGGGTCGGTCGATGTTCAGCTTGATCGCATGGCCGACCATCTTGTTGGTCATCTCGCTCGCTGTGGTCTCCGCGGTCTCCAGGTCGCCGACGTACTCGCCCTTGCGCAGGACGGCCACGCGGTCGGAGATGGCCAGCACCTCGTTCATCTTGTGCGTGATGATGACGATGGCCTTGCCGTTGTTGCGCATGTTCCGCAGGACCTTGAAGAGCTTCTCGGTCTCCTGGGGGGTCAGGACGGCGGTGGGCTCGTCGAGGATCAGGATGTCCGCGCCGCGGTAGAGGACCTTGATGATCTCCACGGTCTGCTTCTCGGAGACGGACATGTCGTACACTTTCCGGTTGGGGTCGACCTCAAAGCCGTACTGGGCGCAGATCTCATCGATCTTCCTCGCTGCGTCCCGGATGCGGAGGCGGCCTTTCCCGCCCAGCTCGATGTTCTCCGCGGCGGTCAGAACGTTCACCAGCTTGAAATGCTGGTGGATCATGCCGATCCCGAGAGAGAAGGCCGTCTTCGGCGAGTCGATCACCACCGGCTTGCCGTCGACCTCGATGCTGCCGCTGTCGGGGTAATAGATGCCCGAGAGCATGTTCATCAGGGTCGTCTTACCGCTGCCGTTCTCCCCCAGCAGCGCGAGGATCTCCCCGCGGTAGATCTCCAGATTGACATGGTTGTTCGCAGTCACGTGGCCGAAGGTCTTGGTGATGTCGATCATGCGGACAGCCGGAACTCGTTTCTCCATGCGTACACCTCGTATCAGCGGGCGATCGGACAAACCGGGCAGAAGGAAGAAATACTGCAAGGGTTGTCAGGTCCAAACCCTTGCAGTATCTCGTTTCATCTGAGACGGGTCATCCCGTCGTCAGGCTCAGTTGCCCAGGATGGTGATGCCGTCGATGTTGATGTCGAAGTAGGGAGCGGAACGGAAGAAGGACTCGGCGAAGAAGCCGTCGGTGATGACCTCGGTCTCGGGCACGAAGTCGAGCATATCGTCGACATCAGCCAGATAGCTGGTCAGGGTCTCGCCGTTCACGGTGAAGGCGGCGGTGTCGAACACCTTGACGGTGCCGGCGATCAGGGCAGCCTTGACCTCTTCGATCTTCTCCACGGTGCCGGGAGCCGCCGCGATCTCGTTGATCTCGCTGAGCTCGACGGAGCCGGTCTCGATGGTGCCGGTCCAGTCAGCCTCGATGGCCTGGCCGTTGATGACGCACTCGATCATGTGCTTCATGTAGGGCACCCAGTTGATGCGGGAGGAGACGATGAAGGTGTAGGGGCAGGCTTCCACGGTGGAGCCGTTGTAGGAGACGTTGGGGATGCCGGCGTCCTCGCAGGCTGAGGGAGCGCCCATGGAGTCGGCGTGCTGGCTGATCAGGACGCAGCCGTTGCTGATCAGGGCGTTGGCGCCTTCCTTCTCCATGGCCTCGTCATACCAGGAGTTGGTGAAGGTCACTTCCATGGTGGCGGAGGGGCACACGGAACGGGCGCCCAGGAAGAAGCTGGTGTAGCCGCTCTTCACCTCGGCATAGGGGAACGCGCCCACATAGCCGATCTTGGCGGTCTCGGCGGTGATGGTGCCGTCTTCGATCATCTTGTTGAGCTTCAGGCCGGCGGCCACGCCCGCCAGGAAACGGCCCTCATAGATGGAGGCGAAGGCGTTGTGGTAGTTGGCCAGACCGGTGGTGTGCGCGCGGGTGCCGGTGGCGTGGCAGAATTCCACTTCCGGATAGTTGCGGGCGGCCTCGATCATGAAATCCTCATGGCCGAAGCTGTCGGCGAAGATGATGTTGCAGCCCTCGCCCACGAGCTTGACAGCCGTCTCGTAGCACTCGGCGCCTTCGGGGATGTTGGTTTTGAGAACATAGGCGACACCCAGGGCCTCGCAGGCTTCCTTGGCGGCGTTGATGAAGTTGAGGTCATAGGTGGAGTTCTCGTCGTGCAGGAAGATGAAGCCGACCTTGACGTTTTCCTGGGCAACGGGCTGGCCTTCCAGCGCGAAGGCAGCGGAGCAGCCGAGGCACAGCGCCAGCGTGAGCAGCAGAGCAACAAGCTTCTTCATTGATGTTTTCCTCCGTCTCTGTGATTGCGGTTTGCGGACGATCCCGAACGATCCCCCGGCTCTGCCTCCCGAATGTCCGGAAAAGACGAACATTCGGTGAGGAAAGCATGAACATCGTACACTCTTTTGGCCGGAAAATCAAGTCTTTTCCGCTCAATTTGCCCGTCAAATTCCGGCTTTTTGTGAAAGAAACTGTTACTGTTCGGTGTCGGATTCCGTCCCGGAGGCCGTCATGCGCAGCCAGGCCTCGTCTTTCTCGACCTCCGGATCCCTCGGCTGTCCGCCGGGGAGACGGTCGTCGCGTCCGCAGACCGCGGCGTAGGGGCAGAACGTGCAGGCCGTCCATTCCCCGATCCGCGCCGGGTGGATGCCGATCTCCCCGTCCAGCAGATGCTCCGCGAGCCGGCCCGCCACGGTGTGTGCGTATTGCATCAGGGCAGTCATCCCGGCGAGGTCGGCGGCGAGCACGTTCTTCTTCGGGACACCCTTCTGCGTCAGCACGGAGCCGATGACCTCGTCGCCCCCGTCCCCGTTCATCGCCGCGATGACCTTCGCGTCGGCGAGGGTCACGCCGCTGAGGCGCAGTTGTTTCGCCAGGGCGGTCTCGGCCTCGCTCACCAGGTCGTGCTCGGTCTCCACCAGGGGATCCTGCACCCGGAAATAGTAGGCGCCGGCCGGGAAGCCGTGCTCGCCGCGCGTGGCCGCCTCCAGATAGAGGATCAGCTGGAGCTGCAGGCCCCAGTGCATGCGCACCGCGTCAAGGCTCTGATCGCCCGACTTGTAGTCCACGACGCGCAGGTAGAGGCCGTCGTCCCCCTGCCAGCGGTCGATCCGGTCGATGATCCCCCGCAGGGCGATGCGCCGCCCGTCGCTCAGTTCCAGAACCACCGGGGGCAGGCCGCCGTCGCCGAAGCGCACCTCCGCGCTCGTGGCCGTGAAGCCCGAGTGCTGCGCGTGGCGGGTGAACATCCGCGCCGCGCGGCGGACGGTCCGCATGAGTTCCTCCCCGAGGGCCGCGCCGACGGCGTCATCCTCGAGGGGGCCGTCCTTCCAGGCCTCCCGCTGAGGCCGGGCCGCCGCCTCCACGAGGGCATCGATCCGCTCGTCCGGGATATCGGGCCAGGCAGGTTCCTCCGCGCTGAGCTCCGCGTACCGGCAGAGCACCGCGTGGAAAAAGCTCCCGCGCTCATCCGCTCCGAGCTCAAAGCCGCGCTCCTCCTCCGGCCCCAAGCCGTAGCGGACAAAGTGCCGGTAGGCACAGGACGCAAAGGTCTCCAGACGCGTGATCGAGACCTCGTCCGGGGTGTAGAGGGTCCCGGCCAGGTCCGCGGGCAGGGGCTCCGCGAAGATCCGCGCGTTGAGTTCCTCCAGCATGGCCCGGGTCTTCTCCGCCCAGCGCTCATCCCCAAGCAGGCGGCGCAGGGCTTCCTGCCACAGAGGCGGCAGGGCCTCCCCCTGCTCGCTGCAGCGCCGGATCAGCACGGGCAGCTGCTCGAGGGCCAGCCGCGGGGAGAGGGGCAGGGAGCTCCCCTCCGCCGTCGCGCCGCCGGTCACCCGCATCGAAGGGAAGATCCGCCGCATCTCGCCGAGGAGAGTCACGGGCATCAGCACACCGCCGTCCGCCGTTCCGGCCGCGTGGGTCACGGTCAGGAAGCGTGTCGGGAGCGTCATCGTGCGATAAAAGTCCGAGCGGCGCAGGCTGTTGGTCAGCTCGTCGCTCAGGCCGATCGGCAGGCCGCCGCGGGTGCGCAGGGAGGCGCGCTCGCTGTCGGTGAGGAGGCTCGCCCGCCGGGAGGAGGTCACGCCGTCCTGCATGCCCATCAGCAGCAGGGCCTCCGTGCGCCCGGCCAGCATGTGACCCGCCTCCCCCACGGTCACGCTGTCCGGTGCCGGGGGCAGGCCGCTGATCCGGATGCTCTCAAGGCCGGCGGTCACCAGCCGCGTGATCTCCTTCAGCCCCGAGCGCTGTCCCGCCAGGAGGACGTGGATCTGGTCGAGGAGGCCCAGCACCGCCCGCCAGACCTGGCGGTTCTGCCCGGCCTCGAGGGTCAGGCCGCGGTCCAGCAGTTCCCGCTCGCGCCGCAGGAGCCGGCCGTAGGCGTCGGTGTCCGTCATCAGCTGCCAGAGGGCCTCGGCCGCCTGGGCCCCGTCCTCCGCCGCGTCCAGACGGCGGCGGAATTCGATCAGGGGCGGGATCGCCCGCAGGCGCAGTTCCTCCGCTGCCGCCGCGTCGTCCCCGCGGGTGAACGGGTTCATCCACTTCTTCCACCGGATCCCGTTGCGCACCGCATAGCTGCGCAGGCGCAGGGCCTCGTCCGTCTCCAGTGGGGTAAATCCGCTGTCCAGCCAGTCGAGGACCGGCCGCTGGTCAAAGCCCGTGGACGCCGCCGCGCAGGCCGCCGTCAGCATCCGGCACAGGCCGTGCCGCGACGCCGGGTCCTTCCGGGCCAGGTAGTGCGGGATCCCCGCGGCGGTGAGGACGCCGGCCAGCACGGCGGGCAGGGTGTCCGTCTCCGCCAGGGCCACGCTCATCCGGGACCACGGGATCCCCTCGCTGTGCCAGCGGCGCAGCTGATCCGCGGCAAAGAGCGCCTCGTCGTCCGGGGTGGCCGCGGTATGGCTGTGCAGCGCGCCGCAGGGTCCGTTCCAGACCCCGCCCAGCGGCGTGAAGAGGTTTTGCTCCATCCACCTGAGTTCCGGCGCGGCCTCGTCCCGGACGGCCTCCCTCTGCTCCTCCCGCATCGTGATCCCGAGCCGTTCGAGGCGCAGGCCCATCTCCATCACCGTGAAGCGCTGGCACCGGAAGGCGTAGCGGTCCGGGTCGCCCGGCGCGCAGAGGGTCATGGCCACCGTGAGGCTCCGGGCGCGGCCGGCCATCACGGCCAGCTGGTCCACGAAGCGCGGATGCAGGACGTCAAAGCCGCAGACGAAGACGTCGGCCCCGTCGACCAGGCCGCTCGCGGGCAGGCGCTCGGTGATGCTGCGCTCCTCCCCCGCCGCGTCGATGAAACGCCCCGCGATCAGCTCGCGGTAGGCGCGCCAGACCCGGGCGATGTCCTTCTCCTTCTCCCGTGAGAGGGCCGAGGCACGTGCGCTGCGCTCCTCCGCGCCGTCCTCCCCCTCCGCGAGGCTCTCCAGCCAGTCCGGGTCCGCGCCGCTCTCGTCAAGCTCGGCGATCAGGGAGGCCATGCGCTCCGGGAGACCCGGGCGGTTGACCGAGCCGGCATAGCAGGTCAGGTCTCCGCGGACGTTCTGCAGGGCCTGGGCCACCGCCATCGTGCTGCCGGCGGACGAGAGGACCGGCAGGCCCGGGCTGCCCGCGCGCTCATGCACCAGCTGGCTCAGCCGCCGCGGGGAGACCACGTCAATGTCCAGCAGGCCCTTGGTGTGCAGGCCTTCGATCAGTTCGAGTTCCGCCTGCAGGGTATACTGCTCGGGCACCAGCACGAACACCCGCCGCCCGTCCCTCCTCGCCGACGCGATCTCCGGGATCAGCTGCGGCAGGGTGCGCGCCGTGCGCATCCCGATGACCCTGATCTCTGTCATGGCGGACCCTCCTCCCGTTGCTGCTTTTCCTATTGTAGCGCGGGCGGGCGGGCGGTGTCAAGCGAACACCGGCCCGTGAAAAAGCCGCCGTTCACCCGCGGGGAGAGACGGCTCCGCGGGAACGGCGGCGAATCGGTCAGGGACCGGTTTATCTGTCGGTAAAGGGGACGTCGTGGAGGAAGGCCCAGTCGGCGGCGTATGTGCCGTATGTGACCACAAGTACCACGTCGCTGTGATCGAAGGCGTCGTCGGCGATGAACGTCACGCCTTCCGGCAGGACGATCCTGTCCACATCCGTAAGACAGGCGAAAGCGCCGCTCCCGATGAAGCGCGTGTCCTCCGGCAGCGTCAGCGTCCGGTATATCGGCCGCGATCTGCCGATGCCGTTCTCGTCCGCATAGGCCGCCGCCGCGCTGCCGTCCTCACAGGCGAACCAGACGTTCGGACAGTTGGCGAAAGCGTTGGTTCCGATGGTCTCCACGGCGGAGCCGAAGCGGACCTCGTACAGGCCCCGGCAGGCGTTGAACGCGCTGCTGCCGATGCCAGTCAGCCGGCTTGGCAGTCTGATCTCATGAAGCGAGCGGCAGCCGTTGAAAGCATAGTTACCGATGGTCTCCACGTACATGGAGATGGCGATGCGCTCCAGCGAAACGCAGTTGTAAAACACATAGTTTCCGATCTTCGGCAGTACAAAGGGCATCCTGACGGTACGCAGGCTGCTGCAGTCCTGAAATGCCGAATCGCCCAGATTTGTCATCACGGTCGGGAGTTCAACGGAGGTCAGCGACGTGCATCCGCGGAAGGCCCGGTAACCGACGGACAGCACATCCGAAGGAATCTCCACGTGCGAGAGCGCTGAACAGTTCTCGAAGGCAGAATCGGGGATCTCCGTGATGTTTTCGGGAATGGTGATGCGCTGAAGATTTGCGTTGCCCTGAAAGACGCCGGTGCCGAGAGTCGCCAGGCCGGCCGGCAGCCGCAGCTCTCCCGTGATGTCGCAGCCCTTGAAGGCGTAGCGCCCGATCCCGGTCACGCTCTCCGGGATGCTCACGCTCGTCAGGCCGCCGCAGCCCGAGAAGGCGCTCTCCGGGATCACGGTGACGCCGGACGGGATCACGGCCGACGTCAGCGCCCTGCAGGATTGGAACGCACTCTGCCCGATCACGGTGACATTCGCGGGGATGGTGATGTCCGACAGGAGCGTATCCTCATAAAAGGCAAACGCTCCGATGGCCGTCAGATTCTCCGGCAGCATTCACGCGCGTCAGTTTCACGCATTTCCGGAAAGCGCTGTCCGGGATCTCGCTGACAAACGCCGGGATCCAGATCTGCGTCAGGCTCCCGCATTCCCGGAAAGCCTCTGTACCGATGTCCGTCAGGCCGGACGGCAGTTCGATGAAGGCGAGCCCCGCGCACTGATAGAAGGCGCGGTCGCCGATCTCCCGCAGGCTGAGCGGCAGGTAAACGGAAACCAGGCCCGTACAGCCCCGGAAGGTTTCACGCCCGATGACGGTGACACCGTTGGGGATCGTCATCTGCGTGAGCGCCTTGCAGTTGTAAAACGCGGTGTGCCCGATTTCGCTGATATTGTCGCTCAGGCTCATGGAACAGAGATTCGTACAGCTGTAAAAGGCGCGTTCACCGATCCTGGTCACGGAATCGGGAATGCTGACGCTTGTCATGGCGCTGCAGCTGTGGAACGCCCCGCTGCCGATGGAGGTCACATCGTCACCGATGTCGACCGTGTATATCTCAGAGCGGATGCTGTACCAGGGAGGCGTAGTCCAGTCGTCCATCGGGCCTGTTCCCGAAATACAGAGATTGCCGTAGACGTCCAGGTGCCACGAAAGATCCGGGCCGCAGATGCCGGATCGCTCCTCTTCCGCGCCTGCGCAGCAAAGGAGCAGGCAGGCGGCAGTCAGCACCGCAGCCCACAGATAAAGGTGTCCGCCCCGTCTTCTCATCGCAGTATTCTCCTTCTCGTCCCGCATCGATCCTGCGGATCATGGAAGCATTATACAGCAAACGAAGAATTTGCACAAGCCGCTGCGGCCCGCTTGCACATAGCGTCTCCTTCCTGTATGATGGAAGCAGAGAATCGGATGGGAGGTGTTCCGCGATGCTGTTTTGCCGCCGTCAGTCCCCGCTGGGCATGATCCTTCTGGCTTCCGACGGGGAGGCGCTGACCGGCCTGTGGTTCGACGGGCAAAAAGGTGCGCCGGTGCTTCCGGATGACGTTGAAGAAGAGCGGCTGCCCGTTTTTGATGAGGCCGGCCGCTGGCTGCGCGTGTATTTCGCCGGATGTGAGCCGGATTTCACGCCGCCGCTGCGCCCGGGCGGCACCGCCTTCCAGCAGACGGTGTGGGGGCTCCTGCGCCGGATCCCCTACGGGGAGACCGTCACCTACGGGCGGCTGTCGGAGGAGACCGCGCGCCTGCTGGGCCGGCCGCGCATGTCCGCCCAGGCCGTGGGCGGAGCCGTCGGGCGGAACCCGATTTCCCTGATCGTGCCCTGTCACCGGGTGATCGGCGCCGACGGCAGCCTGACCGGCTACGCCGGCGGTCTCCGCCGCAAGGAATACCTGCTTACGCTCGAGCGAAAAAAGGTTCTTTACGTTTAGCTAGGGAAGCTCCGTTGATGAGGGTATGCACCTGCGGGCGCACCAGAGGGCTTTCCGATCGATCCGGGGCTGCCGCCCATTCTCCGCTGAAAACTGTCCCCCGGACAGTTTTCCGGGCGCTCCGAATCCTCTGGACTCCTTCGGGGCCG
>JAFRPG010000059.1 GCA_017429265.1 Clostridia bacterium | reverse complement strand
TGCGGGCGCACCAGAGGGCTTTCCGATCGCCCTCTGGACTCCTTCGGGGCCGTCCCGTCAAGAAAGGCTTTGGCAATGTAAGGTTTCGTTAATCAACATTGCTTTGCAAAATGCCAAACTGGAAAGAGTCGATCCCGAAGGGTCCAGGGGCGATCGGAAAGCCCCTGGCGTGCTCCGCAGAGCGCGAACCCTCTCCCATATGGTTTTCCCGAACTTTCCGTGAAGAACCGAACAAAAGGCTTTCGGAAGGTGGAAGAAAGCTCCGTTTTGTTGTACAATGGGACCGGACCCGGCGGAGGCTGCCGGGCGGAACTCATATTCCGCGGGAGTGAACAGCATGATCTTCATCACAGGAGATACCCACGGGGACTTCACCCGGATCGAGCGCTTCTGCGAGCGCGTGCAGCCGTCGGCACAGGATACGATGATCATCCTGGGCGACGCCGGCTTCAACTACTACGGCGGTCAAAGGGACCTGGCGGCCAAGCAGCGGATGGCCCGGATGCCGCTTACGATCTTCTCCGTCCACGGAAATCATGAGATGCGGCCGGAGACGATCCCGTCCTATCATCTCACGGAGTGGCGCGGCGGCAGGGTCTTCGCGGAGGACAGCTTCCCCAACCTGCTCTTCGCCAGGGACGGAGAGGTCTACGATCTGGACGGCACGCAGACCGTCGTGATCGGCGGCGCGTACAGCGTGGACAAGTATTACCGTCTCGCGCGGGGCTACGGCTGGTGGCCGGACGAGCAGCCGAGCGGCGAGATCAAAGCCCGCGTGGAGAAGGCGCTGGCGGACCGCGGCTGGCAGGTGGACGCCGTCCTTTCGCACACCGTGCCGCTCCGCTATGTGCCGACGGAGGTCTTCATCGCCGCCATCGATCAGCGCCTGGTGGACAAGAGCACGGAGGAGTGGCTGGGCAGCATCGAGGCCCGGCTGCGGTACCGGCACTGGTACGCCGGACACTTCCACACCGAGAAGGACATCGACCGGCTGACGCTGCTGTTCGAGTCTGTCCGGGAGTTTTCGGTATAAGGGCATGGGGTCGGGCCCGGGAATGCCTCCTCTGAGCGAAGGGAGACATCGAAGTCAGCGGAACGGGTGGGATAAGACATGAATCTGTATTACCGGGATCTGAAAAGGATCGGCATCTGCACGATCCTGATCGCTGTGGCCAACCTGATCTATGAGCTGCTGATCCGTCAGTATCTGGTGGACGCCGGTTCGCCCTATGCGTCCTACATCCCGCTGCCCTGGGGCATCTGGGTCAAGAACCTGATCGGTGTGGCCGCCGGTCTCACGGCGCTGCTGCTCCACCTGAAAAAGCATCACTATGCGGCGGGTTATCTGACCCTTCTCCTCCTCTGCGCCGCAGAGGCCGTCATCATCATGCTCAGCATGACGGGTGCGGCCCGGCGGAGGACGAACGGCTTTTTCGACATCACCATGCTGATGATGGTCCTGCTGACCTACACGCAGTCCCAGACGGACCGGGGCCTGAGACACTGGCTTGCCGCTCAGTCCCACGCCCCGGTCACGCTGGACCTGCGCCTGACCGGGCAGGAGGATTTCTTTGACCCTGTCCAGATGGGTCCGAAGATGGCGCTCAACCGGGATTACGCCTCGGTGATCAGCCGCTTCGTCGCCTCCATGCGGACGCCCGCGCCGCTGCAGATCAACCTGCTCTGCGCGGAGCACGTATCGGAGGTCACGCGGAGCATCATGAAGGAAGTGCTCGTGATGCACTATGAGGCGGAGGAGGCCCGCATCGCCAAGTCGCTGGAAAAGCGCTACCGCCGCGTCCTGCGGCTGGTTGCCCTGAGCGTCTTCGTCGTCGGCGTGGTCCGCCAGACCTCTCTCTTCACCGATGAGATGATCCTCTGGGATATCGTCGTCAACTTCGCGGCCTTCGGGCTGTGGCAGATCGGCTATACGCATTACGAGCGGAACGAGGACTACGACAGCCTGCTCGCCGTCCACATCGCCGGCCATGCCGATCTGCGGTTTATCGATCGGTGAGCGGTCCCCGCTTCCCTCACTCCTCCGTTTTCAGCGCCGCAACCATATCGATGCGGCGGTTTTTTCGTGCAACCATCAGGCCGACGATCAGGGAAACGCCGAAGGTCAGCGGGACACTGATCAGCCAGGTGGACAGGCCCAGCACCAGCTTCAGCTCGTACTCGGAAGCGAGGGCCGTCAGCAGGTACTGCAGCACGCCGATCCCCGCGGGAATGCCGATCAGGATGCCGATCACCGTGAGCCACAGATTCTGGCTGATCAGCAGCCGGCCGATCTTGCCGTCCTTGAAGCCCACCACCTTCAGGGTGGCCATCTCGCGGTAGCGCTCCGTATAGCTCATCACGCCGAGATTGTAGAGCACCACGATGCCGAGGATGACCGCCGCCAGCACCAGCAGCCAGATCATCTTGTTCATCAGGTCCATGAAGGTGTCGAAGGAATCCATGATGGACTGCTTGCTCTGCCGGTTGAGGATGTGTGCGTTCTCCGGGATCTCTTTCATATCCGTAAAGACGGATGTGACCGTGTAGGGGATGCCCGTCCGGTCGGCGAAGGCCGCGGTCATGAACACGCCTTCCGTCATGGAGTCCAGCACACCGGCCACCGGCACGGAGTAACGCTCGCTGCTGTCATAGGGGGAGAAGGTCAGCGTGTCCCCCGCCTTCAGCCCGTGGTCGCGGGCGATCCGGTCGCAGACATACGCGCCTTCGTCGGTCAGCGGGACGATGCGCATGTCGGTATCGACGAAGCGCACCTTGTCATGCGTGACGGAGCAGATCTCGAGGGTGTAGCCCTTGTCGCCGATCTGGATCGCACGGTCCGCCGCCCAGTCGCCTTCGAGCTGCCCGGCCAGGATCTTCCCCTCTTCCGGATCCATGTTCTCGCTGTCCAGGTTGACCCGGGTCGTGTAGTTGATCGCCTTTTCGTAGAACACGTCGAGGAAGGCGTCCATGGTATCCTTCATGCCCAGGCCGCCCACCAGCAGGACCATGCAGCCCACGATGCCGAAGAGGGTCATCAGGCTCCTGGCCTTGTGGCGCACGCAGTCCCGCAGGTTCCACTTGACGCCGAAGCCGAGCGCCTTGAATCGCTTCGTCTCCTCAAAGCGGAGGTGCTTCATGCGTTTGGGCGTGTAGGGGCGAAGGGCGTCCGCCGCCGTGCCCGAGAGCATCTTTCGTACGGAAAGGAAGCCGATCAGCGTCAGGAACGCATTGATCCCGATCAGGACAAGCCAGGTGAAGCCCGGCGCGTGCAGCGACCAGTCGGGCATATCGATATAGGTCGCCATCGCGCTGCCCGGGTTCATGATGAACCGGCCCAGCCAGTATCCGATCCCGATGCCCGGCAGCGTGCCGAGCAGGCCGATGATCAGCGCGTAGGCGGAATAGTGGACCAGGATGCGCCTGTCCTTGAAGCCCAGGGCTTTGAGAGTGCCGATCTGTGTCTTCTCGCTGGCGGTGATGCGGTGCATGGTGGTCACCATGGTCAGGATCGCGATGGCCAGGAAGAGCACCGGCAGGATGGAGGCCATGGTTTTGCCCTCGTTCACCTCGCCCTGCGTCTCGGACCAGGACACGGTCTCATCCCTGGACAGGATCAGCCGGGTGCTGCCCAGGGCCCGGTCCGCCCGTTCGACGAATTCCGCCTTCGTCAGGGCGGACTTCACGTTGATCTGATGGTACAGCGAACCGAGGAAGAACCTGTAGGCAGCCGGGATCGCCCGGTCCAGCATGGCCGGTGAGATATAGACGTATCCGTAGGAGGAATAGTCCGGCATCATCTGCGCGGAATCCGGCAGGCAGATCAGGTACTCGCTGGATTTGACCAGGCCCTTGACGGTGCCCTCCACCGTGATCGTCTGGTAGGTCAGCGTCAGCGGATCCCCCAGGGCGATCCCGTTCGCCGCGGCATAGGAGTCCGACAGCCAGAAGCCGTCCGGATCGTTTTCGTCGTATGGCTGACCGCTCATCAGCAGGATACCGGACACGTCCATGTTCTCGCTGACGGTCAGGGCCAGGGTGTCCGTATCATCCTTCACCGCCACATTGACGGACAGGAAGCGCGTGGCGTCCTCCACGCCGTCGATGGCCTTTACCGCCGCAAGGTCCGCCTCGCCGAATCCCTTGTCGGAACAGATCCGGTAGTCGGCGAACCCGGTGGCATCGTAGATCTTCCGGGTGTTGACCTCCAGGGAATACCACTCCACGTTGAAGCCGAGGAACACGCCCACGCCCAGAGCCACCATGATCACCATGGAGATGAACTGCGCCTTATAGTGCCAGAGCGTCCGGAACAGTTTTTTCAGCAGCATTACCAGTCCACCTCTTCCACGGACAGCGGATGATCCTGCTCCTCACAGGCTTCGATCTTTCCGTTCTTGACCCTGATCACAACGTCCGCCATCTTTGCGATATTCTGATTGTGCGTCACGATGATGATGGTCTTCCCCATGTCACGCGCCATGGAGAGCAGGAGTTTCAGCACCAGCACGCCCGTCCTGGAGTCCAGGGCACCCGTGGGCTCGTCGCACAGCAGGATATGCGGGTTCTTGGCCAGGGCCCGGGCGATGGACACGCGCTGCTGCTCGCCGCCGGAGAGTTCCGACGGGAACTGGTGGATGTGGTCCGAGAGGCCGACAGCCTCCAGCATGTCGTGGCTGGAGAGCGGGTTCGGCGCGATCTCCTTGACCAGCGCCACATTCTCGATCACGGTCAGCGTCGGGATCAGGTTGTAGCTCTGGAAGACGAAGCCCACGGAGGCGGCGCGGTATTCGGCCAGCTCATTGGCCGTCAGGGTGGAGATATCCCTTCCGCCCACCGTGATCGTCCCCTCCGTCGGACTGTCCAGTCCGCCCAGCAGGTTCAGCAGCGTGCTCTTCCCTGCGCCGCTGGGGCCCAGGATGACGATGAATTTCCCCTCCTCCAGGCTCAGGTTCACATGATCCAGCGCCCGCTGTTCGTGCTCGCCGTTCCGATAGACCCTTGAAACATCCCTGAATTCAACGATGGCCATGTCGATGATCTCCTTTTTCTCTCTTCTTGCCCCAATGCTGATTAGCTTCAGCTAACCACGTGCCGATATTAGCACAGTCTAACTGTTTTGTCAAAGCGTTTTTGCCGGAAAGCGAATTCTGCGGAAGCCGGGCGCCGCGGCAAAGGCCGTCGTGCCGCAAGAATCAAAGAAGCTATTGAACATTTTGCCCAAATCAGGTATAGTGTATCTAACAGAAACCTGTCGCGGGACAGGTCATCACACATGAAAAGGAGTGTCGGATATGTCGAATGATCAGGGATTTGCCGGAAACGCGAAAGGCATGAAGGTCGCTTTCATCGGCTCGGAGTGCTATCCGTTCATCAAAACAGGCGGGCTCGGGGACGTGATGTACGCCCTGCCCCGCGCGCTGCTCCGCCAGGGCTGCGAGGTGCGCGTGTTCATGCCCTGCTACCGCTGCATCCCGGAAAAGTACAGGGAGCGGATGACCTACATCGGCTCCTTCATGATGAATCTGACCCAGGACGGCCGTGAGTTCTATGTCGGCATCATGGAGACCGAGCTGGACGGAGTCACCTACGACTTCATCGACAACCGGGACTTCTTTGACTGGGGCAATCCCTATACGGGCCTCTGGGAGGATATCCCCAAGTACTGCTACTTCTCAAAGGCCTCCCTCGCGGCGCTCAACTTCCTGGGCTGGATCCCGGACGTGATCCATTGCCACGACTGGCAGGCGGCCCTGGTCCCCGTCTACCTGCGCACCCTGTTCAGCGTGACGCCCGTCGGCACCGCCCGCAGCGTCCTGACCATCCACAATCTGCGCTTCCAGGGCATCTGCAGCATCGACCATCTGAAGTACTGGACCGGCCTGCCGGACTTCCTCTTCGACTACTCCGTGTTCAAGGTCAATGACCGCGAGGCCAACATGTTCAAGGGCGGCCTCGCCTACACGGACCGGATCACGACGGTCAGCGACACCTACGCCCAGGAGATCCAGACCGACTTCTACGGCGAGGGCCTCAACAGCCATCTCTGGTATCACCGCGCCAAGCTGATCGGCATCGTGAACGGCATCGACATCGACATCTGGAACAGCAGGACGGACAAGCTGCTCCCCGCCCCCTACGGCGAGGAGGACGTGCTGCGCGCCAAGCGCGAAAACAAAAAGGCCCTGCAGGAGCGTCTGGGCCTGGAGGTGGACGAGGGCAAGTTCGTGGTCGGCCTGATCTCCCGCCTCACGGACCAGAAAGGCCTCGACCTGATCAACGCCGTTTTCACGCAGATCATGGACGACGGCCTGCAGGTCGTGATCCTCGGCACGGGCGATCCGCGCTACGAGGACGCGTTCCGCTATTACGAGAAGACCTATCCCGGGCAGGTGTGCGCCTATATCAAATATGACGAGAGCCTGGCCCACCAGATCTACGCCGGGTCCGACGCCCTGCTGGTGCCCAGTCTCTTCGAGCCCTGCGGCCTGACGCAGCTGATCGCCATGCGCTACGGCACCGTGCCGATCGTGCGCGAGACCGGCGGCCTCAAGGACACCGTGGAGCCCTACAACGAGTACACCGGGGAGGGCAACGGCTTCACCTTCGACCAGTACCGCGCGGATCTGCTGCTGGATACCGTCAAGCGGGCCGAGCGGGTCTACTTCGGGGACCGTGCCCGCTGGGACACCATCGTCACCCGCGACATGGAGAAGGATGTCTCCTGGGAGCACTCGGCCGACCTGTACCTCGGGCTGTATGAGGAGCTGAAGGGCTGACCGATCCCACAAGGCCCCGCATTCCGAAAGGTTTGCGGGGCTTTTCCGTCGGCCCGTCAGCGCTGCCGCACTGACAGACGGGAGCCGCCGGCGGCACGAGAGGAGGATCCGCATGGACAAGCGCACGCGTGTTTTCAACGCCATGGACAAAAACCGGTGGACCATGTGCCGGTGGGGTTCTGGCATCACTTTGAGGGGGAAGAAACCGTCGGCGAGGCCTGTGTCCGCGCCCATGTGCGCTATGTGCGCGAATGCGGTCTGGACATGGTCAAGATCATATCCGACGGCTACTTTGCCCGCCCCGTGCCGGACAGCATCCGCACCGCCGCGGACTGGTGGAAATTGGAGCCGCTCGGACCGGATCATCCGTTCATCGCGGATCAGACGGAGCGCGCCCGGCGCATCGTCGGGGAGCTCGGCGCCGAAATGCCGGTGTTCTACAACGTCTTCGCGCCCTTCTCGGTGCTGCGCAACAGCGGCGGGGAGGAGCGGGTCATGCGGGATCTCCGGGAGGACAGGGAGGCCGTCCTGCATGCCCTGGATGTGGTCGCGCAGGACTGCGCCCTGCTGACGGAGAAGCTCATCCGCGAGGCCGGATGCGACGGCGTCTACTACTGCGTGCAGGCCGGCGAGCTCAGCCGTTTCTCAGCCGAAGAATACCGGGACATGATCCGTCCGAGCGACCTGTACGTCCTGGAGAGCGCCAACCGGCTCAGCGACTACAACATCCTCCACTGCTGCAGTTGGGCGGGCGACCGGAACCGCCTGGAGCTCTGGCGGGACTATCCGGCCAAGTGCGTCAACTGGGGCGTGTACGTCGAGGGGCTGCCCCTCCCCGAGGGCCGCTTCTTCTTCGGGGACAGGGCCTGCCTGGGCGGCTTTGAGAGCCTGCACCGGGAGGGCATGAACCACAAGGGTCTTCTGCACAACGGCACGGAGGAGGAGATCCGGGCCTTCACCAGGGACCTCATCCTCACCTTCGGCAAGCGCGGTCTGATTCTCGGCGCGGACTGCACGGTGAACAATCACATCGATCCCGCCCGGATCCGCTGGGTCACAGAGACCGCACACTCCATCTGATACGGATCCCTGAAAAAAGCACAAGATCTTTGCGGATGAATTATATCGTGCGCGCCGATACGGAGGCTCTGCGATCGCTCCCGGGATCCCTTCGCGGCAAGCGTACAGCCTTCTTATCCCGGAAAAACGGGGCTCCGCGCAGGCTCGGTGCAGGAACGCCCGGATCGCTCCTGTGAACGGTGAGGATATCTGATGCACAGATCATCACACTCTGTTCGGCAACCGAATAAGGAGGGAAAACCCATGAAAATTACGCATGTGGACGTCATGGCGCTGGAGAAGGACCTCGGCTGCGGCGGCTCCAGGCCGATCATCGTCAAAGTGTACACCGACGAGGGCATCTACGGCATCGGTGAGGCCGGCGTGGCCATCGGGTGCGGATCCAGGGGGGCCTTCGAGGTGCTGAAGGACTTCGCACCGATGATCATGGGCATGGACCCGCTGGCCCATGAGGTGATCTGGGAGAAGCTGTTCAAGTGCTCCTTCTGGGCGCAGGGCAACGGGGCGATCATGATGTCCGCCATCAGCGCGATCGACACGGCCCTGTGGGACATCAAGGGCAAGGCCGCGAACATGCCCCTGTATCAGCTTCTCGGCGGCAAGCAGCGGGAGAAGCTGCGCGTCTACGCGAGCCAGCTGCAGTTCGGGTGGGGCGCGAATTCCTTCGACCCCACGAACGCGCTCGCCGAGCCCGCACAGTACGCCGAAGCCGCGCTCAAGGCGAAGGAACAGGGCTACACCGCGATCAAGATCAACTTCCTGCGCTTTGACCGCAGGGGCCGGATCCTCTCCCACCTCGACACCACCTCCCACCTCAGCCGGGAGACCATGAAGACCGCCGAGGCAAGGCTGAAGGCCGTGCGCGAGGCCGTCGGCCCGGACATGGATATCCTGATCGAGAATCACGCCATGACCGACGCCAACACCGCCATTCAGTTCGCGAAGATGGCGGAGCCCTATGACATCATGTTCCTGGAGGAGGGCTGCACCCCGCTGAACCCGGGTGTGATGCGCAAGATCGCGGAGAACACATCCATCCCGCTGGCCACCGGCGAGCGCACCTATACCCGCTGGGGCTTCCTCCCCTTCCTCGAGAATCATTCGCTCTCCCTCATCCAGCCCGACATCGGCAACTGCGGCGGCATCACGGAGGCGAAAAAGATCTGCGACATGGCCCACGTGTTTGACGTCGGCGCACAGATGCACGTCTGCTCCAGCCCGATCAGCGTGGTGATCGCCCTCCATCTGGAGGCCTCCATCCCCAACTTCATCATCCACGAGCATCACATCGCCAACACCACCAGCGGCACCATCGCGGAATGCGTCTACGACTATCAGCCCGAAAACGGCTGGTTCTCCGTCCCGGACCTTCCCGGCATCGGCCAGGACATCGCACCGGAGGCCATCGCCCGCGCGGAGGTCATTCACTTCTGATCCCCGTTTTCGCGCGCATCGGAAAAGCGCCGCGGGTGCGGCGCATGCATGCGGTCGGCGGATGCCCCCGGCGCGATCTGTCCGGGGGTTTTTCCGTATCCGGAAACTACCGGACTCTTCCCATCACGTCTCAGCGGTCCGCGGCGGTCTTGCGGATCCAGCCGGTCGCGCCGCGCAGGCTGACGATGAGCCAGTCTCCCTCGTCCTTCAGGATCGGGAGCACGGTGTCCGCGTTCAGCAGGGCCACCTTGGGCGCCGCGGTATCGTTCCAGGCGTAAACCGCCGTCGCTTCGTTCGTCCTGTACCAGGCCGGATCGATCGCGAGATAGTCGGCGTTGACCCAGCCGATGGGGCCGCCGTCGCAGTCGTCCGACACGCAGATCTGCGCCCAGCCGTCCACCCGGTTCATGACAATGATCCTGCGGCCGTACTCCAGGGTCTCCGTCGCCTTCGAGGCATTGCTGCGCTCCTGGCGCACCGTCAGGCTCTCGCACAGCACGACCGACGTCAGGCCGATCTGCCCTTCGCCGTACGGGGGAATGATCTCCGCCTGCGCAAAGCTTGCGACGCTCATCAGCGCCATCATCACCGCGGCCAGCAGGACCGTCTTCTTCATCAGGTTGCTCATATGTGTTTCCTCCTCGTGTTTTGATGCTTGTTTTGCGGCTGAGTGACTGTGCACTCATCATTGTAACGGACGGCGGGAGCGTTTTCTTGCATCTCCGGATGAAATTTCTCCGGGCAGGCCTTTTCCCGCCGCACGGGGACCGGCTTCCGGTGCCGGAAGTCCATGCCGAGTATAGCACAAATCGCGCGGATAAGGAAGCCGAAAGCGGCGGATCCCGTCGGTCGTCATCTCAGAACCGGTATTTCCGCCGGTGACCGGATCGGGAAAAGCTTCATATTTACAATCCCGCCCTTGCCCGCGGGCGGAGTTTGATGTATAATGCGAAATGCCAAACTGTACCGTAGCACAAAGGAGTGTTGACTTTGAGCGATTATGGAAAACCGGGTTCCGACACCAGGGATCTGAGACCCGTCCGTGAAGGCGAACGCCACCGCAGAGCCGGCGGCAGCGGCACCGCGCCCTTCTCCCGTGTCAGCGGCAGCCTGCACGCCGCCGATACGACGGCACCGGTCCAGGGCCTGCCCGCGGAGAACCAGGACAGCGCGCGCACGCGCACGGTCTACGCGGACAACGAGCCGCTCAGCAGCGTCCGCCGCCCCGTGCAGGCGGAGGGCTACAGCGAGCGCCGCCACGCGCAGACCGACCGCACGATGTACGATCCGCCGGAGAAGCGCGAACTGCGCCCGCCGGTCCGCCCAGGCGCGCCCGGCTCCGGAAAGAAGACGCCGCTGCTGATCGCTCTGGCTGTTTTGCTCGTCGCCCTGCTGGCTCTGGGCTATGTGATCTGGTCCCGCAAGGACAAGAAGGACCCCCCGCCCGCCGGCACCGCCGTCACGTCCGAGACGCAGGAGACCGTTCAGGCCCGCCCGGATGCGGCTGACCTGAGCCGGGAGATCCCGTCCGCCGAGGCTGATCTGACGGAGATCCCGCCCGCGGCGACCCCCGAACCGCCCGCCGTGACGCCCGAGCCCGCCGCGCCCGCGGATGACCCCGCGCCGCCCTTCGCGCTCGCCGAGGTCACCTGTGACCGGAACGAGGGCACGGCGCCGCTGACCGTGACCTTCACCATCGTCACCGACACAAGCGTCTCCGACGTGCAGCTGCGCAACGATCTCGGCGAGGTCCTCGACGGCACGTACGCCAGCGACGACGAGGACGGCCGCCGTGTCTGGACGATGACCCACACCTTTGAGCAGCCGGACTACACGGTGCTCAGCCTCGAGGTCATGAACGACGGCCGCTGGATCGCCATCGGCTCCGAAACCGAGGTCTACATCACCGAGGGCGAGGAGGAGGACGCGTTCCTGTTCACCGACGAGGATGAGCCCGGTGCCGATGACGGCACGGATCCCCTCACGGCGGACGCCGACGCCGTCCCGGACATCGCGGAGACGCCCGAGCCCATCCCCAGTACCCTGATCGTGACCTCCACGGTCGCGCCGGCCGCCGCGTCCGTCACCCTCGCGCCCACGAACACGCCGCCCATCATCACCCAGGTCCCGCTGGAGATGAACAGCGCGACGCCCGAGCCCGAGGTGACGGAGGAACCCGTGCAGACGCCCGAGCCCGCCGCCCCCGAAGCCACCGCCGTGCCCGATGCGGAGGATGAGACGGAGGCCGACAGGCCCCGCCGCATCGAGGTGAAGGCCGACGAGAGCGCGAGCCCCGACCAGATCAAGACCGTCAAGATCTTCAACGACAAGAAGAAGCTCACCACCTATGTCCGCGCCGCGGCCGACGAGGTGGATCTGCCCGACGCGGATCACTATATGCCGCGCGCCTACGGCGTGCTGACCTTCCGCGCCTCCTCCTTCCGCCAGAACGCCGCCAGCGGCAACATCGGCACCGGCGCCCTGACCGGCATGTCCCAGATCTGGCAGTCCCCGGCCGGCAGCATGAAGGCCAAGAAGACGACCTATTACGGCATCGGCAAGGGCAGCCAGCCCGCCATCATCCTCTGGTCCCGCGACGTGCGCGCCCGCACCAACATCCTGGAGGAGAAGCGCGGCAAGACCGGCCTGAAGGAAGTCATCGTCGCCGGCGAGGACGGCCGCATCTACTTCCTCGACCTCGACGACGGCGTCTCCACCCGCGACGCGATCAACCTCGGCTATCCGATGCGCGCGACCCCGACCGTCCACTCCTACGGCCAGCCCTACATGGCGGTCGGCCAGTTTGCTCGCCAGCTGCCCAACCGGAACGGCAAGATCGGCCTGCGCACCTACAACCTCCTCACCCAGAAGGAGCTGATGCTCCTCAACGGTCTGGAGAGCGACTACCGGAACACCCGCCGCACCATTGCCAAGAACAGCGACATCATCGGCTCGTTCAACACCTCGCCGCTGATCGACACCAACTCCGGCACCATGATCTCCGCCGGCAGCAACGGCCTGCTCTATGTGACGGCCCTCGGCGCCTCGACGGACATGAACGAGAACAAGCTCACCGTCAAGAACCTCAACCAGAACTCGGTCGTCTTCGCCAGCCAGGCTGCGAAGGAGAAGGCCGCCAACGTGGCCGTGGAGAGCAGCCTCGCGGGCTATCAGAACTGGGTCTTCTACGCCGACAAGGGCGGCTGGCTCCGCAGCGTGGACGTCAACTCCCTCACCGTCGGCTGGGCCGCGGACACCGGCGACACGGTGGAATCCGCGGTCGCCCTCGACCTCGACAGCGAGGAGCATCTCCGTCTCTACACGGCCAATACCCTGCAGCTGCGCAATAAGGGAGACGCCCAGATCCGCTGCTATGACGCCGAGACCGGCAAGGAGATCTGGACCCTCGCCGTCCCCGTCGCAAAGCCCAAGAAGAATGCCTACACCGCGGGCGTTGTCGCCTCTCCGGTCATCGGCACGCAGGGCCTCGGCGACTATGTCTACTACACCGTGTCCGGCCTGACCGCGGAAGCCGCGGATCAGCTGCTCGGCAGCAGCGAAGCGGTCCCCGCCGCCCTGATCTGCATTGAGAAGGCCACCGGCAGCGTCAAGTGGGCCTACGCGCTGGAAAGCTACAGCTATTCCAGCCCCGTGGCCGTCTACAACGAGGCGGGCCGCGGCTGGATCATCCAGGCGGAATCCAACGGCACCATGCACCTGCTCGACGGCGAGACCGGCTCCTTCGTGCAGTCGCTGACCCTCGAGGGCGCGATCAACGGCTCCCCCGCCGTGTACCGGCGCATCCTCGTCATCGGCACGCAGGGCAAGAATGCCAGCTATATCTACGGTTTCCATCTCGACACCGACGAAGAGTGAAAGGCGGAATGCAAGATGCATCAGCAGGGCAAAGGCACCATCTGTGTCCAGGGCGGCTACACGCCCGGCAACGGCGAACCGCGCCAGATCCCGATCGTGCAGTCCACGACCTTCAAGTATGCGACCAGCGAGGACATGGGCAAGCTGTTCGACCTGGAGGCTCCCGGCTATTTCTACACGCGGCTGCAGAACCCCACCAACGACTATGTGGCCGCCAAAATCGCCGAGCTGGAGGGTGGCACGGCGGGCATGCTGACGTCCTCGGGCCAGGCGGCGAACTTCTTCGCGCTGTTTAACCTGGCCTCCTGCGGGGATCACCTGGTCGTCTCCTCCTCCATCTACGGCGGCACCTTCAACCTGATCGCCGTCACGATGAAGAAGATGGGCATCGAGACGACCTTCGTCTCCCCCGACTGCACGGACGAGGAGCTCAATGCGGCCTTCCGCCCGAACACGAAAGCCGTCTTCGGCGAGACCATCGCCAACCCGGCCCTGACCGTCCTGGACATCGAGCAGTTTGCCCGGGCCGCGCACGCCCACGGCGTCCCGCTGATCGTGGACAACACCTTCCCCACCCCGGTCAACTGCCGGCCCATCGAATGGGGCGCTGACATCGTCACGCACTCCACCACCAAGTACATGGACGGCCACGGAGTGGCGGTCGGCGGTGCCATCGTGGACGGCGGCAAGTTCGACTGGATGGCGCACGCGGACAAGTTCCCGGGCCTCACCACCCCCGACGACAGCTATCACGGCATCACCTACGCGGAAAAGTTCGGCATGGGCGGCGCCTTCATCACCAAGTGCACGGCCCAGCTGATGCGCGACTTCGGTTCCATCCAGTCGCCGCAGCACGCCTTCTACCTCAACCTCGGTCTGGAGAGCCTCCACGTCCGCATGAAGCGACACTGTGAGAACGGCCAGGCGGTGGCGGAGTTCCTGCAGGCGCACCCGAAGGTCAGCCGCGTCAGCTACTGCGGCCTGCCCGGCGACCGCTATCACGAGCGTGCGCTGAAGTACCTGCCCAACGGCTCCTGCGGCGTGGTGAGCTTCGAGCTGACCGGCGGCCGAGAGGCTGCCAGCGCCATGATGAAGGCCCTGCGCCTCGCCGCCATCGAGACGCACGTGGCCGACGCCCGCACCTGCTGCCTCAACCCGGCCAGCAGCACTCACCGCCAGATGACCGACGAGCAGCTGGCCGAAGCCGGCATCCCCGCCGGCCTCATCCGCATGAGCTGCGGTCTGGAGGACAAGGAAGACCTGATCGCCGACCTCAGCCAGGCCCTCGACACCATCTGACCCTTTTTGCAAGAGTCGTCCGCGTCGTCGGACGGCTTTTGTTTCTATGCTGTTTTTTGCTTGCATGACAGCCGTCCATCGGCTACAATAGCCGTGTATCACAGGATACAAGGAGGAGACCCGATGAACCGGATTCAGATGAAGACCCCGCTGGTGGAGATGGACGGCGACGAGATGACCCGTGTCCTCTGGGCGCAGATCAAGGAAAAGCTCCTGCTGCCCTTTGTGGACCTCAAAACCGAGTATTACGACCTGGGCCTCCCCCACAGGGACGAAACCGGCGACCGTGTGACCGTCGAGTCGGCCGAGGCCACGAAGCGTCTCGGGGTGGCGGTCAAGTGCGCCACCATCACGCCCAACACCCAGCGGATGAGCGAGTATAACCTCCACGAGATGTGGAAGAGCCCCAACGGCACGATCCGCGCCATCCTCGACGGGACCGTCTTCCGCGCCCCGATCCAGGTGGAAGGCATCCGCCCCGTGGTCCGCACCTGGGAGCAGCCGATCACGATCGCCCGTCACGCCTACGGCGATATCTACAAGAACAGCGAGCTGCAGGTCCCCGGCGCGGGCACGGCCGAGCTGGTCTTCACCGCGGAGGACGGCACCGAGACGAGAAAGCTGATCCAGCGCTTCGACGGCCCCGGCATCCTGCAGGGCGTGCACAATCTGGACCGCTCCATCGAGTCCTTCGCGCGGAGCTGCTTTGCCTTCGCCCTCGATCAGAAGCAGGACCTTTGGTTCTCCGCCAAGGACACCATCAGCAAGACCTATGACGCGCGTTTCCGCGATATCTTCCAGGAGATCTACGACCGCGAATACCGCGAGGCCTTCGAGGACGCCGGCATCACCTATTTCTACACCCTGATCGACGACGCCGTGGCCCGCGTGATCCGCTCCAAAGGCGGCTTCATCTGGGCCTGCAAGAACTACGACGGCGACGTGATGAGCGACATGCTGGCCACGGCCTTCGGGTCCCTGGCCATGATGACCTCGGTCCTGGTCTCCCCCGACGGCCAGTATGAGTACGAGGCCGCCCACGGCACCGTCACCCGCCACTACTATCGCTACCTCAAGGGCGAGTCCACCTCCACCAACCCCACCGCGACGATCTTCGCCTGGTCCGGCGCCCTGCGCAAGCGCGGTGAACTGGATGAGCTGGACGACCTGGTCGACTTCGCGGATCTGCTGGAGGAAGCCACGATCGCCACGATCGAGTCCGGCGTGATGACCCGCGATCTGGCCCTGCTCTGGGAAGGCGAGGCCGAGGCACAGCCCGTGGACAGCACGGCCTTTCTCGACGCCATCGCGGCCCACATCGATAACTACCTCTCCGAGACGGATGCGGAGGGCGACATGCCCGATTTCGAGCACTTCACCCTTGTGGACGACGAGGGACGCGAGGAGGACTTTGTCCTCGTGTACCGCACCGTGCGCGATGAGGAGGAGTACGCCGTCATGTTCTCCGCCGAGGACGCCGAGAAGGTGCTCGTGGTCCGCTGCGTCTATGAGGACGGCAACGATGACGCCTACCATTTCGCGGCCCCGGAGGACGGGATCGCCGACGATGTCTTCGCGGAATTCATGCAGGAGTGCCCGGAATTCTTCGCCTCCGACGATGAGGAGGAGGACGCCGATGAGTGACGACCGCATCCTCCTCTACGACGACAGCGGCGAGGAGATCGCCTTCCTTCCCCTCGGCCGCCTGACGCTCGACGGGATCGAATACGCCCTCCTCGCGGACGAGGAGGACGAAGATTCTGTCATGGTCTTCACCGTGGAGGCGGACGGCGAGGAAGACGTCTACAGCCCGGTGGAGGACGAGGATAAGTGCGAGGAGGTCTTCTACCTCTTCCAGGCCGAAGCCGACGACTACGAGATCGGCCCGGCCGAATAACCCCCCTCACAACGAAAGGCAGCCCGCGAAGGCTGCCTTTTGCGATGGGTTCCTGTCAGCATCTGTATTCTGGAAGAAAAGCTCCTCCCGAAAGGTCATCCGATCAGCTCTGCGCAGAAGGACGCGGCGCCGAAGCGGTCCGGCAGACCCAGCCACTCGGCGCAGGTCGCGGCGATGTCGGCGTAGGTTTTCCGCGTACCGAGGCTGACCAGCTTCGTCATCTTCGGATGCCAGCACAGCAGCGGGATATGCTCGCGGGTGTGGTCGGTGCCGCGGAAGGTGGGATCGCAGCCGTGGTCCGCGGTGAGGATCAGGAGGTCGTCCGGTCCCATCAGGGCACGGATCTCCGGCAGCTTCTGATCGATATAGATCAGCGCGTCCGCAAAGCCCTTCGGATCCCGGCGGTGTCCCCAGAGCATGTCGGTGTCGACCAGGTTCGTGAAGCACAGGCCGTCGAAGTCGCGGCGCATATAGTCCATCCAGGCGTCGATGCAGGCCGCGTTCCCGGCGGCATGGTTGGAGCCGGTCAGGCCCACATGATCGAAGATGTCCTCGATCTTGCCCACGCCGAGGCTCTCCATGCCCGCCTCCTTCACCGCGTCCAGCAGGGTCCTGCCGATCGGCGGCAGGGAGAAGTCGCGGCGGCCGGACGTGCGCGTGAAAGCACCCGCCTGCCCAATGTAGGGGCGCGCAATGACGCGGCCCACGCCGAGCGGGCCCTGGAGCATCTCGCGGGCGATCGTGCAGAAGCGATAGAGCTCCTCCCGGGGGAAGACCTCCTCGTGGCAGGCGATCTGGAACACGCTGTCGGCGGAGGTGTAGACGATGGGCGTGCGGTTCACGCGGCTTTCCTCGCCCAGTTCCTCGAGGATCGCCGTGCCGGACGCGGGCTTGTTGCCGATCACATGATAGCCGATGGCTTTCTCATAGGCGGCGATGAAGTCCGCCGGGAAGCCGTCCGGGAAGGTCGGGAAGGCCTGGTTCAGGCGAAGGCCCGCGATCTCCCAGTGTCCGGTGGTGGTATCCTTGCCCGCGCTGACTTCCATGCAGCGGCCGGCCGCGCCGACGGCATCGGGGTCCGGCGGATAGTGCGTGCCCTCCACCTGGCCCAGGCCCATCTTCGCCATGTTGGGCAGGTCGGGATGCACGGTGTCCACCACATGGCCGAAGGTATTGGCGCCCACGTCGCCGTAGAGGGCGGCGTCCGGCAGTTCGCCGCAGCCCACGGCATCCAGCACTGTCAGAAATACTCGTTTCATGGTCTCAGTCTCCTTCCTGGTTTTCATAGCTCTTTTCCCAGACTTCCGAGAAGGTCTCCAGCGGCGATACCGACAGGAGGCACATCAGCACAAAGCATTCGTAGGGGTTGGTCACATAGAGCGGACCCATGCCGCAGTCCGCGAGGATCCTGTTGGTCTGCGTGATGTAACGGATGTAGCGCTTCTTGGAGTTGGGCTCCTCGTCCACCTTCGCGGCGGCGATGAAGAAGCTCAGAGTGATCAGGTCGAAACGGTCCACAGGGCTGCGGCGGTGAAGCAGATCGTTCAGCCGCTTGCGGCTCAGTCGCTTGCCCTCAAAGTGGTCCGCGAGGGTGGAGTCCCGGATCGGCGTGAGGTTGCCGTGACGGTCGGTCGGGACAGCGGCGTAGAGGATCTGCTCGAGATCGTTCTCGGTGATCTCCTCCGCCGTGAAGATGTGCCGGCGCGTTCTCTCCTGCCGCAGGCGCTCAAGCTTCTCCTGGTCGGACAGGCGGTCGCTGCGGCTGAGGCGGTCCCGCAGGGCTTCCGTCAGCCGCTCGCACGCCTCCTCGCCGGCGCTGTTGTGCATCCCGGCGATCATCTCCCGCGCTTCCGCCCACAGCCTGAGCAGGTGTTTCCGGGCCTGGTCGGTCTGCCCCGGTTCGCTGCCCTTCAGCGCGCAGAGCCGGCGCAGGAGATCCTCCTCCCCCGCCTGGGCGGCCGGCGGATGCTTCGGGTCCAGCGTCTCATAGACCGAGCGGAGCCGTTCGAAGGCCGGATAGCCTTTGCCGGCCGTGTAGCAGTGCTCGCAGATCGCTTCCGTCGGATCGCCGCGGTCGAGCATCCGCTCGTGCAGCGCCTTGTGGAGGAAGTCGTTCACGTCCGCCGTGCTCATCCCCAGGCCGAAGCCGAGGAGGAGCACCACCTGCCGCTTGACGGTCTGCTGGGTGAGCCAGTTTTTGCTCAGGGCGCTGAGCCGGGCGGTGGTCGGCGTGAAGGACGGCGGGGTCAGCCGGTCGCGGAAGCTCCCCATGATCAGGGCCTGATAGTCCTTCAGCGGCACCTCGCGGTAGGAGCCGGTCAGCCCGGCCCGGGCATAGAGATAGCGCTTGAGGTAATCGCCGAAGGGGACGGGTTCCAGCTGCTTCTCCAGCGACTCGTAGATCAGCTCGGCGTCCATCTGCCCGAAATACTCGCTGTCCACGGCCATGTACATGCCGTTCCAGGCCTTCTGTGTAAACTCGTAGCTGCGCTCGGGGTCGAGGTACTCGTCCTTCACCGTGCCCCACCTCCCGTGACGGCTGTCCATGGGACGCGGATCATCGGACGCACGCCGCCCGGACGGTCGAGGTTGTTCGAGAAAACCCTGGCCCTGCTGTTGACATAGTCATAGCGCATGTCCGCCGGAGTGGACCGCAGCCACCACCAGGCATAGTCCGTGCCGTCGACCGCCGTGACATGGGCGCCCCGCACCCTCACCGCGTATTCGGTCGCCTGTGCGGCCGCGCGGCTGCCGAGCAGTGTCTTCCAGCCAAGGTACTCCTCCTTGCTTGGCACGGCGACCTTCGTCCCCGTGGCGAGGTCCTTGCCCGTGATCGGCAGCAGGGTACCCCGCTCCGCGGCGGTGAAAGCCGTGCGGAAGAACACCCCGCTGCACCACTCGCCGATGCTGCTCTCGTGCAGTTTCGGCCTGGAGTTGGCGCGCCCTTTGTGGTTGAAGGGCGATACGTCGAGGACCTTCTCGCTCAGCAGCACGCAGGATTTGTTCTCCGTGTCGACCTCCACGATGATCCAGCGGATCGCGCTCATCGTCATCTTCGCATCCGTCATATAGCTGCCGAACGTGACGATGCTGCCCGGTTTGGGAACGGGCATCGGCGTGGGAGCGGCGGTCGGCGTGGGCGTGGGTCGGACTGTCGGGGCTTGTGTGGGCGCTTCGGTCGGGATGCGGGTAAACCGGGCAGTCGGGATGCGGGTGGGCGTCGCGGTCGGAGGCACGGTCGGAACGGGAGTCGGCGTCACGCCGTCCCAAGGCACCGCCTTGTCCGCGCGGATGTAGCCCTCGAGGCCGCCGATCCGGATCCCGTGCCAGGTCCACCCGTCCTCCGCGTCCGTCTGTCCGGTCACGAAAACGATCGTATCCCGCGCCAGCTGCTGCAGGATCATGCTCTTGTCGCTCGGCCTCCGGTACATGAAAGTATCGCCCAGGAGGCGGAATTCACCGACGATCGGTTTGGGGGTCGGCGTCGGTTCGGGCGTCGGGACCGGCGAGGGAGACGGCGTCGGCGAAGGAGAAGGAGACGGTGCAGGCGAAGGAGAGGGGGAAGGTGTCGGTGTGGGATCAGGCGTGGGAGCCGGTGTCAGCGGCTCGGTCAGCGAAGGCATGTCCGGTGTCGTCTCCGGCACGTCGGCCTCCTCCGTTGTGATCGGCGGTGCGGGCGTCGGTGTTTCCTCCGGAACTGCGGTCGGCGCCGCGGTCGGAATGGCCGTCGGTCCGTCAGATGCGGGAGGTGCTCCCGCACCCGTCGCGATGAGCCAGACCAGCGCGCCGGCAGCGAGCAGCGCCGCGAGCAGCGGCACGATGAGCCACGCGCGGCTTCTCTTCTTCCGCGCGGGCCTGTCGGGTTTGTCCGCTCTGCCGGGCTTCGCCTGCCCGGCCTGCGGTCTTTCAAGAAGCGCCAACAGGGCGCCGCGCATCTCGGCCGCCGTGGCATAGCGGTCCTCCGGGCGGTACGCGCAGGCCTTCAGGATGACGGCCGCGGCCTCCGCGGAGGCGTGAGCGGGCGGCGGCAGAGGCTCCCCAGCGAGACGCCTGCTGACGGCTTCCTGCCGCATGGCCGGCGTGTAAAGCTGCTGCTGGGGCAGGAAGGGCAGACGGTTCCCGTTGAGCAGACGGTAGAGCGTCAGGCCCAGCGAGTACAGATCCGCCCGGCCGTCATAGGGCTGGGCGGCCGCGACCTCGGGCGCGATATAGTTGGGCGTCCCCTTGCTGCTCAGGCCCTGGGACCTGTGCGCCAGGGAGCGCGCGATGCCGAAGTCCCCCAGCTTGAAGAAGGGCGTCGGGCCCGCGGTGTCGTTGACAAAGATGTTCGCAGGCTTCACGTCGCGGTGGACCAGCTGCTTCTTCTCAAGGAAGGAGAGGGCCGTACAGAGGTCGACGCCGATGCGCAGCACGTCCCGCTCCGCGATCCGGTGATCCAGCGCCCAGCGGTCCAGCGGCGTCAGCAGCTCCATGCGGATGAAGACCCGGAAGCCGATCCCGTCCTCCTTCGGCACGCTCTTGTAGTCCTCGATGCTGACGAAGTTCTGCATCCCCTTGAACTGCTGCATCAGCCGGATCTCGCGGCTCAGGTCTTCCGTCGCGGACTCAAAATAGCGGTTGGAGTCGGAGACGCTGATCCCTTCCACGCTCAGCTCGTCCACCTCGGCCTGATCACGCGGGATATCGACCACCTTGATCGCCGCGCGGATGCCCGGATCGTCCACGCGCACGGCCTCGTAGACAGTCGAAAACGCGCCTTCGCCGAGCTGTCTGACGATCTGCCAGTCGTTCCAGCTCTCGGGCAGCCGGATCATGCGCGTCACCTCCGATCGGCCTGAAATGGTTCCGCAGTTCCCCGTTCGCGGCGAGGATTTTCCTTCTTTTAAAGATAGCATAAAACGCGGCTGCGCGCAATGATTTTCGGGCGCTGCCGCGTCTTTTTCTTCGGGACCGGGCCGTTTCCGCGGGGTTCAGGACCGTTCCCCGTCCCGGCCCGCGCGGGTCAGCCGCCGCATCAGGGAGGACTTGAGCACCGCCCGCTTGGTAAAGTAATTCCAGATCATCACCAGCAGTGTCGCCAATGCCTTGTTGACCATGTACATCGTCACCGCGAAGCCGAAGACGGTCACCACCGTCTGATCCTCCCCGAAGGCCATGCGGAAGAGCCACATCAGCAGCTCATTCAGGCCCAGGCCGATCAGGCTCGTGACCAGAAAGCCGAGCTTCGCGGCCGTTCCGCCGTCCTTGGCCCCGCGGAAGACCCAGGCCACACAGATCATGTAGTTGACGATCACGGAGACCAGAAAGGCGATCGGCACCGCCGCCAGCGTGTCCAGGCCGGCCTTGTCCCGCAGCAGGATCAGGACGGCCATCTCGATCAGGGCGCAGAAGCCGCCGGTCACCGCAAAGCGCAGGATCTCTCCCGTGCGGCCCGCGCCGGCGTTTCCGTTCTCTCCCATTCGATCACCTCCCGCCCGCAGTGTAGCAGACAGGGCGCGTCCCTGTCAAGCCAGGAGCGGGTACAGCCGCCGGCTCAGCACCGAGGAGAGGGCCACCTTGGCCGCGTCGAAGGGCAGGAAGGGGAACACGCAGACGGTCAGGCACCGTCCGAGCGCCCAGCCGCTCTGCGCGGCGAACCAGGCCGTTCCGAAGGCGTAGCACACGAGGACGCCCAGCACCATGGCCGCCGTCTGGACCGCCGTGTTCCGCCCGAACCTGCGGATAAGCATCCCGGCGCACAGGACACAGGGCAGGTAGCCGATCAGATAGCCGCCGGTCGGCCCGGCGAGTTTGGCGGGTCCGCCCGCAAAGCCCGAGAAGACCGGCACGCCGGCGAGCCCGAGCAGCAGGTAGGCCCCCATGGCCAGCAGGGCATCCTGAACCGGCAGCATGGTTGCGCACAGCAGCACCGGCAGCAGGGACAGTGAGACGGGCACCGCGCCGATGGGGATGATGATCTGCGCGCAGGCTGCCGTCAGCGCGACGAACAGCGCGCACAGCACCGTCCGCTCCGTTCTCCCGTCTCTCCGTGCGTTCCGCATAGGCCATTCCTCCGTAAACCTCAAAACTCACTTACGTTTACGAATTATAATCCAATTCCCCGGACGGGTCAAGCAGGATTTTTCACGCTCCCGGTGAATATAATTAAGGTTACACGGCATACGGAAAGGAGGCGGCACCGGATGGACACGAGGAAGAACACCGCTTACAACGTGGCTTACCGCGTGTTTTCGATCCTCCTGCCGCTGGTGACGGCTCCGTTTCTCTCCCGCACCGTGGGGACGGACGGCGTGGGCCTGTACAGCTATGCCTGGAACATCAGCTACTTCGCCTGTCTCGCGGCCATGCTGGGCCTGGAGAACTACGGCACCCGGGCCGTCGCCGCCGCACGGGACGATCCGGACGCGCTGAACCGCGTCTTCTCGTCGATCTGGCGCATGCAGCGCGCCGTTGCCGCCGCCGTGCTGGCCGTCTGGCTGGTCTACGTCTTTGCGGTCTCCGGCGAGGAGCGGCCGATCGCCCTCTCGCTGACGATGATGTCGGTCTCCTGCCTCGTCAACCTCGACTGGGCGCTGATGGGCCTGGACCGGTTCCGCCCCATCGCCCTGCGCAATACCTTCGTCAAGCTCCTGGCCGCCGCCTGCGTGTTCATCTTTATCCGCGGGAAGGAGGACCTGTGGATCTACGGCTTTGCCTGGTCCGCGGCGACCCTCGCGGGCTGCCTGCTCAGCGCGGCCTCCCTGCGCGGACGGGTGCGTCTCGTCCGGGTGACCCGGAGCGAGGCGCTGCGCCACTTCCGCCCCTGCGCCCTCCTCTTCGTCTCGGTGCTCGCCACCAGCGTCTACCGCGTCATGGACAAGGTGATGGTCAGCGCCATCGCCGGCTATGACCAGAACGGCCTGTACGAGAACGCCGAGAAGATCATCTACTGCCTGTCCGGCTTCATCTCCGCCGTCGGCACGGTGATGCTCCCGAAGATCTCCGCCCTGCAGAAGAAGGGCGAGACGGAGCGTATCCGCCGCCACCTGGACGGTACCATGCAGGGCATCATGGCGATGACCGCCTGCATGGCCTTCGGCGTCGCGGCCGTCGCGGACCGTCTCTGTCCCCTCTTCTACGGGGAGAGTTTCGCCGGTTCCGCCCCGCTCATGGCCCCGCTCGGCTTCTCGCTGATGATGATCGGCTTCGCCAACGTCATCCGCACCCAGTGGATCCTGCCGCAGGAGAGAGACCGGATCGTGGTCCGCAGCGTCTGCGCCGGCGCGGTGATCAACCTGGCCGTCAACGCCCTGCTGATCCCGCGCATGGACGCCATGGGCGCCGTCATCGGCACGCTGGCGGCGGAGCTCACGGTGCCGCTCGCGCAGTGGATCCAGCTGAGGGGCGAGCTGAACTACCGGCGGTATCTCCTGCACACGGCGGCAGCCTCGCTGATCGGCCTGGCGATGTTCGGGGCCGTGCGGCTCCTCGGCTCCGTCCTGCCCGTGACATGGCCGGCCCTGGCCCTGCAGATCGCCGCGGGCGGTCTGATCGCCGGCATCCTCTTCCTGCTCCTGTGGAAAGCCACCGGTTCGCCGATGCTGCGCCTGCTGCGACGGCGCTGACCGTTCCCCCACCCAATGAATACGGAGGTTCGACCGATGCGAAAAGCTCTTCTGATGACGGCCGCCCTGCTGCTGATCCTCTGCCTGCCTGTTTGGGCCGGAGCGGACAAGGTGATCCGCGTCACCTTCACCGGCGACTGCACCATCGGCTCCACCGAGCGGACACGCGGCATGGAGAATTCCCTCGACGCCTATGCCATGCGAGAAGGGTATGACTATTTCTTCCGGAACTTTGCCGACATGTTCGCCTCGGACGACGCGACGGTGATCAACTTCGAGGGCGTCCTGCAGGATTCCCGCGCCAACGAGAATCAGAACAAGGTCTACCGCTTCCGCGGCCCGATCGAGTTCACGAACATCGTCACGAGCGTCTCCATCGAGGCGGCCGCCCTGGCCAACAACCACGTGGGCGACTACGGCGCGCTCGGCCTCGACCGCACCAAGGAAGCCCTCGCCAACGCCGGCGTGTCCTGGTTCCGCATCGACCGCTACTATCTGCTCGTCAAGGACGGCATCCGCATCGCCTTCTTCGCCATCGACTCCTCGAGCCTGCAGAACAACATCGACACGATCCGCTCCACCATGAGCTACCTCAAGCGCAACGGCCAGGCCGACGCCTGCGTCGTGTGCTACCACGGCGGCACCGAGTACGACCCCAAGCACAATGTCTACCAGACCCGCACCGCGGAGCGCCTGATCGACAGCGGCGCCGATCTGATCATCATGCATCACCCCCATGTGGTGCAGGGCATCGGCATGTACCGGAACCGCTACATCTGCTACTCGCTGGGCAACTTCGTCTTTGGCGGCAACTGTGAGATCCGCACCGAGATGTGGCGCGGCCACCGGCCGGTGACGAGCCTCTACGCCATCGTGGTGCAGGCGGAATTCACCTTCTCCGACGACGGCAAATACCTCGGGCAGCGTCTGCTCGTCTACCCGACCTTCATCTCCGGCAGCGCGCCGCACAACGACTACCAGCCCCGCCTCGTCACTGGGGAGGACGCCGCCCTCGTGCTGACGGACGTTCAGTTCGACACCGCGTTCCGGCTCCCCGAGTTCAACGAGGAGACCGGCTGCGTCGAACTGGTCTATCTCCCCGTGGGCGAGCCCATCGAACTGCCGCCGCTCGCCACGCCGAAGCCCGCGCCCGGCGATACCGGCCCGGTCGCCACCCCGGTCCCCACCCCGACTCCGACGCCGGAGAACACGGGCAAGCCGGGCACCCTGGACCTCGTGGACCAGCCCCTGATGACCCGGGAGCCCGAACCCCTCCCTTCCGGAGACGAATAACCCACCGGAGGACCTTCATGCAGCTTGAGAACATCCGATCCCCGCGCGACCTGCAGGATCTTTCGCAGGAGGAGCTGGCCGACCTGGCCCGCCAGATCCGCGAGACCCTGGTGGAGACCGTCTCCAGGCGCGGCGGACATCTCGCCTCCAACCTCGGTGTGGTGGAGCTCACCCTTGCGCTCCACCGCGTCTTTGACCTGTCCGATGACAGGGTGATCTTCGACGTCGGCCACCAGTCCTATGTGCACAAGCTGATCACCGGCCGCTACTGGCGGTTCGGTTCCCTGCGCACCTTCGGCGGGCTTTCCGGCTTCCCGAAGCGCGCGGAGAGCGAATACGACGTCTTCGAGACCGGCCACGCCTCCACCGCGATCTCCGCCGCCCTCGGCCTTGCGCGGGCCCGGGATCAGCTCGGCGAGCGGCGCCGCATCATCGCCGTGGTCGGCGACGGTGCCATGACCGGCGGCCTGTGCTATGAGGCGCTCAACGACGCGGGCTCAAGCGGCACGCGCCTGATCGTCATCCTCAACGACAACGAGATGTCCATCTCCCAGAACGTGGGCGCGCTCTCAAGCCACCTGACCGACCTGCGCGTGAGCAAGGGCTGGAACAGCACCAAGCGCCGGGTCCGCTCACGCCTGCAGCGCATCCCCCTGGTGGGCAAGCCCGTCTACCGCTTTATCCATGCGAGCAAGAGCTTCCTGCGCTCCCTGTTCATCGACGAGGGCTTTTTCACCTCCCTTGGTTTCCGCTACATCGGCCCCATCGACGGCCACGACGAGGAGCGCCTCGAGCAGATCCTCCGCAAGGCCGCGCTGATCGAAGGGCCGGTGCTTGTCCATGTCCTGACCCAGAAGGGCCACGGCTATGACAAGGCGGAGCAGCAGCCCGAGCGCTTCCACGGCACGCCGCCCTTCTATGTCGAGAGCGGCAACGCCCGCGAGACCTCCCTGCTCCCGCCCTACGGCCGCGTGATGGCGGAGGGCCTGTGCGAGCTGGCGAAGGAGAACGACCGCATCGTCGCCGTCACCGCCGCCATGGCCCAGGGCACGGGGCTTGACCTCTTCGCCGAGGCTTATCCCAAACAGATTTTCGACGTCGGCATCGCGGAGGAGCATGCGGTCACCATGGCGGCCGGCATGGCCGCGGGCGGGCTGAGGCCCTATGTCGCGATCTACGCCAGCTTTTTCCAGCGGGCTTTTGACCAGCTGATCCACGACGTGGCGATGCAGCGCCTACCCGTCGTCTTCCTGATCGACCGCGCCGGCCTGGTCGGCGAGGACGGGGCCACCCACCACGGTGTCTTCGATCTGGCGGAAGCCCTTCCCGTGCCCGGCCTGACGGTGCTCGCCCCCCGCGACATCTGCGAGCTCCGGCACATGATCCGCTGGACCCCGCAGAGCGAGGGCCCGGTCATGATCCGCTACGGGCGCACTCCGGCGGACATGAGCGAGCGCTACCCCTGCAAGCGCTTCACCCCCGGCCGGTGGGAAGTGCTCGAGCGCGGCGCGGACTGTGTCCTGATGGCGGTCGGCTCCATGGTCGAAACCGCGGTGAGCGTCCGCGACCTCCTTCTCAAGGAGGGTGTCGAGGCCGCGGTGGTCAACTGCTCCACCGTCAAGCCCCTCGACGAGAAACTGCTGCGCGCCTTCTCCGATCGGCCGATGTTCACGCTGGAGGAGCATCTGCTGACGGGCGGCTTTGCCAGCGCAGTGACCGGCTTCCTGGTGGCGGAGGAGCTCCCGCCGCCCCGGATCGCCTTCGGTCTGCCGGACACCTTTGTCCAGCACGGGGCCAGGCAGCAGCTGCTGCGCCTGCTGGGACTGACCCCGGCGCAGCTGACGAGGCGGATCCTGGCCGTCCTCCCCCACGACAGCGAACGGAGCGAGCGCGGATGAGCGAACAGATCAGCCGGCAAGGCAAGGAAACCAAAAAGCGAGCGGACGTCCTGCTCCACGAGCGCGGCCTGTGCGAAAGCCGCGAGAAGGCCCAGGCCGCCATCATGGCCGGCGAGGTCTACACCGGCGAGAAGAAGATCCTCAAGCCCAGCGAGCTGCTGCCCGAGAGCGCACCGCTGACCGTCCGGGCGCCCGCCCACCCCTATGTGGGCCGCGGCGGGCTGAAGCTCGAAAAGGCGCTCTCCGCCTTTCACGCGGATGTGACGGGCGCGGTCTGCATGGACATCGGCTGCGCGACCGGCGGCTTTACGGACGTGCTGCTCCGCGCCGGGGCTTCCCATGTGTACGCCGTCGATGTGGGCTACGGCCAGTTCGACTGGAATCTCCGGCAGGACCCGCGGGTCACGCTGATGGAGCGCACCAACGCCCGCGGCCTGACGCCTGAGATGGTGCCCCTGCACCCGACGGTCACCGTGATGGATGTCAGCTTCATCTCCATCCGCCTGCTCCTGCCCGTGGCAGCCTCCATCATGGGGGAAGAGGGTGTCTTCTACACATTGATCAAGCCCCAGTTCGAGGCCGGACGCGGCAAGGTGGGCAAGAACGGCGTCGTGCGCGATCCCCGCGTCCACGAGGAGGTCCTCACCGGCATCGTCTCCTTCTGCGAGACCATCGGCCTGCAGGTGCGGGCCCTCGATTTCTCCCCCATCACGGGCCCCAAGGGCAACATCGAATTCCTCGCCGAGATCCGCGCGCACGACCCGGCCTGCCCCGGCGTCGACGCCGCCGCGATCCGCCGCCTCGTCTCCGACGCGCACAGCGCACTGTGACGAATCAGGAGGGACCTATGGAGTCGACCCAGAAGACCATGAAGACCGGAACGCTAATCCGGCGCTTCCTCCCCTATTACCGCAGATACTGGAAGACCGTCCTCTTCGACCTGTGCTGTGCCGCCCTGACTTCGGTGGCTGAGCTCGTCCTGCCCATGATCGTGCGGGCCATCACAGGGCTTGCGACCTCCGAGCAGGGCATCTCGGCCATCCGCACGGACTTTGTGCTGAAGATGGGCGGCCTTTATCTGATCCTGCGCGTCATCGACGCGGCCGCCAACTACTACATGCAGTATATCGGCCACGTCATGGGCTCGAAGCTCGAGACCGACATGCGCACCGACCTGTTCCACCATCTGCAGCAGCTCTCCTTCAGCTACTTCTCCCACACCAAGGTGGGCCAGATCATGTCGCGGATCACCTCCGACCTGTTCGAGGTGACGGAGTTCTGCCACCACTGTCCGGAGGAGTTCCTGATCGCCGGGATCAAGATCATCGTCAGCTTTATCCTGCTGATCCGGATGAACGTCCTGCTGACCCTGCTCATGTTCGGCGTGCTGCCCTTCATGGTCTTCTTCGCCTGGCGCTACAACCACAAGTTCCGCCAGGCCTTCAAGCTCCGCAACCGCCAGGTCGGCGAGATCAACGCGCAGGTGGAGGACAGCCTCCTCGGCGTGCGCGTGGTCAAGTCCTTCGCCAACGAGGACATGGAGGAGGAGAAGTTCGGCGAGGGAAACCGAAAGTTCCTCGGCTACAAGGCGACCAGCTATCGCTACATGGCGGAGTTCGGCACCTCGAACCGCGTCTTTGACGCGCTGATGTACATCCTCGTCGTCGTGGTGGGCGCGCTGATGATCAGGAACGACCAGCTCGAGGTGGCGGATTACGCCGCATATCTGCTCTACGTCAGCGTCCTGCTCAACGCGATCCGCCGCATCGTCGAGTTCATCGAGCAGTTCCAGCGCGGCATGACCGGCATCGAGCGCTTCTATGAGATCATGGACGCGCCGGAGGAGATCACCGACGCCCCGGACGCCAAGCCGCTCACCGACGTGCGCGGTGAGGTGGTCTTCGACGGCGTAGGCTTCCACTATCAGGACAGCGACAGCGACGTCCTGCACCGCCTGAGCATGACGGTGAAGCCGGGGCAGAGCGTGGCCCTCGTCGGCCCCTCCGGCGCCGGCAAGACGACCCTGTGCAACCTGATCCCCCGCTTCTACGACGTGACCGAGGGCCGGATCCTCATCGACGGGCAGGATGTGCGCAGCCTGCAGCAGAAGAGCCTCCGCAGGGCCATCGGCATGGTGCAGCAGGACGTCTACCTCTTCTCCGGCTCGGTGCTGGACAACATCCTCTACGGCAAGCCCGGCGCCACCCGCGAGGAAGCCGTCGAGGCCGCGAAGCTCGCCGGCGCCCACGACTTCATCGCCGCCCTGCCGGACGGCTATGACACCTATGTCGGCGAACGCGGCGTCCGCCTGTCCGGCGGGCAGAAGCAGCGCATCTCCATCGCCCGGGTCTTCCTCAAAAACCCGCCGATCCTGATCCTAGACGAGGCGACCAGCGCCCTGGACAACGAGAGCGAGCGCCTGGTGCAGCAGTCCCTCGAGTCCCTCGCGAAGGGACGCACCGTGTTCACGATCGCCCACCGTCTGACCACCATCCGCAATGCGGACGTGATCTGGGTCCTGACCGAGCAGGGGATCGAGGAGACCGGCTCGCACGAGGAGCTGATGCGCCGCGGCGGCCTCTACGCCGGGCTCTACCGCATGTACACCGAGCAGCCCGAGCCTGCACAGACATTCTGAGGAGGAACTCATGGAACGGACAGTCAGGACCTCCGCGAAGGCGCTGGTAATCCGGGACGGGCGGATGCTGGCCATCCGGCTGTGCGACCGGGACGACGTGTTCTACATCATGCCGGGAGGCGGCCAGCGGGCCGGGGAAGCCCTCCCCGCCGCGGCCGAGCGGGAGGTCGCAGAGGAAACCGGCATCGCCGTCCGAGCCGGGGACGTCCTCTTCGTCATCGAGGGGGCCGAGGGTGAACCCTGCCACCGGGTCGACATCGTCTTCCGGTGCGAATACCTCGGGGAAGCAGATGTCCCGCCCCACCCCGACGCAAACCAAACCGGGTACGAGTGGCTGCCCGTCGATACCCTCAACCGTGCCCCGCTCTACCCGTCCAGGCTCCGGCGGCCGATCATGGATCTGTGCGCCGGGAAGAAGACCGCGGTTTATCTCGGCAATGAAAACGCCGGCGATCCGGAGGTCACGGACTGATCCAGTCCGCGGCCGGCAGATCGCCGAGCGTTTTTTTCGTCAGCGGCAAAGCGGTATCATCCGCCGCAGAACACCCGGATCGCGGCGGCGGCAAAGGCGGCGGTGCCCTCCCCTCCGGCGCGGTCGATATTGTCCGTCATCTCACCGCCGGCTGCGTACATCTGCCCCAGGCCCGCCAACACGCGGTCGCTGCAGGCGTAGTAGTGCTCCGTGATGTAGTCGCGCAGCGTGCGGATCAGTGCCTGGGCTTCCGCGGAGGCCGGGTCGCCCTGCCGGAGCGCGCCCATCCGTGCGAAGATGTCCATCAGGCCCGCGGCGAGGCCGGCTTCCTCCTCCGCCGTGCGGCCAGCGCTTTTCCGCTCGTATTCCCTGTACTCCGCGGTGCCGCCCCACGACGCTCTGGCCCGCTCCGCGTACTCGTCGATCTTCCTCGTGTCAAAGGCCGAAAAATCCATGACCGTCCCTCCTGTCTCTCTGATCCTCCGGGCAAGCGCGATCAGGCTTTCAAGATGCTCCCTGCGCAGTTCGAGCAGTCCGATCTGCTGGTCCAGGGCCTTTTCGCGGCTGAAGGACGGGTCCCGCATGATCGCCCGGATGTCCTTCAGCGGGAATTCGAGTTCCCGGAACAGCAGGATCTGCTGCAGGGTCTCCAGCGCCGCGCCGTCGTAGAGCCTGTACCCTGCCTCCGTGCGTCCGGACGGCTCCAGCAGCCCGATCCGGTCGTAGTACTGCAGGGCGCGGATACTCACCCCCGTCAGCCTGCTCACCTCGTGCACAGTCATCACCTTGACCGCCTCCCCTCGTGACGTTGCCATCATATACTATGACGCAGCGTCAAAGTCAAGCCCTTCGCGGCAGGAATTTTCTTCCTGTTCCGAAAAAAGAGAAGGCGCGCGATGAGAGGATTTTCCGCTTCCGGGCAGAATAGACAGCGTTGAAACCGCTCAGCGCATCCGCAAAGGAGGAACTATGATCAGAACCGTCGGAATCGTCAGCCTGTCCAGCGGGATCATCGGCGAGCCCTTCGTCCGCTTCGAGGTGGAGATCGGCGTCCGCCGGCTGGAGGAATACGGTCTGCGCGTGCGCTTCTTGCCGCACGCCCTGTCCGGCATCGACTTCGTCCGCGACCACCCGGAAAAGAGAGCGGAGGATCTGCTCCTGGCCTTCCGCGACCCGGAGATCGACATGATTCTCTGCGCGATCGGCGGGGACGACACCTACCGACTGCTGCCGTACCTGTTCGATCACGGCGAGCTGGAGAGCGCGGTGACGGACAAGCCCTTCCTCGGCTTCTCCGACACCACGGTCAACCATCTGATGCTGCACAAAGTCGGCCTCCGCACCTTCTACGGCCAGGCCTTCCTCCCCGACCTGTGCGAGATCGGGCCGCAGATGCACCCCTACACGCGCAGGTATTTCGAGGAGCTGATCACGACCGGCCGGATCCGCGAGATCAGGCCCAGCGACGTGTGGTATCCGGAGCGGGAGGCTTTCACCCCGGACCAGGTCGGCAAGGCGCTGCAAGCCCGACCCAACCGCGGCTTTGAGCTCCTGCAGGGGCCCGCCGTGTTCTCCGGCAGGATCCTCGGCGGGTGCATCGACACCCTCCACGACTTTTTCGATGGCGAGCGGTATGCGGACATGCCCGCCCTGTGCCGGAAGTATGGTCTCTTCCCCGGCGCGGAGGACTGGAAAGGCCGGATCCTGCTGCTCGAGTCGAGCGAGGAGACGCCGACGCCCGAAAAGTACCGCCGGTCCCTGGAATACCTGAAGGAAACCGGCGTGTTTGACGCGGTGTCCGGCGTGCTGGCCGGAAAGCCCATGAACGAAAAGTACGCGACGGAATACAGAGAACTGCTGGTGAGGGTCATCGGCAGGCCCTCACTGCCGATCGTCTTCAACGTGAACATCGGCCACGCGATGCCCCGCTGCATCATCCCCTTCGGCACAGAGGCGACCGTCGACGCCGCCGCGCAGACCATCCGCTTTGTGGACTGACGGAAACACGGGAGGACCATATGGATCTGTTTGACCTGAGAGGAAGAAAAGCGATCGTGACCGGCGGGACGCGGGGCCTGGGCCGCGGCATGGCCGAGGGCCTGATGGAAGCCGGCGCGGAGGTCTGCATCATCGGCACCGGCGAGACGGCCTTCTCCGTCGCGGAGGAGTATGCCGGGAAGGGGTTCGTCTGCCACGGTGTCCGCGCCGACCTGTCGAAGCGCGGCGAATGCGAGGCCGCCTTCCGCGAGAGCGTGGAGAAACTGGGCGGCGACCTTGACATCCTCGTCGTCTCCCATGGCATCCAGCGCCGCCATCCCGCGGACGAGTTCCCGGACGACGACTGGCAGGACGTCATCGACACGAACCTGAGCTCCGTCTTTTGGCTGGCCCGCGCGGCAGCCGGCATCTTCAAGCCGAAGGGGTACGGCAAGATCATCCTGATCGCCTCGATGATCTCCTTCTTCGGCGGGAAGACGATCGCGGCCTACGCGGCCTCGAAGGGCGGCGTCGCGCAGCTGACCAAGGCGTTCAGCAACGATCTGTTCCGCTACGGCATCAACGTCAACGCCATCACCCCGGGTTACATGGATACGGAGATGAACGCGGCCCTGACCGATCCGTCCCACCCGCGCTATACGCGGGAGCGGTACGACGAGATCACCCAGCGGATCCCGGCGCAGCGCTGGGGCACGGGCGATGACATGAAGGGGCCGTGCCTCTTCCTCGCCTCCCACGCCAGCGACTATCTCGGCGGCGCGGTCATCCCCGTCGACGGCGGCTATCTGGTGATGTGATCCGGTGTCCGGAGAAACGCTTTTCCCCCGGGATCCGGCCAAAAATCCGGTTTGCTTTCTGTCCGCAGCTGTGCTATAATGTGCAGGTTCAATCAAACGCAAGGGAGAGAACTGCCTTATGATCACTTCGAAGGAACTGAGGAACGCCTGGATCCGCTTCTATGAGGAGCGGGGACATATCAATATCGGCGCCGTTTCCCTCATCGGCGACGGCAGCACCGGCGTCATGTTCAACGTGGCCGGCATGCAGCCGCTGATGCCTTATCTGCTGGGCAAGGCCCATCCCTCCGGCAAGACCCGCCTGTGCAACGTGCAGGGCTGCGTCCGCACGGTGGACATCGAGAGCGTCGGCGATCCGAGCCACTTCACCTTCTTCGAGATGATGGGCAACTGGTCCCTCGGCGACTATTTCAAAAAGGAAAAGACCCGCTGGAGCTATGACCTGCTGACCAAGGTCTTCGGCCTGGACGGCAAGGAAATCTGCTCCACCGTCTTCGAGGGCAACGAAGCCGCGCCCCGCGACGAGGAGACCGCCGCCCTGCTCAAGGAAGTCGGCATCCTGCCGGAGCACATCTTCTACCTGCCCAAGGCCGACAACTGGTGGGAGCTGGAAGGCACCACCGGCACGCCCTGCGGCCCCGACAACGAGTGGTTCTATCCCCGCCACAACAAGCCCTGCGGCCCCAACTGCGGCCCGGCCTGCGGCTGCGGGCGCTATGTCGAGATCGGCAACGACGTCTACATGCAGTACGTCAAGAACGCGGACGGTTATGCCCCGCTCGCGAACAAGAACGTCGACACCGGCTTCGGCCTGGACCGCATGCTGGCCTTCCTCAACGGCCTGACCGACGGCTACAAGACCGACCTCTTCCTCCCCGTCATCAAGCACCTCGAGGAGAAGTCCGGCCTCAGCTACGACAATGACCCCGACGCGCAGAAGGCCATGCGGATCATCGCGGACCACATCCGCACCTCCACCATGCTGATCGGCGACGTCAACGGCATCCTGCCCGCCAACGTGGGCGCCGGCTACATCCTGCGCCGCCTGCTCCGCCGCGCCATGCGCTACACCCGCAAGCTGGGTCTCGACTCCGCCGTCCTGGCCGAGGTCAGCCGGATCTACATCGAGCAGATCTACGACGAGGCCTATCCGCTGCTGGTGGAAAAGAAGGACTACATCCTGGACGAGATCATGAAGGAGGCCGCCCGCTTCGAGGCGACGCTGGCCACCGGCATGAAGGAATTCACCAAGTGCATCACCGGCATCCGCCGCAAGAACGAGTTCATGGCGCAGAAGGATCCGTCCTATCAGCCCGAGAACCAGATCAGCGGCAAACAGGCCTTCCACCTCTACGATACCTACGGCTTCCCGCTCGAGCTGACCGAGGAGCTGGCCGCCGAGGAAGGGCTGACCGTCGACGCCGCGGGCTTTGCCGAGGCCTTCAAGCAGCACCAGCAGATCAGCAAGCAGGAGGGCACCTTCAAGGGCGGCCTGGCCGAGCAGAACGAGGTCACGGCCCGCCTGCACACCGCCACCCACCTGCTCCATGCGGCCCTGCGGAAGGTCCTGGGCGACGAAGTGGCGCAGAAGGGCTCCAACATCACCACCGAGCGCCTGCGCTTCGACTTCTCCTTCGGCCGGAAGATGACCCCCGAAGAGGTGAAGGAAGTCGAGCGCCTCGTGAACGTGGCCATCCAGGCCGACGTCCCGGTGGTCATGGAGGAGATGACGGTGCCCGAGGCCAAGGAGAAGGGCGCCATCGGCCTGTTCGAGTCCAAGTACGGCGAGCGCGTCCGCACCTACAAGATGGGCGACTACTCCTTCGAGATCTGCGGCGGCCCCCACGCCGCGCACACCGGCGAGCTCGGCAGCTTCAAAATCCAGAAGGAGGAGAGCTCCTCCGCCGGCGTCCGCCGGATCAAGGCCGTCATCACCGGTCCGCAGGCATAAGCAGCACAATCCCACGGCGGCACCCATCGCGGATGGATGCCGCCCTTTTCAGAAGCACGGAGAAGCTTATGGAAGACATCATCGCAAGGGCCGCCGACTATGCGCGCGCCCTCTTCGCCGGGGATTCGTCCGGCCATGACTGGTGGCACACCCGGCGCGTGTGGCGTCTCGCCCTTCACCTGGCGGAGGCCGAGGGCGCGGATCCCCTGATCGTCCAGCTGGCCGCCCTCCTCCACGACGCGGACGACGCCAAGCTCTCCCCCGAAACCTCGGCGGAGAAGCTCCGCGCCCGGCGTTTCCTCGAAGCGGAGGGTCTCCCGGAGGAGACGATCCGGCGGATCCTGCACATCATCGGGCAGGTCTCCTACAAGGGCAGCGATTCCGAGACGCCCGACAGCATCGAGGGCATGTGCGTGCAGGACGCGGACCGCCTCGACGCCATCGGAGCGGTGGGCATCGCGCGCACCTTCGCCTTCGGCGGGAGCCGGGGACGCGCCATCTGGGACCCGGACGAGCAGCCGCGGACGGAGCTGAACGAGCGGAACTACCGCTCCGGCGGCGGCTGCACGGTCAACCATTTCTACGAGAAGCTGCTTCTCCTGAAGGACCTCATGAACACGCCCGCCGCCCGCCGCATGGCCGAAGCGCGCCACCGCTTTATGGAGCAATACCTGGACGAGTTCTACGCCGAATGGCGGGGAGACCGCTGAGATGGTGATACGCGAAACGGACGCGGCCCTGTGGCCCCGTTTTCTGACGCTGGCCACGGAGTACCTCCCGGGCAGCGATCCCGCCCGGATGACGGAGATGGCGTCCCGCTGGCCGCACACCTTCCTGACCGCTTCGGACGAGGCGTCCGGGGAGACGGCCGGGATCGCCTTCGGGTGGCTCCGCGCCGGATGCACGGAGGAATTCTGTCTCGACGGCATCGCCGTGCAGGCGCCCTTTCAGCGGCGGGGGATCGGGACCGGACTGCTCCGCGCCTTCGAGCGTGCTGCCGCCGGATACGGTGCGCGCCTGGTCTCCCTGGGCTCCGCGGAGGGCGGTGCCGAGCGCTTCTACCTGGAGAACGGCTACCGGCCCGTCCGCTTCCGGACGTCTTCGGACGGCACCGTCCGGACACTCCGGGAATACGCGTCCGTCACGGACTATGAGACCTGGCCACGCCCCTGCGAGGGCTTCGTGGTCATGGAGAAAGCGCTGAGGTGAACGGGGATGACAAATGTACGCGATATGACCCGGGGCAGCCCGACACGGCTGATCCTCGCCTTCTCGCTGCCGATCCTGGCCACCAACGCCCTGCAGCAGCTCTACAGCCTCGTGGACTCCCTCGTGGTCGGAAACATCCTCGGCGTCACGGAACTCTCGGCGGTCTCCTCCTCCGGATGGCTGGACTGGACCGTACTCTCCATCGCCATGGGCCTGGCCCAAGGGTTCGCGATCCAGATCGCGCAGTCCTTCGGGGCGAAGCATCACGCGGAGCTTCGCCGGGCCGTCGGGCAAAGCCTGCTGATCGCCGCGGTCACCGTCGTCCTGCTTGGAGCCGCGAGCCAACTGCTCCTCCGTCCGGTCCTGACCCTGATGAAGGCGCCCGCGGAGACGATCGACATGACCGAGGCCTACCTGCGGATCATCTTCGCGGGCCTGCCGCTGGTGATGGCGGTGAACGTGCTCGGCGGTTTCCTGCGCTCGGTGGGCGACAGCCGGACACCGCTGATCGCCATGGTCTTCGCCACCGTGGTCAACATCGGGCTGGACATCCTCTTCGTTTCCGCCCTGCACCGGGTGGAGGGCGGCGCGATCGCCACGGTCTGCGCCCAGGCCGTGTCCGCCCTGATCTGCTTCCTCGCCGTCCGCCGCATGCCCCTCCTTCACCCCTCGCGGGAGGACCTGCGCCCGGACCGCGCGATGTGCCGCCGCCTGCTGCGCCTCGGCGGGCCGATCGCCTTCCAGAACTTCGTCATCTCGGTCGGCGGCCTGGTGCTGCAGACCGTCGTCAACGGCTACCCCTTCCCCTTCATCGCCGGATACAACACGGCCTCGCGCATGCAGGGCCTGGTGGAGATGGCGGGCGGCTCCCTCGGCGGCGGCGTGGCCACCTTCGCGGGGCAGAACACGGGTGCCCGGCGCCTCGACCGCGTCCGGGAAGGCCTTCGGAAGAGTGCCCTGATCGGTTTCCTGCTTGCCCTGACCGTGGGCGCGCTGATCGTGATCTTCGGCAGGCAGCTGCTCTCCCTGTTCATGGGCAGCGACGAGCGCACCCTGCTGCTCTACGACCAGGTCATGCAGAGCGGCTACCGCTTCCTGTGCGTAATGGCCGCCGGCCTGCCGATGCTCTATCTGCTCTTTGTCTACCGCTCGACCCTGCAGGGCATGGGCGACACGGTCATCCCCATGCTCTCGGGCTTTGTGGAGCTGGCCATGCGCATCGGCATGGCCCTGCTGCTGCCGCTGCTCTTCCATGAGTGGGGCGTGTATATCGCGGAGATCGCAGCCTGGATCGGCGCGGCGGTCCTGCTGATCATCGGCTGCTACCGGAGGCTCCGCCGAATGGAAGCCGGCACTGAGGAGGCGTGACATGGAAACCGTACTGATTCTCGTTCAGCAGATCCTGCAGATGTTCATCCTGGCCGGTCTCGGCTTTCTCCTGTTCAAGGGAAAGAAGATCTCTCTGGAGAGCAGCAAGGCCCTCGGCAACATCCTGATCTACCTGGCTCTGCCCTCCGTGATCATCAAGGGTTTCCTGGTGGAACGGGACGCGGCGCATATGCTCGGCATCCTTTACAGCGGTCTGGGCGCCGCCGTCCTGCTCCTGCTGTCCATTCTGATCTCCCGGTGGCTGTTCGGGAAGGACGCCATCGCGGCCTTCGCCTCCTCCTTCGCCAACCCGGGCTTCTTCGGCATCCCGCTGATCATCGCCTCGGCCGCCGAGAAGGAGGGCGCTGTCTTCTACGTGGCCTGCTTCGTGGCCTTCCTCAACATCGGTCAGTGGACCTACGGCGTGTCCATCCTCAACGGCCAGCCGATCCGCCAGGGGCTGAGCCTGAAAAAACTCATCCGGGCTCCCTTCATCATCGCGATCCTGATCGGTCTCACCCTGTTCTTCACGCAGCCGGCCCTGCCGAAGATGATCACGGACTGCCTGTCCACGGTCGCGGCGCTGAACACCCCGCTGGCCATGTTCACGGTGGGCGTGTATCTGGCGCAGGTCGATGTCCTCGCCATGTTCCGCCGGAAAGCCCTGTACGCGGTCGCGTTCTCGCGCCTCCTGCTGATCCCGATGATCTCCCTCCTGCTGCTGACCCTGCTGCCGAAGGACCTGCTCAGCATGAAGACCGCCCTGCTGATCGCCTCCGCCTGCCCCGTGGGCGTCAACGTAGCGGTCTACGCCCAGCTGCACGGAAAGGATTACGCCTACGCCGTGGAGACCGTCGTGATCTCGACGCTCCTGTCTGTCGTGACGATCCCGGCCGTTGTCTGGCTCTCCTCCGTCCTCTGGTGAATCAAGCCTTCGCGGGCGCACCGTCCCGCGGGAAAGAACGCTTATGTTCAGAGATTTGCGGAACAACCGCACCCCCGGCGCTATTCTTATCAACATGGTCCTGGCCGCGGTCAGCCTGTTCGTCAACGGCTTCGGCGTTTACCTGACGATCCAGGCCAACCTCGGCGCCGCGCCCTGGGACGTGCTCAACCTGGGCCTGTCCGCGAGCACCCGCATCCTCTACGGCACGGCGTCCATCGCCGTCTCCTTCACGATCCTGGCCATCGATATCCTGCTGAAGGAGCCCATCGGCATCGCCATGTTCATCGACGCGGTGGTGGTGGGCAAATCGGTGGACTTCTTCAACCACATCAATGCCGTGCCGAAGTGTTCGACCCCGCTGACCGCCATCCCCGTCCTGCTGGCGGGCCTGGTGATCATCGCCTACACCCAATACACCTATATGATCGCGTCCCTGGGCTGCGGCCCGCGGGACACCCTGCTGGTGGGCCTCGCCCGCCGGGTGAAGCGCGTGCCCATCGGCGCGGTGAGCATCGCCCTGCTGAGCACGGCGACGCTGATCGGCTGGCTCCTGGGCGGTCCGGTGGGCATCGGGACGCTGCTCTGCGCCTTCTGCACGGGCCCCGTCATGCAGCTGGCTTTCCGCTCCGTACGCTTCGACGCCACGGAGATCCGTCACCAGCGCCTGCAGGACTCCGCGCGTGTCCTTCTGGCAGGCATGAGAAAGAGGAGGACAGGACCATGAAGCTGGTTTTCATCATCGGCAGCGGTGCCGTGGGCAAGATGACCGTCGGCCAGGAGCTGGCGAAGATCACCGGACTGCGGCTCTTCCACAACCACATGATGATCGAGCCGGTCATCGAGATCTTCGGCGGCTTCAACGGCAAGGTGATCACCGAGCTTCGGGATGTCATCTTCCGGGAGTTCGCGGCCTCGGACCGGGAGGGCATGATCTTCACGTTCATGTGGGCCTTCGATCAGCAGGCGGACTGGGACTATGCGGCGCACATCCGCGGCATCTTCGCGGAACACGGCGCGGAGGAGTACTGTGTGGAGCTGGTGGCGCCGCAGGAGATCCGTCTGCAGCGCAACGCCACGGAGAACCGCCTCCGCCACAAGGCTTCCAAGCGCGATCTGGAGTTCTCCGACCGCATGCTGCGCAGCGAGGAGAATTACCGTCTGGTCAGCAACCCCGGCGAGGTGCCCTTTGAGCACTACCTGCGCATCGACAATTCGGGCATGCCGGCGGAGGAAGCCGCGCGGCTGATCCGCGATACCTTTGACCTGTGAGGTGACAGACTGATGAACCTTCCCGAGGAGATCACCGCCGTCATCGGTGCGCAGAGCGGTGCGGCCGAGGAAATCGGCCGGTCCGCCGCCACGGTGGTGATGTATCCCGAACATGTGCTCAAGGTCAGCCCCGTCTCCGGCTTCTCCGCCAGGGAGGCGGACGCTCTCGGCTGGCTGCAGACGACCGGCCTGCCCGTCCCCCATATCGCCGCCCACACGGTCACCGGCGGCCGCGAATGGCTGCTGATGACCCGTGTACAGGGCCGCATGCTCTGCGCCCCGTCCGTGATAAGCCGCCCCGCGCTGCTGCTCGACTGTCTGGCGGAGGGGCTGCACATGCTCTGGGACACGGACATCGCCGCCTGCCCCTTCGGGCGCACCTGGTCGCAGGAGCTGGACCGGGCGGAACGCACGATCCGCGCGGGTCTGTTCGATCCTTCGGACTGCGCCCCGGAGACATTCGGTCCCGGCGGCTTCCGCGATCCCGCGTCCCTGCTGGACTGGTTGCGCAAAAACACGCCCCCGGAGGAGCGTGTCCTGTCCCACGGCGACTGCTGCCTGCCCAATCTCTTCACCGACGGGCAGCATCTCAGCGGAATGATCGATCTGGGCGACTGCGGCGTCGCCGATCCGTGGCGCGATCTGTCCAAGGCCTGGTGGAGCCTGAAGCACAACAGCGACGGCTCCTTCGGCCACACCTATCCGGACATCGACCCGGACGACCTGTTCCGCGCCGTCGGTGTCCCGAAAGACGAAGACCGGCTTCGTCTCTTCCTGCTGCTGGACGAGCTGTTCTGATGCTTGCCGCCCGCCCTTACGCCTCCCTCTCCGGGGAGGCTTTTGCTTTCACCAGGAAAGCGCGTACCCGTACTGTGACCGGTACAGTTCGCGCGCCAGATGCCAGAAATCTTCATCGTTCTCCAGCACATAGAACGTAAACCCATCCGTTTCCAGCCACCGCCAGTCGAAGCGGACCGTCAGGGACGTCCCGTCGCTGAGCGTGAAGATCACGGCCGGGTACCAGTCGGTCCTGAAGCAGTCGCTCTCCCCCGCGATCCGCACGCGCGACAGCGCCTCCCACAGCGCGTTCACAACCGCCGGATCCGAAGACTCCGCCGGGCCTTCCTCGTCGATGATGCCCTCCCGGAACATGACCGACGCCAACTCCGCGCCCGCGTCCAGCCGTGCCTGCACGCCGCTTATCCCCGTCACGGCCAGAAAGTCCGGCAGTTCCTCCCCTGCCGCGGTCAGTGCCGCCAGCAGCAGGATCGCCGCCGCGGCCGTCATGAGCATCCGTTTCATCGGTTCTCCCCCTCTCCGGTTTCTGACATTGAGACGCACGGACAGCCGGATTGTTCCACACAAAAACCAGACCCGAAGGTCTGGCGGAAAGGTTTTACTCGTCGTCCTCGTCCGGGAGATCGGCGTTGTGGAAGACGTTCTGCACATCGTCGCTCTCGTCGAAGAGGTCGAGCATCTTGCGGATCTTGGTCACGGTGTCGGGATCGGTGACGGCGACCAGGTTCTGCGGGATCATCTGCACCTCGGCGGAGATGAAGGACAGGCCCTGCTGCTCCAGCGCCTCGCGGACGTTGTGGAAGTCGGCGGGGCTGGTGTAGATCTCGAAGGCGTCGTCGAGGGCCTTCATGTCCTCGGCGCCGGCGTCGAGCGCCATCATCATCATCTCGTCCTCATCGCTGTCGGGCGTGCGCTCGATGACGATCAGGCCCTTCTCGTCGAACATGAAGGACACGGAGCCGGTGGTGCCCATGTTGCCGTCATACTTGGCGAAGCAGTGGCGCACGTCGCTGGCCGTGCGGTTGCGGTTGTCGGTGATCGTCTCGACGATGATCGCCACGCCGCCGGGCGCATAGCCTTCATAGGTGATCTGCTCATAGACCACATTGGACAGCTCGCCGCTGGCCTTTTTGATGGAGCGCTGAATATTGTCGTTGGGCATGTTGTTGGCCTTGGCCTTGGCGATCACGTCGCGCAGCTTGCCGTTGGAATCCGGGTTCACGCCGCCCTCGCGCACCGCGATGGCGATCTCGCGCCCGATCTTGGTGAAGACCGCGCCGCGCGCCGCATCCGCCTTGCCTTTTTTCGCCTGAATATTATGCCACTTGGAATGTCCGGACATACATGATTTCCTCCCTTGCGGAATGCATCGGTATTGACATTTCATTATAGCATTGCATGCCGAAGCGCGTCAAGCCTTTTTTGGCGGAGGCGGCGGCTGTCCGGATCCGGGGATCCCGCATTTCTCTCTCCCGGCCTCTTCCTTCCGCCGCGGAATCATGGTATACTCCCGAAGAGGCCGCGCGACACGCTCGCGGCCGCGGAGGAGGTGTCCCATGACCGGCTGCCGGCAGGAGATCCTGGACTATATCCGCCGGACGTACGGCGGCGAGGCCGAGTACCTCTGGCTGCGTTTCCCGTCCTTCGGCGTGTTCCGCCACGCGGACAACCGGAAATGGTACGCCCTGGTCATGGATGTTCCCCGCGCCAGACTGGGCCTGCCCGGCGACGGTGTCACAGATGTCCTGAATGTGAAGGTCGGCGATCTGCTCCTGCGGGACATCCTGCTCCGCCGCGAGGGCTTCCTCCCGGGCTACCACATCAGCCGCGGGAACTGGATCAGCATCCTGCTCGACGGGACCGTTGCCCCGGAGGAGATCTTCGGCCTCATCGACGCCAGCTACCGGACGACCGCCTCCGCCGGCACGAGAAAGGCCATCCGTCCGCCCAAGGAGTGGCTCATCCCCTCCAACCTCCTCTACTACGACAGCGTCCACGCCTTCGACGGCACCGACGAGATCGAGTGGAAGCAGGGCCGCGGCATCAAGGTCGGCGACACCGTCTTCATGTACATCGGCACACCGGTCTCCGCCATCCGCTACAAGTGCCTGGTGACGGAGACCGATATCCCCTGGCACTTCTCGCGGGACGGCCTGACCATCAACAGCCTCATGCGGATCCGACTGGTGCGGCGGTACAATCCGTCTGCCTTCACGCTGGAGACCCTGCGGGAGGAGTACGGCATCTTCGGCGTGCGCGGCCCGCGCGGCGTTCCGCCGAAGCTCAGCCGGGCACTGGCGAAGGATGAGCCGCAGAGATGATCGGACGGCTCCACACTTTTCACGCATTTCTCCAAAAAAGCGGTCCGCCGAATCTTGACCGCCCTGCCTGTTTCTGCTATGATTCCCCCGTCAACCTGCTCCCCTGACGCGAAAGGAGTCTTGTCAATGAGCAATGTCCGCCCCGAATCCATGGAGAGAATCACGACCCCGGCCCTGGCCGAAGCCTTTATCGCCGAACAGATCGATGCCATCCGCGCCCAGGTGGGCAGCGGCAAGGTCCTCCTCGCCCTCTCCGGCGGTGTGGACTCCTCCGTCGTGGCCGCTCTGCTGATCCGTGCCATCGGCCAGAACCTGGTCTGCGTGCACGTCAACCACGGCCTGCTGCGCAAGGGTGAACCCGAGCAGGTCATCCGCGTCTTCCGCGATGAGCTGGGCGCGAACCTCGTCTACGTGGATGCGGTGGACCGCTTCCTCGACAAGCTCGCGGGCGTCAGCGATCCCGAGCAGAAGCGCAAGATCATCGGCGCCGAATTCATCCGCGTCTTTGAGGAGGAGGCCCGCAAGCAGGAGGGCATCGGCTTTCTGGCCCAGGGCACGATCTACCCCGACATCCTGGAAAGCGTCGGCGTGAAGGCGCATCACAATGTGGGCGGCCTGCCCGAGGACCTGAAGTTCGAGCTGGTGGAGCCCGTCAAGTTCCTCTACAAGGATGAGGTCCGCGTGGTCGGCAAGGCTCTCGGCCTCCCGGACGCCATGGTCTACCGCCAGCCCTTCCCCGGCCCCGGCCTGGGCGTGCGCTGCGTCGGCGCCATCACCCGTGACCGCCTCGAGGCTCTGCGCGAGGCTGACGCCATCGTCCGCGAAGAGATCGGCAAGCTCCCGGAGACGCCCTGGCAGTATTTCTGCGCCATTCCGGACTTCCAGTCCACCGGCATCCGCTACGTCGACGGCCAGGGCCAGCGCTACATGGGCTGGGCCGTCGTCGTCCGCGCCGTGAACACCGTGGACGCCGTGACCGCCACCGTCCCGGAGATCCCCTTCCCCGTCCTGTGCACCATCCGCGACCGGATCATCGCATCCGTCCCCGGCGTCAACCGCGTCCTGTGGGACGTGAGCGAGAAACCGGTGGCTACGATTGAGTGGGAATAATGGCCAATGGCTCTCCGACCCTGATTTTACAAGGGCCGGAGAGCCATTTTCATTTCCGTGGTACAAGTGTGGCCCCCAAAAACCGGGGCGTTTTTGGTAGTTGAGAAAGCCGTTTGGGAGGATTCTTTGGGGTGGGTTTGCCGTTTGGACCGGGTTGACGGCGTATGCAGGTCCAGTCTGTTTGTTTCGACAAGAGTGATCGGTTTCCTGCCGGTGTCATGGACTTGCCGTATATCTGCCGCACTATCGCTCAAATGATAACGCCCCAGTTCCCGCTCTATCCGCTGACCGTCTTCACTAACTCCTGCGGTATGTTCCGGATCCACCGGCTCTGTTCAAGCGGCCATGTTCCGCCGCGATTGACCTTCTGTGTTGTTGAAGTCATAATCAGCGTCCTCTTGGCCCGTGAGATCGCCACATAGAAGACCCGCTTCTCTTCCTCGAGCGTATTGTGAACTTTCGCCTGGTATGTGGGAAATTGTCATCATCCGCGCCGGCAATAATCACGGTGTCGAACTCACAGCCCTTGGACTGATGGACGGTGATGATGGGGATCTTTTTCAGCTTCCGGATCAGCATGTCCATCTGGCTGCCCGAGAGCGCGGCGTCGGCCAACAGTTCTCTCAAGTAAAGCCACGAATCATCCGGCCTGACGTCCTTCAGCGCGAAGAGGAAGTCATCCAGCGTGCGCTGGTGGATCGGTTTCGGGTAACGGGTGCGGAGGCTGAGTTTGCTGATGATGTGCTCCACCATGCCCGGGATATCGTTCCTGTCCAGGAAACCGCTGCGCAGTTCGCAGAGGAAGGCATGGATCTTCTCGAACTTCGGCCGCCACTCGGCGAGGAACTGCCGACGCTCTTCACTGTGGGGTATGATATACCTTTTCAGAAGACAGGTCAACACCTTGCCTGTGGCCGTGATGTCGCCCAGGGCGTCGTATGCGGCCTCATTGACGATCCCGAACGTCCCGCACAGCGTGTCCAGCTTGTAGTTCTTCGATTTGGGGAGGAGCTGCTGCGCCATCGGCAGGGTGTCGTATTCCGCGAGGATGTTCGGCTTTGGGAGGCCGTTCTCCCGCAGCTGCCGGCTCAGGAGCGGCGCATCGAAACGGAGGCTGTTGTGCCCGACCAGCACCGCGCCGTCGCAGAAGGCCAGGAACTTCTTCAGCGCTTCCCGGATCCCGATTCCGCCGCGCGCGATGATGTCCTCCATTGTCTGATGATGGGTGGCTTTCGCACCTTCGCTGATCGGGATCGTCGGGATGACCATCTGGTCTAATGTCTCCGCGATCCCGCCGTCGGCGTTCAGGCGGATGGCCGAGATCTGGATAATCTGGTCGCGGCTGAGATCGAGCCCGGTGGTTTCGGTGTCATAGATGACGACGTTCCCGGCGTCGAAGGCTCGGATCAGCGCCGCGTACGGGTCGTCGTCCCGGTACAGGCCGTCGTCCGCGAATGAGGCCAGCGAGAGCCCGAGTTCACCCTTCTCCCGGACCAGCTGGATCCGCTTCTTGCCGACACCCGCTACATACTTGTCGACGATCCGCTCGAAGCCCACTGCGTCGGTCGGATTGACCAGGATCCGGAGGAAGGAGAGGATGTCCCGGATGACCTCACGCCGGAAGAACTTGGCGTCCTTGTCAATCGAGAAGAAGCGAAGCTCATTCCCGTCGGCCCTGGCCGTGCTGATCCCGGTCAGCGCGTCATACCGCTTCGCGATGTACGGGTTCGACCTCGCCATGATACAGACCTTCGTCACGTCCTCCGGCCGATGACGCTCGAGATAGTTATAGATCCAGAGGGCCTCGTCCTCCGGGGTTTTGAGCCGGACATTCAGGATTGGCTCGCCGGCCGCATCGCTTTTCGGAATCACATCCGGCGGGCAGTACACGCCCATCAGATCGGGATAGGTGTTCTGAAGGTACCCGAAGCTGGCGGCCGTCAGCGTCCGGGTCGACCGGTAGTTCTGCGCGAACATGAACCGGGCCGCGCGGAACTCCTCAATGTACTCGTTCAGGACCTTCTCCGGATTGGATCCGCGCCATTGGTAAATGGTCTGGAAGAAGTCCCCGCACATCATCACCCGGGCCGTGCGGAAGAGTTTGCGGAGCGTGTCATACTCCAGCTCGCTGGTGTCCTGCATCTCGTCCACGATGATGTAGCGGTACCGCGTCTGCCAGCGCTCCAGCGCCTCCGGATCCCGGAACAGCTTGTGCGTGAGGCAGATCAGATCGTCGAAGTCCAGCAGGTCGCTCTGCCGGAGGGCCCGGTTATAGCTGTGGAGGGCCTGCCCGGCCTTCTGATTCATGAACTCGGCAAAGACCGGATCCTGCCGCTCCGTCTTCCTAGCATAGTCGTAAAACGTGTGCATCTTCGCAAACACGTCGGGCTTCTGATCACGGATGCGGCGGTAGACCTTGCCGAAGTCGTCGGCCTCATCCTCGCCGTACTGCTGAAGCAGCTCGCGCTCGTGCTTGATGATGCTCGTGAAGTTCGTCAGCGCGGTGTCGCTGTTCAGGATGGCTGCATCTTCCCTCAGCCCGCAATCCTTCCATGTCCGCTTCAGGAGCGAGGCCGCCTCCACCTCGTCACATACGCCCGGCAGAGACACGTACTCCGGATCCCGGATGCTCTCCTCTTTCAGCACCTGATAGGCGAAGCTGTGGATCGTGCGGGTGTTGACCTGCTTCCCGGACTCTCCCACATAGCGCAGGATATCGTCTTTCATCTCGTCCGCGGCCTTGATCGTGAAGGTCAGGCACAGGATTTCCTCCGGCCGCGCCTTGCCGGACTCGATGATCCGCCTCACGCGCTGCGCCACGGTAAACGTCTTGCCCGTCCCCGCGCTGGCGAACAGGATGATGTTGCGGTCCAGCTCGTCGATGACCGCCTGCTGCTCCTGATTCGGCTGTCTCTCCCTGTCCATGATCTCAATCCCATCCGCCGAAGTCATCGGCCGGCCCGTCGTCGAACATCCCCATGCCGGCATCATCCCCGTCATCCCCAAAGAACGACGTGCTTCCGCCGAAGGGGCTGGGCGTGCTGTACCCGACGAACTCCCCATCATCATTGTAGTGGTTGCGTCCGCCGAAGATGCTGTCCGTGCTGTACCCGGCCGGAGAGCCGTCCGCATGATGATGGATCGTTCCGCCGAAAATGCCGTCCGTGCTGTATCCGGCCGCGGTTCCGTCCGCATTGGTGTGGACGGTTCCCCCCACGATGCCGGGCATGCTGTAGCCCAGATAATTGCCGTCCTCGTCATAGTGGTCCGTGCCGCCGAAAATGCCGGGAATGCTGTTGACACGCTTCGGGTCCATAACGATTCACCTCATCGTAAGAGATATATCAAATTGCATTGCTTTATGCCCTATCATACCACAAATCGGGCCGATGGGAAAGGGTTGTTTTCGGCCCGATTGTGTGAATTATTTATGCACATTTTTGCACGCAGGTCATTTCGCTACTATCTTCTGATTATTCCGTCTGTGTCGGCCCAAGCCTACTGCGAATGACTTGAAGAATCCGTTCCACCTCGTCTGCTTTTTCTTTCAGATCGATGCGGATTTCCTCAAGTTCCTCCTCTGGCAGTTCATCGTTGTCCACTGTCGTGGCATCAATATTGTCATACAAATCAATCACATTCGGCAGAAGCTGTTTCAACTCCGATTCGCTCAAAGAATCCAGATCCATTTGAATCAGATCATCGGCAGTCAGGATACAGCTGTTCATAAACCTTTCATCCGAATATGTGTCGTGCCATGCCGCGTTCAGCGCACGGAGTGGGTGAAAGCCTTTGCTTCCTGTCTACAGTTTATCAAATCCGATGCTGCAGAGTTTCGTCATCCTGTCACCATCACCATTCAAATCCCCCTCCTCTTCCTGACCTTCGCCGGGATTTCCGCCAGCAGCTCTTCCTCCGAATCCTCCAGCATCCTGCGGAAGATCCCGGTGAAGCGCTTCTCCTGCGCCTCTGCCCAGTCGTGATCCTGTGACCGGCGGATCCGGACGGCCAGGATCGCCATCTCGATCCATTCCTGCTGAACGTTCCCGGTGGCCTCGTTGGCCGTGGGGTCGCTGTGAAGCGCCATGTGAATCCCTCCGATCTTCCCTTCGGCTGCGCGGATGCAATTCGTGTTTTACAGAGATGACCTCGCTTTCTGATACTCTGGGCATGCGTAGGTTAGCACAAAGGGAGGGCTTTGTCATTGAACCCACGGTTGAATGGAAGCGGCATTTGATTTCCGCTCAGCGTATGGTAAATTGTCATTATCAATTCATCACAATATCGGTGTTGTGCTGTTCATGATGGAGGAATGTCCCGATGACACTGAATGAAATCATTGCTCTCGCCCGACAGGCCGGGTTTGAGATCACACCGGCCGGGCTGACGGCGTTTTATCATGATACCTGGCGTATCGGGCATGCGGATCCGGGCTTGTTTCCGGTTTCTTCGTATGCAGATGTGCTCTCCGTTAAGTACCGGATGTCTGAGGAGCAGGGCGCGTGGCTGATTGGGCTTTCCTCATTTACCGAGGAAGATGACTTCCCCGAAGAGGAAGCTGCTTCACGGTGCAATGCTATCCGGTCGGCGTCGCGCTGCGTCAGCAACGGTCTGGGAAGCTTTCTGCAGTTTCTGTGCCGGGTCTGTCCATATCTCGTCGGAGATTATGACCGGCTGAGCAAAGCACTGGACGGTTTCAATGACGGCAACCGGGCAATCCTGGTGTACGCAGCCCTCAACGCATATCAGCCTGAGCATATGACCGTACCGCGTTGGAGCGATGTACCCACAGATATCCGAAACCTCGCCAAGGCGATGGTCTGGGAGCGGTTTAGCGACTGCGCCGCGGCGCTGTTCCCCCGTTCGATGGAATCGCTCGCTGAAAGCAGGATCACGCTAGACATCAGCAGAGCCCTTGCCATGTATGACGCCGAGCACGCTTCCACATACAAGTTTCTGACGGACATGACGAGCATCCTCAGATTCAAACCGCAGCTGGAGGGAAAAATCAATCCCTGGAACGGTTTGCGCAATGAAATTCAACATCTCAACCTGAAAGCGTCCGTCACTGCCGATGAACGTCTGTTCAACACCGCCGCATGGGTTCTGCGCGACAAAGAGCCGCTTGATCTGATCAGGGTTGCCGATTTCGCAAATAAATAGGAGATCCGCATTGCCGATCTGGAGCTGAATGTGATCCTTCCTTCTTTCCGGAACCATCTCCTGCATCTGGTGGATCCCGGCCGGACGCTCCGGATCCTCATCGTGAACGGGACACCGGACATGATGCGGGAGATCTACCGGCTTTACGTAACCAATGATTAATCAGACTTAAAGTCGCAGATGCGACTCAAAACGGTCTCAAAAACGACTTTGGAGGAAGAAAATGCCAGTAGTCGGGCAAATAACGGTGTATCAGGGCAGTTTTCCGGGGGTTTGGAGGCTCTCATCTGCCCGAATGGGCAGACTGCCCCCTGAGATCAGCCTGACGCTCGTGCAAGCATCAGCAGATTGGCGCTGCCGAAGAGCAAGTACGCCATGGACTGGTTCTTGGCGATGCCCTTGTAGCGGGCCTT
>JAFRPG010000078.1 GCA_017429265.1 Clostridia bacterium | reverse complement strand
GGTAAGGCTGAGAGCATAGCCTGGCATTCCATCAAAAACCTGACAATTCCCAAGAATTATTTAACGGGACGGCCCCGAAGGAGTCCAGAGGGCGATCGGAAAGCCCTCTGGTGCGCCCGCAGGCGCATTCCCTCACCAACGAAATTTCCCTAACTAAACGTGAAGAACCCGAAAACCCCCGGCACTCTGTCCGATCCGGACAGGGTGCTTTTCCGTTCCGCGGAAACCATGAAATCGGGGTGGCCACTTGCCAAGGAGGGGGCTTTCGTGTATAATCACTCTGTTGCCATAGGCAAAGCTTTTGGCTGTCCGCCTTTTGAGCGTCCGAAAGAGGGAAGCGCAGGCGGCATTGATCGGAAGGAACGGGAGTGATACGGTGGCGGACAGGGCACCGAAGAAGGGGCTCTCCAAGGGGATCAGGATCGGCAGCCTCCGGATCGAGCATTGGCAGATCATCTCTGCCCTGCTGATGATCTTCGACTATCTGGCGGTCTGCGCATCCTATTTTCTCGCGCTGTGGCTCCGCTTCGACGGCAATTACTCCAAAATCCCCCTGGACTATCTCAACGCCTACACGGGCTTTATCTTCATCTATGCGGCGGGCTGCATCGTCGTGTACGGGATCTGCCGCATGTACAACTCGATGTGGCGGTACGCGTCCTTCACGGAGCTGTTCCGCACTCTGGCCGGGTCGACGGTGACCGCCGTGATCCACAGCGTGCTGATCTCGCTCATCTACGGCCCCACGCTCTCCGGCGGGCGGATGCCGCTGACCTACCACATCTTCGGCGCCCTCCTCCAGGCTGTGATGCTGGTCGCGGCGCGGTTCGTCTTCCGCTTCGTCAAAGTGATGAGCGCCCTGGGCAGGGCGGCGGAGAAGACCAACGGCAAGCGCGTGCTCCTCGTGGGCGCGGGCTCATCCGGGCAGATGATCCTCCGGGACATGGCCCAGGCGAGCGAGGTGGACGACCGCGTCGTCTGCATCATCGACGACAATCCGAACAAGTGGCACCGCTATCTGGACGGCATCCCGATCGTCGGCGGCCGCGAGGACATCCTGAAGGCTGCGGCGGACTACAAGGCGGACGCCATCTACCTGGCCATCCCCAGCGCGACCCCGGAGCAGAAGCGCGACATCATCAGCATCTGCAACGAGACCGGCCTGGAGCTCAAGCAGCTGCCGGGCATGTACCAGTTCACCACCGGCCAGATCAGCGTGTCGGCGATGAAGGAGGTCTCGGTGGAGGACCTGCTGGGCCGCGACCCGATCCGGGCCGACCTCCGGGAGGTCTTCGAGTACATCCACGGCAAGGTCGTGCTCGTCACCGGCGGCGGCGGATCCATCGGCTCAGAGCTGTGCCGGCAGATCGCGGCGCACGCGCCGAAGCAGCTGATCATCTTCGACGTCTACGAGAACAACGCCTACGCCATCCAGCTGGAGCTGAAGGAGAAATACCCGGACCTGAACCTCGAGACCCTGATCGGCTCGGTGCGCGACAGCCGCCGGATGTTTGAGATCTTCAGCCGCTACCGCCCGCAGATCGTCTACCACGCCGCGGCCCACAAGCATGTGCCGCTGATGGAGGACAGCCCCTGCGAGTCCATCAAGAACAACGCGATCGGCACCTACAAGACGGCCTACGCGGCCATGGTCCACGGCTGCGAGCGCTTCGTGCTGATCTCCACCGACAAGGCGGTCAACCCCACCAACATCATGGGCGCGAGCAAGCGCCTGTGCGAGATGATCATCCAGTCCTTCGACGCGAAGATCAAGGCTGGGAAGGCGGCCGAGATCCCGCAGCTCTTCACCCACGTGGGCGTGGAGAACGCCGACAAGGACGGCACCGGCAGCGTCTTCCGCAACATCAGGACCGAGTTCGTGGCGGTGCGCTTCGGCAACGTCCTGGGCTCCAACGGCTCGGTGATCCCGATCTTCAAAAAGCAGATCGAGCGCGGCGGCCCGGTGACGGTGACCCACCCGGACATCATCCGCTACTTCATGACGATCCCCGAGGCGGTCAGCCTCGTGATGCTGGCCGGCACCTACGCCAAGGGCGGCGAGATCTTCGTCCTCGACATGGGCAGCCCGGTCAAGATCGACACTCTCGCGCGGAACCTGATCCGCCTCTCGGGCTTCAAGCCGGACGTCGACATCAGGATCGAGTACACCGGCCTGCGCCCCGGCGAGAAGCTGTATGAGGAAAAGCTCATGGCCGAGGAAGGCCTGCAGAAGACCGAGAACGACCTGATCCACATCGGCTGCCCGCTGAAGTTCGACGAGGACCGCTTCCTGCGCCAGCTCGGCGCGCTGATGGACGCGGCCTACGGCAACAAGCCGAACATCCGCGAGCTGGTCGCCGGCATGGTCTCCACCTACCACCCCGAGGGCATCCGCCCCGAGGTGATGAAGGATCAGGCCTATCGGCGCCTGGTGCACGAGGCCGACCAATGATGCCGGAGCAGACCCTGGCGCAGCGCAGCTCGTTCTACGCGCTGATCCCGATCCTGCTGGCGGTCTGGGGCATCTCCCTGGCGCTGGACAGCAGCTTCCGCAGGCGCGGGCGGACCGCGCGCGGCACGCTGCTGCTGGCGGCGCTGCTGGCCGGGTACGGGCTGGTCTACGCCGGCCTGACCTTCGCCTTCCGGGCGCCGACGCCCGGGCGGCAGATCGACCTGCGCCCTCTGTGGAGCTACCGCGAGGCCTTCGCCGTGCGCGGCGGGCTGCGGATCGCGCGCCTGGGCGTGGCGCGGCAGATCATGCTGAACGTCATGCTCTACGTCCCGCTGGGGTGCCTGCTGCCGCTGGTCTTCCGGAGGCACCCGTTTCTGTACACCCTGCTGACCGCGCTGGCGCTCTCCTGCCTGACGGAGATCATCCAGTACTTCACCCGCCTGGGCCTGTGCGAGACGGATGACGTCCTCGACAACGGCCTGGGCTGCCTGACCGGCATGGCGATGCTGACCCTCGGCCGGCGGAGCCTGCGCGCGCAGACCGACATCGGAACGCTGCAAAGCAAGAATGGAGGACTCGACATGCAAAAGTCTGACAAGGGCATCATGTCCGTTCTGAAGGGCATGTCCAGGGATATCTGGGTCGTGCTGCTGGATGTGATCGCGGTGAACGCGGCCTACTTCCTGGCGCTGCTGATCCGCTTCTACGTCAACGGCGTGTTCCGGCAGACCGTCGCCCACTATCTGACCGACTTCGTCGAGATCGCCCCGTTCTACACGTTGGCCTGCATCGCCGTGTTCGCGGCCTTCCGGATGTACAACGGCATGTGGCGGTACGCGGGCATCAACGACATGAACCGCATCATCTGCGCGTCCCTGGCGACCGCCGCGGTCCAGGTCGCGTCGTCCTTCTGGCACCGGATGCCCATCACCTACTATGTGATCGGCGCCGTGCTGCAGTTCCTCTTCGTGGTCCTCATCCGCTTCGCCTACCGTTTCCTGATGGTGGAAAAGAAGAAGATCGCCAGCCGCAAGCTCCCCGCCGTCAATGTGATGGTCGTCGGCACGGGGGAGATCGCCCGCCGCGCCGTCCGCCAGCTGGAGGACACGGTCTACCGCCCGGCCTGCGTCATCGACAGCCGCAGCGCCTCCGACGGCAAGGCGATGGACGGCGTCCCGATCCTTGCCGGCACGGGCCGCCTCGAGGAGGCGATCGGCCGGTACGCGGTCAGCGCGGTGATCATCGCGGACCCCTCCCTCTCCTCCGAGGACAGGCAGGGCATCAAGCGCATCTGCGAAAAGCTCGGCCTGGACCTGCGGGACTACACCGGCCCGCTGTCCAATCTCACGGGCCGCCTGCCCCTGACCGGCCTGCTTGAGATGATCAAGAGCCCCGTCAGCATCCGCATCAACGGACAGACCGCCCACTACGACAGCGGCATGGACGCCCTGGTCAGCTTCACCGACCGCTACACGGTCACCGGCGTGTGCGCCGAAGGCGGCTACGTCCGCATCGACCTGCAGGAGAACCGCAGCGAAGCCTTTGCCGGGTACGAGGCCTGGATGCAGAAGCACCGCGAGGAGACCGGCGAGGAAGTCAGCTATTTCTGAGACAGGACGGGGGAGCGATAACATGCCTGCAAACACAACAAAAGCGTTCCTGGCCACGCGCGAGGAATACCGCAGCGATCCCCGCTTTGAGGGCATCCGGCCGTCACCGTCGAGGATCTGGCTCTCCTCGCCCACCATGCACGGGGACGAGCAGCGCTGGGTGGACGAGGCGATCCAGACCAACTGGGTCTCCACGGTCGGCGCGAACATCGACGAAGTGGAAAGCCTTACCGCCCGCAAGATCGGCCGGAAGTACGCCGTGGGCCTGTCCGCCGGCACGGCCGCCCTGCACCTGGCCATCCGCCTGGCCGGCGAGCGCCTCTACGGCCCGCAGCCGGCCAACGTCGGCACGCTGACGGGCCACAGGGTCTTCTGCTCCGATTGCACCTTTGACGCCACGGTGAACCCCGTGGCCTACGAGGGCGGCGAGGCAGTCTTCATCGACACCGAGCTCGATTCCTGGAACATGTCGCCGGAGGCCCTCGAAAAGGCCTTTGAGATCTACCCGGAGGTCCGGCTGATCGTGGTCGCCCACCTCTACGGCACGCCGGGCCGATGTGACGAGATCCGCGCCATCGCGGACCGCCACGGCGCCCTGATCGTGGAGGACGCGGCCGAGTCCTTCGGCGCGACCTTCCGGGGTGTGCAGACCGGCATGTTCGGGGACTACTCGATCATCTCGTTTAACGGCAACAAGATCATCACGGGCTCCGCGGGCGGCATGTTCCTCACCGATTCCAAGGAGGACGCCCACAAGATCCGCAAGTGGTCCACTCAGAGCCGTGAGAACGCCGCCTGGTACCAGCACGAGGAACTCGGCTACAACTACCGCATGTCGAACATCATCGCCGGCGTCATCCGGGGCCAGCTGCCCTATCTGGAGGATCACATCGCCCAGAAGAAGGCCGTGTACGAGCGCTACCGCGAAGGGCTGCGCGGCCTGCCGGTGACGATGAACCCCATCCCGGAGGACACCGAGCCCAACTACTGGCTCTCCTGCCTGCTGATCGACCCCGCCGCCATGTGCCGGCAGGTGCGCGGCGAGCAGGAGGCCCTCTACGTCACCGAGCCCGGCAAGTCCTGCCCGACGGAGATCCTCGGCGCCATGATGGCCTTCAACGCCGAGGGCCGCCCGATCTGGAAGCCGATGCACATGCAGCCGATCTACCGCAACCACGCCTTCATCACCACCCAGGGCATCGCCCGGGGAAGGAGCAACGCCTACATCGACGAGGGCGCGGCGGTGGACAACGGCAAGTGGCTGTATCAGCACGGACTCTGCCTGCCCAGCGATAACAAGATGACGCCGGAGCAGCAGGACATGGTGATCGAAGTGATCAGGAGATGCTTTCGGTGAGGTGGACATATGAACAGACATCGCCCCTACGGCTTTTATGAGCGCTTTGTGAAGCGGCCGCTGGATTTCTTCCTCTCGCTGCTGGCGCTGATCCTTCTCTCTCCGCTGCTGCTGGTCACGGCCCTGCTGGTGCGCGTGAAGCTCGGCTCGCCGGTCTTCTACAAGCCGGAACGCCCAGGGCGGAATGAGAAACCCTTCCGCCTGTACAAATTCCGCTCCATGACCGATGAGCGTGACGAGGACGGCAGGCTGCTTCCGGACACCGAGCGTCTGACCCGTTTCGGCCGGATCCTCCGTGCGCTCTCCCTGGATGAGCTGCCTGAGCTGTTCAACATCCTCAAAGGGGACATGAGCATCGTCGGCCCGAGGCCTCTGTCCGTCAAGTATCTGCCATATTACACGCGGGCGGAGCATCGCCGCCACGACGTGCGGCCGGGCCTGACCGGCCTGGCTCAGGTCAACGGCAGGAACGCGATCTCCTGGGATGAAAAGTTCCGCTACGATCAGATCTATGTGAAGAAGATCACCTTTGCCGTTGACGCCGGGATCGTGTTCCAGACCGTCAAAAAGGTCATCGCGCGCGACGGCATCGGCCAGGGCGAGCAGCACCCGGGCAATCTCTTCGATATGCGCAGAGACTGGCTGGACGAAAACGGCAGGATCAGGCCGGAGTACGAGAACGGCCCGGAGGAGTGAGTGCCATGGCGCGGGAGATCGGCAGCGAGTTTCACCGGATGCCGCCGGAGCACGGCACGGGCATGCCCTTTCCCGGAACTGCGGACAGCGCCCTGGTCTTCTCCGGACGGACGGCCATAGCCGCCGTGCTGGCCGAACTGCCGGACGCGAGGACAGCCCTCCTCCCGGCCTACTGCTGTGACTCCATGGCGGAACCTTTCCGCCGCGCCGGGATCCGTGTGGATTTCTACGGCGTTTCGGGGAAGGACGGGCTGCGGATCGGCCTGCCGGAACACCCGGACGCGGACATCCTGCTGTGGTGCAATTACTTTGGTTTCCGCACCCCGATGCCGGATCTGAGCGGCTTTATCCGCCGCGGCGGCATTGTGATCGAGGACATCACGCACAGCCTTCTCTCCGAACCGCAGGCCCATGATCAGCCGCAGTACCTGGTGGCCAGCCTGCGCAAGTGGGAACCCATCCTCTGCGGCGGATGGTGCGCGTCGCGGGTCGGAGTTCTCACACACAAGCCGCAGACACCGCCTCCGGAGACCTTCACGGCGGAAAAGGCGGAGGCCATGGCGATGAAGACGCGCTATCTGGAACGCCCGGATGAAGCGGACAAGCCGGCCTTCCTCACCCGCTTCGGGCAGAGCAATGCCTGGCTGGCCGGGAACTATGAAGGGCTCGCGATCGACGGCAACTCCGCGGACTTCCTGCGGAGCGCGGACATTCCCGCTCAGCGCGCGGCGCGCAGGCGCAACGCGCACCGCCTCTACGAGCGTCTCGCGGACCGGGTGACCTTCCTCTTCCCGGAGGAGGACATGGACTGTCCGCTGTTTGTCCCGGTCGTGATCCCAAACAGGCGCGACGAGGTCCGCGGCGCGCTGACGGCGCAGGGGATCTACTGCCCGATCCACTGGCCGCGGCCGAAGGCGGACTGCGACTCGGACCTGTATGACACCGAACTGTCCCTGGTCTGCGACCAGCGCTGCGGATGTGGGGACATGGACAGGCTGGCGGACGCCCTCCGCGCCCTGCTGTAAGACCCGGATATCAATGAGAACGGTACAGTAAGGATGGATGGCATGAAGACAATACTGATCACCGGCATCGGCGGACTCACTCCCCGCTCCATCGCGGGCATCGTGAGGGAGAATCACCCGGATTACCGGATCATCGGCTGCGATGTGGACAAGATGGCCATGGGCTTCTACATGAACGGCCTGGTCGACGAGGGGTATGTGGTGCCGCGTTGCGATGACCCGGCTTACTTCCCGGCGATCATCCGCCTGGTGGAAAAATGCGGGGTGGACTACGCCTTTGTCCAGCCGGAGAGCGAGATCGTGGCCTGGGGTGCGTACTACGAGGAACACGGTTCCTACCCCTGCCCGGTCTTCATGGGCTGCAGGCTCCTCTCCGAATCCCTGCGCGACAAGGCGATCATGGCGCACCTGCTCCGGGGGACGGAGTTCATCCCGAAGACGATCAAGGTCACACAGGCCGATCCGCGCTTCGACGACGTGGCGGAGCAGATCGGCTTCCCGTGCTGGATCCGCGCCACTGAGGGTACGGGCGGCCTGGGTTCCCTGCGCCTGGACGACATCGCCAGTTACCGCAGCTGGCTGTTCATCAACAGCGGGATCCCGGAGTTCACGGTCTCCGAGTTCCTCAGCGGCCGCCATCTCGCCAATCAGATGCTCTACTACGACGGCGAGTATGTCAAGGGCGCGGCCCTGGAGTGCGCGCAGTACGTGATGGCGAACGCCGCACCCTCCCGCGTGACCGGCAACACGCACTTGGGCCGCTTCCTCAGCGACAGGCGGATCAACGAGTTCTGCGACCGGTGCATCAGGTATCTGGAAAAGCAGCTGGACGTTCGCGCCCACGGCATCCTGTCCTTCGACCTGAAGGAGGATTCGGAGGGGAACCTGAAGGTCACCGAGGTCAACATCCGCCACATGGCCTATACCGGCGTGATGGCGCATGTGGGCTTCGACCTGATCGAGGATACGATCCGCATCATGGAGGACGGCAACGCGGACCGCGTCGCGCGCGATCCCTATCATCAGTACGACAAGCCCTACATTTTCCTCCGGGACGTCGACACGGAGCCGATCGTCCTTGAGAGCGAAGCGATCTTTGACGATCCATGCCGCAGGATCGACGCAGACTGACGGGAGGCGGACGCATGAAAATCCTGTTCCTGGCCAACAACGGAGCCGGCCTGTACAATTTCCGCCACGAACTGATCGAAGAACTGGTCAAATCGCACGAGGTGTATGTCTGCCTGCCCGAGGGCCGGTATGTGGACGAGCTCAAGGCGATGGGCTGCAGCTTTATCCCCTGCAATTTCAACCGGCACGGGATGAACCCGATCAAAGAACTGCAGACCCTCCGCTTCTACAAAAAACTCCTGGACGATCTGAAGCCCGATGTGGCGCTCACCTACACGATCAAGCCGAACGCCTACGGCGGCATGGCCTGCGCCAGCCGGAAAGTGCCATTTGTCGCGAATGTGACCGGTCTGGGCACGGCGGCGACCGGGAAAGGCCTGATCAATAAGGTGACGCTGGCCCTGTACAAGCGCGGCCTGCGCAAAGCCCAGCGCGTCTTCTTCCAGAACCGGAGCGACTTCGACGCCTTTGTCAACCGCCTGCACATCGTGAATCCCTCCGTGGCCACGCTGATCCCGGGATCCGGCGTCAACCTGCGGAAATTCACCGTCCTGCCCTGGCCGGAGGGGGAGAAGACCGAGTTCACCTATGTGGGCCGCATGATGAAGCAGAAGGGCATTGACCTGTACCTGGATGCCGCCGAGCAGATCCATGCGAAGCATCCGGACACGGTCTTTCATATCTGCGGTATGCCGGAAGCCGAGTGGGAGCCGAACATGGAACGCGTGCATGCGCTCGAAAAGCAGGGCGTCGTGCTGTACCACGGCCGGGTCGACCCCATGTCCGACATCTACCGCGTGGTCAGCTGCGTACTGCACCCCTCCTATTATCCGGAGGGAATGTCCAATGTCCTTCTCGAATCCTGCGCCAGCGGCCGTCCGGCTGTCACAACCGATCTGCCCGGACGCCGGGAGATCATCGAAAACGGGGTCAACGGGTATGTGATCCGCCCGAAGGACAGCGCCGACCTGGTTCGCGCGGTGGAGGATTTCCTGACCCTGCCCGCGGAAAAGCGCCGCGAGATGGGCCTGTCGGGGCGCGCGAAGGTCGAGCGTGAGTTCGACCGCCGCATCGTGGTGGATGCCTATCTGGATGAAGTGAGGAAGGCGGGAAAGCATTGACAGAAACCTGATTTGATGATTTGCGGGACGAAACAGGCATCCTAAGAAATGACCATGCCAAGCAAAGGACGGAACAGGCGTGTTATACAGCATTGTGTTATTCTGCATTTTGTTTTCGGCGGTTGTAGGCAGATACTCCGGATTCAAACGAAGCAGCGGTGAGAAATTCTTTCTGATTGTAACATTCCTTATACTGTCACTGCTGTCTGCATTTCGTTATGAGGCTTACAGCCCTCGAAGCGATATATACAGAAACTATATGCATGCATACAATGCAATGCATATTCCGTGGTCCAGTACGCTTACTTTCAACGATGAGCTGCTGCATTCGGTAGCACGCAAACTGCTTGTAACTCTGTTTCCGGATCCGCAAGCGTATTTCTTTGTAACGGCTTTCTTTATCGTAGGATGCACACTCTATATCGACAGGACCTATTCACCAGACGTTTTCCTGGCAGTCATCCTGTATTACTGCATCGGAGGTTATTTCTCCGCAAATAACTATACCCGCCAACATATTGCAATTGCCATCACTATGCTTTCTTGGCGCTATGCAGTAAAGAAAAAGCCATGGTGGTTCCTGCTCACCGTCTTGATCGCAATAGGATTTCATTCGTCAGCTATTGTTACGCTTCCCTTATATTTTCTTTCAGGGCGGCGATTCAACAAGAATGTACTGTTTGGATATTCGGTGTTTGCACTGCTGATAATCGTATTCAACCGTCAGGTCACTGCAATCATACAGATGGTCATGTATAGCGGATACGGAGGGGGATATGGAACAGAATCATCGAATCCTCTACGCTTAGTGTTGGTGGTGCTGACGGTTGCCGGTATTTGGCTGCTGACTCGAAAATCATCGCATAATCGGTTACAATGTCGTGGCTTTTCGGAAGAACAGAATATCAGGCTGAAGAATCTGTTATGCCACGGGGCGGTTTTGTACAGCATTTTCCAGTTGCTGTCAGCGGTCAATATGCTGATGTTCAGCCGGGTGGCGGCGTATTTCTCGGTTTCCAGCGCGTTGGTAATGCAGTATGGGATTGAATCCCTGGGATATAAATACAACAAGGTCTTGCTGAAGTTCGGGCTGCTGTTACTGGCTATCGCATGGTTCGTAATTATGAATGCAAACGGAAAACTAACACCCACACCTTATACTCCGTTCTGGCAGTTTCCGATAAGACTACGCTGACAAATGTAGCGGGAGGGAAATATGAAATGCCTGAAAATGTGCAGCCGATTCGGGTAAGCATCATCTGCAATGCCTATAATCACAGCAAGTATATTCGCGAAGCTTTGGATGGCTTTATGATGCAAAAGACTTCCTTTCGATTCGAGGTTTTGGTTCATGACGATGCTTCCACGGATGGTACGGCAGATATTATCCGTGAATATGAAGCAAAATACCCTGAGGTAATAAAGCCGATTTATCAGACAGAGAACCAGTACTCGAAGGGCGTAAAAATCAGCGCCCAGTATCAGTATCCCAGGGTGAGCGGAGAATATGTCGCTTTCTGCGAGGGAGATGATTATTGGACAGATCCTATGAAATTGCAAAAGCAAGTTGATTTACTCGATATGCATCCTGACGTGGACATCTGCTCTCATGCGCATTTTCAGATTGATGCACAGACCGGAGGCGTGATTTTTCACTGTATTAGAAGAAACAAAACCGATATCATTCCGACGGAAGAGATTATTCTCGGTGGCGGAGGGTATGTGGCGACGGCATCTCTGCTTTATCGCAGCGCTTTGCTCAAGAAGATTCCTCCTTTCCGCCAGATGATAGGGATTGATTACACGATTCAGGTACATGGTGCACTTCGGGGCGGTATGCTTTATATTCCGGACGAAATGAGTGCGAAAAGAGTGAATGTGCCGGCGTCGTGGACTACAAGAATGGCCGGTGACAAAAAAAGAAAACGGGCACATAAGGATCGCATGTATAAAATGCTTTGTCAGATGGACAGAGATACAGAAGGCAGATATCACAAGGCTATCGCCAAGGTAAAAGCCCGTACCCGGTTAGAGAAGTACCTGCTGCCGCTTAGAGGTATGCTGAGGAGAAAATGAACGGCAGACAACACGTACATCGGAGATGATGACAATGGACAATCCACTGAAGAAACTGTTGAAGTCACAGGTCTGGGATCGTGTCGAAAAGCGGGAAATGGCCAGGATGCAGAGCCGCCTCAGGAACAGAGACTTTACCCTTATCTGTTCCAACTGCTGCGCCGGTGTCATGTATCACCTCCTCGGACAGCGATTTGACAGTCCGACGATCAACATCTGGATGAACAAGAAGGACTTTTGCCGTTTTGCTTCCGATCTGCCCTTCTATATGGAACAGGAGCTCCTCTTTTACCCAAAGGAAGGCCGCACCTGTCCCTGTGCCATGATCGGCGAGGGAGAACGGGCTGTGCCCATCGATTTTGTGCACTACAAGACGGAGCAGGATGCCAGGCAGAAGTGGGAGGAGCGCAAGCGGCGCATCCACTGGGATAACCTGTTCATCATCACGTGCGACGGCGACAAATCCGATGCGGAGGACTTTGCGCTCCTGGACCGTGCCCACTGCCGGCGGAAAATTGTCTTCACCTCTCATGAGCATCCGGAAATCAAGGATTCTTTCGTCCTGCATACCATGAAGAAATACCCTACCGCGGGACGAATGCAGCTCACCCGACACCCCATAACGGGGAAGCACAGCTGGCGGCGGGAGTTCGACTATGCGGCATGGCTGAACGGTGAAGACAGCTTCCGTCTGAAGTGAGAAAAAATGAGCCATAACGGAGAATCGACCGGTATGAGTGAATCAAAAGCCCCAAAGAACAAGAGCAGACAGGTGATGACCAACCTCCTCTGGAGGCTGGCGGAGCGCTTTGGCGCAAAAGGCGTCGAGCTGATCGTGTCGATCGTCCTGGCACGCGTGCTGCTGCCGGAACAGTACGGCAGCATCGCCCTGGTCACCGTGGTCATCAACATCCTGCAGGTCTTCGTGGACGGCGGACTTGGCAACGCACTGATCCAGAAGAAGAATGCGGATCAGGTCGACTTTTCCACCGTGTTCTTCTTCAATATCGCGTTCTGCGCTGCGATCTACAGCCTTCTCTTCCTGGCTTCGCCGCTGATTGCCGATTTCTACAGTGATCCCGAGCTGACCCCGGTCATCCGGGTGCTCGGTCTGACCGTGCTGATCTCCGGTGTCAAGAATGTCCAGCATGCCTATGTCTCGCGGCACATGATGTTCCACCGTTTCTTCTACGCCACCTTGGGCGGAACGATCGGCGCGGCCGTGATCGGTATCTGGATGGCCTATCATGGCTACGGGATCTGGGCCCTGGTGGCGCAGCAGATATTCAATGTCACGCTCGACACGGTCATTCTCTGGTTCACGGTCAGGTGGCGTCCGACCCACGACTTCTCCTGGCAGCGGCTGAAAGGTTTGTACTCCTACGGATGGAAGATTCTGGTGTCCAGACTCATCGATACGATCTACCAGGATATCCGCCAGCTGATCATCGGCAAGAAGTACTCGAAGTCTGACCTGGCCTACTACAACCGCGCCAAGCAGTTCCCGATGTTCATCACCTCCAACATCAACACTTCCATCAACAGCGTGCTCTTTCCCGCCATGTCCAGCGTGCAGGACGAGAGGGAGCGCGTCAAGGCCATGACCCGGCGTTCCATCCGCGTGAGCACCTACATCATGGCGCCGCTGATGATGGGTCTGGCCGCCTGCGGCAAGCCGATCGTCCAGATCCTGCTGACGAACAAGTGGCTGCCCTGCGTGCCCTACCTGACGATCTTCTGCATCACCTACATGTTCCAGCCCCTGCACACGGCCAATCTGAATGCGATCAAGGCCATGGGGCGGAGCGACCTCTTCCTGAAGCTGGAGATCATCAAAAAGGTCATCGGCATCATCGCCCTGGTGATCTCCATGCAGTTCGGCGTGATGGCGATGGCCTACAGTCTGCTGATCACCAACGTGATCGGTCAGGTGATCAACTCGTGGCCAAATAAGAAACTGCTCAACTACGCCTATCCCGAACAGCTCATGGACATCCTGCCCAACATCCTGACCGCGGCGGGCATGGGCCTGATCGTCTACGCGGTGGAGGGCTTCGGGCTGAACAAGTGGGCAACCCTGCTGATCCAGGTGCCGCTCGGCGTGGTCATCTATATCGCCGCCTCGAAGATCAACCGCCTGGACAGCTTTGACTATCTGCTCTCGATGATCCGCAAGTTCCTGCACCGCGGGAAGGGCAAAAAGAGCGCGAAGAAGGAGACTGCTGAGTGAAAAAGATGCTTCTCCTGGGTGGCTCGGCCCAGCAGGTCGTCGCGATCGAGACGGCGAAACGCCTGGGTCTGTACACCGTCCTGTGCGACTATCTGCCGGACAATCCCGGACAGTACCACGCAGACAGGTTTTACCTGACCAGCACCACGGACCGGGAGGCCGTCCTGCGCGTGGCGCGGGAGGAGGCCGTCGATTACGTGATCGCCTACGCCTCGGATCCGGCCGCGCCGACCGCCGCCTTTGTGGCGGAGCGGCTCGGGCTGCCGACCAATCCGCTGGAGGCCGTGGAGATCCTCTGCAACAAGGATCGCTTCCGGGACTTTCTGCGGGATCACGGCTTCAGCACACCCGCGGCCCGCGGCTTCGGTGATCCGGAGGAAGCACTGGCGTACGGGGAGACGGCGGAGCTCCCCGTGATCGTCAAGCCGGTGGACTCCTCCGGCAGCAAGGGCGCCACCGTGGTGCGGGACAGGGCGTCCCTGCCCGGTGCGGTCGACTTCGCCTTCTCGTTCTCCCGGAGCCGCCGGATCGTCGTGGAGACCTTTGTTGAGAAGAAGCACCCCTATCTGATCGGCGGCGACATCTTCGTCTCCGACGGCCGCGTGGTGCAGTGGGGCCTGATGAACTGCCACCGCGACAGCACCGTGAATCCGCTGGTCCCGGTGGGCAAGAGCTACCCGCCGCTGCTGGAGGATGCGGACCTGAGGGCCGTGAAGGACACTCTTCAGCGGCTGGTGACGAAGCTCGGCATCCGCTTCGGCCCCATGAACGTGGAGCTGGTGGCGGACGCGAAAGGCCGCGTCTACCCGATCGACATCGGCCCGCGCAGCGGCGGCAACATGATCCCGGACCTGCTGGGTATGATCTTCGGCTGCGACGTGGTGGAGATGAGCGTGCGGGCCGCCATGGGTGAGCCGGTCGCTCCGCCGGCGGGGGAGGGCAGGCCGTACTTCGCCACCCACAACCTCCATGCGGACCGCGACGGCGTGCTGCGGTCGATCCGCTTCTCTCCGGAGATCGAGCCCTTCATCGTCCGGAAGAACATCTATCATCAGCCCGGCGATCCGGTGCGGAGGTTCACCAACGCGAGTTTTGCCCTCGGCATCGTCTTCTTCCGCTTCGACAGCGCGGAGCGGATGCATGGGATGCTGCAGCGCATCAACGACCTCATCCGAATCGAGGTCACGGAGGAACAGGGCGCATGAGAGAGATCGGCGGCTACATCGAGCTGGACACCTACCGCCTGCCCCTGCTGCATGAGGGCGCCGCGGCGCTCAACAGCGGGAGAAACGCGCTGGCCTGCCTGCTTCGGGCGCGCGGTATCCGGCGGCTGTGGATCCCGCGCTTCCTGTGCGATTCCGTCCCGGAGGTCTGCAAACGGGAAGGCGTGCCATACTCCTTTTACCGCGTGGGCCCGGATTTCCTCCCGGCGGAGGATGTGGATCTTGGCGAAGGCGAGTGGTTCTATTTCGTGAACTACTACTCGCAGTTCGACAACGACATCATCGCCGGGTGGGTCCGGCGATACGGCCGCGTGATCGTGGACAACGCGCAGAGCTACTTTCAGCCGCCGCTGCCCGGTGTGGACACCCTCTATACCTGCCGGAAGTACTTCGGCGTGGCGGACGGCGCGTTCCTGTACACGGATGCTCGCCTGCCGGAGGAACTGCCGCGGGACGAATCCTTCGACCGGATGCGCTTCCTGCTCGGACGCTTCGAACGCGGGGCGAACGAGTTCTACGCGGAGTACACGGCCAACAACCGGCGTTTCGCAGATGAGCCGGTGAAACGCATGTCGGCCCTCACCGACAACCTGCTGCGCGGGATCGACTACCGTGCGGCGGAGGAAAGACGGCGGGAGAACTGCCGCTTCCTGCACGGACGGCTCGGGGAGATCAACCTGCTCCGGGGACTGCGCGAGGGGACCTTCATGTACCCGCTGATGCTGGCGGACGGAGCATCCCTGCGCAGGCGGCTGCAGGAGGAGCGGATCTACATCCCGACGCTCTGGCCGGCCGTGCTTGAGCAGACGGCCCCGGAGGACACGGAATACCGCATGGCCCTTGACATCCTGCCGCTGCCGATCGACCAGCGGTACGGGCCGGATGAGATGGAAACCCTTGTCACGGCGATCCAACGATACAGACACCCGGACTGAACCCGGCAAACACCCAACGAAGAGGAGGAAATCATCATGAAAAAGGTCATCGTTCTCGGCGGCAGCGGCGCCGGCATGGTTGCGGCGTCCGTGGCCATGAAGCTCCCGGACGTGGAGTTTCTCGGCTTTCTGAATCACAACCTGGAGAAGGGCGACACGGTCGGCGACTTCAAAAAGCTGCCCGTGCTCGGCAAGCCCGAGGATATCGAAACCTTCCTGAAGGAGAAGGACACCTACTTCTTCTGTGCCTACGAGGGCATCCGCGATCCGCACCTGAGCTATAATCTGTGGAAGGAGCTCCCGATCCCGAAGGACCGCTACATCAACCTGATCGACCCGAACGCGGTGATCCCCGAGGGCTTCGTGAAGGTGGGCGTGGGCGTGCTGGCCGCTCCGTTTGTCCAGGTCAGCCCCGATGCGATCATCTCCGACAACGTGATGCTCCTCGGCAATGCGTTCGTGGGCCACAACAGCTTCATCGGCGAGTTCTCGCACGTGACGACCAACTCCGTGGTCGGCGCCTATGTCCATGTGGGCAAGGCTGTGACCGTCGGCATGAACTCCACCCTCCTCGGCCGTGTGCACGTGGGCGACTTCACGCTGATCGGTGCGGGCTCCATGGTGACCAAGGACGTCCCGAACGACGTGATCGTGGCGGGCAACCCGGCCAAGGTGCTCCGCGCGCGCGGCGAGCAGGAGCTGAACTACCTCAAGAAGGGCGAGCGCAACGTCAACTACTGAGCACGGGAGGGAGACACCATGCAGCCTGCCAACATCGGCAACTGGTTTGAGGATTTTCAGACGGGGGAGGTCATCCGCCACAGCCTGTCGAAAACGGTCTTTGAGAGCGACAACAACCTGTTCAGCCTCCTGACGATGAACTACCACCCTGTCCACACCAACGCGGACTATGCGGGGAAGCAGCAGCACGGGCAGATTCTCGTGGTCGGCACGCTGGTCTTCAGTCTGGTGGTGGGCATGACGGTGCCGGATATCAGCGGCCGGGCCATCGCGAACCTGGACTACGAGAAGATCGAGCATCTGGCGCCCACCTTCATCGGCGACACGCTCTATGCCCGCTCGGAGATCCTGGATACCCGCCCTTCCCGCTCCAAGCCGGACCGCGGGATCATCTATGTGGAGACGGTGGGCTACAACCAGCGCGGCGAGGACGTCATCCGCTTCCGCCGCCACGTCCTGATCAAGAGAAAAGGAGATGCCTGAGATGAGTTACCTGCTTCGCAGTATGCTCTTCCTGCCCGGTCACAACGAGAAGTTTCTCAACAAGGCCATGGGATGCCAGGCGGACGCCATTATCCTGGACCTGGAGGATGCGGTTCCGGAACCCAGCCGTCCCGAGGCCCGTGTCATGATCCGCAAGTACATGACGGAGGGCTGCTTTGCCGGACGCCAGGTGTTCATCCGCGTCAACGAGCTGAACACGGCGGACCTGTATGAGGACCTCAAGCTGCTGGACTGCCCCGGCCTTCTGGGCGTTGTGGCGCCGAAGATCTGTACGCCCGCCGACATCCACGCCTTTGACGCCATGATCACCGAGAAGGAGATGCAGTACGGTCTGCCTGTGGGCAGCCTGAAGCTGGCTCCGCTGATCGAGACGGCGGCGGCGGTGATGAACATCCGCGAGATCGCCTGCGCAAGCCCGCGCCTGATCGCGCTGCTGCTCGGCGGCGAGGACTATCTGGCCGACGTGTGGGGCAAGCATTTCGAGTCCACCGACTCCATGGCGACGGCCCGCGCGATGACCGTGATGGCGGCGCGCATGAACGGCCTGCTGCCCATCGATACGCCCTACCTCGACCTCAAGAACGAGGAAGGCTTCCGTGAGGAAGAGAGCCGCAGCGCCGCCATGGGCTTTGCCGGCGACCTGCTGGTGACCCCGAATCAGATCCCCTGGGCCAACGACTGCTTCAGCCCGGATGAAGCGGAGATCGCCCTGTCCAGAGACATCCTCGCGGCGATCGAGGAGGTCCGCAGGCAGGGCGGCGGCATCGCCAAGCTGAACGGCAGGATGATCGGCCCGCCCATGCGCAAGCGCGCGGAGAAGGTCTTCGCCCTCCATCAGATGATCGAGGAGATGAAGGCATCCTACGCAAAGGCAGAGTGAATGTATGCGGATCCTGACCATTAACAGCGGGAGCTCATCGCTGAAATTCCAGGTATTCGACTGGACGGAGCAGAACGTGCTCGCGGTCGGTGTGGTGGAGCGGATCGGCCAGGAGGAATCCTGGATCAAGTACCGCGCTCACGGACGGCGCGTCAGCGACAAGGTGCGCTGCCCCGACGCCCGGGAAGCCGTGCGCCTCGCCTGCGCGCTGCTCACCGATCCGGAGAAGGGCGTGGTCTCCTCTCTGGACGGGATCGCCGCCGTCGGCCACAGGGTCAGCCACGGCGGGGAGTATTTCCTGCGGAGTGCGATCGTGGACGACGATGTCCTGCGCAAGCTGCGGGAGATCATTCCCCTGGCGCCGCTGCACCTGCCCGCCAACATCGCCGGCATCGAGGAGGCGAAGCGCCTGATGCCCCGCGCGGCGCACACCATCACGGTGGACACCGCCTGGCACCAGACCATGCCGCGCTACGCGAGCCTCTATGCCGTGCCGCAGGCATGGTACATGGACTGGCGCGTGCGCCGCTACGGCTTCCACGGTACCAGCTTCCTCTACTGCGCCCGCCGCGCGGCCCTGCTGCTCGGCAAGGCCAACGAGGAGCTGAACGCCGTCATCTGCCACATCGGCAACGGCGCTTCGGCCTGTGCGGTGCGCAACGGCGTGAGCTTTGACACGACGATGGGTTTCACACCGCAGGAAGGCCTGATCATGGGTACCCGCAGCGGGGACATCGATCCGTCGGTCATTCCCTATGTGATGGAAAAGAGCGGCCTGAGCGCCCGGGAAGTGGACAGCATGCTGATCCGCGAGTCCGGCCTGAAGGGAATCTGCGGCTATGTGGACCGCCGGGATATCCAGTGGTGGGCATCCCAGGGCGACGACCTGTCCGCCCTCGCGATCCAGATGGAGTGCTATCGCCTGAAGAAGGCGATCGGCGGCCTGATGGCGGCCCTCGGTCGGGTGGACTGCATCGTTTTCACGGCGGCGGCGGGGGAGATGTGCGCCTTGCTGCGGGAGAAGAGCCTCGAAGGCCTGGAGGGCTTCGGGGTCCGTCTGGACCCGGTCAAAAACGAAGCCTGCCACTGCCGCGACGGCGAGTTTGACATCACCGCCGAGGGCTCCCGCGTGCGCGTGCTGATCATCCCCACGGACGAGGAGATGGTCATCACCGAGGACGCCTGGGCCCTGCTGCACGGCTGCTATGAGGAGCACACCCACTTCCAATACAGCTTCGAGCGCCCCGGCTATGTGAACAAGGGCCGTCAGCGCGCCCTGAAGAAAGTGCTCGCGAAGGAGCCCGGTCTGGCCGCTTACATCGCCGGACCGGCCCGGATTCAACAGGAGGAGCAAGATGGAAAACCGTTGGCAGATACAGAGTGAGGCGCTGGAGGAGCGGCGCAGGAAGGCTGCGCTCGGCGGCGGGCAGGCGAGGATCGACAAGCAGCACGCCTCCGGCAAGTTGACCGCCCGCGAGCGCATGGACGCCCTCTTCGATGACGGCACCTTTGTGGAACTGAACGACATGGTGACCTCACGGGCCACCGATTTCGGCATGGAGAAGAAGCGCGTGGTCGGCGACGGCGTGGTGACGGGCTACGGCCGGATCCACGGGCGGCTGGCCTTCGCCTCCTCGCAGGACTTCACGGTCAGCGGCGGCGCACTCGGTGAAGCCCACGCGCAGAAGATCATCTTCGCGATGGACAAGGCGGCCGACATGAAGGCGCCCTTTATCGCGATCAACGACAGCGGCGGCTCCCGCATCGAGGAGGGCATCGACTCCCTGGCCGGGTACGCGGAGATCTTCCGCCGCAACGCGATCTTCTCCGGCTATATCCCGCAGCTCTCGGTGACCCTGGGCCCCTGCGCGGGCGGCGCCTGCTACTCCCCGGGCATCTGCGACTTCATCTTCATGACGGAGAAGACCAGCCAGATGTTCATCACCGGGCCGCAGGTCGTCAAGTCGGTCACCGGCGAGGAGATCACCTCGGCGGCCCTCGGCGGAGCCGCGGTGCACGCGGGCCGCAGCGGCGTCGCGCACTTTGTCAGCGCCGACGATCTGGCCTGCCTCAATGATGTCCGCCGCCTCCTCGGCTATCTGCCCCAGAGCTGTGACGATCAGCCGATGACCGTTCCCGGCACCCCGGTGGATCGCTGCGGCGAGATCCCGTCCATCGTGCCGGACAACGCGCGCATGGCCTACGATGTGCGCGACGTGATCGCGACCTTCGTCGATCTCGGCAGCTTCATGGAGGTCCAGCGCGACTTTGCCCGCAACATCGTGGTGGGCTTTGCCCGGATGGACGGCAAAAGCGTCGGGATCATCGCCAACCAGGCCAACCACCTGGCGGGTTCCCTGGACATCGACGCCTCGGACAAGGGCGCGCGGTTCATCCGCTTCTGCGACTGCTTCAACATCCCGCTGCTCTGCCTGGTGGATGTCCCGGCCTTCATGCCCGGGAGCAACCAGGAGCACAACGGCATCATCCGCCACGGGGCGAAGCTCCTTTACGCCTTCTCCGAGGCGACGGTGCCGAAGGTGAGCCTGATCATGCGCAAGGCCTACGGCGGCGCGTACGTGGCGATGAACGGCAAGGGCCTCGGCGCGGATGTGGTCTACGCCTGGCCGATCGCCGAGATCGCGGTCATGGGCGCCAACGGCGCCATCGCGATCATCGGACGCCACGAGATCGAGGCGGCCGAGGACAAGGAAGCCAAGCGCCGCGAGCTGATCGATGAGTACAACAGGCGCTTCATGACGCCCTATGTGGCGGCGGAGCACGGCTATGTGGACGAGGTGATCCAGCCCGGCGAGACCCGCGCGAAGATCCTCTCCGCCCTCACGATGCTCTCAGCCAAGGAGCAGCGCCGGCCGCGGAAAAAGCACGGGAACATCCCGCTGTGACGGGATCGGAACGGGAGAGAGACATGAGCGAACGGAAAGACACGGAACTGGCCCCGATCGTGGCCATGGCGGTGGCGGCCATCGCCGAGGAGTGCCATGTGAAGCCCGACCGCGTGCGGGTCAGGAGTTTCCGGCGCGTGGAGGATTCCCCGCTGCGCGCCTACCTGGCCGCGAAGGGCACGGTCTATCAGAAATATACCCTGGAGGATGAGCGCCGATGAGCAAGTATCGCATCACGATGAACGGAACGGTCTATGAGATGGAGGTCGAGCTTGTGTCCGGTGATCAGCCGGTCAGGCCCGCCGCGCAGCCGGCACCGGTGAAGACAGAAGCCCCGAAGCCCGCAGCCGTGCAGTCTCCCGCGCAGCCGGCGGCGGCAAAGCCCGCGGTCCCCGTTGCCGGTGAGGGCAGCGTCTGCAGCCCCATGCCGGGCACGGTGCTCCGCCTGCTCGCGGCGGAGGGCGACACGGTGAAGGCCGGTCAGCCTGTGGCGGTGCTGGAGGCCATGAAGATGGAGAACGAGGTTCCCGCCGCGCGCGACGGGAAGGTGCGCCGCATCCTGGTGGCGGCCGGACAGACCGTCGCCGCAGGCGAAGCGCTGATGGAGATCGAGTGAACGGAGGCCTTTCGATGCTGGATTTCCCGGATCAGAAACTGTTGATCACCGACACCGTTCTCCGCGACGCCCATCAGTCCCACGCGGCCACCCGCATGCGGACGGAGGACATGCTGCCCGCCTGCGGGATCCTCGACAGCGTCGGCTACTGGTCACTGGAGTGCTGGGGCGGCGCGACCTTTGACGCCTGCATGCGCTATCTGCGGGAGGACCCGTGGGACAGGCTCCGGGCGCTGCGCCGCGCGCTCCCCAACACCCGGCTGCAGATGCTGTTGCGCGGCCAGAACCTCCTGGGCTACCGCCACTACGCTGACGACGTGGTGGACGAATTCTGCCGCAAGTCCATCGGGAACGGCATCGACGTGGTCCGGATCTTTGACGCGCTCAACGACACGCGCAACATGGAACAGGCCATGCGCAGCGTGAAGAAGTACGGCGCGCACTGTGAGGCGGCGATCAGCTATACGGTCAGCCCCGTGCACAGCGAGGAGTACTTTGTGAAGCTGGCCTCCGAGCTGGAGCAGATGGGAGCCGATACGGTCTGCATCAAGGACATGGCCGGTCTGCTGCTGCCCACGGCGGCGTATTCGCTCGTGAAGCGGCTCAAGGAGACGCTCTCGGTCCCCGTGCATCTGCACACCCACGACACGGCCGGCACGGGGGAGATGACCATCCTGATGGCGGCCCTGGCGGGGGTGGATATCGTCGACTGCGCCCTGTCACCCCTGGCGGGCGGCACGTCCCAGCCGGCCACCGAGACGATCGCCGCCGTGCTGCGCGGAACGCCCCGCGACCCCGAGCTGGATCCGGAGAAGCTGAGCCGGGCCGCCGCGCACTTCAGGACCGTCGCGGACCGGCTGAAGGCCGAGGGCTCCCTGGACGAGAAGGTCCTGCGCGTTCAGCCCGACGCCCTGCGCTATCAGGTGCCGGGCGGCATGCTCTCCAACCTGATCGCCCAGCTGAAGCAGGCGAACGCCGGGGACCGCCTGGAGGAGGTGCTCCGCGAGGTGCCGCGGGTGCGCGCCGATTTCGGCTATCCGCCCCTGGTGACGCCCACCAGCCAGATCGTCGGAACCCAGGCCGTGCTCAACGTCCTCAGCGGCTCGCGCTACAGCGCCTTCCCGAAGGAGTCGAAGATGCTGCTGCGCGGCGAGTACGGACGCCTGCCCGGCCCGGTGAACGAAGAGGTCCGCCGCCGTGCCATCGGCGACGAAGCGCCGATCGAATGCAGGCCGGCGGATCTCATGCCCGCGGAGTGGGAGAAGAGCGCGGAGACCTTCGCCGGCATCGCCCGGAGCGAGGAGGACCGCCTCGACTGCCTCCTGCTGCGGGATACGGCGGAGAGATTCCTGCGCGAGAAATACCGTTCGGACATCCACGAGATCACGGTCGAGTGGGATCCGTCCTGACGACGACCGCATGACAGGGGGACTGCCTATGGGAAACATCCTCGTCACCCGCTCCTCCATGCCCTCCTTTGAGGAATACTGCGAGGAGATCCGCAAGCTGTGGGACAGCCACTGGCTGACCAACATGGGCGCGGAGCACAGGGAACTGCAGCGGCAGCTGGAGGAATACTTCGGCTGCCCACATGTCGTGCTCTACACCAACGGCCACCTGGCACTGGAGAACGTCATCGCCGCCATGGACTTTCCGAAGGGCGGCGAGGTGATCACCACGCCCTTCACCTTCGCGTCCACGACCCACGCCATCGTGCGCAACGGGCTGACGCCGGTCTTCTGCGACGTCAACCACAAGGACTACACGATGGACGTGGAGAAGATCGAGGCCCTGATCACGGAGAAGACCGTGGCCATCGTGCCCGTGCATGTCTACGGGAATCTCTGCGACGTCGACGCGATCGGCGCCATCGCGAAGAAGCACGGCCTGAAGGTCATCTACGACGCGGCCCACGCCTTCGCGGTGAAGTACAGGGGCGTCTCCTCCGCCTGCTTCGGCGACGCGTCGATGTTCTCCTTCCACGCCACCAAGGTGTTCAACACGATCGAGGGCGGGGCGGTGTGCTTCTCGGAGGACAGCCTGACGGAGACGCTCAACGACATGAAGAACTTCGGCATCCGCGGCCCGGAGAGCGTGGTTTACGTGGGCGGGAACGCCAAGATGAACGAGTTCCAGGCCGCGATGGGCATCTGCAACCTGCGGCACCTGGACGCGGAGATCGCCAAGCGCGGGCGCGTGGCGGCGCGTTACCGGGAACATCTGGAGGGCGTCCCGGGCATCCGTCTCTGCCGCCCGCAGAAGGACGTGGAGCCCAACTATGCCTACTTCCCGGCGGTGTTCGACGGCTTCGGCGCCACCCGGGATCAGGTTTTCGAGGCCCTCAGGTGCGAGGGCATCACCGCCCGCAAGTATTTCTATCCGCTGACCAACGCCTTCGAGTGCTATCGGGACCTGCCCACGGCCGGGCTGGAGAAGACGCCGATCGCGGCCTTCCTGGCCGACCGGGTGCTGACCCTCCCGATGTACGCCGATCTGGCCATGGAGGATGTGGACCGCATCTGCGGCATCATCCTCTCACTCCGCAAGGGATGAAGGACGAGGAGGAACCACGATGAAAGGCATCATTCTCGCCGGAGGTTCCGGGACCAGGCTCTATCCCCTGACCCGGGTCACCTCCAAGCAGCTGCTCCCGATCTACGACAAGCCGATGATCTACTATCCCCTGAGCACCCTGATGCTGGCCGGGATCAAGGACATCCTGATCATCTCCACGCCCACGGATACGCCCCGCTTTGAGGAACTGCTGGGCGACGGCAGCCACTTCGGCATCCGCCTGTCCTATGCGGTGCAGCCCTCCCCGGACGGGCTGGCCCAGGCCTTCCTGATCGGAGAGGACTTCATCGGGGACGACGCCTGCGCGATGGTGCTCGGCGACAACATCTTCTACGGCGGCTATTTCCGCAGGAACCTCAGCGAGGCGGTGCGGAACGCCGCCCAGGGCAATGCGACGATCTTCGGCTATTATGTCCGGGATCCCCAGCGCTTCGGGATCGTGGAGTTCGACAAGGCGAAGAACGTGATCTCGGTGGAGGAGAAGCCGAAGCAGCCCAAGAGCAACTACTGCATCACGGGCCTGTACTTCTATCCCGCCGGCGTGGCCGCGAAGGCGAAGCAAGTCAGGCCCTCCGACCGGGGCGAGCTGGAGATCACCGATCTCAACCGCCTCTACCTTCAGGACGGCACGCTGAAGGTGCAGATCCTCGGCCGCGGGTTCGCCTGGATGGACACCGGCACCATGGACAGCCTGATGGAGGCTTCGACCTTCATCCAGACCGTGCAGAACCGCCAGGGCGTGGTCATCTCGGCCCCGGAGGAGATCGCCTTCTTCGAGGGCTGGATCACGAAGGAGGAGCTCATCGCGTCCGCGAAGCTTTACGGCAAGTCCCCCTACGGCGAGCACCTGATGCGCGTGGCGGAGGACCAGATCGTCTACTGAGACAGGGAGGAAGAGAACATGACCATCATCGTCACCGGCGGCGCGGGCTTTATCGGCTCCAACTTCATCTTCCACATGCTGGACGCCCATCCGGAGGACCGGATCGTCTGCCTGGACAAGCTGACCTACGCGGGCAACCTGTCCACGCTCAGGGACGTCATGGACAGGCCGAACTTCCGCTTCGTCAGGCTGGACATCTGCGACCGCGAGGGCGTGTACCGCCTCTTTGAGGAGGAGCATCCCGACATCGTGGTGAACTTCGCCGCGGAGAGCCATGTGGACCGGTCCATCGAGGATCCGTCGGTCTTCCTACAGACGAACATCATCGGTACCTCCGTGCTGATGGACGCCTGCCGGAAGTACGGGATCGGCCGCTTCCACCAGGTGGGCACCGACGAGGTCTACGGCGACCTCCCGCTGGACCGCCCGGACCTTTTCTTCACCGAGGAGACCCCGATCCGCACGTCCTCGCCCTACTCCTCCTCCAAGGCCGGGGCGGACCTGCTGGTCATGGCCTACCACCGCACCTTCGGCCTGCCGGTGACGGTCAGCCGCTGCTCCAACAACTACGGCCCCTACCAGTTCCCGGAGAAGCTGATCCCCCTGATGATCGCCAACTGCCTGAATGACAAGCCCCTGCCGGTCTACGGCGAGGGCCTGAACGTCCGCGACTGGCTCTACGTGGAGGATCACTGCAAGGCCATCGACCTGATCCTGCGCAAGGGCCGCGTCGGCGAGGTCTACAACATCGGCGGCCACAACGAGATGCGCAACATCGACATCGTGAAGCTGATCTGCAGGGCCCTGGACAAGCCGGAGAGCCTGATCACCCACGTCACCGACCGCAAGGGCCACGACATGCGCTACGCCATCGACCCGGCGAAGATCCACCGCGAGCTGGGCTGGCTGCCGGAGACGAAGTTCGAGGACGGCATCCGCAGGACCATCGCCTGGTACCTGGAGCACCGGGACTGGTGGCAGGAGATCATCTCCGGCGAATATCAGAACTACTACGAGAAAATGTACGGGAACCGCGGCACGGTGTGAGGCGCGGGCCCCGTCATCCGGAAAGGCGGAAGACCATGGCACAGATCACCGTTGAGCGCGGCGTCGGGGGCATCGAAGGCCTCTGCCTGATCACCCCCGCCGTGCACGGCGACAGCCGCGGCTGGTTCATGGAAACCTACAGCCGGCGGGACCTGGAGGAGGCCGGGCTGTGTGTCTCCTTCGTGCAGGACAACGAGTCCATGTCCGGAAAGGGCGTGCTGCGCGGCCTGCACTTCCAGCGGCGGTTCCCGCAGGCCAAGCTGGTGCGGGTCAGCCGGGGCGTGGTCTTCGACGTGGCGGCGGACATCCGGCCGGGCAGTCCCACCTTCGGACACTGGCACGGCGAGCTGCTCTCGGCGGAGAACCGGCGGCAGCTGTTCATCCCGAGGGGATTTGCCCACGGGTCCCTGGTGCTTTCGGACGAGGCGCTTTTCTGCTACAAGTGCGACGACTTCTATCACCCAGAGGACGAGTGCGGCATCGCCTGGGACGATCCGGACCTCGGCATCGCCTGGCCCAGGGTCGTGAACGGCGCCCTTGACGGGCTGCCCCTGTGCCTCTCCGACCGCGACCGGCTGTGGAAACGGCTGAAGGACACCGATCTGACCGGCTTCAATTATTAAATTTCGTTAACAATTTCGGAACCGGACAGGATTTTTCGGTATCCGTGTGGAATAATCCCTGATACAAAAGCGATCATACGGCTGTTTCGGAAGGGAGGTGAACGCCGTGAAAACCCTGTACGGAAAGGTCCTTTGGGCCGTGCTGGTCCTGGTGATCGCGGTGTTCGCCGCCGCGGGCGCCTCCGCATCCACCCTCCGCGACGCCGTGACTCTCCCCGCGGGGGAGGAGAGCGCCGGGTCGCGGACGGTTTCCGCCCAGCTCCCGGATTCTCTGCTGCTGATCGAGGACAGCGCCTTTGAGGGCACGGCCCTCGTGACGGTGCGGCTGCCCGAGGGCCTCGTGTCGCTCGGCGACCGCGTCTTCGCGGACATCCCGACCCTGGAGCGGGTCGCCATGCCCGATTCCCTGACCCGGATCGGCCGGGACGTCCTGGCCGGAAGCGACCGCGCGGCGGTGCTTGCCTCCGCCGGGAGCCGCGCCGGAGACTGGGCTCGCGAGAACGGGATCCGCTTCACGCCCATCGTGCTGATGACGGCCGGCACGGCCTCGCAGCAGGGCGGGCAGCTGACCCTGACCCGCACCCCGGGTGTCACCGCGCAGGAGGCGCAGACGGACGACGCGCCCGTCGCCCGCCGGCCCGGCCGCTCATCCGGGGAGATCAAGGCCGCCGCATGCACCGGCCGCCTTGCGATGAATGTCCGCGGAAGGTACTTCCCTTAGTTCCGTGACGCATCCGCATCACAGAATATAAGGAGAATGAAGCATGAAAAAGAACCGTTTGCTGAGCATCGTGCTCGCGATGACCATGCTCTTCACCCTCTTCATGCCCACCGGCATCTTTGCCGAGGGTGAGGAGGAAGTGCCGGCCGTCGAAGAAACCGTGACCCCGCCCGCCGCGGATCCCGATCCGACCCCTGCGGCCGATCCCGATCCCGCGCCCGCCGCGGATCCCGACCCCGCCCCCGCGGATGATCCCGAGCCCGCGGCCGACCCGGAACCCGAAGCCGATCCGGAGCCTGCGGCCGATCCGGAACCCGAAGCCGATCCGGAGCCCGCGGCCGATCCGGAACCCGAAGCCGACCCGGAGCCCGAAGCCGACCCGGAGCCCGCTGCTGACCCGGAACCCGAAGCCGACCCGGAGCCCGAGGCTGACCCGGAGCCCGAGACCGATCCGGAACCCGAGGCTGAGCCCGAGACCGAACCCGAGGCCGATCCCTTCGAGACCGAAGGCGACACCCTCGTCCGCTACACCGGCGAAGACAAGACCGTCACGATCCCCGGCGGCATCCGCGTGATCGGCTACGGCGCTTTCGCCAACAACAACAAGATCGAGAAGGTCATCCTGCCCGATTCCGTGGAGATCATCTCCGGCAGCGCTTTCGCGAACTGCGAGAACCTCGCGCAGGTCATCCGCGGCGCGGAGAGCCAGCTGAAGGAAATCGGCGCCTATGCCTTCCGCAACGACACCAAGCTGAGCACGGCCTTCGCCCTCGGCGTCGAGACGATCGCGGACAACGCGTTCGCGGGCGTTGCGCCCGAGGATGAACCCGAAGCCGCGGAAGAGCTCGAGGCTGAGCCCGACGCCGGGACCGAGGAAGCGGTCGAGGTCGAGACCGCCGATGACACGACGCTCGAGATCCTCACCGATCCTCAGGACACCTATGCGGCCGTCGGCGAGACCGCGACCTTCACCGTGGTGGCGGCCGGTGACGGCCTGACCTACCAGTGGCAGGTGAAGACCAGCTCCACGGCGGACTGGAAGAACACGTCCATGACCGGCGCAAAGACGGACACGCTGAGCGTCGGCGTGCAGGCGGCCTATTTCAACCGCCAGTACCGCTGCGTTGTGACGGACAGCCACGGTGAGTCCACCGAGTCCGCCGGCGCGACCCTCCTGAAGTACAGCGCCCTGACGATCACCGTGCATCCGTCGGACGTGGAGACTTCCGTCAACAAGACCGCGACCTTCAACGTGCGCGCGACCGGCACCGGCCTGACCTACCAGTGGCAGGTGAAGACCAGTGCGACGGCTGCCTGGAAGAACACGACCATGGAAGGCGCGAACACGAACTCCCTGTCCTTCAAGGTGCTTGCGGCTTACTTCGGACGCTCCTACCGCTGCATCGTGACCGATATGCGCGGCGAGACCGCGGAATCCAACGGCGCGATGCTGATCCGGCATGATCCGCCGGAAATCGTGACCGATCCCGAAAACGTGGAAGCTGCGGTCGGAGACACCGCGATCTTCACCGTGACGGCGAACGGTGACGGCCTGACCTACCAGTGGCAGGTGAAGACCAGCTCCACCGCCAGCTGGAAGAATACGACGCTGAACGGCGCCAAGACCGACACCCTGAGCTTCCCGGTTGTGAACACCTACTTCGGCCGTCAGTATCGCTGCGTGGTCACCGACTCGATCGGCGCGAAGGCCATCTCCAATCCTGCGATCCTGACCGAGGCTCCGCTTCCCGACATCCCCATTGTCATCGGTACTCAGCCGGCTGACGTCGAGGCGGATGTCGGCGATACCGCGACCTTTACGGTGGCTGCGACCGGCGGCGTCGGGACCCTGACCTATCAGTGGCAGGTGAAGACCAGCGCGACGGCCGCCTGGAAGAACACGACGCTGACCGGCGCCAAGACCGACACCCTGTCTTTCAAGGTGGTTGCCTCCTACTACGGCCGTCAGTACCGCTGCGTGGTCAGCGATGCCAACGGCTCGCACGAAGAGTCTGCCGCTGCCCTGCTGAGCCCGGTTCCGGTGCTCATCGATCCGCCGGAAATCACGGCTGACCCCGAGGATGTCTACGCCACGATCAATGAGACCGTGACCTTCACGGTTGCTGCGACCGGTGAGAACCTGACCTACCAGTGGCAGGTGAAGACCGGCGAAACCGCCGAGTGGAAGGACACCACGCTGACCGGCGCGAAGACGGACACTCTGTCTGTCAAGGTGTCGTCGACCTTCTTCGGCCGCCAGTATCGCTGCATTGTCACGAACGAAGGCGGCGAGGATATCTCCGAACCCGCGACGCTGTATCGCTATGTGGCGCTCAGCATTGTCGAACAGCCTGCCGAGCAGGTCCTGCTCGCCGGCGAGTACACCGCGTTCACCGTCGCGGCTGAGGGCATCGGCCTGACCTATCAGTGGCAGGTGAAGACCAGCGCGACCGCTGCCTGGGCTGACACCAGCCTGACCGGCGCGAAGACCGATACGCTTGCCTTCAAGGTGCTGTCCGGATACTTCAACAGACAGTATCGCTGCATCGTCACCGACGCCAAGGGCAACTTTGTTGAATCCGAACCCGCGACCCTGACCAAGTATGTCTTCGAGATCACCGAACAGCCTGCGGACGCCGCTGCGCTGGCCGGCGCGACGGTGACCTTCACCGTGGCTGCCTCCGGCGACGAGCTCACCTATCAGTGGGAGAGCAAGGCTGCCGACGCAGAGACCTGGACGGCGATCGCCGACGCGACCGACGCGACCCTGACCTTCGTGGCCACCGATGACGACATCGGCCTGGAGTATCACTGCGTGATCACCGACGGCCGCGGCACGACTCTGACCTCCGACGCGGCAGCGCTCGAACCCGACTACATTGTCGTGGACGACGTTGTCTACGCGCCTCTGGATGATGAGAACGTGGCGATCATGGGCTACAACGGCACGGCTGCCAGCCTGACCATCCCCACGACCGTCACGAGGGACGGCGTAACCTACACCGTGAAGGAAGTTGCTCAGGAGGCCTTCTACAACAACACGACGCTGACCAGCATCTCCCTGCCGAACACGATCACCGCGATCCGTACCAGGGCGTTTGCCGGCTGCACCAGCCTCTCGAACATGACCAATCACGACTGACATGACTGAAGCGGGAGGCGGTCACGCCGCCTCCTGCCGACTCCCGGATCTCCCGGGAACATGAAAGAGCACCCCGCCTCCCGCCCCGCACCCGGGGCCGGCAGACGGGGTGCTTTTCTGATCCTTCTTCTCATGCTCTTCCCTGATGAGGAAGATGACTCGTAACCGCTCAGATGCCTTGGTGTGAGGGGATTCGGAGCAGGTTTCGGGTTTAGGGAATCATTGATCGCTTACCCGGTAACCGGTCATTCATTCCATAACTTCCGCCGGGCGAATCTCCGTGAGACAACCGGCAGAGATTACATGACGCAAAAAGACCGGACAGGCCGTTGAATATGTGATCTGTCCGATCCTCTTTGGGCTGGTTTGCGGTTGAAACGCTCTGGCACAGAACGGGCCGTCAGTGGCGTTTTGCGATATCGTTCATCTCTTTCAGTTTTCTGTCGAGTTCCGCTTTTTTGTCTTTGGATTTTCTGACTTCTTTCCAGATCTTCCGCGCAATCATGCTCAGCAGGAATCCAAGGAGTACGAACAGGATTATCATAATCGGTTCGCCATTCATATACGATACATTTGCAGACACAATCAAAGCGACCCCGAGGCCTACGACCGCCCCGATGAGTCCAAACGCCGTATACCACAGTGCCTCCATCTGCTTTGCTTTGTTTTCTGCCTTTTTCCTTATGGCTTCCGCCTCAGCCTTCGGGTACTCATCCAAATGCCTCTCGATATACATTTGCTGAAAGACTTCAAAGGGCTCCTCAATCTTGTAATGCTCGCCGATCAGCCTAATCCTTCCGTCTCCCGGTTTCGTGACCCCTTGTTCCATGCAATGACGATAGAACGCCATCTTTTTCCGTTTGGTGACAATCAGGGACCCGACATACATCGCAACCGCGATCGTGATACCGGCAAGGATATAGGGGCCAAAGATATACAGGTCCAGCGCGAACAGAAAAATGATCCCAACAAGCGCAATACATAACAGGACAATCATCTCAAAAACCTCCCAATTCTGAGTGTATGATTCCCAATAGATTCAATTACAATCGATTATGCTTTTCTCGGATAAGACGGCTGAACTCCAGGCCTCGGCTGCGAAGGGGTTCCGGGGGCGGTCGCAGAGCCCCCGGGCTGCCCTGCGGGGCGAAATCCCCTTGCAAAGTGACCGGTACATGGATCAGAGACCGGTGTCACGCTTTCCCGAAGCGGAACACGTTCCAGGAGGCCGGGGCGAGGACGGCGCTGAGGATGCCGCGGTCGCAGGAGGTCTCCCTGTTTTCCTTCGGGAGGATCACATCGGGGTGATCCCAGGTGTTCCTGTCCTCCGGGCCGGAGGCGCTCATCGCGGTGTGGCTGACATAGCGCCAGCCCTCAAAGCCGCGGACATCCATCCGGAGCTGCTGCCCTTCGGCCAGATCGGCGTTGATGACGAAGACGGACAGGACGCCCTCCGCCTCGTTGAGGGCTGCGGCGGCCTGGACGGTCTCCACGCCCTCGAAGCCCGCGTACTGGTTCATGTCGTCGATCACGTAGCCGGGCACGTCGTATTTGCCGCAGGTGACCTCGCAGCGCAGGGAGGTCCCCTTCGCGAGGCGGATCAGCTGGGTGAAGGGATAGTGGGAGGCGCCCTTCCAGACGTGCTCGCGGTCGGTGCGGCACAGGTCGCCGAGGCCGCCGGTGGCGCAGCCGATCCTGATGCGGTCGGCGTGGCGCAGGAGCACCAGCATCGTGGAGGCGGTGGCAAGCGTGCGCAGCATCTCGCCGGTCTGGGGCGGCATCCGGCGGGTGGACCAGTCGTCCGGGTCATGCAGGACGTACTTCCGGTCGGGGTTGAAGTCGCAGAAGCCGGCCGCGGGCTGGCGTCCGCCGAGGCCCGGGTGGAACTCGCCGCGGGGGCGGAAGGAGCTCGCGTATTCGTCGAAAGCGAGCATCATCGTCTTTTTGACGCGCAGGCGGGTGCGGAGATAATCGCACAGGGCGATCTCGGTGCGGATATAGTTCTCGAAGGCCTGATAGCCCGCCAGCAGCGCTTCGGGGAGATCCGGCGGCGCGGAGTGGTAGTGGTGGAGGGAGATGTAGTCCACGGTCTCGTAGCACTCCTCGAGGGCCTGCCTGTCCCACTCGGGATAGTGGTTGAGGAAGGGGGAGGAGGAGACGCAGGCCACGGTCTCGACGGTGGGGTCGACCCACTTCATGGCCTTGGAGGTCTCGTGGGCGAGGATGCCGTAGGCCCGCGGATCGCGCTCGTAGGAGGCGATCTGCCAGGGGCCGTCCATCTCGTTGCCGAGGCACCAGGTCTTCACGCCGTAGGGCGCGGCGTGACCGTTCTTCTTCCGGAGATCCGACCAGTAGGTGCCTCCGGCGAAGTTCGTGTACTCGACGCAGTCCGCGGCGTCCTGCAGGGTGCCCGTGCCGAGGTTCACGGTGTAGATCGGCTCGGCGCCCGCCTTTTCGGTCCACTGCAGGTACTCGTCGTGGCCGACCTTGTTCGTGATCACCTGACGCCAGGCCATGTCGAGGTGCACCTTGCGCTCCGCGAGGGGGCCGACGGAGTCCTTCCACTGCCAGCCGGAGACAAAGTTGCCGCCGGGGAGGCGCACGCAGGGGAGACCGGCCTCCCGCAGCGCTTCATAAAAGTCGCGGCGCAGGCCCTGCCCGTCCGCCGACGGATGCTTCGGGTTGTACATGCTGCCGTCCACCATGGAGCCGATCGGCTCGAGGAACGCGCCGAAGAGCCTCGGCGAGATCTCGCCGATCCGGTAGTCCGGGTGGAGGGTGAGGGTTGCCTGCTTCATGGGATGCTCCTCCTCTGTCAAAGAATGAAACCGGAAACACGCGCCTTGTTCAGGCGCGTGCGGGGGATTGGGGTCAGGCGTCTTCCGGCCGGGGCTGCCTCGGCTTCCGGAAGCCTTCAAAGCGGTCGACCACGGCCAGGATCTCTCCCGTGAGCCGTGCGCGGCATTCGGCGATCAGTTCATCCGGCACGCCGTAGAAGGCCTCCGCCATGCTGCCCGCGATGCAGGTCAGCGTGTCGCAGTCGCCGCCGAGGGAGACCGCCGTGCGGATGACGTCCTCGAAGTCCGTGCCCTCGAGGAAGGCGGTGATGGCCTCCGGCACGGTCTGCTGGCAGCTCTCCACATGGGTGTAGGTGGGGCGGATCTCGTCGCAGGTGCGGGAGAGGTCGTAGCCGAACTCCGAGGTGATGTACGCGCGGATGGCGTCCTTCGACGCGCCCGTCCTCGCCAGGAAGATGGCGGCGGCGGTGGACTCCGCACCCTTGATGCCCTCGGGATGGTTGTGCGTGACGTCGGCGGTGAGGACGGCGGCGTGGCGCGTCTCCTCCATCGTGTCGTAGAGCCAGCCGACGGCCGCCACACGCATGGCGGAGCCGTTGCCCCAGCTGTTGTAGGGCTGCGGGTCGCGGCTTCTCAGCCAGCCGTTGAAGCGTCCGCCGTATCCGGCCCAGGGGTAGCGGCGGCCCCACCGGCGCATGGCGGAAACCAGTGCACCGCGGACGGTCTCATCGTCCGCGCCGGGATTGTTCATCAGGGCTTCCGCCACCGCGACGGTCATCACGGAATCATCCGTGAACTCCGAACTCTTGATGAACAGCGGGAAATCCTTGGTCTTGCCGCCCCTGTCGAACTCATACGGGGCGCCGATCATATCACCGAGCAATGCGCCGTACACAGGCATCCTCCTCCTTTCATCGGTGCAGGATCATCATAGCATATTCCGTGCGGCCCGGGTCGCCCCGGAGGCGACATTTCAGCCGGGTGATGCGCTGTCCCTATTGTATGACAGATCGGGGAAAAATACAAGCGCCGGCGGGCCTCTTCCCCTTTCCGCCGCGATATGCTATACTTGGAAAAAACAGTGAACGGGCGCCGGAAGCGTTCCGTGCGACGGGAGGACAGCCTATGACAGACAGCAGGACCCTGCGGAGCACCCGGCCGGCGGCGCGCGTCCGCGTGTACACGCGCGAGGCGGACCCGGACAGCTATCCCGAAGGCCTGGCCCGCAGCGTTCACCTCGCCTGCGACCCGGACGGGACCGGCCTGCGCCCGGTGAACCGGGACTGCGGCATCCTCTTCGCGGAGGGAACGGTCTCCGCGCGGAACACGATCGTCCCCATGGGCGTGCGCGATCCGGGGATCGTCCGTCTGGCGGACGGGACGATCGGGATCTTTGCCCGGAGGGTGCATGAGGACGGCACGCCCGTCGCGGCGGACGGGGGCAAGGTCCTCCTGTGGAAGACGCGGGACCTGATCCGCTTCGATCCGCCGGTGTGGGCCGATCCGGAGCGGGAGGACCTGCGCGGCGCCTCCGATACCCTCTGCCTGGACCGGGAGACCGTCGAAGAGGCCGCGCGCTATTGGAGCCCGATCGTCTGCACCGGGGTGAGCGTGCCGGAAACGGTCCGCGCGCGCTCGGCGGAGGAACTCGCCGCGGTGCGCGCCCTGATCCGCTACAGCGACGGCTCCGTCCGGGAGAAGCGGGTCGCGTGGGACACGGACGCCGTCGACTTCGGCCGTCCCGGGACGTATGCGGTGACCGGACGGATCACGCAGCAGCGCTTCCGCTTCCCCCTGGCGGAGGGCTACGGCGACCCCGTGATCTTCCCCTGGGAGGGGAAGTGGTACTACACCTCGACCAACGACAACCTGAACGACATCGGCCTGTACGTCCGCGAGGCGGAGACCGTCGGCGGCCTGTTCGCGGAGGGGGTCACGGAACACCTGATCCTGCCCTTCGACCCGGCGCGCGGCTTTGAGCAGACCTTCTGGGCCCCGGAGTTCCACGTGATCGGCGGGGAGCTGTACATCCTCTTTGCCGTCAGCGGACACGCCTGGGGGCCGCAGTGCCACATGATGCGGCTGAAGAGGGGCGGGCACATCACGGAGGCGGCCGACTGGGAGGATCCAGTGCGCGCGGTCCGGCGGGACGGGAGCCCGCTCGCGGAGGGCCCCATCACCCTCGACATGACCTTCGTCCGCGCGCGGAGCGGGGCGTATGTGATCTGGTCCTACCGCGAGCACATCGCCACGCCCCTCGACAGCGGCTCCATGCTCTATATTGCGGCGATCGACGAAAAGGAGCCGTGGCGCCTGACGAGCGAGCCCGTCCTGCTCACCCGCCCGCTCTACGGCTGGGAGAACGTGGCGGGGACGATCAACAACGAGGGTCCCCACGCGCTGGTGCGGGACGGGAAGGTGTACGTGACCTACTCCGGCGGCAGCGCGAACCGCTACACCTACGCCCTGGGCCTGCTGACCGCGGACACGGACGCGGACCTGCTCGACCCTGCCTCGTGGACGAAGAGCGGCGTCCCTGTGCTGGACTTCCGCTCCGTGGAAGGGGAGTACGGGCCGGGGCACAACTCCTTCTTTGTCAACGGGGAGGGCGAGACCATGATCGCCTACCACGCGGAGACGGACATCCGTGAGAGCCTGCGCTGCGACGGCATCCGCCGCGTCCACTTCCGCGCGGACGGCACCCCGTATTTCCGGATGGCCCCCTGCGAGGACGTCCCGGACACCGCGGTCACGACGACGGTGACCGTGGCCTCCGCATGAACCGACGATGCATGCATCACTGAGAGAAAGAGGATGAAAAGATGAAGAAACTGCACATGGGCCCCGCGCACTGCGCGCTGATCCTCGGCGACGGCAGCGAGCGCGCCGAGTACGTCTGCCAGGACTATATCCTGCACAAGCTGGGGCGGCCCCACCGCGCCGTGAACATCATGTACACCTATTATCCGCACGATGCGGAGTGGCCCGCCCGGATCTCCGAGGCGTGGAAGGACAGGAACGTGAGCTTCGCCTGGGACTATCCCTACGACGACTATCCTCCTTACGGACAGAAGGGCCAGCCCTTTGAGCAGATGAAGGACATCCGCCGCCACGGCCAGGACGTCCTGCTGACCCTGACGCTCGACTGCGGCCTCAGCGATGAGGAACTGCGGGAGCTTGCCCGCCAGCTGCGCCCCTACGGCCGGATGATGATCCGCATCAACCACGAGTGCTGCGGCACCTGGTTCCAGCACAACAAGCGCTACACCTACGAGCAGGTGGGAGCCTTCTTCGTGCGCTTCGCGGGGATCATCCGGGAGGAGGCCCCCAACGTGCGCACGATCCTCTGCGCGGGCGGGGTCGGGGAGGACGGCCGCCTCGAGCATGAAGACGCCTTCCGCGACAGCTACGCCGCCGCCGATCTGTGGAGCTGGGACTGCTATCCCGCCCTGCACTACGGCTGGCCCTACGACATCGCCGAGGCCGGGGGAGGCAGCTACAAGGCCAACGCCATCGGCGGCCTGACGGAATGCTTTGAGCAGACCCACCGCCGCGCGGAGGAGATCACCGGCCTGCACAGGCCCATGATGACGGCCGAGTTCAACACCGACGGCGACGTCACCGGCCCCCGGATGCAGGGGGACAGCGTGGTCCGCTTCGCCCATCACTGGCGCGACACCCGCTCCGACTGGTTCAAAGCCATCAGCCTGTACCAGTTCCGCGACAGGGGCCGCCTCGGCCTGGAGTGCGAGGACCCGAACAACGCCTCCGTCGGCGTGGAGCAGCCGATGCTGGCCGAGTACCGGGATCGGGTGCTGCACGACCCCTGGTTCATGCCGGAGATGACGGAGGGGGAGGAGACGGCCTTCCCGGCAGAGCTGCGCTGGGGCGGCGCGGAGGACGCGGACGGCCTGGCCATCCCGCTCGCCTTCGAGGGCACGCCCGAGTTCTGCGAGATGACGGTGGAGGAGCCGGTCGGCCTGATGGCGGAGCTGAACGGCCGCTGGTTCTACAAGGCACCGGGCACGAAGACCGTCGACATGATGAGCGCCTTCTTCGGCAGGCCGCTCGACGGGCCGACCGTCCTCACCCTGCGGCTCTTCGCCCCGCCCGCAGACGGCGTCAATCCCGACGACGGCAGGGAGGACTGGCTGATGAACTATCGCGTCACCCTGCACGGGGCGCCGAAGATGCGCATCCGCTATGAGGTGCCCGGCGTGGTCCGCTGAGACGCGGCAAAGGAGAGACCGAAATGAAACGGTACATCGGACGGAAAACCGCGCTGTCCGGAGCGCTCGCGCTCGCCCTGCTGTGCGCTCTCGCGCCGGCTCCGGCGGAGGAGGCGGCTTGGACGGACGTGGCGATCCTCTCCACGACGGACATGCACGGCAAGTGCTGGGAGACGAACATCCTGACCGGCGCCGAGGAGCCGCGCAATATGCTCCGCGTCTCGACGGCGGTGCGGGCGATCCGCGAAGAATACGGCGCAGAGAACGTGCTGCTGATCGACAACGGCGATCTCTTCCAGGGTACGCCCGTGTCCCAGGTGCAGCTGACGCTCATCGGAGACGGCCGGTCATCCGACCCCCCGGCCATGGCGCTGTGCCTGCGGGAGATCGGCTATGACGCGTTCGTCCCGGGCAATCACGAGTTCAACTACGGCTGGGACACCATGAGCGGCGTTTACCGCTGGATGGAGGACGCCGGGATCCCGGTCGTCTGCGCCAACATCGTGTACGACGGCTCGGACGAAGCCCTGGAACGCGGCGGGAACGCCTTCACCCCGTATATCGTGCGGACGGTCCGGGTCGGCGGCCGTGAGCACAGGATCGGGATCCTCGGCCTGGAGAACGTCGATGTTCCCCGGTGGGACGTCCGGGAGCGGTATCCCGGGCTGATGTTCTGCCACCCGGACAACGAAACCGGCTCGGTCGCCGCGGAGGCGGAGCGGTATATCGCGCGGATGCGCGCGGAGGGCTGCGAGTTCATCATTGCCGCCTACCACGGCGGACTCGGGGAGGCGGAGGGCGAACTGGTCCGGTGGGTCAACACGGAGATGCAGGGACTCCGGCTGATCCGGGAGACCGAGGGCATCGACCTGCTGATCCTCGGCCACGACCACACGGACGCGTACTCGGGCTCATCCTTCCCGAACGCGTCCGGCAGGCCCGTGCCGGTGGTCAACGGGGCCGCGGGAGATCTGACCAGGTCGGTCTTCCGCTTTTCCGAGGACGCGGAGGGCGCCCTCGTGTGGGAACTGCTGGAGAGCGGGAACCTGAAGCTGAACGGATATGCCGCCGATCCCGCCCTCGAGGCGAAGATGGCGCCCTACGCGGAGACGGCCATCGCCGAGGCGGAGAAGCCGATCGGCACGGCGGCCGGAGACTGGGACGGCTCAGACAGTTTTTATCTCCGGCAGACGGACACCGTGGACCTGGTCTGCGCGGCCCTGGCGGCGGTCCCCTCGGAGCGCATGCGGGCGAAGTACGCCGATCCCGCCGCGGCGGATACGCCGGGTCTGGATCACCTCGGCGTCGACATCGTGATGACCGGCATGACCGTCAGCGACGGGTATACCGTCCGCCCGGGCCCGCTCTCCGTCCGGGACGCCTTCCGGCTCTACCGGTTTAACAACACGGTCTTCGTCTTCCCCGTGACCGGGCGGCAGATCCGCGCGGTCATCGAGGAGAACGCGGCGTCCAGGCTCACCGCGGAGGTGACGGACGGGGAGGTCCGCATCGCGAAAACCGGGGACGACTTCACCCACATCCTCTTCGGCGGCCTGAATTTCACCGTGGACATGGCCGCGCCGGCGGGGGAGCGCGTGCGGATCGACGGCTTTCCCGACGGCAGGGCCTTTGAGGAAGACGGGGTCTACCTCGCCGCGGTCATCAGTTACTTCGTGGGCAATGGGCAATGCGGGCTGCGGGATTTCCGTGCGGAGGATGCCCTCTGGGCCCAGGCCGAGGACGGGGAGGACAGCTTTGCGCAGGACCTCATCGCCGCCTACATCCGCGGGCGCTGCGAGGGCGGCGGGGTCATCACGCCGGAGGATTTCACCTGGCATTGGACCGTTGTATACGGCGACTGATACGAAGGGAGGACGCACACGTGGCGATGAAGGAGAGGCCCGAGGTCCGGGCGGCCGAGGGCGGCAGGTGCTGGGAACACCGATTCGAACAGTTCTGGCTTAAGGTCTACGTGCCGGACAACGACCTGGACGGGCAGACGAACAACTACGGCTTCCGGGCCCCGCTGCTGCTGGTGTTCGAGGAGGAGCAACAGAGCATGGACGACGCCGTCCGCTTCGCGCGGGAGAGCGGGCTCGCGGGCATCGCGGCGGGTGCGGACTCGAGTGTGCTGTTTGTCTATCCGACGGCGGAGGGCGGCTGGAAGGGCGCGGACGAGAGCCTGTACGCGGCCGTGATCGCCGAGGTCAAAATGATCCAGACCTACCGTGACGGCATCGTGGAGAGCTATGACTTCTTCGCGCACGAGTTCAGGGGGTACTTTGTCCGCGGGGCGGTCTTCCGCGCGGACGTCTACAGCTTCGGCGCCTCGGCGGACTATGTGGCGGCCCACCTGCTCAAAACGCAGACGGGTGAATTCCTCTGGGGCCCGGGCGAGATCACGCCGGCCATGTGCTCGATGGAGCGCCTCAGCACCGTGCCGGACGTACAGCGCCGGGATATCCCGGTGATCAGCGTCGGGAACGGCGAGGCGGTCAACCGCGCCCTCGGCGGCTGCGAATACCTGCTGGTCAAGGACCGGGCGGAGTACGCGGCGGACTACGTGGCCTTTGTGAAGCGGTTCAAGATGTGGTGCGGACAGATCGAACTCGAGCCGGACTTTGCGGCCCTCGGCATGACGGAGGACGCCGGCAGCGTGACCGTCCGGACCTCCCCGGACAACACGAGCCCCTTCCGGGACGATCCGACGCATAAGGTCGGCTACTTTGCCTACTACAACAAGGGCCTGTTCGACCGGGGCCCCGTGCCGCTGGTGGTCGGCTTCCACGGCGGCGGGGACTCGTCCATGTACCTGACCTATGTCGCCGGGTGGTGGGAGATCGCGCACCGCTACGGCTTCCTCTTCGTGTCGGTGGAAAACCACCAGTTCGTCACGGCCACCGAGGCGGTGGAGCTGATCGAGGGCCTGAAGGCGCGCTATCCGATCGATGCGCACCGTATCTACGCGACCGGCTTCTCCATGGGCAGCGGCAAGACCTGGGACCTCTTCCAGGAGTATCCGCAGCTTTTCGCCGGCCTGATGCCCGTGAGCGCCCTCTTCCCGGTCTACACCTCCTTCTTCGGCAGGCCGGTGACGGATCCGGAGCGCCTGAACAAAACCGTCCCGGTCCCGGTCTTCTACTCCGGCGGGGAGGAGTCCCATCTGCCCGAGCTGCCCGTCCACGCGGCCACGGCCCTGGAGCGCGCGCAGTATGTCGCGGAGGTCAACCGCCTGAAGAAGTCCTTCGCCGGCCTCGACTGGGAGCGGCGGGATGACTGGGAGAGCCCGTACTGGGGCATCCCCGGCGACCGCACCGAGAAGATCGCGGATCCCTCGCGCGGCAGCACCCTGACCGTCCACTACTACGACAGCGAGGACGGCGTCTGCCGCACGGCCTTCGCCAGCGTCAGCGGCCAGATCCACGAGTGCCGCCGCCACAGCTGCGAGAACGCATGGAAGTTCATCTCTCAGTTCAGCAGGTGACGCGGGGGAGGAGAAACCTCCGCGAAGCAAAGCGCCGCCCGGACGACCCCCGGGCGGCGCCGTGTTCCCTGGCCGACCGCCCATGCCGCCCGGACCCGCGCACCGCGAGAAATTTGTTCTTGCATTTTCCTCCGTTTTGTTATATGATAGTCAGGCGGAGAGAAAACCGCACGGTCATCCGGGGCATTAGCACAGTTGGTAGTACACGGTATCCCTACTGTAACCCAATCCCCGAAATCTACCAAGAGCTTCCAAAATTGGAAAAATCTGGGGCATTAGCACAGTTGGTAGCGCGCTACATTCGCATTGTAGAGGTCACCGGTTCGAATCCGGTATGCTCCACTCCAGAAAACCCTTGTAAACAATACGTTTGCGAGGGTTTTCCTTCGTTTTGGGGCTTTGCGTGCATCGGTTAGCCCAGCGCTTAAGATGTCGAATTCGATAATATTAGATACCGGATGCGACAACGGCAGGCGAACCATCCCTAGTGTATTGCATCCACTGGCGAGGTATACACGGTGGAAGATTATGGATGAAGGATGGGCAGGTTTTTTCAAGATTTCTTGATTTCTGCCCCAAAAATACAAAAGAAAACTATTTTGGACGAGTATTTTTGTGCGTTAGCTTCAAACGTGTTGGAAAGAGCCTGCCCCTGATTCAGAGGCAGCTTGCGGAAACAGCGTGTCAACTGGGACTCTCAGCACCTGGGATATCTGGAATAATTCCATATCAAAGACTTTCACCAATCGAAATTCGATCAGAAGCAGTCTGACGCAGGGCATGCGGATCCCGCGAGCTCGAAGTTCCCTGCACATATCACCGGGTGAGATTCTGCGCTTCACACGATATGAATGGATTTGCCTTCCTGTTATATTCGCCCAATGGCTTTTCTTCATGGCTATCACCCCCCGCACAATGATAATGGGTAATAGCCATTTTGTTTTGCACCGCGTGCATATTGTTTGTTATTTGTCTGTTTTCTCCTCAAAACTTGAAGATTCTGTACCCTTGTGGTAGAATCAGGGCATGACGTCAGGATGATCAACAAGGAAAGAGATGTACTCGGTCCTTGAAGAGTGAAGGCATTGCATATCAATTCGATGAAAGGTCGTGTGCAGACATGTCTGAAGCCGAATGGCTGAAGCATTGGGAAGAGCAACATCTCTCTTCCCAATCTGATGATCAAGAAGAAATTGCAAATATGAACCGGACGGATTATGCGACAATGCTGGCAGAGCTGGAAGGAAGATAAGACGATCATTCGTCCGGGGGTTTTGGGGAGGTTGCCCATGCTCCACATTCTGCGGAAAACAAAGCTTGCGAAAACAATCGATGACGCGAAGGCCTACCTGGCCAGTACGTACAAAGAAGAGCCGAAGATCAGGTACAGCCTGAGCGATACCTATTTTGAGGACAGGGCTGATTCCTATATAGACCGCATCCTGAGAAGCGGTAACTATTCCGATCTTCACGGTCTTTTGGACAACGCCAGGAATCTGACGTTCGTTGAGAAGGTCAACGCCTACATCCAGGAGCGAAAAATCAGGGAAACCGCAATTTACAAGGCTGCGCAGATGGACCGACGGCTGTTTTCCAAGGTCATGGCGGATCCGCAGTATAAGCCTTCCAAGGATACTGCGCTGGCCATGGCCTATGCCCTCAGGCTCAATACGGATGAAGCAAAGGATTTGCTGGAGCGGGCCGGCTATTCGTTCTCGCACAGTAATCAGAGAGATATCATCATGGAATATTTCTTCCGGGAGGGCATCTTTGACCTGAACAAAATCAACTATATACTGTCGGAATTGCAAATGAAATGCATTGGCCGCTGATTGTCGCCGTAAAGGCGACCTTTTTTGATTCGCTGTATGCTATAGTCATGACGGAATCATTCAGTCTATAGCAGCGGAGGTGTATCGTATGTTCTGGCAGCTTGAGTCGATCGGGATTGAACCAACCGAAGAGATCGGCAACGCTCTCGTAGGAATTGGTATCCAAGAGGGCAAGGTATTCCCGGCTTACACCAAAGGGTATACGTATATCAACCACTGGTTCAAGAATTTACAGCTTTCGATTCATATTAAAAAACCTCATGACGGTCAAAACGCGGAAGTTGTTGGAACAAGCATGCAGATTTCAGGGGATAAGTCCTATCGCCTGAGAGTCATTCATACGCTGAATTCCCTTGACCCGGATGATCCGCTGGAGCGAAGGATTCTGGCCAATTGTGCGGATGAGGACAAGAGCCTGTTTGTGTTGGATGTTGTCAACGCCGATATTCTTCCCTGCTGGAAAGAAGATACGGTTATTACGCTTCAGATGATTGCCAAAGCCTTAAGCCTTCATGTGTACGCTGATGAGCAGGCATTTGTGGACGCGACCGCCGTACCGGTTCAAAATGAGCATCTGAACGACGGCGAAGAGACCAAGCTTACAGCAGCTGTCGGCTCTTTCCTGCCAATGGGATGCTTAAGCATTTTGATTATAGTCTGTTTTGTTTGCAGGTGTATGCTTACTATTATATTCATCCAAATGCTTCATAAGAATTCTCTCTATAGCAGTTGTTTTTGTTTGTCCAAGCTCCAAACAATATGATTCAAATCGTTCAGATAAGCTCCTGTCGAGCTTAATATTTAAGCTTTTTGAGTCTTTTTTTTCTCTTGACATAGGTCCTCCTTAGATGAAATCGGATATTTGTATTCTACCGGTTTTATTGATCACATCACCAATATACTCAAGACCATAGACCATTAAGTTTCTAAGATAAGTCCTGGGCGTGTCGGTTTGGTATAAGTTGGATAACAATTGTTCCCATTTCACATCTCTGTCGAAAGAACCATAAGCATTATTTAATCCATCACCATCGGAAACGATATAGGTAGAAGGATCAAAGGAATCAAACTGGTTCCTTAGGATATAAGCTGCTGCAAAAATAGCTGCTGAAGCTCTTGTAGAAAAGTATCCTTCATCAACTAAACGATCTGCTACAGCTTTTGCTTTTGAAGATATGCTAATATCCGCCATTTTCTCAGCCATTATAGTCACTCCTCTCTATATGCGTATGCGTTGCAGTAATCCTTTGAAGTGTGCATTCCTGTATGATGGACCTCCCTATATCTTGTCGAGTTGTACTTGGATCTATCTCCCCAGGAAAGACGAGAAGCATCACTTGTGCAGACAGAAGCGGGACAGCTTTCATCATATTGCGTTTGTTTTTTGTGCTCATTCTGCTAAAAGGAAAATCCATAATAATCGGGCCCTCAAATGGTGCATTTTTGTGAAGCGCTCCAATTAGGGCAAATGCTACCATATGTTCCCAACCAGCTGATCTATTCGGAACTGCTTTTCCTGAGTCTCTAAGCATTATTGACAGGCCATAGTTTTGATTGATAGACAAGCCGCTATAATCTTCTTCATCACTCATAGCAAGGAATAACTCTGTTGCATCTCGTTCGACGTTTTCACGAAGCATATCTCGATAAACATCGACTGTCTCCGAAAAAATCGATTGAATACTCTCAACAAATTCAAGTCGTTTGTTGGCAAGCAGGACATCCTTATTATTGCTTAAATCCTTGGATTCTTTTATTGAGTTTGATAATATCCCCATCAATTTGTTCGATTCGAGTCTGCTCTGCTCGAATGCCTTCTTCGATGATTCCAATTTCCCTTTCACACCGAGAATGCAGGTCAACTGCTACCATTGGATTATCATCGGCATCACGATCCTTCGATATAGCTTTGATATCAGAAAGCAATTCAGATAGTTGTACATCCCTTAGATCAGAGATATCCACTCTTAAATCATCGATTGATTCGCAGCGACGACGAATCTCATCTTGACTGTTACCAAAGACATTAAAGCGTTTCAGCACATCCATTCTAGCTTTTGCGGTTTGGAGCGTAGACTCTTCTTCTGCTGATAAATCTGACGTTCCTGCCTCTATCTTCCTAATTCTTTCACGTAAGACAGTTATTTCATCTTCTGTGGGTTTATGCTTACAAACGGGGCACTGAAGACTATCTACCGTCTCACGGAGATAAGCTACAATCCTGCGTTGTGAAGTGGCTTGGGATGGCTGATCTGAAGAAGGTATATGCCGCTGTGGACGAGCCGTCCGCGGAAGAGGCCCTGGAAGCGTTTTCAGCCCGGTGGGACAAGAAATATCCCAAGATTTCAGCGTCCTGGCGGGAGAACCGGCCCAACCTAAGCACCTATTTCAAGTTCCCGGAAGAGCTTCGGCGGCTAATCTATACGACCAACGCAATCGAGGGCTTCAACCGTCAGCTTCGCAAGGTGACCAAGGCCAAGGCCGTTTTCCCTACGGATGACAGCCTGCTGAAAATGCTGTATCTGGCTATGCTGGACATCGCGAAGAAGTGGAACGGCCGTCGGCAGGACTGGGCCGTCATCCACGCCCAATTGGCCGTGTACTATGCCGACAGGATGCCGGAATAAACGGCTGTAACAGAAAACCGCCTGCCCGTCAAGGGTAAACGGCTGCGCCGCGCCTACGGCGCCCTTGACGGACATTCGGTTTCCTGTTATCCTGCAACCAGGAGCCGGTGGGCTGGCCACCGACTGCAAAACGATTTTGCCTTATTCTATGCTGTTAGGGCGTTTACACAAAATTCCGGGAAGAACCTGAAATACAATACACCGATGATCCCGCCGGGCGGATGCGCGTCCCGTTTCCCTCACTTGCCGCCCTTGTTTTTCTCTTTGCCGTAGTAGTATGCCACCCATGCAACGGGCACGCAGATGAGGGTCAGGATGCCGTAAACAGAGAACAGGTGGCCGAAGAAGGTGCCGCCGTTCAGCAGCAGGCGGACCACAACGTACAGCAGCGCAATCCCGATACCCAGCACGATTCCCCTGGGCAGCGCTTTTTTCAGCAGATTCATATCCATGGCTCATTTATCCTTTCTTTTTCTCCTGAGGTTTTCGTCAGCCCTGAATGTCAATGTCAGGTCCCGGTTTCCTGTTTGCCGTTTCACGCGGTGATCGTTTGAAACATCACCAGATATTGACCCGGTCTTCCGGGGCCAGATACATGCCGTCGTCTTCGGCGATCCCGTAGAAATCCAGGCTCTTCACGGAAAGTTCGGGAAAACCCTATGGGAGGGGTTCGCGCTCTGCGGAGCGCGCCAGGGGCTTTCCGATCGCCCCTGGACCCTTCGGGGCCGTCTCTTTCTTGTTAGTTGTCGGGTAAGGCTGAGAGCATAGCC
>JAFRPG010000077.1 GCA_017429265.1 Clostridia bacterium | reverse complement strand
TCGCCAAGAACCAGTCCATGGCGTACTTGCTCTTCGGCAGCGCCAATCTGCTGATGCTTGCACGAGCGTCAGGCTGATCTCAGGGGGCAGTCTGCCCATTCGGGCAGATGAGAGCCTCCAAAGCCCCAGGTAACTGCTCTGGAACGTCGTTTCTTGCACAATTTCGGACATTTTCTTCTCCGAAAGTCGTTTTTCGAGGCCGTTTCGAGTCGCACCTGCAAATCTATGCCTGATTAATCATTGGTTACTGAAAGGAGAGATGTCGCCGCAGCGACAGAGAGGTTTTCACGCCGCTGTTCCTCAGAAGCAAACTTTACGGGTCGGCCCCGAAGGTTTCCAAAGGGCGATCGGAAAGCCCTTTGGTGCGCCCGCAGGCGCATTTCCTCTTCAACGGAGTTTCCTGACTAAACCTGAAGAACCAAAAAAGGAGGTCCTTCCCCCATGAAAGTCCTGCTCATCAACGGCAGCCCGGATCCCCGCGGCTGCATCCACACCGCCCTGACCCTCGCCGCGGAGGTCCTCAACGCCGAGGGCATCGAGACCGAGGAGATCCACATCGGCAACAAGGATATCCGGGGCTGCATCGCCTGCGGGCACTGCCGGAAGGCCGGTAAGTGCGTCTTCGACGACCTCGTCAACGAGACCGCGCCGAAGCTCGCCGAGGCCGACGGCATCGTCGTGGGTTCCCCGGTCTACTACGGCACCCCCAACGGCACCGTGCTCTCCTTCATGCAGCGCCTGTTCTACTCCCACACCTGCGACCTGCACATGAAGGTGGGGGCCAGTGTCGTCTCCTGCCGCCGCGGGGGCAACAGCGCCACCTTCGAGGCCCTCAACCAGTTCTACGGCATCAGCGGCATGCCCACGGTGCCCGCCACCTACTGGAACGACGTCCACGGCTACAGGGGCGAGGACGTCCTGGCCGATGTCGAGGGTGTGCAGACCATCCGCAACATGGCCGCCAACATGGCCTTCATGATCAAGTGCATCCGCGCCGGCAAGGAAAAGATCGGCAAGCCGGAGATGCAGCACACCCAGTACACGAATTTTATCCGCTGAACCATAAGGGCTGATCCGGAGAGGGTCGGCCCTTCTTTTTTTGACTTTTCACGGAAAGTTCGGGAAACCCATAAGAGAGAGGTTCCGCGCTCTGCGGAGCGCGCCAGGGGCTTTCCGATCGCCCCTGGACCCTTCGGGATTCCCTCTTTCTTGTCTGGTATTGGGTGAAGTAATGTTGATATAAGAACCTTACAATACCAAAGCCTACCATTAACGGGTCGGCCCCGAAGGAGTCCAGAGGGCGATCGGAAAGCCCTCTGGTGCGCCCGCAGGCGCATACCCTTCAAAGCATGAAGAACACCGAAACTGCCCCCTGCGGGAGCCTCCTCAGAACGGATAATCCGCCGGGTCAAAGACGATGAACGCCTGGTGGACCATATCGATCGAAAGCATGTTCAGGATCACGCTCCCGACGGAGACAAGGTACCACCGGTCTCCGTACCGCGCCACGGTGGGGCAGCAGAACACCGCGAGATCGCCCACATCGGCCATCGCCGGCACATTCACGATATCATCCGCACCGTAGTGCGCGGTCTGTTTGACAAAGTTCTCCCGGATCCTCGGCTCGGAGAATCTGCCCTCGGTCAGCATGTCGGGGGTGAGGAAGCGGATGTCGGTCATCCCGGAGAGCGCCTGCAGGCGGCCGAGATCATAGGACGCGAGGAAGGCGTCGATCTCCTCCTCCTCCCGCAGCAGGACGTTTTTCATCTCGGGGTAGTCGTTCCCCATCACATAGGCCTCGAGGGAGTAGACGATCGCGGTGATCTGCTGGCTGCGGATCTGCTCGAGGTTGAGGCGGCGAAGGAAGGGATCGGTGTCGGGGAGATGCGGGACCATGGTGGGGAGATAGGCGTGCATGCGGCCGTAGTACGCCTTGATGTCGAAGTGCTCCACCTGCGTTTCCCAAGCGAAGGCGCCGAGCATCCGGTCGAGGTCGAGGTCCCTCAGGCCCTCGAGGTAGCAGGTGACGGCGGCCTCCGGGGTGTCGAAGCCGTCGCCCTCATAGCGGAGGGCGCCCTCCGCGGAGACGCAGCAGGGCAGCAGGGCCAGCGCGAGCAGAACGGCGAGCATACGGGTGAAACGGCGCATGGGGGTCTCTCCTTTCGTGTCGGTCGGGTGGCGGCTGATCCGGGGTTCAATATGCCTGAAGGAGCTCCGCAGAACGCGGGAACTTCCGTTCCCTCTGTTCACTCCTCCGCCGCGCAGGACCCTGCCAGGTGCCCTGTCGCGAAGGCGATCTGCAGGTTGTATCCGCCGGTGTGGGCGTCCACGTCGATGACCTCCCCGGCAAAGTAGAGACCGGGTACCTTCTTCGACGCCATGGTCGCCGGGTCGATCTCCTTCACGCTGACACCGCCGCGGGTGACGATCGCCTCGTCGATCGGCCGCAGGGCCTTCATCGCGATCGGGAGGCTCTTCAGCGTCCCGCACAGGGCCCGGCGCTCCTCGCGGGTGATCTCGCCGCAGGGCTTTTCCGCGTCCACCTTCGCAAGCTCCGGGAACAGGGCCGCCAGGCGCGCGGGCAGCAGGGCCGGGAGCACGTTCGCGAGCCGCTTCCTCGGCGCCGCGGCGAACTCGCGCTGCAGGCGGGCGTCCAGCTGCTCCGCGCTCAGGCCGGGCTTCAGGTCGAGCTCCGCCGCTACGCGCCCGGGCTCCCGCCAGTCCTCGGGCAGGTGGCAGCTCATCTCCAGCACGAGCGGCCCGGAGATCCCGAAGTGCGTGAACAGCATCTCGCCGAGTTCTGTATACAGGATCTTCCCGCGCTTTGTCTCGCGCAGGGTCAGGGTCACGTTTTTGAGGGCCAGCCCCTGCAGCTCGCAGGGCCAGGCGTCCGCCGTCTCGATGGCGGAGAGCGACGGCCTGCGCGGGGTCAGGCTGTGCCCGGCCTCCTCCGCAAAGCGGTAGCCGTCGCCGGTGGAGCCGGTCAGCGGGGCCGAAAGCCCGCCCGTGGCCACGATCACGGCATCGGCCGGCCATTCCCGGTCCTCCGTCCGCACGCCCGCGCAGCGCCCCTCCCGGAGGATCAGCCCCTGCACGCGGCAGTTGTATACAGCGCGCACGCCGAGGCGTTCCGTCACCCGGACCAGGGTGCGGGTCACGTCGCTGGCCTTCTCGCTCGCCGGGAAGACCCGCCGCCCCCGCTGCACCGTCACCGGGCAGCCGTTCCGCTCCAGAAAATCCATCATGTCCCGGGGCGCGAAGTCCGCCAGCGCCGAGTAGAGGAAGCGCGGGTTGCGCGGCACCTCCCGCAGGAAGTCCTCCGCCGCGCAGTCGTTGGTCACGTTGCAGCGGCCTTTTCCGGTGATGTAGAGCTTTTTGCCCGGCTTTTCGTTGCGCTCGAGCAGGGTCACGCGCGCGCCCCGCTCCGCCGCGGCGATGGCGGCCATCAGCCCGGCCGCTCCGCCGCCGATGACGATCACCTCACGCATCGCTGCCCTCCTCCGGCAAATAGACCGAATAGGTGTCCCAGATGGCCTCCAGCTGGCGGAAATGCTCGGTCAGGGCCTCCCGCCGGCGCAGGCCGAGCGCCACGAGCAGGGCGTTGATCACGGCCATCGGGGCGGTCAGGGAGTCGACGAAGGAGGCCATCTCCGTGCGGGCGGTGAGGCTCGCGTCGGCCACCGCGCACAGCGGCGACATCGGCCCGTCCGTGATCGCGATGACCTGCGCCCCGGTCCGCTTCGCGAAGCGCATGGCCTCCAGCGTCCGGGTGGAGTAGCGCGGGAAGGAGATGCCGACGATCACGTCCCCGGCCTTCATCCGCGAGATCTCCTCGAACACGTCCGTCGCGCCGGTGGAGACGCGGTGCACGTCGTCGAAGATAAAGTTGAGGTAATAGCCCATGAACTCCGCCAGGGGCGCCGCCGAGCGCAGGCCCATCACGTAGATCGAGCGCGCCTTCTCCAGCAGGGTGACCACGTCCGTGAAGAGGGTGGGATCGAGCTGGTCCTGGGTGGCACGGAGGTTCTGGATGTCGCGCTTCATCACGGTGGCGAGGGCCTCCTCGGGGGTGAGGTCGGCGACCATCTCCACCCGCTGCCCCGCGGTGAGGCGGTGGCTGACCAGCTCCTGCAGGGCGCGCTGGAGCTGGGGATAGCCCTCGTAGCCCAGGGCGGACGCAAAACGCACGACCGTGGACTCGCTGACCCCCACGCTCTCCCCGAGCTTGCTGGCGGTCATGAACACGGCCTTGTCGTAGTGCTGGCCGATATAGTCCGCGATGGCCCGGTGGCTTTTGGACAGCCGGTGTCCCGAGCGGTTGAGCTGTCGGATCAAATCCTGCATAACGGATGCCTCGTTTCTGTCATGTTCGCTTCCAGTATAGCGCAGAAGGGCCGAATTTGCAAGTTGAAAAAGCCATCCTGCATTTTTCTGCAGGATGGGAGATGCATTCGGAGCTCTCCGCGTTTTGCTTTGGGAATGCCCCTCCGCCCTTCGGGCACCTCCCCAGCAAGCCGGGGAGGCCTGAAGTGTAGCCCTGTGCGCATTTACGTCCATAGCGGGCCAATCCCTGATCATTCGGCTTTCCGGGGTTCAGAGTGCCCGGAAAACGGTCCTCCAAAGCCCTTTGGTCGCCCCAGCTTGCTGGGGAGAGGTCGCCCGCAGGCGACAGAGGGGCATCCTGCACTCGGTCTCGATCGAGTTATTATGCGCCTCCCAGTGGCTGATGACCGGATGAGATTTGTCTGCAAGATTCCACCCGTTGCCGCCCCGGGAAGGGCTCACCTACCCGGTAACCAGTCGGTGCGGTCACTGTATTCCATGCCGGAGTTCACATACTTTCGTCCGTTCTCCCTGCACCAGGCCTCGGCGTAGCTGCCGGGGCTGACGGTGAAGACCAGATTTTCCATAGAGGTGCCGAGACCGTCAAACGCACGTTCTCCGATGCTGGTGACGCTGTCCGGGATCGTCACGCCTGACAGGTCGTTGCAGTAAGCAAACGCTTCAACCCCGATGCTGGTGACACTGTCCGGGATCATCACGTTTGTCAAGCCACTACAGTTCTCGAACGCATAATCCCCGATACTGGTGACACTATCTGGGATCGTCACGCTTGTCAGGTCGCTGCAAAAAGCAAACGCCCAATCGCCGATCCCGGTTATTCCGTACGGAATCTCATAGCTCGCAGCTTTCAAAGAAGACTGATAATAGATAAGCTTCCGGTCGGTCATGCCGAAGAGGACACCGTCTATCGTGGCGAGATAAGGGTGATCCCGCTCCACATAGACCGTGCAATCCATGTACACAATTTCTTCGTAATCACCCCAGTCATCCACAATCACGAACGGATTTCCCCGCACCGAAGTGACGGGATGCCCATCCAGCGCATTGGGGATGATGACCAAGCCCTCCTCCCCGCGGTACCGGATCAGCTCGGCGTCCCCGTTCTCCATCACAGCGTACTCAAAGTCTCCGCTCCGCAAGGTGGTCTCTTCATCCGCATTTGAGGCGGCGCACCCCACCAAAACAACCAGCGCCAGCAGCGCAAAGAACAGCTTTTTCATCGTCCGCACCTCAACTTTGCCTGTATGGGAAAAACCCGCTACGAAGATTGTACCACAGCGGGGTACAGTTGTCAAACCGGACTGGCCCGGTGATGCCGACGAGCACGAAACCTTTCCCGAATCTCCCATGAAAACCTTTTTGAGTCTTCGGAATTGCCCCTCCGCCCTTCGGGCACCCCCCAGCAAACTGGGGAGGCCTGAAGTGTGAACCTGCTGCGCCGTTTGCGTCATAGTGCGGGCCGATATCCATGTTCGCCCGGCTTGCGGGGTGCGAAGCGTCCGGAAAACGGTCCGGTGATGCGCGTGATCGTCCCAGCTTGCTGTGGAGATGTCACCCGCAGGCGACAGAGGGGCATTCAGGCATACGTGCGTACCATCTGATTCCCGAACTTTCCGTAAAGGGCAGAAAAAGCGCAGCGGATCCTGCGCTTTTTCTGTTCGCATACGCGTCGCGGCAATCTCATCCGCCGCTCTTTCAGACTGAGGTCGTCCGGTTCTTCTCATACTGACTCAATTTCATCTGCTATATGCCAACAAAGGGATTCCGTGCTCTGCGGAGCACGGCCAGGGCTTTCCGATCGCCCTGGACCTTCGGGTGCATACCCTTGCTTGAATTGCAATTCTTACTTGAGATCAGTATCACACCTTCAGCTGCGCGTCCAGCTCGATCTTTCCGGCGGAGAGCGTCCATCCGTCCTCCGGGGCTTCGCCGAAGAGGCGGAAGCTCTCCGCGGACAGGACTGCGCCCTCGGGCAGGATCAGCGACGCCTCCGCGCCGAAGGGCACCTCCGCCTCGAGGTGGAAGGCGCCGTTCTCCGCGCAGGTCCACCGCACGCACCACACGCCGGCTGCGCTGCGCAGGCGCAGGTTGAGGGAGCCGAGGCGCGCGTCGGGCATCGGGCGCAGGATCGCCTTGCGGTAGCCGGGCTGGGCGGGCTGCAGGCCTGCGAGGCACCGCACCATCCACGCGACGATCGAACCGTAGGCATAGTGGTTGAAGCTGTTCATGCCGGTGGAGGACACCGTGCCGTCCGGGTCAAGGCTGTTCCAGCGCTCCCAGACCGTGGTGGCGCCGAGGTTCACCTCGTAGAGCCAGCCGGGATACTCCTCCCGCAGCAGCAGGCTGACCGCGAGCGCGTTCCGGCCGTTCTCCGACAGGGTGCGGCAGAGGATCGGCGTGCCGACAAAGCCGGTCTGAAGCTTGCCCTTCGTCTGCGCAAAGAGCTTGTCGAGCTGGGCGAGGACGACCTCCGGCTTCTCGGCCAGGCCGAGGCTGAGGGCGAGGAGCAGGCCGGTCTGCGTGTTCACGGCGCAGCGGCCGCCGGGGGTGAAATAGTCCTCGCGCAGGCCGCGCAGGATGCGCCCGGCGAGGGCGCGGCAGCGGGCCATGCCCTCCACGTCGCCGAGCAGGGCGGCCGTGCGCCCGGTGATGCGGACGCTCTCCAGCCAGGCCACGTCGGCGATGTAGCCCTCATCGGTGCCGCCGAGGGGATTGACCGGGTCGTGATCCGGGTGATCGAGGGCCAGCCAGTCGCCGAAGTGGAAGCGCTGCCGCCAGCCGTGATCCTTCCCGTCGACATTCTCCACCCAGTCGATCCAGGCGCGCATGGCGGGATAGTGCTCGCGCAGGATGCTCAGGTCGCCCGAGGCCTCCCACACGTTCCACGGGATCACGCAGGTCGCGTCGCCCCAGACGCAGCAGGCCTCGCGCCTGCCGAAGGCCGGGATCACAAAGGGGACGGCCCCGCCGTTCGTGTCCTGCTCCGCGCGGATGTCGCGCAGATACTTGCGGTAGAAGGCCGTGGTGTCGCGCAGGAAGCAGGCCGTCTCGGAGAAGACGTTGGCGTCGCCGGTCCAGCCCATGCGCTCGTCGCGCTGGGGGCAGTCCGTGGGCACGTCGATGAAGTTGGAGCGCATGCCCCAGGCCGCGTTCTCGATCAGGCGGTTGACCTTCTCGTTCCCGGTGGAGAGGGCGCCGATCGCGTCCATCTCGGAGTAGAGGACGAGGGCCGTGTAGTCCTCGGGTTTCAGGTCGCGGATGCCCTCCACCTTCACATAGCGGTAGCCGTAGAAGGTGAAGGCCGGCACCAGTTCGTGCTCCTCGCCGTCGGAGACATAGCGGTACTCCGCCTTCGCCGTGCGGAGATTGTCGCGGTAGAAGCAGCCGTTCTGCAGCACCTCGCCGAACTGGAGGCGGATCTTCGTCCCCGCCGGCTCGTGCACGCGCAGGCGGAAGATGCCCGCATGGTTCTGGCCGATGTCGAGGACGGTCTCCCCCGCCGGGGTGTGGAGAAGGGCAACGGGCCGGAGCTCCTCCTGCACGCGCACCGCCGGGCTCAGCCTGTCCTCGAGGCCGGTCAGCGGCTCGTCGGAGACCGTCGCCGGCACGGGCTCGGTCTCGCGGAGGGTGTCGTCCCGGTGCTCGCCGTCGTAGATCCCGCTGAAGGTGATCCGGCCGCGGGTCACGGTCCACTGCTCATCGGTGGCGATGACCTCGCAGCGGCCGTCCTCGTCCTCGAGCCAGAGCTCCGCCGCGAGGCGCAGGTCGTGGCCATAGACGCCGGGGTCGCCGGGCTTGGAGGTGTGGTCGAAGCGCCCGGACCACCAGCCCTCACCGAGCATCACGCTCAGCTCGCCGCCCTCTCGCAGCAGCGGGGTCACGTCGTGGGTGATCACCTGCTTCCACACCGTGTAGTCGGTGCAGTAGGGGGTCAGCCGTTCCGCGCCCACGCGCACGCCGTTGATCCGAGCCTCGTACAGGCCGAGGCCGCAGATGTACAGCCGCGCGCGCCGGAGGTTGATGTGGCGCGGGATCGACCGGTGGAAGATGGGCAGCCGGTCGCCCTGCGGGCAGACGAGCCATTTCGCCTGCCAGGGCTCGTCCATCTTGCCGGTCTCGAACCAGGTGCGGGCGCTCTCGGCCTCCTCGCCGGCGTCGCTGCGGACGCCCACGGCCCACGAATAGCGCGTGCGGGGCGCGAGGGTGAGCGGCACGGTGACGCCGAGGGAGTCGAGGCGGTCGGTCCACCCGGTGTCCCAGGCGAGGTCGTCCCCCTGCCACACCCGCAGCCGCGCCTCGGTCTGACGCTTGCCCGCAGACTCCACCACCTGCCACGAGAGCACCGGCTGATCCAGCCGGAACCCCATCGGGTGCACAAGATGATTCGTCCTGCAATGGATGATCTTCATGGTCGTCCTGCCTCCTCGGATCGGATGATCGACGCAGTTTGGAGACAGTATACCACATTCCCGGCAATTTGTCATCCTCCGGGGGAAAATAGAGATTACGGGATGTAAAAACAGATCCCCGACCGCACCGATTGACACGTTCCGGCGCGAAATCCGAGGCCCGGGCCGGTTGTCATCTCATCCGCTTTGTGCTATCCTTTCCGGTGAAAGCAGCGTCCGGATGCGTCCGGACATCATCGCAAACCGAATAGGAATCAAGGAGGAATTCCCTATGTCCAACCGCCTCCCCATCGACACCACCGTCACCTTTGACCTGCCCTTCGGCGAGCCGGACCGCGACGGCGACCAGGGCTTTGAGATCCTCGACGACGGCCGCGTGACCGTCCGCGTTAAGGCGCCGAACGCCAAGGAGGTCGCCCTCGACCAGTTCGGGCATATGCATCCCCTCGCCCGCGTCTCGGAGGAGATGTGGGAGGGCACCGTGGACCTGGGCCGCGGCTTCCAGTACTTCTTCCTCAAGGTGGACGGCGCCGACGTCCTCTGCCCCTATCTCCCGATCGGCTACGGCTGCTGCCGCCCGATGAACTTCCTCGACATCCCGGTGCCCGGTGAGGCCGAATGGTCGGCCATCGAGGGCGTGCCCCACGGCGCGGTGACCCGCTGCCTCTACCCATCCTCCGTCACCGGCAAGCACGAGGTCTGCCTCGTCTACACCCCGGCCTCCTATGATCCGGCGAAGAAGTACCCGGTCCTCTACCTCCAGCACGGCTACGGCGAGAACGAGACCGGCTGGGTGCACCAGGGCCACGTCGCCCGCATCGCCGACCGCCTCCTCGCCGCCGGGCAGATGGAGGAGATGATCATCGTCATGGGCAACGGCATGGTCCAGGGGGACGCGATGCGCCAGGGGCGGATGCTCTTCCCGCAGGTGCTCCTCACTGACCTGATCCCCTTCATCGAGAGCCGTTACCCCGTCCTCACCGACAAGTGGCACCGCGCCATGGCCGGCCTGAGCATGGGCAGCTTCCAGACGAGCCTCGTCACCCTCACGCATCCGGAGATGTTCAGCCATGTCGGCATCTTTTCGGGCTTCATCCGCTCCCTGCACGGCGGCGACAACGCCCACCTCGCCCTGATGGAGGACAGGGAGAAGTTCAACGCGAGCTTCCGCGTCTTCTACCGCGCGATGGGCACCGGGGATCAGTTCATCCAGACCTTCCTCGACGACGATGAGATGCTGAAGGACAAGGGCCTCGACATCATCCGCGAGACCTTCCCCGGCGGCCACGACTGGGGCGTCTGGCGCCGGTGCATCCACTCCTTCCTGCCGAGGCTGTTCAGGGAATCATGAGGTTGAGCCGAACGCATCAGCTTCAGGCTGATCTCAGGTTCATCTGTTCAGTGTCGGCAAAGGGATTTCGCGGTCTGCGGACCGCGACCAGGGCTTTCCGATCGCCCCTGGACCCTTCGGGATCCCCTCTTTCTTGTTTGGTATTGGGTTAGGTAATGTTTTAATGCCGATATAAGAACCTTATACCAGAGCCCACCATTAACGTGTCGGCCCCGAAGGAGTCCAGAGGGCGATCGGAAAGCCCTTTGGTGCGCCCGCAGGCGCATTCCCTCATCAGCGGAGTCTTCCCTTGCTAAACGTGCAGAACCAAAAACCGGTTCTTCACGGAAAGTTAGGGAAAGCATATGGGAGGTTCGCGCTCTGCGGAGCGCGCCAGGGGCTTTCCGATCGCCCCTGGACCCTT
>JAFRPG010000076.1 GCA_017429265.1 Clostridia bacterium | reverse complement strand
TCCGCTGAAAACTGTCCCCCGGACAGTTTTCCGGGCGCTCCGAATCCTCTGGACTCCTTCGGGGCCGTCCCGTTAAGATAGTTCTTGGGAATTGTCAGGTTTTTGAAAGACTGTCAGGTACTATTTCTCAGCCTTACCCGACAACTGACAAGAAAGATGCGGCCCGAAGGGTCCAGGGGCGATCGGAAAGCCCCTGGCGCGCTCCGCAGAGTGCGGATCCTTCGGATATCAACGAAAAGACCGCGCCCGGTTGTGGGTGCGGTCTTTCGCGTTGTCCGGTGATTGGATTACAGTTTGATGTAGAGATAGGCGCCGGCGTAGATCAGGTTCTTGTTCTTGATCTGGGGGTTCCACTTCATCAGGTCAGTCACCGTGCACTTGTACGCCCTCGCAATGCGGGTCAGGGTATCGCCCTTCTTGATCTGGATCTGGGTGAAGCCCCGCTTCGCAGCCATCGGCTTGTAACCGCCGGCGATCTCGTTCATTTCCTCGATGCTCAGTTCAACAGCCTCAAAGTTCTCAATGTTTTCGAATTCAGTCATGGTGTTTTTTCCTCCTCCGCATTGCGGTTTCTTTTCTTTTTATTTCCGGAAGCTCTTGTGTGCTTCCGGATGTTGATACGCGCCCCCGGACAGGGTGGCAGCTTTTTTTTGGAATTTCGCGGAAAAACCCATTGTATTTTGCCCGGACTGCTATATAATGAATGTATCCCATCGAAAAAAACAAAGGAGTGTGTTTCCACATGCCGGTCTATGTTGCTCTGATCATCGGCGGCGTCCTGGCCCTGGCCGCGACGATCCTGATCCACATCTTCATCCTGCCCGAGAAGAAGGATCACCGTCTGCCCAAGTTCTGGCAGTTCCTCCGCGACCTCTTCACCCTGCGCCAGCTGCTGCTGGAGCGGATCCTTCGCTTCATGTACGTGTTCAACACTTTCGCCTGCATCCTCGGCGGCTTCTTCCTGCTGATGGCCGGCGAAAGAATATACGGCCAGTTCCACTCCGCCGCCCTCGTCGGCCTGCTGATCATGATCCTCGGCCCCGTCGTGGTGCGCCTGCTGCATGAGACCTTCATGCTGGCTCTGATCCTGTGCAAGAACACCTCCGACATCAACGCCAAGATGGGCCCCGCGCCCAAGACGCCCCAGATGCCAGTCCAGGCTCCGATGGGCAGTCAGCCCCCGATGGGCAATCCCGCCCCGATGGGCGAGCACGCCCGGCACGCAGCCCCGATGGGCACGCCGGCGCCTCAGAACGCCTACGCGCCCCGGCTCACCGTCTGCCAGAACTGCGGCACCCGCTATGACCCCGCCCAGGGCCCCTGCCCCATGTGCGGACGCCGGTAAGCCCGGATACGACGAAAAAACGCTGCCCCTTCATCGGACAGCGTTTTTTCGTTTGTTCGGGCTCCGGGCCGGATCACAGCTTGATATAGAGGTAGGCGCCGGCGTAGATCAGGTTCCTGTTCTTGATCTGGGGGTTCCACTTCATCAGGTCAGCCACCGTGCACTTATGCGCCTTCGCAATGCGGGTCAGGGTATCGCCCTTCTTGATCTGGATCTGGGTGAAGCCCCGCTTCGCAGCCATCGGCTTGTAGCCGCCGGCGATCTCGTTCATTTCCTCGATGCTCAGTTCAACAGCCTCAAAGTTCTCAATGTTCTCGAATTCAGTCATGGTGTTTTTCCTCCTCCGCATTGCGGTTTCTTTTCTTTTTATTTCCGGAAGCTCTTGTGTGCTTCCGGATGTTGATACGCGCCCCCGGACAGGGTGGCAGTTCTTTTTTGCGAAATTCCAGAAAAATCTCCGGCCCGGCGTTTGTCTACCGCCGGTAGACAGCGGGGATGCCCGGGCGTGCTATGCTTGGGCTGTCAAAAGGAACTCACCCCGCAAGGGGCTGCGAATGAAAAGGAGGATCACCCCATGAAGACCCGCATGATGCCGCTTTCCGAAGGAAGAACCATCGCCGACCTGGCCCACACGATCCAGACCCTGCTGATAACCCGCGAGGAGATGGACACCCAGCTCCTCACCACCGAGAGCGGCGAGTACGTCATCCAGGCCCGCTCCCAGAACGCCGAGACCACCCAGTGGGTCGGCATGGACAAGAACCTCACGATCCGGCTGACCCCCGTGGGCGACAGCTGCGTCATGGCCCAGGCCGGCAGCGAGCGCTGGCTCTCCAAGGGCGCCCTGCTCTTCACCGGCACCTTCATCATCGCCTGGCCACTCGCCGTGACCTCCGGCATCGGCCTGGTGAAGCAGAAGCAGCTGGCCGACCGCGTGCTCAACCTCGCCGCCTGCTACATGGCCGGCGCGGACAACGCCCAGCTGATGGCATTCTCGTTCTGAGGCGGGACCGGATGTGCGCAGACGCTTGCCAAGCGGCCCCGGATGGGCTATAATCCAGTCAGGATCAGGAGGAATCGCATGGATATTGACGGAACGATCTATTGCCCGCGGTGCATGCGGCGCCTGGAAGCGGAGCAGGCGGACGGCCCATGTCCCTGGTGCGGCCGCGAGCCCGGCGAGGCCCGGCCCCCGATGTGCCTCGAGCCCGGCACCCTGCTCGCAGGCCGCTACCAGCTCGGCGAGGTCATCGGCCGCGGCGGCTTCGGCGTCACGTACGCCGCCTGGGACGAGACCCTCGGCATGCCCGTCGCGGTCAAGGAGTATTTCCCCCGCGAGGACGCCGCCCGCGACACCGACGAGACCGACGAGCTCACTCCCCTGCCCGGCCACGAGGCGGCCTTCCTCGACGGACTGAACCGCTTCCGCCGCGAGTCCAACCTGCTCGCCACGCTCCAGGGCATTCCCTGCGTGGTCAAGGTCCTCGACTTCTTCAGCGAGAACGGCACCGCCTACATCGCGATGGAGTTCGTCCACGGACAGCCGGTCGACGCCTGGGTGCGCGAGCACGGGATCAGGCCGCGGGATCTGCTCGGGCAGCTGCGGCCGGTCTTCGACGCCCTCGTCCGCACGCACAGCCAGGGCGTCATCCACCGCGACATCACCCCGGACAACCTCCTCGTGCGGGAGGACGGGACCTTCGTCCTCATCGACTTCGGCTCCGCGGTCGAGGTCGAGCGCAGCGCCGGCACGATCGTGCTGACGCGCCGCTACGCCCCGGTGGAGCAGTACGGGCGCGACTACGGCCTGCAGGGCCCCTGGACCGACGTCTACGGCCTCGCCGCCGTCCTCTATGCCCTCACGAGCGGGCAGGAGCCGGTCGAGGCCCCCCTGCGCGCCCACCGCGACGAGATGAAGCCCCTGACGCGCATCAAAACCGGCCTGCGCCGCTATGAGTCCGCGGCCATCACCGACGCCCTCGCGGTCGCGCCGGACAAACGCACCCAGTCCATGGCCGAGTTCCGCGCCAGGCTCTACAACCTTCCCCTGCCCGAGGAGATCGCACGGCGCAGACGCTTCATGCGCAGGGTCATCGCGGCGGCCGCCGTGCTCCTGGCCCTGCTCGGCCTGCTGGTCGCAAACTACACCACGGGCCTGCCCCTCGGGGACGGCCTGCTGTACTCCTTCGCCGGCGACGGCGTGTACATCGTGCGCGAGCTGAATCAGAAGGAGGAGCGCGACCTCCCGGAGAGCGTGCTCGGCGTTCCGGTGTCGGGGATCCGGGACGGGGCCTTCCGCGGGGACAGGACCCTGCGGCGCGTCTCCGTCCCCGGCACGGTCCGCACGGTCGGCGACTCGGCCTTCTACGGCTGCGATCACCTGGAGGAAGCCGTCCTGGCGGAGGGCGTGGAAAAGATCGGCCTCTCCGCCTTCGGCGGCTGCGGCGCGATGGTCTCCCTTTCCGTCCCCGCGAGCGTGACGGTGATCGGCGAGGGCGCCATCCCCGCCGGCGCGGGGGGGGATCTCACCGTCTGGGGGGAGCGCGGCAGCACGGCGGAGACGTTTGCGGACAGCCGTGAGGTCCGGTTCACGGACCCGCGGGAGATCTCCTGGAGCGCGGAAAACGGCACGGTGACGCTCACCCGCATCGAAAGCGAGGCGACGGTCCTGCGCCTGCCCAATGTCATCGGCGGCCTGCCGGTGACGGCCATCGGGGACGGCGTGAGGCTGAAGCAGGTGACCGTCCTCTGGCTGCCGGAATCCCTGGAGCGCGTCCCGGATTCCCTGTGCGAGAATGCCCGCACGCTGAAAGAGGTGCGAGTCGGTTCCCATGTGCGGGAGATCGGCAGCCGCGCATTCCTTTACACGGGTCTTGAGTCTTTTGCGTTCCCGGACTCCCTGCGGAAGATTGGCGACAGCGCGTTTTCCATCACCCTTCTGGAGACCCTCTCCCTTCCCGACGGCCTGGAGGAGATCGGCAGGGAAGCGTTCTACGGCTGCATGCGGTTCCCTTCCGTCAGGATCCCGGACTCGGTGGTGCGCATCGGGAACGGCGCATTCCAGGCCTGCATGGCGCTGGAGGACGTGCAGCTGCCCTCCGGGCTGACGGAGATCGGGGACAACGTGTTCCAGGGCTGCCGCTTCAGGACCCTCCGCGTGCCCTCCTCCGTCCGGCGGATCGGCAAAAGCGCCTTCGGCGAGAGCAGTCTTGAGTGGATCCATCTGCCCAACGGGCTCGAGGAGATCGGCAGCGAGGCTTTCACGTGGTGCGAATCCCTGCGCTATGTGGGGATCCCCGCCTCCTGCAAAGCGATCGCGGAGGACTGCTTCCTTTATTGCACAAGCGCGATGGTCATCAGCGCGCCCGGCGGCAGCACCGCCCATCGGTACGCCCTCGACCATGCCATCCGCTACGACGATCCCGGCCTGTGGACGAAGCCCGGACGCTGGTTCGGGGAAACGGCAGCCTACGAGGCCGCGACGGGTCTGGAGCCGGGCGCGGTCGTCCATGCCCCCCTCTACAACGCGGAGGAGAACTGCCTGATCACCGACGTGACGGCCTCCAGCAACGACCTGATCGCGGAGATCTGGCTGCCGCCGTGGCAGACGGAGATCAGCACATGCGCCTTCATGTTTGCGCCCAACCTGCGGCGGATCCGGACCACGGGCGAGATCCGGGTGGTCGGCGAATCCGCCTTCGCGGACTGCGAATCCCTGACGGAATTCCCGTTTGAGCACGTGGAGCGCATCCTGCCCGCTGCGTTCATGGGCTGCACCTCCCTGCCGACCCCGGTCTTCCCGGACTCCCTGACGGAGATCGGCTACAACGCCTTCGTCGGCTGCGGCATGATAAAGGAAGCCCTCCTGCCGCCGCATCTCATGCGCCTGGGGGCGGACTGCTTCACGGGCACCGGCGTCGTCATCGCCTCGATCCCCGCCAACCTGCGCATCGTCCACGAATCCGGCCTCTTCGACATGTGCAAAAGCCTGCAGATCGTGATCGTGGAGGAAGGCGTCGTCTCCGTCGGCAGCGCGCTGTTCCGCATCGGGCTCCCGGGAGACGTGGACCCCGACAGCGCCCCGTGCACGGTCTTCCTGCCCTCCACCCTGGAGAGCCTGGAGGATGACTGGCTCGGCGCCTGGGGCACCGTCAGCACCCTGTGGGTCTTCAACCCGGAGCTCCCCTTCGGACCGGAGACCTTCCGGCCCGGGCAGACGGACGGCCTCACCGTCTACGGCTTTGCGGGCTCGACCGCCGAGGCCTTCGCGCGGGAGCACGGCCTCGCGTTCCGCACGATCCGGGAGGGCGGAGAGATGCCCTCCACCGAAACCCTCGTTTCCATCTGCCGCGACGTCAGCGGCACGGACTGAAAGGAGCACACCCTATGAGCAGCGACAAAGTCAGGGGCACGATCCGCATGATCGACGAGATGGGCAAGGGCGCCTCGCTGGACGAGATGCTCAAGGCTTCGCAGCCGATGAAGAGCATCTCCCAGCTGATCCTCCCGCACCTGGGGGACATGAGCTACGAGACCCTCGGCGTCCTGGCCGGCACCAGCCGCGCCAACGTCTACAAGCTCATGGACGGCCGCAGCCATCCCGAGCAGGACGTCCTGCTCCGCATCGCCTTCACCCTGCAGATGGACGTGGAGGAGACCCAGCAGCTGCTCAAGAGCGCCCACCGCTCCCAGCTCACCGCCACGATCCCGCGGGACGTCTGCCTGCTCTACGGGCTGCTGAACCGCCTCGACCTGATGGAGATGGACGAGGTCCTGCGGGAGAAGGGCTTCAAGCCCCTCTGGCCCGAGGCAAAAACCTGAGCGCGATTTTTCGCGCCGCGGCGGGAACAAAACCGGGTTCCCGTGCGTTTCAATTGTAAACGGGGCGGCATCGCCTGCTCCCGAAACGGAGGTCCTGCCCATGAAGCGCCGTATCCTCACCCTGCTGGCCCTGGCCCTGCTGCTCCTGCCCGTCTGTGCCCTGGCGGACAAGGCGCGCTTCCTCATCCGGGACGGCAACCGCACCTATCACTCCCAGCACCTGGCCCTGCACGCCGGCTCCGCCAACTGCCGGGTCTCGGGCAACTACATCACGGTCCGCTCCGGCAAGGGCAACGGCAGCACCCTCGGCCATGTGGAGCAGGCCGACGCCTTCCGCCTGGACGAGGTCTCCGGCAACTACGCCCGGATCACCGTGACCTACGCCGCGCCCACCAGCCCCAAGTCCTACGTCGGGCTCAGCGGCTGGGTCAACGCGGACTATGTGGAGTGCCCGTGCTCGCGCGACGAGTACTACTACAACAGCGCCCGCCGCACCTACGACCTCGGCACGGTGGTCTCCGGCGGGGCCCAGCTGAAGGAGACGGCCTCCTCCAAGGGCCGCTCCCTCTCGAAGATCGGCGCCGGCGAGACCGTGGAGATCCTCGCGGAGTACGACGGCGGCTGGTACCGCGTCCGCTGGGGACGGCGGATGGGCTTCGTCGCCTCAGGCAAGGTGACGGTCACCGCCCGCGGGATCCCGGAGGGCGGAGGAACGGCGCCCGTACCCGCCGTCACCGGCTGGCGCGAGGGCTACCGCGACTTCCTCACCCTGAACCACGCCGCTTACGGCCCCGCTGCGGTCTGGGACATGGACCGGGACGGTACGCCCGAGCTCATCCTCCACAACGGTGACGACTCCATGGCCGGAGCCTTCTGCTATGTCTTCACCTGGAACGGGTCCGCCGCCGTGTGCATCGGGGAGATCGGATGGCGCGAGTGCACGCTGGCGTACTACCCCGGTTCCGCCTATCCCGGCCTGTTCTGCACGGACGGCAACATGGGTGTCTACACGACCCGCTACTACGCCAAGAGCGGCTACAGCGTCTCCTCCCGGGACGTGATGGAGGAGGACCACACCCGCGGCGGCGCCACGGACTGGGATGAGACCCCCGTCTACACCTCCCTGACCGGCGACTACGACCTGTACTACCTGGCCCGCTACCAGACCCCTGTCACCCTGCGCATGCGCACCTACGGCGAGATCACGTCGATCGGCTGGGACGCCTTCCTGCGCTGATCCGCACCAATCTGTTCTGCCCCCTTCCCTTTTTGCCCCGTCTGTGATACAATGTCTTCCAGCAGTCCGAGGGGATGCCCCTTTTTGAGGACGGTTCCGCCGATCTCTTTATCGGCCAGACAACATTAAAGGAGGAAATCCGCAATGAAGAAACTCGTCGCTCTCCTCATGAGCCTGTGCATGATCCTCGGCGTCGCGTCCGCGTTCGCCGAGACCGATCCCATGCTCCTGGCCTTTGAGCAGAATCTCACCAACCATATCCGCAACACCTCGCTGAATCAGTACGCCTTTGCGTTCGACGCCGCCGGCCAGTACACCGGCACCTTCCAGGTCGAGGGCAATCTGGCCGAGCTGGAGGTCACCTCGCAGTACGGCCAGAAGGCCACCGTGCAGGCGGACAGCGAGACCATCTGGATCTCCGACGGCCGGCAGACCTATGCCGTCCCCATGAGTGAGATCCAGCAGCTGGTCATGGACCTCGTCGGCATGGTCAACCCCATGGCGGCCCTGTCCTATGAGGATCAGTACACCCTCCAGGAGTTCATCAGCCTCCTCGCCCAGAAGATCCTCATGCCCTGCATCTCCGCCACGCGCGAAGGCAACGCCACGAAGATCACCGTCAACATGACCGGCGAGCAGCTCGTCGAGAATCTCGGCGATTTCCTGCGCACCGCGGCCGCCGAGCCCCGCTACACCGGCCTCATCGCCAAGCTTCACAACACCTATGCCAAGCTGCCCAACATGATCAACAAGGCCCAGATGCTCAGCTACGGCTACGCCAGCGCCGAAACCCCCGAGGTGAACGCGGACTTCATCGCCCAGCAGCTCACCCAGGCCGCGGGCAGCATCGGCAGGCTTGACTTCGTCCTGAACGCCGAGTTCGTGACCGGCGGCGAAGGCCTCACCGGCAGCGGCACCCTCACGATCAACGGCTCCGCCGCCTCCTTCGAGCTGAGCGCCGACAACGGCGGCTTCAGCTTCCGCCTCTTCGACGAGCGGATGACCTACGCCACCCTGACCGGCTCCTTCGGCGAGCGCTTCGGTGAGCGCTTCGTCAACATCAGGCTCGACATGGAGCAGTCCTCCATGGTCACCGCCGAGCTCGACGCCACCCTGGGCAGCAACAGCCTCCGCGCGACCCTGAACGTCAATTCCAGGGGCCGCAACGTGGTCAACGGCATGCTCAACGCCATGTGGATCAACGGCGCCGTCGACGCCAACCTGAGCCTGACCTCCTACGGCCAGTCCATCGCAAACCTCAATGTGCACTACGCCAACAGGCAGCTCAGCGCCAACCTGATGGCCCAGGGCTTCAGCGCCAGCCTGAATGCCGGCGTGGACAACAGCGGCATCTTCACCGGCCGTCTCACCGCCTCCCAGACCGACCGCCGCGGCCGCGTCCAGAACTTTGAGATCGCTTGGGACGGCACGACCCTCACCATCAACAGCGCCGGCACGCAGGTCACCGCCACCGTGCGCGGCATCTCCGAGAACGAGATGGCCGCCGATATCATGATCATCAACGGCTACAACCGTCAGGAAGCCACCCTGCTGTACACCATCACCGACAAGGAAGACGGCGGCTGGACCCTGACCGTGGCCGCGACCTCCAACAACGAGACACGCACCGTCACCCTCGGCACGGCCGATAAGCACGAGATCGCACCTCTGTCCGCCAAGGTCGACCGCACCCTGACCGAGTTCGATCTGGTGTGCCTGATCACCGTGCGCCGTCTGTTCGACGCGCAGACCCCTGCGGATGCCGTCGAAGCGCCGGCCGAAGCCCCCGCCGACAGCATCGTGGAATCCTGGTAAGCGGACCGACCCGCTGCCCCGATTGTAAAGCGACCGACCCAGGAGGATGCACCGCATGAACACCATGAAAAGACTGACCGCCCTGGCCCTCGCGCTGCTGATGACGCTGTCCGTCGGTTCCGCCTTCGCGGACCGCGCGGGCATCAACAGCTTCCTTGACCGCGTCCTGAACGCGATGAACGGCCTGGACCTTAGCCGTCAGGCGATCCACGTGATCGTCCCGAACACCTATGACGGGCGCAGCAACGAGATCTGGATCCAGCAGAGCGGCAGCGACTACTGCGTCCTCGCCACGACCGGCGGCTCGACAGTGGCCAACATCCGCGTGAACGACAAGGCCATCACGATGGAAGCCGAAGGTCAGGCATTCAGCCTGTACTTCGACGACATCCCCGGGATCATCGATACGATCACCAGCATGGTCGGCGGCTTCATGGGCGCGGCCGGCGTCAACGTGAACCTCGACTTCGACTCCGCGTCGATCTCCGAGTCCATCACGGACCTGATCGTCACGATCCTGCAGGCCTCCATGAGCGCCACCGGCAATTCCTTCGGCTATGTCTTCCGCATGCAGCTGACCGAGGAACAGCTCGCCACCCTGCTCTACAACTGGCTCGACGACGTCATCGAGCACAAGGAAGCGTGGGTCAAGGCCTACACCGACATCGCCAAGAGCGCGATGGATCTCTTCGGTCAGGTCGGCGGCATGGTCGGCTCGATCCCCGGGCTCGGCAACGTGATGAGCCTGGTCGGCGGCTTCACCACGCCCGCCCTCGTGCGCGCCTACTGGCGTGAGCACAAGGAGGAGCTGCGCACCCAGATCACGCGCAACACCAGCAGCGGCCGCTATGTCTTCAGCCTGGAAGTCTCGATGGACCAGCTGGGCAATCTGAGCGCCGTCCGCTTTGAGCAGGAAGGCCGCGAGCAGCTGAACTGCTACTATGAAGGCGACACCTTCGTGGTCAATGTCGACACCGGCTACGGCTATCAGCCCTACTATGTCACCGCGGATACCGCCGGCACGGAGCTGAAGATCTCCAACCGCTACAACACCGAGGTCGCCACCATCTCGCTCGACGAGGCCGTGTCCGGGCGTGACATGCTGCTGAGCATCCGTTCCATGAACGGCCGCGGGGACTTTGACACCTTCACGGTCAGCTTCGGCGGCCAGACGTCGATCCCCGCCATCAGCAATCCGACCCGGCTCGACTCCACCTACCTTCTCCAGATGCTCCTCGGTGGCATGGGGATCTGAGAGAGAAAGCACGGTACACACGGCCTGCCGCCTGCCCGGCGGCAGGTTTTCCTCTCCCATACGGTTTCCCGAACCATCCGTGAGAAACCGAATAACAGGAGGTGAGCGCAATGCGTCTCAAACGATGTGAAAACGGACATCTCTATATCGCCGACGAATCCTCCTCCTGCCCGATCTGCGGGCGGTACGGGACCGAAACCGCCCCGCTGCCCGAATGCCGGGACCCGCAGCAGTCCGCCGGAGCCTTCCCCGGTGAGGAAGCCGGGGACGGGGAGAACCTTCCCGGCTCCGTGTCCGCGTTCCGCATCGCCGAGATGATCGGCGCGGGCAGCACCGGCCGCGTCTACCGGGCCGAGATCGCGCGGGACTACGCCGTCAAGATCGTCCGCAGCGAGGAAAACGGCCTCGCTCGGGCCCGCCGCGAGTACACGACCGGGCGCGCCTTCAGCGAGGAGCCGCATATCATCCGCTACCTGAAGTACTATGAGGAGAACGGCACGGCCTTCATCGTGCAGGAGCTGGCCCGACCCCTCGAGCAGCGCTACCGGGAGAAGCAGCCGACGGTGCGGGAGGTGCTCAGCGCCGCCCTCGACCTGTGCGACGCCCTCGCGGCCGTGCGGCGGATGGGCTTCCAGCACTACGACGTGAAGCCGTGGAACCTCTTCTGGTGCGGCGGGACCGTCAAGCTGGGGGATTTCTCCCACTGCAGGCCCTGCACCCCGGGCCAGCCGTACCGCCACCTCATCGGCACGCGCCTGCTCGCCGCGCCGGAGATCGTCAACGGCGGCGTCTGCAGCGGACGCGAGGACATCTGTTCCTTCGGCATCTGCCTGTATATGCTGCTCAGCGGCGGACGGCATCCCTTCATCCCGGACGACAGGCTCCAGCCCGTCCGCCTGCCGGAGGATACGCTGAACACCGTCTTCCTGCATCCCGCCCTGACCGCCATCGTCTCAAAGGCCTCGGCCTGGGATCCCGCGGACCGGTATGCGGAGATCGAAGAAGCCGCGCAGGATCTGCGCCGCTTCATGGAGGAGGCCGGCCCGGCGCTGGATGAGCTCATTCCCTTCTCTTTCCGCACGTCGAACGGGCGCACGATCTCCCCGCTTTCGCCGGCCACCTACCCGGACGAGATCTACACCACGGCCATGCATTCCGGCCCCATGCGCACATCGCCGGAGTTTACCTGATCCCCGGCCCTGCCCGAGCGGCAGGGTTTTTCCATGCGAAAAAGGGTTCTTCACCTTTAGTTAGGGAAATTCCGTTGCTGAGGGAATGCGCCTGCGGGCGCACCAGAGGGCTTTCCGATCGCCCTCTGGACTCCTTCGGCGCCGTCCCGCTAAATAATTCTTGGGGAATTGTCAGGTTTTTGATGGAATGCCAGGCTATGCTCTCAGCCTTACCCGACAGCTAACAAGAAAGAGACGGTCCCGAAGGGTCCAGGGGCGATCGGAAAGCC
>JAFRPG010000075.1 GCA_017429265.1 Clostridia bacterium | reverse complement strand
TACGGAGCGCTCCGAGAAGGAGGCTCTCAAGATATACAAGTCCGAGCTGCGGTGCGACCACAGGACGGCCATCGAGGCCTATTGCCGTGACTGGGATAGAAGCGGCATCGCTGCCCCGCTGGCATTCGCCCAGAAGGTCAATGCCGCCGGACACGTCCTTAACCTTCCGGAAAAACGATGAAGCGGTTTGTTTTGCTCATATGCGTTTCGGTACTGCTCCTGGGCGTCTCTCCGACGCTCAGGGCGCAGTACTACAGCGTCAACATCGACTGGAAGACCGCGGCCGCCATGCAGGCCGCTTACGCCACCGGCGCTGCGGCGGAAGGATTCTACTACGAGCAGGTCAAGGACATCCTCGACCATTACACGGCGGCGGAGGCCGCGGCGGCGGGCATCTTCTCCTCGAAGTTCCTCGAACGGCGCGCCCTCACGGAGCTGGGTATCTGGGAGAACTCCGCCGAGAACTGGTACTACAGGCGCATCTACCGGCTCGTGTCGGCCCGTATCATGCCGAAGGTGTGGACGGTGGCCAAGATGATGGTCAAAAGCCCGCAGAACGCGCTTTACTGGGGCTCGTACCTCATGAAGGTGTGCGACGAGACCAAGACGCTGTGCATGCAGTTCGAGTCCGTCGTGACGAACAGCACCCTGTCCTTCGGCGACATCGCCTTCCTCCAGATCCGGCAGGACATCGCCGACGTCCTTCGTCTCTCCACCCTCGGCGGCATCGACTTCGAGTCCATTCTGGACCGTTTCGGCCGCATCGGCGAGGGCATCACCAAGGAGGACCTGAAGGAGGACATGGACCGGCTCTACCGGGAAGGAATAGCCCTCATCGGGCAGGGAGCCTCGAACCTCGCCGGGCAGCTTCTCCAGAAGAGCAGCTTCGAGGACCTGCTGAGCGGCGACATCGCCGCGGCCATCACCATCGTCGAGAACTACCAGTCGCTCTTCGAGAGCTTCAAGAACGACGCGGGTGGGACGCTCCTGTCGATGATCGGCGGCCCGGACGCCATTGAGAACCTCTTCGACATCAGCGGCTATAACCTCGGGGAATGGATCGACGACTACGCCCGCGAGGCCGTCGGCCAGTATTACCGGCAGACCTGGTACATCCGGAAGAGGGACACGGGAGAGGATGTCTATCAGGAGGTCTTCGACTCCTACTCTATGGACATGAGCTCGTTCCTCGCCCGGATGAATATCGTCCTGACCTCGTGGAACGACAACCCCGACGGGGATGTCTATGTCCTGACCAGCGGTGACAAGAACTACTACCAGACCACGGACGCCAGGCGCGTCCAGGGCGTGGAGGCCGCCACCATCAGCGTCACCTGCTCCGGCGGCGCGACGCTCTCCAAGGGCTCCACGCAGTACAAGTGCGGCACCTGTGGCAAGACGCTCTCCGCCCACACGAAGGAGTGCGCCATGCGCACCTCCGTCATCGAGGGGAACGTCGATACCTCCGAGCTCCAGTCCATGCTCGCTCAGGCGCGGGCCGAGGAGGAACGGCTGAACTCGCAGATCCTCACCCTCCAGACCCGCAACGCGGAGCTGCTCCGCCAGATTAGCGAGGCCAGCATCGAGGAGGCCGCAGCGCTCCGGGAGGAATACAACCAGAACAGGGACAGGATAGAGGCGCTCCAGTCGGAGCTCCGTCAGGTGCAGGCCCGTATCCGGGACATCGAGGAGGCGCTGCAGGAATCCGACAACGACGATGACGTACCGACGGACGACTACCACCGCATCCCGGCCATCATGGCAGAGCTCCAGAGTGCGTTCAGCCTCACCTGGCAGGATTCCGGTTCGTGGAGCGGCTACACCTTCAGGCGGAAGGCAACGATGTCCGGTCTAAGGGGGACGGTCACGTTCACCGCGAAGCTCTCCATCGCCAGGAAGCCGAAGTATTTCCTCGGCATCAAGATCCTCCGCGCGATCGTCCAGATCGACTGGACCCTGGAGACCCAGTACTCCGACACGCACGTCGCAGCCCTC
>JAFRPG010000074.1 GCA_017429265.1 Clostridia bacterium | reverse complement strand
GATCGACTCTTTCCAGTTTGGCATTTTGCAAAGCAATGTTGATTAACGAAACCTTACATTGCCAAAGCCTTTCTTGACGGGACGGCCCCGAAGGAGTCCAGAGGGCGATCGGAAAGCCCTCTGGTGCGCCCGCAGGCGCATTCCCTCATCAACGAAGTTTTCCCTAACTGAACGTGAAGAACCGAAAAAGCCGCGGTATCTGCGCTGCGGCTTTTTCGGTGAGGAGGCTCAGTCCTCGGTAAACAGGGGCGTGGAGTAGTAGCGGTCGCCGCTGTCGGGGAGCAGGGCGACGATGGTCTTGCCCTTGTTTTCGGACCGGCGGGCCAGCTCGACGGCTGCGTGGAGGGCGGCGCCGGAGGAGATGCCCACCGAGATGCCCTCCTTGCGGGCCAGGAGCTTCGCCGCGGCGAACGCGTCCTCGTTCCGCACGGGGAAGACCTCGTCGTAGACCGCCGTGTTCAGCACATCCGGCACGAAGCCGGCGCCGATGCCCTGGATCTTATGCGCGCCGCCGTGACCCTCGGAGAGGACGGGGGAGGAGGCGGGCTCCACGGCCACGACCTTCACGTCCGGCTTCTGCGACTTCAGGTATTCGCCCGTGCCGGTCACCGTGCCGCCCGTGCCCACGCCGGCGACAAAGATATCCACGGCGCCGTCGGTGTCGGCCCAGATCTCGGGGCCGGTGGTGGCCCGGTGGATCGCCGGGTTGGCCGGGTTGACGAACTGCCCGGGGATGAAGCCGCCGGGGATCTCTGCCGCCAGCTCCTCGGCCTTGGCGATCGCGCCCTTCATGCCCTTGGCGCCCTCGGTGAGGACGATCTCCGCCCCGTAGGCCTTGAGGATGTTGCGCCGCTCGACGCTCATGGTCTCGGGCATGGTCAGGATGATGCGGTAGCCCTTGGCCGCCGCGATGGCCGCCAGGCCGATGCCGGTGTTGCCGGAGGTGGGCTCGATGATCACGGAGCCGGGCTTCAGCACGCCCTTTGCCTCCGCGTCCTCGATCATGGCCTTCGCGATGCGGTCCTTCACGCTGCCGGCCGGGTTGAAGTACTCCAGCTTCACGATCAGCCGCGCCTCCAGGCCCAGCTCACGCTCGAGGTTCGCGGTCTCCACCAGCGGGGTATTGCCGATCAGGTCCAGGGTTCCCCTGTAGATCTTCGCCATTTTCCGTCCGTCCTTTCTCAACGGTTTCGGAGCGCTCTGCTCCGCCGCATCCGTTTGCTGTCCCGGCTGCCCGGGGTCTTGGCCATGATCATACACGCAATCGCCTACTGAGTCAATAGGCAAATTTCCGAAAACCGGCCTTGATTATCCTATTCACCCTGTGGTATAATAGGTAATAACTTTTTTTCGCGGAAGGGGGAAATCAACCGTGATTTCGACCAAGGGACGCTATGCGCTGCGGGTGATGCTCGATCTGGCGGAGCACGAGGGGGAGGGCTGTGTGCCGCTGCGGGACGTGGCCGAGCGGCAGGAGATCTCCAAGAAATACCTGGAGATCATCGTCAGGGAGCTGGTGGAGCACCGCCTTGTGATCGGCGTCAGCGGGAAGCACGGCGGATACCGCCTCTCCAGGCCCGCCGCCGACTACACGGTGGGGGAGATCCTCGAGTGCACGGAGGGGACGCTGGCCGCGGTGGCCTGCCTGCGGGAGGGCGCGGAGGCCTGCCCGAGGGCGGAGCGCTGCCGCACCCTGCCGCTGTGGACCCAGTTCGACCGCGTGACGCGGGCGTTCTTCTTCGGGAAGAAGCTCACCGACCTGACGGGAGGTGAGGGCGCATGACCCTGCAGCAGCTGCGCGCTGCGGCGGCCATCGCGGACGCGGGCTCCTTCAGCCGGGCGGCGGAGCGGCTCTTCCTCTCCCAGCCGTCCCTGACCGGCGCGATCCACGAGTTGGAGGCTGAGCTCGGCTTTGCCCTGTTCAACCGCACGAGCCGCGGCGTCACCCTCACGGCGGACGGCCTGGCCTTCATGCCCTACGCGCGGTCGGTCCTGACGCAGTATGAGGAGCTGATCGACACCTTCGGCAGGGCGGGAAAGCGCCGCCAGCGCTTCGCCGTCTCCACCCAGCACTATTCCTTCGCGGTGAAGGCCTTCGTGGAGCTGACCCGGGGCCTCGACGTGGCCATGTACGATTTCGCCCTGCGGGAGACCCGCACGCGGCAGGTGATCGACGACGTCGCCGCGGGCCGCAGCGAGATCGGCATCCTCTACCTGAGCGAGTTCAACCGCCGGGCGCTGAGCAAGCTGATGACGGACAGCGGCGTCCTCTTCCACCGCCTGATCGACTGCAGCGCCTATGTCTACCTGTGGAAGGGCCACCCGCTGGCCGGGCGGAAGGCGATCACCTTCGAGGAACTCGCCCCGTACCCGAACCTCTCCTTCGAGCAGGGGGACGACAGCAACTTCTACCTCGCGGAGGAGATCCTCTCCACGAACCAATACGCCCGCACGATCCGCTGCTCCGACCGGGCCACGATGCTCAACCTGATGGTGGGCGTGAACGGCTACACCCTCTGCTCGGGCATCATCTGTGAGGAGCTCAACGGCAGCGATTACGCCGCGGTCCCCTACGCCGCCGACGAGGAAAACCCCAACAGCCGCATGGAGATCGGCTGGCTCACGCGGAAGGACAGCCTCCCCGGTGAGATGGGGAAGCGCTATGTGGAGGAGCTGAAGCGCTACCTCTGTGTGGAGGAAAAGCAATAGGGAAATCCTATAGCAAACCATCGATCATTCGTATTGGACAATGGCGCCCTTTGCTGCTACAATGAGCCCGACGAACCGGAAGGAGGGCTCAGCGATGCGCAGACAGCGGACGGACAGAAAGCCGCGCTTCTTCATTCCCGCTCTGCTGAGCAGGAACCGAATGTGAGGGCGGACCGATCCGAATCACAGACCGCCTGCACAGCACAAAAACGAGAAGCGAAAAGGAGATGCCGTTATGTCCGATATTAAGAATCCCGCCAACTGGTCCTTTGAGACGAAGCAGCTGCACATCGGCCAGGAGCAGGCCGATCCCGTGACCGATGCCCGCGCGGTGCCGATCTATGCCACGACGTCCTACGTCTTCCACAACAGCAAGCACGCGGCCGACCGCTTCGGCCTGCGGGACGCCGGCAACATCTACGGCCGCCTGACCAACCCGACCGAGAGCGTGTTCGAGGAGCGTATCGCGGCGCTGGAGAACGGCGCGGCAGCCCTCGCGGTGGCCTCCGGCGCGGCGGCGATCAGCTACACCCTGCAGGCCCTGGCCAAGGCGGGCGAACACATCGTGGCTTCAAAGACCATCTACGGCGGCACCTTCAATCTGCTGGCCCACACCCTGCCCCTGACCGCAGGGATCGAAACCACCTTTGTGGACCCCTATGAGGAGGGCGCCTTTGAGCGGGCGATCCGCCCGGACACGAAGGCGATCTTCGTGGAGACTCTCGGCAATCCCAACAGCAACGTGATCGACATCGCGGCGGTGGCCGCCGTCGCCCACGCGCACGGCCTGCCGCTGGTGGTGGACTCGACCTTCGCCACGCCGTACCTCGTGCGGCCCCTCGAGTACGGGGCGGACATCGTGGTGCACTCGGCGACCAAGTTCATCGGCGGCCACGGGACGGCCATCGGCGGCGTGATCGTGGAGGGCGGCAAGTTCGACTGGAAGGCCGGCGGGAAGTACCCCTGGATCAGCGACCCGAATCCGAGCTATCACGGCGTCTCCTTCTATGACGCGGTAGGTCCGGCCGCCTTTGTGACCTACATCCGCGCGATCCTCCTGCGCGATACCGGCGCGACCCTCTCGCCCTTCCACGCCTTCCTCTTCCTGCAGGGCCTCGAGACCCTCTCCCTGCGCGTCGAGCGCCATGTGGAGAACGCCCTTCAGATCGTGGACTATCTCGCGAAGCATCCCCAGGTGGAAGCGGTGCACCATCCGTCCCTGGCCACCGAGCCCAGCCATGCGATCTATCGGAAGTATTTCCCCAACGGCGGCGGATCCATCTTCACGTTTGAGATCAGGGGCGGCAGCGAGACCGCGCAGAAGTTTATCGACAACCTGGCCATCTTCTCCCTGCTGGCCAACGTGGCGGATGTGAAGTCCCTGGTGATCCATCCCTACACCACCACCCACAGCCAGCTGACCGACGAGGAGCTCCTCGACCAGGGGATCAAGCCCAACACGATTCGCCTTTCCATCGGAACGGAGAACATCAGGGATCTGATCGCGGCCCTGGATGCGGCCTTCGAGGCGGTGCGCTGAGACGGACAGACAGGGGCGGGGATGCGTCGCGCGTCCCCGCCTTTTCCAAAGGAGGTTATTCCGATGAACCGTACACCTTCACCCGATCTGAAGCGGGGTTCCGTCCTCTGGCTGACGACGACCGCGCTCTTCACGGCGATGAATGTCATCCTCTCCATGAGTGTCTTCAGCATTCCCGTGCCCGGCGGCCACCTCTATTTCTGCGACGCGGTGATCAACACGGCGGCGATCCTGCTGGACCCGCTGGCGGCCTTCATCGTCGGCGGTGTGGGCTCTTTCCTCGGCGATTTCTTCTTCTACCCGGCGCCGATGTTCGTCTCCCTGGTGACGCACGGTCTCCAGGCCGCGGCGGTCTCTTACCTCTCGCGGCGCCTCCTGCGGAACCGGCCGGTCCTCGGCTCGGGTCTGGCGGTCACGGCCGGCTCCCTGATCATGGTGATCGGCTATACCCTCGGCAGGGCCTACGTTTACTCCACCCCGGAGTACGCCGTCCTCAAGCTGCCCTTCGAGGTGCTGCAGGCAGCCTTCGGCGCTGCGGTGTCGATGTTCCTCCTCTATTCGATGCGTCTGCGGACGGCCTTTGCCCGGATGCTGGCCCGCTGAGCGTTCCGTTCCTTGACTTGTCAGCCTGACGTGGTATAATAACCCCGAACCACACGGAAGGGAGGCAGGCTGATGTTCGATGTGAACGGGGAGCGGATCGCGCTGGTGACCGATACCGCGTGCGATCTGAGCGACGAGCAGCTCGCCGCATTTGACATCCGTACCGTCCCGCTTCGGGTCAATACCAGCAAGGGGGAGCGCAGGGACCGGCTGGAGATCACGCCGGAGGAGCTCTACGTCATTATGGAGACCGAGCTTCCGAAGACCTCGCTGCCCTCACCGGACGACATCACCGCGACCTACCGGAAGGCGCTGGACGACGGGGCGACCCGAATCCTGCACCTCTCGATCTCCTCGGGGCTGTCCGGCACCTTCAACATCGCCAACACCGTGGCGGCGGACTTCCCGGAGGGGCTGATCACCGTCCTGGACACGAAGACCCTCTCCGCGGGCGAGGGCCTGCTGGTGCTCACCGCGGCGAACGGCCTGAGCCGGGGCAAGACGATCCCGGAGGTCGCCGCGGATGTGGACCGCCTGCGCTCCGGTCAGCTGGGCTGCTTCGTGATCCCGACGCTCGAGTACCTCCGCAAGGGCGGCCGCATCGGCCTGGTGGAGGGCGTGATCGGCAGCCTCCTGCAGATCAAGCCGGTCATCTATGTGGATGACGACGGCGTCTATGAGACCCTCGTCAAGGCGAGGGGCTTCAGGAAAGCCGTCAGCGCCATGAACGAGCAGTTCTTCCAGCGCTATGCCGGGCGGAAGATCGATCTCGCCATCGTCCACGGCGGTGCCTATGAGGAAGCCGTGGAGATGCGGAAGCTCTACGAGGAGCACCTCGACGTGGCCAACTGCTTCATCAGCCCGGTGAGTCCGGCCCTGGCCATCCACACCGGCAAAGGCCTGCTGGGCGCCATCGCGCAGGACGCGGAGTGAGGGTTTTCCGGCACAACCTTTGATCATGCAAACAGACGCTTCGGGCAGCGCATCATCCGCTCCCGAAGCGTTTTGCTTCACGAAGAATTCTGGAAAAGCATTTGGGGAGAGGTTTCATGCCTGCGGGCATAACCAGGGGCTTTCCGATCGCCCTTGGACCCTTCGGGACCGCATCTTTCTTGTCAGACATTGGGTAAAGTAGTCTTGATAAAAGGCTTTTCACGGGTAGTTCGGGAAAACCGCATGGGAGGGATTCGCGCTCTGCGGAGCGCGCCAGGGGCTTTCCGATCGCCCCTGGACCCTTCGGGAGCATGTCTTCCTTGTTTGGTATTGGGTAAAGTATCGTTGATAAAAGAATCTTTCAATCCAAAATCTTATCATTTATCGGGACGGCCCCGAAGGAGTTCAGAGGGCGATCGGAAAGCCCTCTGGTGCGCCCGCAGGCGCATCCCCCTCATTAATGGAGTTTCCCTAACGATATGTGAATAACCCCTTTTTGCCGGTACTCCTGAGAGAATGCCGGACCTTCCTGTCCTCCGTCAAAGCAGCCGCCGCACCGGGATGACCGATGCGGCGGCTGTGATGCTGTGGAAAAATCAGTGGTTGCGCTCCCAGATCAGGCGGAGGCCCTTCAGCGTGAGCAGGCCGTCGACGTGGTCGATCACGCCGCTCTCCTCGGCCATCATCTGGGCCATGCCGCCGGTGGCGACGACCTGCGCCTGGCAGCCGAGCTCCTGGCGAATCTTCTTCACCAGATGGATGACCAGGCCGACGTAGCCGTAGTACATGCCGCTCTGGAGGTTGGCCAGGGTGGTGCGGCCGATGACATGCTCGGGCCGCGCCAGCTCGAAACGGGGCAGCTTGGCGGTGCCGGTGCCGAGGGCTTCGCTGGCCAGCTTGATGCCGGGGCAGATGCAGCCGCCCAGGAAGGAGCCCTGGCCGTCCATCACGCCGAAGGTGGTCGCCGTGCCGAAATCGATGAAGATTACGGGCCCGCCGTACTCGGTGTAGGCGGAGACGGCGTTGGCGATACGGTCGCTGCCCAGCTCGCGGGGGTTCTCGTACTTGATGTTGATCCCGGTCTTGATGCCCGGGGCCACGAACATCGGCGTCAGGTGGAAGTAGTTGGAGCACATGTGCTCGATGGTGAAGTTGATCGTCGGGACGACGGAGGAGATGATGATCCCGTCCACGTCGTCCACGGACACGCCGCCATGGGTGAAGAGGTGCTCGAAGAGGATGCCGAACTCGTCCGACGTGTAGATCTTATTGGTAGAAACACGCCAGTACTTGACCATGCTCGGTCCGTCGAAGAGGGCGGTCTTGATGTTGGTATTGCCGATGTCCATGGTGAAGAGCATGGGCGGAGCCTCCTTGCGGTCAGATCATGCGGGCTTTTTTCAGGGCTGCGGCGACGGCGCTGGTGAGGAAGGCGGCCACCGCCATCTCCACCAGACCGTTGACGCCGACGCTGGCGACCAGGTAGGTCAGGAAGGCACGGCCGGCCATCTTGCCCTGCATGTATTCGGTCTGCCCGAAGAGCAGGACCAGCAGGCTCATGAACAGCAGCGTATTGAGGAAGGCGGCGGAGAAGCCGGTGACGGCTCCCCGGACGCCGGTGTTGACATGCTTTTTGACCGAGCCGTCGATCAGCGCCACGAGCAGGCCCATCAGCACACGGGAGACGAAGCGCTGGACGAAGGACATCCAGACCGGCGCTTCCGAGACCAGCGCGATGCCCATCGGGCTGCTTCCGCAGACGCCGAAGCACTGCAGGAAGCTGATCAGGCCGAAGACGGCGCCCATGGCGATGCCGCCCGAGACGCCCATGGCGATGGCGGCGATAGCGACCGGGATCATGTTGAAGGTGATGCTCAGCCCCGCCGGCATCGGGATGTTCCACAGCCCGAGCACGATCATGACGGCGGTGAGGATGGCCATCAGGGCGAGCTTCTTGGTGTTCGTGACGGAAGAGCGGTTCTGGGTGAAAGACATGGTGATCCCTCCGTTCAGGCTCCCGTGCGGGATGCCCTGCGTATTCTTGCCGCCGCGTCCCTTGCCGTGTGCGTCCGGGGCCGATGCTCCCGGCGCGGCTCTTTGACCGGCGGCAGGGGACATTATAGTCTCAAAGCGCGGAAAACGCAAGAAAAACACCGGAAAAATGCATTTTTCGGAAAAGCATCTTGCGCTTTGCCCCCGGGCCCGATATAATGCGCTTGTACAGAGTAGGGCTTACCGCGTGAAGTGCTGCCGGACGGGGATGATGTCCGGCGGACGAAGGCAGACGCCGCGGTGGCAAGCCCGCACCCGCTGGCCAAACCCGGAGCTTTGCCTCCTTGTCAGCAGTGCTGCTCTGAAAGGAGGTTTTTCAATGCAGAGAAACAGGAACACGCTCTATCCCCATCCCTTCTCCCGCGTTTACTGGCGCGACGCGGCGGCGGAGTTCAGGGATACCCGCATGCTGATGTTCGCCGCGCTAATGATCGCCCTGCGCGTGGGGTTCAAGGCGATCAAGATCCCGGTGGGGCCGTACCTCGACATCAACTCCGCCTTCGTGATCAACGCGATGGGCGCCATGTGCTTCGGTCCGGTCGTGGCCATCGCGGCCGCCGCCATCACCGATACACTCGGCTGCATCCTCGTGCCCAGCGGCCCCTGGTTCCCGCCGTTTGTCCTCACGGAGATCGCGGGCAGCCTCATCTTCGCCCTCTTCCTGTACCGGGCCCGGGTGACGGTGAAGCGGGTCGTGCTCTCGCGCTTCTGCGTCAGCTTCTTCGTCAACCTCGTGCTGCAGACGCCGATCATGGTCTGGTACAACCAGGTCATGCTCGGCAAGGGCTATGTCTGGCTGGACCTGCCGCGCATCATCAAGAATCTGGCGCTCTTCCCCTTTGAGGCACTGATCCTCGTGGTCTTCCTGCGCGCCGCCATGCCGCCGCTGGAGAAGGGCGGGATGCTCCGCAGCCGCGCCGATGACCTGACCTTCAACACGCGCCGGGTGATCGGCCTCGTCTGCCTGAGTCTGCTCAGCGCCGGCATTTTTATCGGCGGCAGCATCTACCTGCACAACACGGTCTCCCTCAGCGCGGGCTACACGCCGGAGGAGCGCCGTGAGGCCAACGCCGCGAGCCTGGAGCGCGTGCTGGAACAGGATCCGTCCCTCGCGGGTGAGGAGATCGTGGCGGTGGTGGACAGCGCCTTCCGCCCCTTCCTCAGCGGCGATACCACCTGGACGGTCTCGGTCTACCGGGTGGACGCGGAGATGCTGGAGCGGATGTGGAGCGACCGCACGGCGATGCTGCACTTCCTCGGACAGGTCTTCCCGTCGATGGAGAGCCGGGCGCAGGAGGCCGAGGCGCAGGGCGTGGACTGGTTCGGCGACCGCAAGGCCTTCAAGGGCTACTCGAAGTCCTCACCCGGGAAGCACCCGGCCCTGAAAGACGGAAAGGTGTACACCGTCACCGTCGTGACGGACGGGAGCGGGAAGGTCCTGAAGTACGAAAAGCAGTGACGGAGGAGAGGAAGAACCTGTGATGCGCCTCTTTGTCGGTCTTCGCCCGTCGCCGGAGTTCCGGGATGCCCTGGCGGAGACGCAGCGCCGCCTCCGCGGGGCCGGGGTGATCGGGCGATATCTTGATCCGGAGAACCTCCATCTGACGCTGGCCTTCATCGGCATGTGGCCGGAGGCGGTCACGGAGGTGCTTCCGGCGGTGGAGGAGCCGTTCCGGATCACCCTGTCGGGTCTGGGGATCTTCCCCGCCGCCAGAGTCCTCTGGGCCGGGGTGGAACCATCGGCGGAACTGCGGGCCCTGGCCGGACGCGTCCGCCGGGCGCTGGCGGAGGCCTCGGTCCCCTTTGACCCGCAGGACTTCAGTCCGCATATCACCCTCGCCCGCAAGCCTGCGGTGCCGGAGGGCGTCCTTCTCCCGCGCATCGCCGTGCCGCGGGTGACCATGACCGTGCGCGAGGTCTGCCTGTACCTGTCCCACCGGGAGGAGAGCGGCATGGCCTACACGGTGATCGGGGAAACACCGCAAGCAAAAGGCCTGATCTGAACGGCGGATCAGGCCCTTTTCAAACTGGTCCGGCTCATGTGCCCGGGAGGATCTCCTTTGCGAAGGAGACGTGGTCGGTCAGCTCGGTGAAGCCGTGCTTCAGGTAGAACGCGTAGGCCGGGACAGTCCGCTCCGTCTGGAGGAAGAGGAGGACGATGCCCTGCCGCGTGAGGTATGCCTCCATCGCGCGCAGAAACGCGCTTCCGATGCCCTGCCCCTGCATGCACGGGTCCACGAAGAGCTCGTCGATGACGTACTCCGTGCCCCGGAACCAGTGCTTGACAAAGCCGAGGGACGCCGCGAGCAGGCGGTCGCCGTCAAAGTACCCCAGCGCAAGGGAGTTGCTCTGCCCGGTCAGGTCCGCGATGTAGGCGTTCAGCTGGTCTGTGTCGCTCCAGTCGTCGTTCCACGGTTCACGGGTAAACACATCGGCGAACAGGGCCGTGATCCGCCTGCGATCCGATGCGTCCAGTCTTTTCAGTTCCATGGCGGTGCGTACCTCCTCTGTCCGGTCCGGCTCACGGGAGCTTTCCGGCCCACTCGTCCTCGCGGAAGCCGACCAGGACGAAGCCCTCGCCGACGGCGAGCGGGCGCTTGACCAGCATCCCGTCCGTGGCCAGGAGGGTCAGCTGCTCTTCCTCGCTCATGGAAGGCAGCTTCGCGGAGAGCCCGAGCTCCCGGTAGGGGATGCCGCTGGTGTTGAAGAAACGCTTCAGCGGAAGACCGCTCACGGCGTGGTATGTCCGCAGGGCTTCGGCGTCCGGGTGGTCGGCCTTGATGTCGACCGCTTCATAGGCGATGCCGCGGTCGTCGAGCCATGCAAGGGCCTTCCGGCAGGTCGTGCAGCGGCTGTAGCAGTAAACTTTCAGCATATCGATCCCTCCATATCGGGATCATACCATGTTTGACGATCCATGTCGAGTGCTTTCGCTTCGGAGGAGGATCCATGAGCCTGTACGCGATCGGCGATCTGCACCTGCATTTTCAAACCCTGGTGAAGGCCGCGGGTCAGCTTCGCGACCCCGCGTGGCGGGACCACGAGGCGGTTTTCCGGCGGAACTGCAAGCGGATGATCCGCCCGGAGGACACCCTCGTGCTGGCCGGCGACCACAGCTGGGGCCGGAACCTTACGGAGGCCGGGCAGGATCTGGAATGGATCGCAGCCCTCCCGGGCCGGAAGATCCTCCTGCGGGGCAACCATGACATGTTCTGGGATGCGAAGAAGACGGCCTCCCTGAACACCCTGTACGCCAGAAAGCTGTTCTTCCTGCAGAACAACTATGCCGCGTACGGGGACATTGCCCTTGTCGGCACGAAAGGCTATACCTTCGAGGGCCCGTTTTACGTGCGGGGCCGGCGGATCGTGGACTGGGACCGGGAGGAGGAGCGGCACGCGGAGAAGCTGGTGGAGCGCGAGGCGGAGCGGCTGGAGGCCTCCTTTGCGGCCGCGCGGGCCGACGGCTTCAGCCGCTTCATCATGTTCCTGCACTATCCGCCCACAAGCATCCTCGAGCGCAACAGCGTCTTCACCGCCATGGCGGAGAAGTACGGGGCGGAGCAGGTCATCTACGCCCACTGCCACGGGGAGAGCCGCTTCCGCGACAGCCTCGAGGGCCGCCACCACGGCATCCTGTACCGCCTGGTCTCCGGAGATTATCTGCGGTGGATGCCGGAGAAGATCCTCTGAAGCCGCATGCCAAACGGCGCTGCATCGCGGATTTCCTGTGGCGCGTTCGCGGCGGATGTGGTATACTGCCGGTATATGGAGCGCGGACAGCCGTTTTCGTGACTGAACAGGAGGTGCGGACCGTGAACACGGAGGAACTGATCGCGCGGATGACCGTGGAGGAAAAGGCGGCTCTGGTCTCCGGCACGGATTTCATGCACACCAACCCGATCCCGCGCCTCGGGATCCCGTCCCTGTGCATGTCCGACGGCCCGCACGGCCTGCGCAAGCAGATCGGCACCGGCGACAACGGGGTGAGCGAGTCCGAGCCGGCCACCGCCTTCCCGACGGCCGCCGCGACCGCCTGCGGCTGGAATCCGGAGAACCTGCGTCGAATGGGCGAGGCCATCGCCCGGGAGTGCCGCTTCTACGGCGTCCACACCCTGCTCGGGCCGGGGGTGAACATTCAGCGGAATCCGCTGTGCGGGCGGAACTTCGAGTACTTCTCGGAGGATCCGCTGCTGGCGGGCGTGCTCGGCGCGGCCGAGGTGGAGGGCGTGCAGAGCCGGGGCGTGGGCGTGTCGCTGAAGCACTTCGCCCTGAACAACAGCGAGAACTACCGCTTCATGGGCGATTCCGTCGCGTCGGAGCGGACGATCCGCACCCTGTATCTCAAACCCTTCGAGTACATCGTGAAGCACGCGAAGCCGGCCACGGTCATGTGCGCCTACAACAAAGTCAACGGGACGTTCTGCTCCGAGAATCGCTGGCTGCTGACGGACGTGCTGCGGGAGGAGTGGGGCTTTGACGGGGCCGTGATGACCGACTGGGGCGCCGCGCACGACCGGGCGGCGGGCCTGAAGGCCGGTCTGGACCTGGAGATGCCCGGGGATACGGCCCTCTGCCGCCGGCAGATCCTCGACGGCATCGCGGACGGCAGTCTCCCGCAGGAGGTGCTGGACACGGCCTGCCGGAACATCCTCGGATGGATCGGCCGGTATGTGAAGCCCGCCGATCCGACGCCCGTAGACTGGGACGCCCACCATGCCCTCGCCGCGGAGATCGCCGCCGACTGTGCGGTGCTGATGAAGAACGACAGCGTCCTGCCCCTGTCCGGCGCGGAAAAGCTGCACATCGCGGGGGACCTGTTCGCGAATATGCGCTACCAGGGCGCGGGCAGCTCCATGATTCGCCCGACCCGGGTGACCTCGCCTGCGGAGGCCTTTGCACAGCGCGGCATCCGGAGCGTTCCGCCGGAAGAATGCGACGTGATCCTTGTCTTCGCCGGTCTGACGGACGAGGCCGAGTCCGAGGGCTTCGACCGGGAGGACATGCGCCTGCCGGAGGACCAGCTCCGTCTGATCGACAGCCTGTGCGGCACCGGGAAAAAGGTGGTCGTGGTGCTCTTCGGCGGTTCGCCCGTGGAGCTGCCCTTCAACGACCGGGTCAGCGCCATCCTCAACATGGTCCTGCCCGGGCAGAACGGCGGCACGGCGGCGGCGCAGCTGCTCTTCGGCGAGAAGAATCCCTCCGGGCGGCTCGCGCAGACCTGGCCCATGCGCTATGAGGACGTCCCCTCCCACGAGACCTTCGGCAGGACGCCGCAGGAGGTCTACGCAGAGGGAACGGAGGTCGGCTACCGGTATTACGACTGGCACGGGATCCCCGTCCGCTACCGCTTCGGCCACGGGCTGAGCTACACGACGTTCGCGCACGGCGAGTGGGTGCGGCAGGGCGATGCCTGGACGCAGACCGTCACGAACACCGGGGACCGCGCCGGGGCGGAGGTCGCCCAGCTCTGGCTGGACGGAGAACTGCGGGGCTTCCGCAAGGTGTGGCTCGCGCCCGGCGAGAGCGTCACGGTGACGCTCCGGCCGGAGGAGGAAGACCGGACGGAGTATCCCGACACGCTCGACGTCCCGCCGCTGCCGCCCGTCCTCCCGATCACGCCGGAATCGCGGTTCACGGACCTGCGGAGGACCTTCCTGGGACGGATCCTCTTCCGGGCCGTGATGGCGATGCCGGCAAAGCAGATGAAAAAAGCCCGGCGCATGCCGGACGGGCCGGAGAAGGAGAACGCTGTCAAGGGCGCCGTCTTCCTCCGCCGGGTGCTGGAGAGCAATTCCCTGCGCTCCATGAGCATGTGCGCGGGCCGCTCCTTCCCCTACAATTACGCGCAGGGCTTTGCCGAGCTGGCCAACGGACACCTGCTGCGCGGGATGCGCCGCTTCCTCACGCGGATCCGCGTGCCCGCGCTGCCGAAGGATCAGCGGTGAGGACCTGCCCGGAATCCCATCGGACGAAACCCGGCGGTGGGACAGAACGTCCGTCTGCCGGAAAGAGAAGGAGGAAACATCATGCCGTTCATCGACGCGAAGATCACCACCCCGGTCACCCCGATCCAGAAGGAAGAGATCAAGGCGGAGCTCGGAAAGCTCATCGCCACCCTCAACAAGACCGAGACCTACCTGATGGTGGGCATCGAGGACTCGTACGACCTGTGGCTGGGCGGCAAAAAGCTCGACCGGGGTGCCTACGTCTCCGTCAGCCTTTACGGGAGCGCTCCGAAGGCGTCCTACGGCAGGCTGACCGGCCAGATCTGCGACCTGCTCTCCCGCAAGCTGGGCATCCCGGGCGAGGCCGTGTACGTCACCTACCATCCGCTCTCGGACTGGGGCTGGAACGGGGAGAATTTCTGAAGCGTTCTCAGACCCGGTATCGCCGCTGCCGGCGCTGATAGCAGGCGTCGCACAGGCGGTGCGGCCAGTTCCAGGCCAGGCGCCGGCCGCAGACCGTGCAGCGCTTCTCCTGCAGGCGCTGGGTGGACAGGATATGGATGATCCCCTGCGAGATCAGGTTTTTCCGCTGCTGGATCTCCGTCAGGATCAGATCGGCCTCCCCGAGGAAGAGACGGGTGTAGTTGTAGTACAGGTCACAGCGCCGGTAGTCGGCCTCCAGTCCGTCAAGCATGGAGGTCCGGCACGCCTCGGGATCGACCATCTCCGGGAGGGCTTCGAGCACGTCCACATGCTCCCCGCGCGACTCTGCCCTGTACATGGCCCGCCAGCGCTCCAGCAGGTCCTGCTCGGTCTCATCGAAGGGGATGCAGATAAAACGGTAGAGCAGCTCCTTGTCGGTGTTCGGGGTCTCCAGCATGGAGGCCAGCGCCATCATGCGCTGGGTGGACGCCTTGGAGAAGAACGCCTGATCCCGCATGGTCATCCACTGGCGGATCGTCTCCGTCAGCGGCAGGGGGAGCCCCAGCAGGGACCCCGGGAACCTGATGACTGCCTCCGTGATCGGGGGCAGTGTTTTGTACAGCGCGTTGGCGACGAGCCCGCGGAACCCGAAGGCGTTGACATATCCCGTGTCGTAGATCCCGAAACGGCCCGCGCGCCCGGCGATCTGCTTGAACTCCGCGTCCGTCAGCGGCCGGGTGATATCCCCGTCGTACTTCTCGGATTCGAGGAAGACCACCCGCTGGATGGGCAGGTTCATGCCCATGGCGATCGCGTCGGTGGAGACGACGACCTCGTTGCCGCCGGTCTGGAAGCGCTCCGCCTGGTCGCGCCGGACGTCCGGCGGCAGGGCGCCGTAGATCAGGGAGACGTGGAAGCCGAGCTGGCGGAGCTCGGCGGCCACCGCGTGCACCCGTGCCTTGGAGAAGACGATCAGCGCGTCCCCGGGCCGGACGGAATCCGGGAACTGGAAGCTGGCCTTCTCCATCACGAGGGGCGTCATCCGCTCGTGACGGACGATGCGCATCTCGTCCCCGCACTCGGCGATCATCTGCGTGAGGATCGTCTCGGCGTCCGGGGAGGCGCAGACGTGGATCTCGTCCGCGCACAGGCCGAGGATGGCGTCGGTCCACGCGCCGCCGCGGTCCCGGTCCGCGACCATCTGACACTCGTCGATCACCGCGATGTCGTAGTGGGTCTTCAGGCTCGCCATCTCCACGGTGGAGGACTGGACCCGCGCGAACGGGACCAGGATCCGCTCCTCGCCGGTCACCAGGCTACAGGGGATGCCCTCCTGGTTCAGCGTGTCGAACTGCTCCGCCGCGAGGAGGCGCAGGGGCCCCAGATAGATCCCCTGCAGGGCGGCGTGCAGGCGGCTGACCCCGTCGTGGGTCTTGCCGGAATTGGTGGGTCCCAGGTGCAGCACAAAACGGCGCTTCATCGCCCGCGCCCGCGGATACAGGTCGCAGGTCCGCTCGGGGATGGCGCTGAGGAGGGCGGAGTGCAGCTCCTCCTCCTGCCGCCGCGCCTCGTCGCTGCGGCGCTGCAGCTTGCTGACGTGGGGATTGGAGGACAGGAGGCGGCGGATGCGCTTCATGGCGAAGCGCCGATTCACCTCCGCGCAGACCGCGTACCGGGCCCGCTGGATCTCCTTCTGCAGCACGGCCGACATCCGGGCGCCGCCCGGCATGGAGATGTTCCGGCAGGCCGCGAGCTCGGGGAAGGCCCGGAACAGGTCGTCCCGGAGCGCGGCGGTCAGGCTGTGGGGGAGGAAGCACCGCTCGACGAAGTCCTCGGTGATCCCACCCCGCAGGGGGCCGTCCGTCAGCGCGTTCAGGACCCGGGCAGAGGAGTCCCCGCGCCGGAGCAGCTGGGTGAGGTCGTCGCGGCGCAGGCTCCGCTCCACGCGGCGGTCCGCCTCGCTGACGTAGGTCTGCTGCTGTTTCTGGAAGAAGCGCTGGACGGCGCGCTGCTCCACCCGCGCGATTGCCGCGTACGCCCGCCCGAGGGTCAGCCGGCCGTGGGAGACCGAGCGCAGGAAAGGCAGATCGATCGCGTGGCCGTGCCGCAGCTCGCTTTCGATCAGGGGCTCCAGCTGGCTGAACTCGGACTTGTGGAAGTCCTGGATCAGTTCGCCGCGCTGCAGGGCCTGGTAGACCTTGTCCCTGCGCTTATGCTGATAGAAAAGACGGTCGAAGGTGTCGCCATGGAGACAGGCTTCCCTCTCACCGGGGCTCATGCGCTTCAGCTCCGGATCCAGCTGCTTCACCGTGCGCTGATACAGGTACTTCTCCCGCTCGGCACTCAGCTGTCCGATGTACGCGGCCAGGGCTTCCGGATGCTCCACACACTCACCTCCGCAGCCGTGTCCGCCCGGGTGTCCGGGGGACAGGCTCTTTTTTGGTTCTTCACGTTTAGTTAGGGAAATTCCGTTGGTGATGGAATGCGCCTGCGGGCGCACCAGAGGGCTTTCCGATCGCCCTCTGGACTCCTTCGGGGCCGTCCCGTTAAATCATTCTTGGGGAATTGTCAGGTTTTTGATGGAATGCCAGGCTATGCTCTCAGCCTTACCCGACAACTAACAAGAAAGAGACGGTCCCGACGGGCCCAGGGGCGATCGGAAAGCCCCTGGCGCGCTCCGCAGAGCGCGAACCCCCCAAATGCTTTTCCTAACTT
>JAFRPG010000073.1 GCA_017429265.1 Clostridia bacterium | reverse complement strand
TTTCTGTTCCTGCGGCGCTGTCTCCTCCGGCTTCCTGCCGTTCGCTGCCAGCCATTCCTCCTCATGTCCGGGTGCGATGACCTTCGGTACATCCTTTCGCTGGCTGGCATCGACGGTGTCGATGACGGCATTGATGGCGAGGTCCGCGCCGACGAACTTGAGGCCGCTTACGGCACCGCCACCGAGGCCTCCCATCGCCGCGAAATCCGCTGCCGCACCAAGGCCCCAGCCGATTCCCTTCTCCACCTTGGAGGGGTTGTACATCTCTTCAGCACGCTCCTCGATCTCCCTCTGAAGGGGAGTCTTCCTGGCTTCTTCCGGAAGAGAGAAGAGGGAGTTGCCGGCGGCCTTGCGGAGGATGTAATCGATGGATGACTGAGGAACCTGATCCTTGGCCATCTTGTCGATCATCATCTCTTCGAGCTGAGGGGTGACGGCGATCCCTTCCTTCCGGAGTTCGGCCTTCACCATCTCGACATAGTCCTCCACGGTCTTGGAGTTCCATTCACCCGTAACCCTGAGCGAGTCCAGTGCTACGGCCTGGGATGCCATCCCCCCGTCAGGACCGGATATCCCGGACAGGATATAGGCGGGGGAGCGCATGAAGCGTCTGGTCTCCTCGGCCTGGCGGCTCCGGAGGTCCTGCATCACCCTGTCCATGATGGGTTCGACCTTCGTCGTGAACTGTTCCCTGTCTGTCATGTTGTATCTTTCCGTTTATATGTTGACCTGCTGCAGCAGTTGTTTCCTTGTCTCCTCGATGGCGTTGTGGTAGACCTCCATCTGCCTGGGGAAGTGGTCTTCCAGCCACTGGTCCTTCTCCACCTGGTCACGGATGAAGAGAAGCGCACTCTGCCTCGAAATCTCCACGCTGGCCTCGCCGTCCTTGCGGTTATTGAACCAGGCCTTCGTCCACCAGCGGATGCCCGCCTGGTCAGGATAGACGCTGACCGTTCTTGGAATGTCGAAGCTCTGCACCTGGACCTCCAGGTCCATCAGCGGGTCGATGATGCCGCTGTCGGCTACGGCCTGGTCACGGGCTTTTTTTTTAATCCGTCATCCCACGTGGACAGGTACGTCCCGTGGATCAGCGCGAGGTAGTTCAGGAAGTCGGCGATGAGCAGGTTCTGCACCTTCGCCGCGAGCGGGACGCTCCTGCGGCCAAGCCCCATGGGGTTCTCCATCGACGGCATCGCCTCGAAGAAATACTTCCTGGACGACGCCATCGTGAGGATGTTACGGAGCGTCTGCTCGGTACTCTGCGGAAGCGCGTAGGCACCGCTGCCGAGGTCTGTCAGGTAGGCCGGGAAAAACCGGAGCATCAGTTCCTCGATCTCCTTCGCGTCCCTGTCATATCGTGTATGCAGCCCTTTCGCGATGGCCGAGATGTCATCGGTGTCCATCCCGGCGGACTTGCGTTCGAGGCTGCGTATGTTTCCGTAGATCATCGTGAGGAACTCGATAGGGTCCAGCTCCTCACCCTTGTATTTCGTCTCCATATGGAGGATGTCGCCGCTGACGCTCACCGTCTGACCGGCACGGACCGGTTCCCCATATCCTGCGAGGATGTTCGAGAGATGGCCATACGTCACCTCGTAATCCCCGTAGCGGATGACCTGGTAGGTCCCGTGAACGCTGTCCGTGCCGATCCCCGAGACGGTACCGCTGGCTACGGCGGAAAGCAAGTAATGGGGTGCGGAGAAGTCGACCCCATGGTGGAAGAACTCCACGCCTGTCTGAGGATTTGTCTGTTTGCCGTAGCCGAGCGACATCACTACTTCCTTGTCGCGCTCCTCGAACGGCATGCAGTAGCCGGAGGGCGAGGAGAGAATCATTTCCTGCGAGTATTTCATATCTGTTGACGTTTATCTTCTGCGGTGGATCTGTTCGACCTCCTGGGGCTCGTCCTGCCTCATGTCCTTCGCCTGCGCCAGTCGGGCCGGATCGGCCTGTACGGCGGCGGGGGAGAGCGTCCTCCGGGAGTTGTTGCCGATGGTCATCATGGCGAGCACCGCACCTGCGAGCTTGGCCATCCAGCCGAAGCGGCCGAAGACCAGGAAGGCCGACAGGACGAGTCCCATCACGCCGAGGCCGGAGACGTTGCCGTGCGTGAGGTTCCCGAGGAACCCGCCCAGCATCTCGCCGCCGTTGCCGGAGGACACGTCGGAGATGAAGCTCGATATGCCGTTGAGCTTCCCGTCCACGTTCTCCGCCGCTCCGGAGACCTTCTCGGTCATGTTGCCGACGGACTCCTTCAGGTCGCGGATGCCGTCCACGGCCCCGTGCACGGTGTCGCTGACCTTCTCCGTGGTCTCCTTGCCGATGATGGCGTCGCTGACTATGCCGACGACGCTCTCGTCGGTCGTGAGCTTCTTCCAGCCCACGTATCCCAGGCCGCCTCCGACGGCGGCGGTCTTCAGGGCCGTCCCAGCACCCTTCAGCGTCTGCTGCGGGTGCAGGAGGGCCTTCCCTCCGGTCTCCACGGCGGCTTTCGCCCCGCGTCCGGCCCATTTGGCGGCCTTGCCGCCCAGTTTCAGGACTGATCTCCAACTCATATCCTCATGGTGTTTATGGCCTCACCGTCTTCCCGATGGTCTTCCAGCGGCGGAAAGCGTCGTTCGAGATGCTCTCGATGTCGGCCTTGTCGGGCTGCTGTCCGGAGACCTCGTTCCAGACGTCGGTGAGGGTGGTGTATTTCACGGCCCTGATGAGCCGTTCAAGCTTCTTGTTCATGCCCTTCAGTTTCGGACGCACGCCGAAGACGATCTCGGTGCGTTCCTTCTCGGTCATCTTCACATCGGAAAGGCAGACGATGCGGATGTCGTTGACGATCTCCACGCTCTGGAGGATGACCTCCCTGTAGACCTTGTTGCGGTTCGCCGACAGGGCCACGGCGACGGCGTTCCCGGGGCTCTGGGCGATCCGGTCGGCCAGCTTCCCGAAGTTGTCCGCGAGACGGTCTATCTCGTGGTAGAAGCCGTAGATCTGGGCAGCGTAGACGATGATGCCGTGGAAGGTGTCCAGGTACTCGTTGAACTCCTCGTCGAGCTTCCTCACGCCTTCCACCTCGCTCTTCACCCAGATATGCCCGGATGTCTCCAGCAGCATCGCCTCCTGTTCGGTGCGGAGTGAATTCTCCGCCTTCTCGGTGTATAGGAGGATCATCGCGGCCAGGGTCGGGTCGATGGACTGCGCTCCGAGACGCTCACAGAGCAGAAGCATCAGGAGCAGAGGGACGATGACGAACAGCGGTCTTCTCATGACAATCATTGTCTAGTAGGTCCTGGACGCTCGCTTCCAGCGGTCCTGCGCATGGCGCGCGATCTCGCCGTAGTCACGGTCGATGATTCCCTCCGTCGCGTTGTACCACACGTCGGAGAGGGTATAGTAACGCAGGGAAAGGGAAAGCAGGGAGAGCTTGTGGTTGAAGGCCTTCAGCCGGTCCTCGATCATCCAGAGCGTCTGCGAGCGCTCGGCGCCGGTGAGCATGTTGCCCTCGCCGCCGGTGGCCACGGCCTCCTTCAGCGTGGAATAGACAGAGACCAGCTCCGTGGCCGTCTCGATATAGAGGTTGTTCATGCTGAGCGTGGCCGCCAGTCCCTGCGGGTTGCCGGCGACGGCCTTCCGGATGTCGGACAGGTTGATGAACAGGCGCACCCCGTCGTTGTACAGATGGGTGGCCGCCTTGATGGACGACGCGAAGCCGTCCGCCGACTTGAGGTAGGCGTTGTATTTCTCCTCCCAGCTCTTGATGCCGCTGAACTCGGCGGCGATGGTGCTCTGGAGGACGGCCGTACGGGCCATGCCCTCCGTCTCGTTCTTGATCTGGCCGTCGATGAGCTCGTTCCCCTCGACGAGGACGGCCCACTCCAGCGGGTTGGCCACGACGATCTGGGCGTTGGCCCTGACCGTGCCGATGAGCGTCGTCACCAGCAGGGCGACGGCGATGACGATCAGGCGGATCAGGATGGCCTGGCCACGGCCCTTGCCGTTATCGGTAGTTTGCGAATTCATGGATGTTCATGCGTTTTCTGTTGTAGGAGACCCGCTCGCGCAGGCAGTCGACGATCTCGGTACCTTCGCGGATGCCGATGATCAGGAGCTTGGGCATCGTCCGGTCTCCGGAATGCACCACGATGGTCTTCAGGCCGAGGATGAGCTGGAGGAAACTCCGCTTCTCGTCGAAGTCCACGATACGGTAGAGCTCGATGTAGTCCCGGCTGCGGGTGAAGACCCCGTGCTCGTAGACGAGCTGCTCGCCGGTGATGGTGTAGTACATGCCCCTCAGGTAGACGAACCGGTAGTAGACCTTGAAGACCAGCGCCAGGCCGAGGCAGAAGAAGACCGAATGGTACGACATGCCGTCCAGCCCGCCGACGACCAGCAGGGCGATGGCCGCGAGGATGGACACCAGCTCGTCGATGAGCAGCTGGCGCCAGTCCGGACGGATACGCACGTCCTCGTATTGATTCCCGCCGCCCATGGCCTATCTGTGGTATCTGTGTTTCTCCTCGTGGGACTCCTCAGGCTCCACGGCGCCGTCGCCGTCCAGGTCGCAGCCGACGGCCTTCCGCTCCGTCTCCTCCTTCCCGAGGATCTCGTCATTGAAGTCCTTGTACCCCTCAGCCGGGAGCTCGCGCTCCGTCTGGACGATCAGTCCGTCCACAGCCTCGAAGAATGCCCTGTAGCCCGCCTTGATACGGACGCGCAGGTCCTCCTTGTCCTCGTCGCAGAGGTATCCTTCCCTGAGGTCCTCGGAGAGTTCCTCGACGGCGAAATACTTCTGCTGCACGTCCTTCGGGAGCCGGAAGAAGGCGATCTCCTTCTCGTGGTCGATCTCGATGTGTCCCGGCGTCTCCTTGAAGGCCCTGGCCACGTCGCTGTGGGGTTTCTCCTCCTTCGCCACGTCGATGAAATTCTGCGCGAACTGGCGTCCCGCGTCGTCGTTGTCGAAGCAGAGGTGGAACACCGCCGCAGGAGCCGTTCTGATAAGCCCCTGCATCTGAGCGCGGGTGGGGTTCCCGCCGGTCGATACGAAGACAGCCTTCCCGATGCCCTTGTCATCGTCACGGCGTAGCTGGAAGAACGCCATTGCGTCGAAGGCGCTCTCGAAGAGGAACACCCTCTTCGCGTCCCTGAGGTCCGTCCCGCCGGGAGAGGCTATCCACAGGCCGACGCTGGCGTTGCTCCCGGGAGCCTTGCCCTTGTAGGCGGGGCTGCCGTCACGCCTGGGCCAGCCGCGTTCCTCGAAGCCGACGACGGTCCCGTCGCCACCCGGGACGGTGAGCGGGAAGGAGAGGTTCCTGTAGGTCATGCCCTTCTGATTGGGATTGTCCCTCTCCGCGATGACGAAGGTGTCGCGGAAAGCCTTCTCCGTGCGCAGGTCGAGCCCACGCTGCTTGAAGAAGGGATAGAACGGCTTCCAGGACTCCCTGTCGGCCTTGTCGAAACGGCTCAGCCGGTAGTCCTCCAGACGGAAGGGCCTGACCTCCGGCTCGGGTTCTCTTAACTCGCGTTCCTTCTCTTCATAGGTCGTATTGAGCAGGCGGCAGCAGACCTTGTTGACAAGCTTGTCGAGGTTCATGCCGACCTCGTACTCCGGGAAGAACTCCGGATGCTCCTTGATGAGCGAAATCACGTTGTAGTTCCTTTGGACCGGAGGATGGAAGCAGAACTGGCCGCCGTGCGTGACGATGAACTTGTCACCGCGGATACGCTGCCCGTGCTCGTCCAGGCGGACGAACGACGGATAGCGGATACCGTCCTTCCGGTTGCGGACATAGCCCGCATCCTTGAGGACGTCCTGCACTGTCAGGCGCTGCCTGTAGTCGTCGTAAGTGAGGTTTCCCATATCCTATCTCCCTAATCCTACGCCGTGCTCGGCGGCGTTGAGACCGGCCTCGAAGGCGCGGCTCGCGATGTCCTGGGGCGAATCCACGCCCGGCTTCATATAGACATGGCCGCCGCCGTGGCGCTCCATGTAGAGGTCCGGGGCCATTCGCGGCCCCCGCGTCATCTCACCGGCGACGGTGAGCGCGGCGAGGAGCGCCGCCCCGATGCTCAGCCCGCCCTCACGCTGCTCGCGGGGGAGCTGCTTCATATCCACCTCGCTGAAGACCTTCGAGAAAAGCTTCATCCGGTGGTAGTCGTCCACGGCCATGAACTTGTCATACTGGCGGCGGGTGATCTCGTGCGAGATCTCCTCGCCGTTGATGACGGCCGTCATCCTGTACTTCATGTCCCTGGCGGACTGCTGGTCCTGGTCGCGGACCGGCTCGACGCGGATGTCGCCGACGCTGACCTCTCGGCCGTGGGCGCCTTCGCGGAACCAGCCCTCGCTGGACTGCATCTCATAGAGGGACTCGCCCCAGACGCGGCCGACACCCATACGCTCGTCCTCCTGTTCCTGGAGGACCGCCTGCTGCATGACCAGATAGGACATGTCCTCGGCAACGGCCGGCTGCGGATGAAGTACCCGCTCCTGCTGGCGTATGTCCTCCAGGGCGGCGGGGGAGAGCGCGAGCCCAACGGGCTCCCGGCTCTCCAGCATCTCCACCGTGACCTTCCCCTCATAGTCCTTCCCGATGACACCGTTGATGACATCGAGACGGGCGGCGACGGGATGGTCCTTCAGGGACTCCGCCGTCAGCACCGCCAGCTCATCCTCCCTGAGGTCATAGACCAGGTCGCGGTTGATGGCGGTGGACTTCACGGTGAGGGTCGCGGCCCGC
>JAFRPG010000008.1 GCA_017429265.1 Clostridia bacterium | reverse complement strand
TTCGGGAAAACCATATGGGAGGGTTTCGCGCTCTGCGGAGCGCGCCAGGGGCTTTCCGATCGCCCCTGGACCCTTCGGGGCCGTCTCTTTCTTGTTAGTTGTCGGGTAAGGCTGAGAGCATAGCCTGGCATTCCATCAAAACCTGACAATTCCCAAGAACTATTTAACGGGACGGCCCCGAAGGAGTCCAGAGGGCGATCGGAAAGCCCTCTGGTGCGCCCGCAGGCGCATTCCCTCACCAACGGAGTTTCCCTAACTAAACGTGAAGAACCTATGTTTTCCCCATAAACGGAGATGACAGCATGAACGTCAGCACATTCGCGGAGATCCTCGGCGCCGATTTCTACACCGGCGTCCCGGACAGCCAGCTCAAAGCCCTTTGCAACTACCTGATGGCCCGCTGGGGCATCGACCCGCAGCACCACATCATCGCCGCCAACGAGGGCAACTGCGCGGCCCTGGCCGCCGGCTACCACCTCGCCACCGGCAGGGTGCCCGTCGTCTACATGCAGAACAGCGGCGAAGGCAACATCATCAACCCGGCAGCCTCCCTCCTCCACGAGAAGGTCTACGGCATCCCCGTCATCTTTGTCATCGGCTGGCGCGGCGAACCCGGGGTCCACGACGAGCCCCAGCACATCTGGCAGGGCGAGGTCACCCTCCGCCTGCTCGAGGACATGGGCATCGCCTGCTGCGTGGTCGGCAAAGACACCACGGAGGAGGAGCTGCGCGCGCAGGCGGAGGCCTTCCGGGTCCTCCTCGCACAGGGCCGGGACGTCGCCTTCGTCATCCGCAAGGGCGCCCTCACCGACGCCCCCGCCGTGGCGTACACGAACGCGCACACCATGCGCCGGGAGGAGATCATCCGCCACATCACCGCCTTCTCCGGGGACGATCCGGTCGTCTCCACCACCGGCAAGGCCAGCCGCGAGCTGTTCGAGATCCGTGAGGCCGAGGGCCGCGGGCACAGCCTGGACTTCCTGACCGTGGGATCGATGGGCCACGCCTCATCCATCGCCCTCGGCATCGCCCTGCAGCGGAAGGAAAAACGCGTCTGGTGCGTGGACGGCGACGGCGCCGCCCTGATGCACATGGGCGCGATGGCGGTCATCGGCGCGAACCGCCCGGGGAACCTGATCCACATCGTCATCAACAACGGCGCGCACGAGACCGTCGGCGGCATGCCCACGGTGGCGGAACAGGCGGACCTGACCGCCGTCGCGAAGGCCTGCGGCTATCCCTCCGCGGTCTGTGCGGACAGCTTCGAGGCCCTCGACGCCGCCCTCCGGGAGGCGAGGGCCGCGGACTGCCTCTGCTTCATCGAGGTCAAGTGCGCCATCGGCGCGCGGGACGATCTCGGCCGCCCCACGACCACGGCGAAGGAGAACAAGGAGCGCTTCATGGAGGCGCTGGGGTCTCTTGCCGCCGCATCCGGACCGGAGGCCTGAGCGGAAACCGATCGTACGGTTCCGGGTTCAGCCGGTGCTAAAATGGCCGCAGGCAGGGCCGCCCGTACGGCCCCGATGCCTGCGCATATTCAGGAGAGGGAGATGTTTCACCGTGAAGCGTGCTTTGGTTTGTTTCCTTGCCTTCCTGCTGATCGCGCTCGGCGCCGCGGCGGAGAGCGCGGGTCCGGACGCCGACGCCTTCCGGACCGTCGGGAACCTCGTCGAATTCGGCCGTTTCGAGCAGGATGACGACCTGAACAACGGGGATGAGCCCCTCGGGTGGCTTGTGCTGGACTACGACGCCGAAAACGACCGGGCGCTGCTGATCAGCCGGTACGGGCTGAAATGCATCCAGTACAACTACCTGCTGTACAGCACCGACACATGGGATACCTGCTCGATCCGGGGATGGCTGAACGGGGAGTTCTTCGACACGGCCTTCGACGCCGCCGAGCAGGGCGCGGTCCTCCTGACCGACGTGGACAACAGCCGCTCGCAGGGCCTGAGCGGATGGGACACCGACGGGGGCAGCGACACGCAGGACAGGGTCTTCCTGCTGAGCTACGCGGAAGCGAACCGCTATCTGGGCGTGGAGCATTACATGGTCTCCGGCAGCATTCACAATGTCAAGGCCAGGCTGGCGCCGACGCCCAGCTGCATCTATTCGGGGCTGGTCGTCGACAAGTACAAGACCGAGGAGGGCAGGTCCTCGGGGTGGTGGTGGCTGCGCTCGCCCGGCAGATCGCAGGGCGACACCGCCGTCGTCTCCTATCACGGCGCCCTGATCAGCCATGAGTCCTACCGCGGGATGGGGATGATCCGCCCCGCCGTGTGGGTCGACCTGACCGCCGGGTACTTCGCCCGCTGACGGAGGAATCTCCTGCGGCGGGACCCCTTCGCCAAACGGAAAACGACCGGCAGTCCCTTCCTCACATCGGGGAAGAGGCTGCCGGTTTTGAGGTTCTTTTCGGGTTCACGTTTTTGTCAGGGAAATGAGGGGATGCGCCTGCGGAATCCCCCGCCCCCTCAGGACGGGAAGCGCTCAAAGAACTCGTTGACCAGATACATGCGGTAGTCGTTCAGGCTGAAGGCCCGCCCGGAGGCGCTGTCGCCGAGGCGATCGGCGAGCTCCGCCCAGGAATGGCGGGCGAGGGCGCGCAGGGCTGGGGTGTCGCCGGTCACGGCGCGGCGGACGATCTCCGCGGGGTCGTCGCGCTTCAGATTGCCGACGACCCACGGGCCGCTCATCTCGGTGAGGTTGGTGAAGACGTCGTACCCGGCCGTGACGTTGAGGACAAGCTCGTCCCCGACGGGGAAGGACGGGGCGGAGCGGTCTTCGCGCAGCAGGGCGCAGCACTCCCGCTCGGTCAGCAGGCTGCCGTAGCCGAGGTAGTCCGGGATCAGCTCCTCCGGGATGTGCTCCTTCCGGATCCGGATCGGGTAGAGCCTGCGGTTCTCACCCTCGCAGGAGCCCTCGTGCACGAAGAACTCCATCTCCGGGTACTTTTCCTTCCGCTCCAGCCAGAGCCTGCGGACCTCCGGGATCTCCGCCCGGTTCTCCTCGTTGATGAAGCACTGCCAGCGCGGGGTGATCCCGCCGACGGCGAGGAGGTCCGTCGCGCGCAGGACCTCGTCAAAGGCGCCCTTCCGCCCGACGTACCGGTCCTGGGTCTTCCGCAGGCCGAAGAGGGTCAGCTGCACCTTCCGAACCCCGACGCGCCGGAGGAAGGGGATGTACCGCTCATCCCGGACGATCCGCCAGAAGCTCGCCAGCTCAAAGCGCTCGGGCCGGGCGTTCTTCGACAGGGCGATGTCCCGCTCCCAGCGCTCCTCGTACCCGTCGCAGAAGTCCGGCTCGCGGAACCAGCTGTAGAAGGCGATTCGCTCAAAGTGCGGGGCGAAGCAATCGACGATGAAGCGGTCGGCGTCCTCCTCCATCCGCCGGTTCGGCCTGTGTCCGAGCCAGCAGTGCAGGCATCGGTTCGGGCAGCCGTACAGGTCGGCGGCCAGGCTCAGCGTCTGCGGAACCATCGGATGCACCCTCCCTTTGCGCCCGCGCCTGTCTCCGGCGAAGCGGGCGTCCTGCCCGTATCATACCGCGGAAAAGCGCGCCCGGCAAGCCCGCACGGCGGAGGTTTTTTCCCGCAAGCATTGACAAGGCGGGGGGAACACTTTATAATGAAATCGTGTGAGAGAAGTCCGTTTTGGTGTGCCTTTCTGCGGCGCTGCGCGGCAGGGGCGTGCCGGAACCGCTCATTCAGACAGGAGGAGGATACCCATGGCTGTCAAAATGACCGTAGACGGCAACACCGCCGTCAGCCACGTCGCGTATGCATTCAGCGATGTGGCCGCAATCTACCCCATCACGCCTTCGTCTCCCATGGCTGAGGTCGCTGACGTCTGGGCCGCTGAGAATCGGACGAATCTCTTCGGTCAGACCGTCAAGATCCAGGAAATGCAGTCCGAGGCCGGCGCGGCGGGCGCTGTTCACGGCGCGCTGTCCGCAGGCGCTCTGACCACCACCTTCACCGCTTCCCAGGGCCTGCTGCTGATGATCCCGAACATGTACAAGATCGCCGGTGAGCTGACGCCGAGCGTGTTCCATGTGAGCGCGCGCGCCCTCGCTTATCACGCGCTGAACATCTTCGGCGACCACTCCGACGTCATGGCCTGCCGCCAGACCGGTTTCGCCATGCTGGCGTCCAACTCCGTCCAGGAAGCTCACGACATGGCGCTGGTCGCCCATATCGCGACGCTGAAGAGCTCCGTGCCCTTCCTGCACTTCTTCGACGGCTTCCGCACCAGCCACGAGATCCAGAAGATCGACGCGATCAGCCCCAAGAACAACTACGAGGAGCTCAAGTCCCTCGTGCCGTGGGACAAGATCGAGGAGTTCCGCGCCCGCGCCCTGAACCCGGAGCATCCGCACCAGGCCGGCACCGCGCAGAACAGCGATATCTACTTCCAGGGCCGTGAGGCCTGCAACAAGTTCTACGAGGCCGTTCCCGGCATTGTGGAAGAGGTCATGGACGAGGTGGCGAAGGTCACCGGCCGCGCCTACAAGCCCTTCGTGTACGAGGGCGCTCCGGACGCCGACAAGGTCATCATCGCGATGGGCTCCGGCTGCGACGCGATCCATGAGACCGTCAACAAGCTCAACACCATGGGCTACAAGGTGGGCGTCGTGAAGTGCCACCTGTACCGCCCCTTCTCCGTGGAGTACCTGATGAAGGTCCTCCCCGCCTCCGTCAAAAAGATCGCCGTCCTGGACCGCACCAAGGAAGCGGGCTCCCTGGGCGAGCCGCTCTACCTCGACGTCTGCACCGCGCTGGTCGAAGCCGGCCGCACCGACATCAAGGTCGTCGGCGGACGCTATGGCCTGGGCAGCAAGGAATTCACGCCCACCATGGTCAAGGCCGTGTATGACAACCTCGACGGCGAGATGAAGAACCACTTCACCGTCGGCATCGTGGATGACGTGACCGGCAGCTCCCTGAAGCTCGGCGAGACCTTCGCCGCCGCTCCCGCCGGCACCTCCGCCTGCATGTTCTATGGCCTCGGCTCCGACGGCACCGTCGGCGCCAACAAGAACTCCATCAAGATCATCGGCGACCACACCGACAAGTATGCGCAGGCCTACTTCTTCTATGATTCCAAGAAGTCCGGCGGCCTGACCGTCTCCCACCTGCGCTTCGGCGACACCCCGATCCAGAGCCCCTATCTGATCGACGTGGCCGACTTCATCGCCTGCTCCAACCCCGCCTATGTCACGATCTATGACATGGCCAAGGATCTGCGCGACGGCGGCACCTTCCTGCTCAACTGCCAGTGGACCCCCGAGGAACTGGACGCCCGCCTGCCCGCCAAGATGAAGAACACCCTGGCGAAGAAGCACGCCAACTTCTGGATCATCAACGCCATCGACCTGGCCATCAAGGTCGGCATGCGCGGCCGCACCAACACGACCATGCAGGCTGCCTTCTTCAAGCTGGCCAACATCATCCCCTACGAGGACGCCGACAAGTACATGAAGGAAAAGGTTGTCGCCTCCTACGGCAAGAAGGGCCAGGACGTCGTCAACATGAACTTCGCGGCCATCGACGCGGCGCTTGAGGGCCTGGTGAAGGTCGAGATCCCCGCCGAGTGGGCCACCACCACCGAGGGCGCCGTGCCCACCAAGGTGCCCGGCACCACCGAGTACTTCGACACCTTCGTGGATCCCGTCCTGAAGCAGGAAGGCAACAGCCTGCCCGTCTCCATGCTCGATCCCCGCGGCATCGTGCCCACCGGCACCACCAAGTTCGAGAAGCGCGGCATCGCCGTGGCCGTCCCCGAGTGGCAGCCTGACCTGTGCGTCTCCTGCGGCTACTGCTCCGTGGTCTGCCCGCACGCCGCCATCCGCACCATCTACACCGCCGAGGGCGCCCAGGTGCCCGAGGGCTATGTGACCAAGAAGGGCGTCGGCAAGGAGTTCGCCGGCCTGAACCTGCGCGTGCAGGTCTCCCCGCTGGACTGCACCGGCTGCGGCAACTGCGTGGACGTCTGCCTCGGCAAGGACCGCAGTGATCCCACCCGGAAGGCCCTGGTGCTCAAGCCTCTGGATACCCAGCGCAAGGAAGAGGCGAACTGGGAGTACGCCATGACCGTGCCGGAGATCGCCGACCGCATCGTCAACAAGGGCACCGTGAAGAACAGCCAGGCTCTCAAGCCCCTGTTCGAATTCTCCGGCGCCTGCGCGGGCTGCGGCGAGACCCCCTATGTCAAGCTGGTGACGCAGCTCTTCGGCGACCGCATGATCGTGGCCAACGCGACCGGCTGCTCCTCCATCTACGGCGGTTCCGCCCCGACCTGCCCCTACACCACCAACGAGAAGGGCTTCGGCCCCGCCTGGTCCAACTCCCTGTTCGAGGATAACGCCGAGTTCGGCTTCGGCATGAACCTGGCTGTGGCCCAGCGCCGCGCCAAGCTTGCTGAGGTGGTCGCCGACGTGGCCGCCAACGGTCATGACGACGCCATCCGGGCCGCCGCACAGGAATGGCTCGACGGCAAGGACAATGCGGAAGCTTCCCGCGCTGCCGGCGACAAGCTGGTGGCCCTGATCGAAGCGAAGAACCCGCAGGGCGCCTGCAACGGCCGCTACATCCTCGACAACAAGGACCTGCTGACCAAGAAGTCCATCTGGATCTTCGGCGGCGACGGCTGGGCCTATGACATCGGTTACGGCGGCGTGGATCATGTGCTGGCGCAGAACCAGGACGTCAACATCCTCGTCCTCGACACCGAGGTGTACTCCAACACCGGCGGCCAGGCCTCCAAGGCGACGCCTACCGGCTCCGTGGCGAAGTTCGCCGCCGCCGGCAAGCGCACCAAGAAGAAGGACCTCGGCATGATGGCCATCTCCTACGGCTATGTCTACGTGGCGCAGGTCGCCATGTCCGACCCGGCCCAGGTCATCAAGGCCATGCTGGAAGCCGAAGCTTACAACGGACCGTCCCTGATCATCGCCTACGCGCCCTGCATCAACCACGGCCTGCGCGCCAAGGGCGGCATGGGCAAGGCCCAGGCGGAGATCAAGAAGGCCGTCGAGTGCGGCTACTGGCAGACCTACCGCTACAATCCCACCCTCGAGCAGCCCATGCATGTGGACTCCAAGGCGCCCACCGGCGACTATCAGGAGTTCCTGAAGGGCGAGGTCCGCTACACCTCTCTGGCGCAGCAGTTCCCGGATGCCGCCGCGACCCTGTTCGCGCAGCAGGAAGAGGACGCCAAGGTGCGCCGCGAGAGCTACATCAAGCTGGCCGAGCAGTAATCCCATCGTCCCGTCACAGAGCTTTTCAAGCCCTTGCCCTCTCTCCGGAGAGGGCGAGGGCGATTTGTTCGCATCGGATGCAAGGAGGCACATGATTCCATGAAGAAACTGACGGTTGCCCTGACGGTTCTGCTGGCCCTCGTGCTGGCGGCGGCCGCGGCCCAGGCGGATCGCTATCCCGTTAATCCTCAGCGCGGAGAGGCTATGCGTCTGTTGCGGTACCGCTACAGGCAATCAAACGCGACGGACTCATACTTTGACGACGGCTTTTCGTTCCGCTTTCTTACGGAGCCCGCGTTTGACTGTGAAATCACGGTGGAGATCATCAAGGATTCTTCGGTGTCAGGGGACTTTGACTACCGTGTGCAGGTTTATGATACCAGCCTCGAGGAAGACGACTCCTTGCTGTATGATCTCAAGGTCAGCGAAGGCAATACGTTCACGCTGCCGCCCCTTGTGCTTCCCACGGAATATGACGTGACTCTGTTCATTATGCCCCGGGGCACTCTCAACATAGAGTATTATGCCTATCAGACCTTTACCCTGGAACCTGACGCCTCGCATCCCACCCTGGATGCCAGAGTGACATCCATCGTGAACTCGTGCCGCGTGCCCGGGAACGACTGGCAGACAGCCCTGAACCTCCACGACTGGCTCACCCACAACGCTTACTACGATCCCACGCTCTCCATCTACGGTCCGGACGGCGTGCTGTTCAAGGGGACCGGTGTGTGCGACAGCTATGCCAAGGCGTACACGCTGCTCATGCGGGAAGCCGGGATCAGCGCCGGCCGCGTGACCAGTACAGCAATGAACCATGCCTGGAATGAGGTGTGCATCGACGGCATCTGGGCCCATGTGGATGTCACCTGGGACGATCCGCAGGATCTGAGCGCCCCGATCACCACGGCGGTGAGCGGCCAGGAATACCGCCATTTCTTCTGCATCAGCGATGATTTTATCGGGGACAGCCGATATCACGACCCTCACTACGGCTATTCCGCCCATGCCTGCACCACCATGGACTATAGTGCCATCATTCGTTTGGATGAGGAGTGGCAGGAGGTCAATGCCTGGATAGATGATTCCGGTAATACCGGCACCTATACTGACCTGCTTCAGGAAGGGATTGATCAGAACTACACTGTCTTTGATGTGAATCGGTACAACTTTGTAGATCTGGGTAACGGATGGGGTTATGACTTAACCGATCCTAATGTGGAAGCTAATCTCAAACGGACTTTCCATCTCTTTGCATTTATTCAGAGTCTCAAGGTCTGGACTAACGCGGCGGGGGATCCCCTGAGTCTGACGGTGACCTACAACGAAAGTGACCGCGTCTTCCACGTGGCGGTCAGCGCCGCGCCTTTGGACCTGTCCGTGATGAGCCTCACGCTGCCCGTGGACACCTTCATCGCCAGCGGGAAGGAAAAGTGCCCGGTGCCCGTGCTGGAGGGCGGCGGGGACCTGACGGCCGGCGTCGACTATGAGATCGTCTGGACCGACAACGTGGCTCCCGGCACGGCGACGGTGACCGTCCAGGCCCTGGGCAGCACGGTGACCGGCAGCATCTCCGCGGAGTTCACGATCCTCCCGGCCGGCACCGCCGTCTGCGCTGTGCCCGCGGACACGGCCGTGCTGGAGGCGGAGGCCTTCCTGAACGCGGCCTTTACTGAGATCATCCTGCCGGACATCCCGGTGACGGTCGGCGCGAACTGCTTCGCGGGCCTGACCGCGGATGCGGTGCAGATCACGGTTCCCAACGCTGATTCCGGGATCGATCCCCTGGCCTTCGATGGCCTGCGCAACGTGACCCTGATCGCCCCGGCGTCCCTGACGATCGGCGGCATCCCGGCGGCCGACTTCTGCGCACAGCAGGGCTGGTACTACGAAGCGCCCTGAGCGGCCCGATCCCGATCCATCGCCCCCTGCCCCTTTCCGGGGCGGGGGTTTTGAGAGACAAAAAGGAGCATAGCCCGCAAGGACCGTGCTCCTTTTATCATGCAATCAGGTGTCTGCCGCACCTTACCGTTTCTTCATCGCCTTGGCCTTGCGGCGGCAGCGGATGATCCAGACGATGGCGGCGATCAGCAGGGGGGTGGTGATGCCGAAGGCAACCCACTGCAGGGTGGTGGGGGACTTGCCGATGCCCCACAGGACTGCCATGAACATCAGGTCCAGCACCCAGATGCCGGCGATGATGCCGATCAGGATGGCCATGATGTAGGCCACGACCTTGATCCAGCCCTTTTTCTTCTGCACGGCCTGGCTGTCCATTGTACTGTCCGTAACGAGCTCGGCGATGTCGGTTGCGGAATCGATGAAGGATTCCACGATCATGTTGAAGAGTTCCAGCATATGCGGCCTCCTTTTCTCACAGGTAGAAGGTGTACCTCATCATCTCAAAGCCCTGGCCGTCGCGGTCGTCGATGCGGCGCTCGCCGTCGAAGCGGAAGCCGAGGTTCTCGTAGAGGAAGCGCAGGCGGTAGTTGCTCTTCAGCAGCCATGTGCGGACGACCGTGCAGCCGTCCTGGCGCAGGCGGAGCGCGGCGTGCTGGATCAGGCGGGAGGTGTCCTCGGCACAGCCCTCGCTGCAGTGGCTGCGCGTCTCGAGGATCCATCCGTCGGCCTCATCGCCCTCGCGGCGGTAGACGATGTAGCCCTCGGCCTCCCTGTCGCCCTCGAGGATGTCGAGGTGGCACAGGGGACTGGCCAGATAGCTTGTCAGCTCCGGCAGATAGCGGTCGGGACACGCCTTGCGGAGGATATCGGCCCGCGCGAAGCCCTGGTATCGGCAGGTGAGATACCGTGTCTTGAGCGCCGCCAGCGCGGGCAGGTCTTCGGGGGCGGCGCTGCGAATCACCGCGCTCATCTCAGACCAACCGGATGCCGGACGCCATCTGCTCCTGATTGTACTGATCCATCAGGCGATGGATGCGGTCGTACGGGTTGAGTAGGCGGCTCAGCGAGCGGTTGTGGTTGAGGGTGGCGATGATGTAGGAGATGTATTTGCTCATGTCCGCCTCGATGAACCACGGGGCTTCCCGCAGCTCGGGACGGCGGTAGGTGAGGTTGGTGGAGATCACGCGGTCGATCACGCCCTCGCGCACGGCCTTGTCGTACTCCTCCACACCGTTGGTGAAGAGGGCGAAGGTCGCGGCGGCGAAGATGCGGTTGGCCTTGCGCTTCTTGAGCTCGCGGGCCAGATCGATCACGGACTCGCCGGAGGAGATGATGTCATCGGCCACGAAGACGTCCTTGCCCTCCACGCTGTTGCCGAGGTACTCGTGCGCGGCGATCGGGTTGCGGCCGTTGATGATGCGGGTGTAGTCGCGGCGCTTGTAGAACAGGCCCATCTCCAGCCCCAGGACGGAGGCGTAGAAGATGTTGCGGTCGAGGGCGCCCTCGTCGGGGGAGACGATCATCAGGTGATCCTTGTCGATGCGCAGGGTCTTGTCCTTGCGCAGCAGGGCCTTGAAGATCTGGTAGGAGGGCATCACGGACTCGAACCCGCACTGCGGGATCGCGTTCTGGACGCGCGGGTCATGGGCGTCGAAGGTGATGATGTTGCTCACGCCCATGCTCTCCAGGTCCTGGAGCATCATGGCGCAGTCGAGGGACTCGCGGGAGGCACGGCGGTGCTGGCGGCCCTCGTAGAGCATCGGCATGATCACGTTGATGCGCATGGCTTTGCCGGCCATGGCCGCGATGATGCGCTTGAGATCCATGAAGTGCTCGTCCGGCCCCTTCGGGATCTCGCGCCCGTACAGGCTGTAGGTGCAGTTGTAGGCGCCGACGTCGCAGAGGATGTAGATGTCGTAGCCGCGGACGGAGTCCTTGATCATGCCCTTGCCCTCGCCGTTGCCGAAACGGGGCAGGCTGGTGCGGATCAGGAAGTCCTGGCGCTGGACGCCGGGGGTCGTGGTCATGCCGCTGACATAGTCGTCGGCGTTGGCCTCCTCGGTGTGCTCGCGCCAGCGGGTCAGCCAGCGGTTTACTTTGTCGGCCATCTCCTCCGTGCCGGGCATGCTGATCAGCCCGAGGGGAGCGACCGGGTAGGTCAGGAAGGTATCGTTGTTCCAGGTGTTCACAAAGTCTGTCATCCGCACGACCTCGCTTCACGCAGAATGGATCCCGCCGATATTATAGTCGATTTCCGCCGGTTTATAAAGGCTATTTTGGAGGTTTTCCGCTTTTTTTGCCGGGGATAGGGGATATGGCGGGTTTTTGCCCAGATGAGACAGGAAAGGAAACGGAAAAGCCGGCCTCTCGGCGGAGGTCGGCTTCGGGCAGGGGCTACGCGCCCACGTGACCGGCGATGTAATAGCGGACAAGCTCTTCGAGGATCTCGTCCCGCTCCAGGCGGCAGATCAGGCTGCGCGCCTGGTTGAAGCTGGTGATGTACGTGGGGTCGCCGGAGATGATGTAGCCCACCAGCTGGTTGATCGGGTCATAGCCCTTCGACTGGAGCGCACTGTAGACATACATCAGGATATCCTGCGCCTCGTTCCCGGACTCGTGGATCGGAGTCATCTTGGTGGTGTTGAAGCGTTCAGACATCGTATACCCCTCCCAACCGTTTGTTCTCAATTTACATTATACAACAAACTCCCGGAAAAGGAAGGGGTCAGCGGAAAAAAAGGTGCATGGAAATGATCCTTCGCGGAAGGCCCTTCACCGCAGCGGCACATAGCCCGCCTGGCGCACGGCCTTCTGGCCCTCCTCGCCGACCAGCCAGTTCACGAAGGCCTCGGTGTTTGCGTCGCCCTTGCGGTAGACCGCGTAGTAGTTGACGGTGAAAGGGTACGCGCCGGACTGCAGGTTCTCGTCGGTGGGGGCCACGCCGTCCACGGACAGCACCTTGATCCCGCTGTTCTCCACGAGGGTGCTGACATAGTACAGATAGCTGTAGCCGATCGCGCCCGGGCCGTTGTCATAGTTGCCGATCTGCCGCACCGCGTCGGCCATGCCGTCGGAGATATAGTTCGGCTCCGCCTTCCGGATCTCCAGGCCGGCCATGACCATCTCCTCCATGGCGGTCTGGCTGCCGCTGCCGTGGGGGCGCTGGTAAGCGTAAAGCTGCTGGGCCGTCCCGCCCAGGTCCGCCCAGGTCTTGTGCTTCCCGGTGTAGATCTCCCGGATCTGCTCCGCCGTCAGGCTGTCCACCGGGTTCGCCTCGTTGACCATGAAGACGAAGGCGTCGCAGCAGAAGGGCACGTACACCAGCTCCACCCCGGCGTCGGCCGCGGCCCGGCGCTCGTCGGCGTTGGGGTAGGTGGCCAGCACCAGGTCGATGGGGTGGGTGTCGTCCATCATCACGCCCCGGCTTTTGATTGTCACCAGCGGGTTGGGCTTGCCCCGGGTCAGGCGGTCGTAGGCGTAGGGTGTGGTGGAGAAATTGACGAAGCCGCTCAGGTCGCCCTCCTCCAGGCCGAGCCACTGCCGGGCCAGCTCCATGGCCATGGGCACGCAGACCGTGCTGCCGTCCATGCTCGGCCAGGTGCCCCAGTCCATGAGGTACAGCCCGGCATAGCCCTCGAGGGCTTCCTTTTCGCCGAGGCGGAAGCTGCCGTCCGTCGCGAACTGCCGCCAGTCCTCTCCCTTGCCCACGGCCCGGTTGATCTGGCTCCAGGAGCCTGCGGACGCATTCTCCTCCTCCGCCTGCACGGGCAGGATCATCATCAGAAACGCCGTCACGGCGCACAGAAACCGTTTCATGATTCGTCATCCTCCTGTTCTTCCGGGACCGCGCGGACGTGGTCCTGTTTCACCCAGCCGGTGTCCGTCCCGTCTGAGACCAGAACCCAGCCGTCTTCCTCCTCCAGGATCTCCACCTGCGTTCCGCCGCACAGCATTTTCGCTTCCCTGCCGTCCGGCTCCGCCCGCAGGGGGACATCCTCCATGAACGCCGGGTTGAACACGATGCCGTACACGTTGTCCGTGCCGTCCGGCACGCGGGTGAGATCCGCGTCCTGGATCGCGCAGCCGAACACCGCGCGGGTCGCAGGGTCGCTGAAGCGAACGAAGGCGCCGAACAGCGTGGCCTTGTATTCCCTGCCCTCCGTGGGGATCACGGTTTCCCAGGGCGTCCAGGTGTCGTAATCCGGCAGATGGTTCCACCAGACCTTCATCACGGGGCGGGGCCTGACCGATGCGTAGGGGAACAGGGATTCCGGCTGCAGGTATTCCACGTCAGCGATGTCGACCCAGCCGATGATGTCGCCGTATCTGTCCTCCGCGATATAGGTGCCGCCCAGCGGCTCGTACAGGGCGACGCGCCCGTTCCGGAAATCGCCCATGAGCACGGTCTTGCCGCTGCGGTAGAAGCGGTAGGAATCCGCGGCGTCCGCGGTGTCGTAGATGCTGATCAGCCGCTGCGTGGAGCTTGTGCGCTTGGCTAAATCCCATACAATCATGGGCGATGCGCCGGCGCCGGCCGACAGCCTTCCGGGCGCGTCGATCTCGCCCGCGCTGCGGCTGCCGCCCAGCGTGTCGCCGTTGTCGCCCCGGAAGAGGGCGTCATCCGCGTAGTACTCCGCATACCGGCCGTCCTCGTCCCGCTCCGCCGTCAGCCCGTCGGGCAGGGAGACCGTTTCCAGGGAGACGCAGCAGTAGAAAACATCGCGGCCGAGCTCCCGCACCGTCAGAGGCAGGGCGATGGCCTGCAGGCGGGTGCAGAAGGAGAAGGCGAAGTCGTCGACGGACCGCAGGCCGATCGGCAGGGAGACGGTCTGCAGGGATTCGTTGTGGATGTTCGCGATGCGCTCCACCCCGGCGGGCACGTCGTAGTGGGTGTCCGTCCGGCCGCCCGGATAGGAGAGCAGCGTCTTTCCGTCTTTGGAGAACAGTACGCCGTCGACGGAGCGGAGCAGCGGATGGTCCTCCGGCACCTCGAAGGCGATCACGCTGCAGTCGTAGAGGCTGTCCAGAACGGTCTCGACCGGCATGGCCGACTCGATGCGCAGCACGTCGAAGGTGCAGTGGACGAAGGCGTCCTCCGCCAGCGCTTCGAGGCTGTCGGAGATCGTGAAGGTCTCGAAGTGATAGGAGATGAAGGCCTCGCTGTCGATCCGCCTCAGCGTGGAGGGCAGCACGACACGGCGGAAGACCGGGCTGTAGGAGCGGTCGAACTGCAGGCCGGGCCCGGGATCGGCAGCCTCATCCGAGCCTTCCCCGCTGTGCCAGTCCATGCCGATGGATGTGACCCCCTCGAAGATCGTGAGGGTGCCGTCCTCCACGCCGCAGAAGTCGAAGAAGCCTTCCTCTTCCCAGAAGGACTCCCAGTCATCCGGCTCCCAGTTCTCCCAGTCTTCGTCGTCCTCTTCGTCCCAGTCTTCCTCGTCCCAGTCTTCTTCGTCCCACCCGGCGTCGTCCCACTCGTCCTCTTCCTCTGCCGGCGCGCAGGCCGGGATCGTCAGCAGCAGGACGAGCAGCAGGGCCGTCAGCCGCCGCAGCGCGCCGACGGGAATTCTCTTCATCCGCTCAGACACAGGCATCCTCCTTTTTGTGTCCGTTCCGTATATACAGACGGAACGCCGTCCGGTTTTCTTCCTGTCCTGCCGTTATTATACCGCGGAACCGCCCCGGAAGCAACCGCCGTCCGGAGATTTCCGGGCAGACCCAATAATTCTCCCGTATCCCGCCGGATGCATGGACATCCGGGGGCCATCTGTGGTATGATGGAGACGGTGAAAAAGAACGGGACGGGGGCGTGCGGATGAGAAAGGCGGTAAAGCAGCTCGCGGTGTGCGCGGCGCTGGTCGCGGCGGTGTGCGTCGCCTGCGTCCTCCTCTTCTGCCGCGGATACACGGTCTATGTGCCGTCGGAATGGATCCCCGAAGGCGAGCGGAAAGCGGAGGACCTGGTCCTCACCGTCGACCGGCCGGAGGTCCTGCACGCCGGGGAACTGACCGACGGAAACGGACGCCTGCGGTTCGACCTGACACCCGGGGAGCCGGGCGAGGCCGTGGTGTACATCTCGGCCCGCGACGGGGGATCCCGCCACATGCAGATTTTCCGCGTGATGGCGCCGGGCATCATCCTGGACCGGAGCAGCGCGGGCTTCACCGGCGACTGGACCGTCCTCTTCGGCGCGGCGGTTATGTGGCTGCTGACCGGCGCGGTCATGCTTTGGCACTTCTTCCGCGCGCGCGGGTCCGACTTTTACACCTACGGCACGATCTATTACGCCGGCTTTTCCATCTTTTCCTTTGCCTCGGGGGCCGTCACGCTGAGCACGGCGGTCTGGCGCGTCTCGGCGCCGTGGTCGTGCACCATGTTCACGGCCTACGACGCCATCCGCATGGCCAGCAGCAACTTCATGGAGATCTCCGCGCCGCTGATCCTGGCCTTTGCCGCCGCCATGGCGGTGAGCAACATCGCCCTCCTGCGCCACGAGCGCCTGCGCCCGCAGAACCTGCTGGGCCTGCTGATCGCGGTCCTGCTCGTCGCGGGGGAGGCCGCCGGCTGGTATCTCTTCACGCGGGATTTCTCCGGCTCCGAGTGGGAGGGCCGCGTGCGCGACACCCTGACGAACACCTACGCGACGGTCTTCGTCTACTGCGAGTGCATGCTGGCGGGAGCGGTGATCTGCGGCATCTGCGCGGCGCACCGCGAGCCGGCGCCGGACAAGGACTGCATCATCATCCTCGGCTGCTGGTTCCGGCCGGACGGCACGCTTCCGCCGCTGCTCCGCGGGCGTGTGGACCGGGCCGTCGCCTTCTGGCGGAAGCAGCGGGACGCGACCGGGCGCACGGCCTGGGTCATCCCCTCCGGCGGACAGGGGCCCAACGAACCGATGCCCGAGGCCCAGGCCATGCGCGCCTACCTCCTCGGCGAGGGCATCCCGGACGAGCTGATCCTGCCGGAGGAGAAGTCCGCCACCACGCTGGAGAACATGGCCTTCTCCCGGGAGATCCTGCAGGCGCACGGGGGCGGGAAGGCGGTCTTCTCCACCACCGGGTACCATGTGTTCCGCAGCGGGGTCTGGGCGCGGCGGGCGGGCCTGCGGGCGGAGGGCATCGGCAGCCGCACGAAGTGGTGGTTCTGGCCCAACGCCTTCATGCGCGAGACCGCCGGGCTGCTGTATCACCGCCGGTGGCAGGAACTGCTCCTGCTGGTGATCCTGATCGTTTTCTTCGGGGCCCTGTCCATGCTCCTGGGCTGAGGGCCGACTGTCGGATGGGAGGATCTTTATGAGAACCGAGATCAAGAACAATGTCCTGTACTGTTATCCGGCGGGAGCCGTGGACTCGAGCAACGCGAAGGAGTTCGAGGCCGGGATCCTGGACGCGATGCGGGTGCATCCCGGCTGCGACACCGTGCTCGACATGGGCGGGATGACGCACATCTCCAGCGCCGGCCTCCGGGTGCTGCTGCGCATCACGCAGGAGAAAGGCGCGCCGCTGATCCTGCAGAACGTGTCCCAGGATCTGTACGAGATCCTCGACGTCACGGGCTTTACCCAGCTGCTCGACGTGCGGCGGAGCATCCGGGAGATCAGCGTGGAGGGCTGCGACTTTGTCGGCCGCGGCGCCCTGGGCAAGGTCTACCGCATCGACCGGGACACGATCGTCAAGGTCTTTGAGAACACGGACGCGCTGGACATGATCCGCACCGAGCAGAAGCGGGCCAAGCAGGCCTTCCTGATGGGGATCCCGACGGCGATCTCCTACGACATCGTCCGCGTCGGGCAGAAATACGGCTCGGTCTTCGAGATGGTGAAGGCGAGCACCTTCAACGACCTGATCGTCGCGCATCCCGAACGGGCCGACGAGCTGATCCGCCGCTACGCCGGCGTCATCCACCGCGTGCACAGTACCCTCGCCAAGCCGGGGGACCTGCCCGACGCGCGGGAGATGTACATCGGCTTCCTCGACAAGGTGAAGGACGTGCTGAAGCCGGAGACGGAGCGCCGCCTGCGCGAGCTGATCCTCGCCGTGCCGGAGGACCTGCACGTGGTCCACGGGGACTTCCACATGAAGAACGTCATGCTCTCCGACGGCGAGCCGATGCTGATCGACATGGAGACCCTCTGCGCCGGCAATCCGGTCTTCGATTACGCGGGCCTGTTCGTGGCCTACGAGGCCTTCAACGAGGATGATCCGCAGAACAGCATGAACTTCATGGGGATTTCCGATGAGCTCTGCCTGGCCATCTGGCGCGGGAGCCTGGCCCTGGACTTGGGGATCACCGACGAGGAGGCCCTCCGCCCGATCATCGACCGGGTCAAGGTTGCGGGCTATGTGCGCTTCCTCTACCTCCTGCTGATCCTGCGCAACGGCGGCGAGGAGCTCCTCCAGACCCGTGTCCGGCACACGCTGGAGCACCTCGACGAGCTGCTCGGGCATGTGGACAGCCTGGCGATCTGAGGGGAAACCGATTCCCGGTTTTTTACGGAAGGTTCGGGAAAACCGTATGGGAGGGGACTCGCGCTCTGCGGAGCGCGACCAGGGGCTTTCCGATCGCCCCTGGACCCTTCGGGAGCATGTCCTCTTTGCCTGGTATTGGGTAAAAGTATCGTTGAAAAAATCTTTCAATTCCGAAGACTATCATTAACGGGACGGCGCCGAAGGAGGCCAGAGGGCGATCGGAAAGCCCTCTGGTGCGCCCGCAGGCGCATCCCTCAGCAATGGAGTTTTCACTGAATAAAACGTGAATCGTCGGAAACGGGAAAGGACGGAAAGCATGACGGACAAGCTGCAGGCGCTGAAGACGTATTTCGGCCACGACGGCTTCCGGGAGGGACAGGAAGCCCTCTGCGACGCCCTGCTCTCCGGCCGCGACGCCCTCGGCATCATGCCCACCGGCGCGGGCAAGTCCGTCTGCTACCAGCTGCCCGCCCTCCTCCTCCCCGGCGTGACCCTGGTCATCTCCCCGCTGATCTCCCTGATGCAGGACCAGGTGGCGGCGCTGAAGGCGGCGGGGATCCCCGCGGCCTACCTCAACTCCTCCCTGACCCCGGCTCAAATGAGCCTGGCGATGCGCCGCGCGGGGGAAGGCGCCTACAAGCTGATCTACGTGGCCCCGGAGCGCCTCGAGACGCCCTCCTTCCGCGACCTGTGCCGCCGGATGCCGGTCAGCCTCGTCGCGGTGGATGAGGCGCACTGCGTCTCCCAGTGGGGGCAGGACTTCCGCCCGGACTACCTGCGCATCGCCGCCTTCATCGGCAGCCTGCCCGTGCGGCCGCCGGTCGGCGCCTTCACGGCCACCGCCACGGCCAGGGTCCGCGAGGACATCCTCTCCCTGCTCGGCCTGCGCGATCCCGTGCGCGCGGTGACGGGCTTCGACCGCCCGAACCTCTTCTGGGACATCATCCCGATCAGCCGCCACCGCGTTTTCGTCCTCCTGCACATGCTCGAGCGCCTGCGCGGCCAGTGCGGCATCGTCTACTGCGCCACGCGCAAGGACACGGAAGCCGTCTGCGAGGCCCTGCGCAAGGACGGTCACCGCGCCCTGCGCTACCACGCCGGCCTCTCCGAGGACGAGCGCCGCGAAAACCAGGAGGCCTTCCAGTACGACCGCTGCGACGTGATCGTGGCCACCAACGCCTTCGGCATGGGGATCGACAAGCCCAACGTCCGCTTTGTGATCCACTACAACATGCCCAAGTCGATCGAGGCCTATTATCAGGAGGCGGGCCGCGCCGGGCGCGACGGGGACCCGGCCCTCTGCGCCCTGCTCTTCTCAAAGCAGGACATCGTCACCGCCCGCTGGCTGATCGAGAACGGGGAGAAGAACCCCGACCTCAGCGCGGAGGAGCAGACGCGGGTGTACCGCCAAGATATGGCGCGCCTGCGGAGCATGATCCGCTACAGCGAGGCCCGCGGCTGCTGCCGCGCCGCCCTGCTGGGCTACTTCGGCGAGCCCGCGGCGCCGCGATGCGGAGGCTGCTCGGTCTGCGCGGGGACCCTCTTCCCGGATGCGCAGGCGATCACGCAGGCCGCAAAGCCGCCGAAGCGGAAGGCGGCGCCCAAACCGGCCCCGCGCCTCGTGCGCACGGGGGAGGCGCCTTCCGACCTCGCGCCCGCGGACGAGGCGCTCTTCGAGGCCCTGCGCCTGTGCCGCGCGGAGCTGGCCCGCCGCCGCGGCGTGCCCGCCTACGTGATCTGCCACGACCGCACCCTGCGCGAGATTGCGGCGAAAAAGCCGCACACGCTGTCCGACCTGGGGGACGTGTACGGCCTTGGCGAAAGCAAGATCAGGTCCTTCGGCCCGGAACTTCTCCGGGCGCTGAGCGAAGCTACAGGGCGATCCCCCACAGACGGCTGAGGCAGACCGTGCGCAGGGGGACGCCGCCCGCCGTGTCCGGCAGGTCGAGGTTCCTCTCCGTCACGAGGACGAGGGACCCGACCCCGCCGCTGGCGGCATAGCGGCGGAGCTGGTCGAGGACGCGGCTCTTCTGCTGGGGGCCGCGCTTGACCTCCACGCCGACCGCCCCGCAGAGAAAATCGATCCGGCACCTCGGTGCCAGTTTTTTTTCGTGCTCCAGGGGCAGGCCGGTCTTCTCCAGGGCCTGGGCCACGAGGGCGTGCAGGGCGTTTTCCTGGAACTGGAGCGGCGCGCGCAGGGTGCGCAGGGCGGTCTCCACCGCCGCCAGCTGACTCACTGCTCCGTCCATGTCTGCCTCCGGGCCTTTCTCCCGCGCACCAGCGAGAGCGTGATCAGGGCGATGCCGGCGCTCAGCATCGCGGTGCCGCCGATGATCAGGATCAGGGAGAGCACATGATAGTCCCGCGCACCGCAGACCGCGCAGGTGCCGCCTTCCCAGATGTGGCCCTCGCGCGCGCAGATGGCCTCGCTGCCGCGGAAGCGGGCGGTCAGGGTCATCGATTCGTCCGCGCGCAGGCGCAGCGCTGTTTCTTTCGAGATCAGCCGCCCGTCCCGGTACCAGCCGAGGAACTCGCTTTCCCTGTCCGGCTCGGCGCTCACCAGCACATAGGAGCCGACCGCAAAGTCGCCGCCGCCCGACGCTCTGCCGAGGCGCTCGTGGCTGACTTCCACCGTGACCGTCACGGTCTGGGGGTCGCCCTCCCCGAAAGCCTGCGTCGGCGGGATCTCCTTCTCCGCGTCGTCCGTCAGGCTGCAGAGGACGGGCTCCTCCTCCGCCGACATCTGCGGGAGGAAGGCGCGCAGGCTGCGGTCCCGCTCAAGGGGGAGATCGCTGTAGTTGACGGTGCGGACATACCCGCCGGCCTGCCGGCTGTACTCGCTCACGCCGACGGACACGTCGCCGGTCTCGGCGGCGGTCACCAGCACCTCGTATTCCCCGGTGAGGGGCAGGAAGACGATCTTCTGCCCGTTCTCATCCACGCCGAAGGCGCATGCGGGCTCGTCGGTCCGTTCCGGCACGTCGTCGATGATCCGGGCGATCACGTTGCCCTCGGCGTCGACCACCTCCACGTCGACCTCGCAGTTGATGCGCACGATGCGATAGCCGCCGTCGGTCAGGGCGCTGTGGGTGTCCGGCCCGTAGTTCGGGTCCATCGTGGTCAGCCAGGCGAAGCAGAGCTCGGGGAAGTGGCCGTTGGCCAGGCATTCTCCGTTGCTCATCAGGGTCACGGTGTAATTGGGATGCAGGACGATGAATTTCAGCACGACGGGGAGGAGGTCGCGGAGGATCTCCAGCATCTTTGCGGCATCCGCCTCGTTCACGCCGGCCTCCTTCAGCCAGCCTTCGATTAGCTTGGCCGCGAGGGCCACGCGGGCGGGGAGCAGGAGACCGTTGAACGCGACGGGGATCAGCAGCAGCTTTTTGCGGTCGAAGATCTCGCGGAACGCCGCCTTCTCTTTGCCGTTCATGCCCAGGTACAGGTCCGCGAGGGTGCGCACGCTCTCCTGGTATTCGGACACGTACGTCTCGCGGCTCCCGAACCCGTCCCGGATGAGCAGGCTGACCAGATTGTCCAGATAGGTGCTCTGGGTATAGGGATGGTTTTTGTCCGGGACGGTGAAATTGACCGGCACGTCCGCATCTCCGACGGGCAGGTTGAGGAGCTGGGTGAAATTGTACGCCAGCTCGAGGACCACGCCCAGGTTGACCGACATCATCCGGAAATCGTCGATCATGTAGGGGTTGACGCGGTCCCGCTTGCCCTCGCTCAGATCCTCCTCCTGCTTGGCCCGCAGCTTTCGGACATAGTCCATATCGTTGTAATACGCCAGCATGGCGCGCTTCAGCCCGGCATAGGCTTCGCCGTGGGTCTCAATCGTCGGGAGGAGGAAGGGCCTGCCGTAGGCGCCGAAGTTCCACGCGGACGGGGCGACCCGCGGCACGGCGTCGTTGGCGTTGTAGACGCTGATGATGTTGGCGTAGCGGCGGTTGATCTCCTCCGTCACGGCGGCCGGCATGATCACGCCCTGGGGCGTCTCGAAGCAGAAGACATAGACGTCCTCCTGTGGGGTGAAGCGGATCCCGTCGCCGAGCCGCGCGCCCTCGTCGATGGCTGCGCCGACCAGGTTGGACACGGCGGCAGCCCGGCTGTAGCCCGCGATCCAGATCTTGACCGGCCCGGTGATCTTCTGCGCGGCGATGAACTCCCGCAGGAAGGCGAGCACGCCGTCGCGCCCGTCGCGGAAGCCCTCGTGATAGCGGCTGTCGGTGCCGACCTTGAAGTTGCCCGACCACTCGCTCTCATAGCCGCCGCCGCGCACGCCGAGGATGATCAGGGTCTCCTCCCCGTCGCCCAGGGGCTTCCATCCGGCGACCGCGCCGATGGTGTCCCCGCCGGGGCGGCCCGAGAGGTCGTCGCTGTACCCGATGTGATCCTCCTTCACGCCGATCGCCTTCAGCAGATCCCGGGTGTACTTGCTCTGATCCCGGTAGTCATCCCCCGTATAGCTGAAGGAGGAGATGGCCAGGGCCAGGGACATCGTCGTCAGGCTGGCCGGGTAGGCGCTGTCATTGGCGGGGGTGTCGAAGTATGTGTCCCTGTAGAAGCAGACCTCTCTGCACTCCGAATCGTTGAAGTAGCTGAAGGTGATCTTGTCCTTCTGGTCCGTCGCCAGCTCGGCCACGGTCCCGAAGGTGAAGGACAGCTCGCTCGGGTCGTCCACGTCGAAGAAGGAGTTCTCGTCGGAGGCGAGATCCCTCGCGGTGATGCGGAAGAACTCGGCGATGTTCAGACCCTCCTGGGGCATCTCGCCGAAGGGCTGGAAGAGGCCGATGGAATAGACCGTGATCCCGCTCTCCTTGATCCGGTCCGCCGCCCGGACTGCCGCGTTGGCATACTTGTAGAGGTGGATGCCGGTGCCGGTGTTGTACCAGTTGCTCCCGACGGTCGAGGAATCGTAGCGGTAGGTGAGGTCGCTGTCGCCGGCGTTCACCATGCCGGTGGAACAGATCACGACGTTTTTGATCGCGTCGGGGTCGTTGACCTTGTCCAGCTCGGCTTTCGCCATCTCCAGGGCCGCGGTCATGTTCCGGTCGCTGTCGCGCTCGCTGATCCCGCCGACCTTGTCCTTCAGGCCCTCCATGTCGGAGGAGAAGGACGCGAGCAGCCGCGCCTCCTTGGCGTAGGTGATCACGCAGACCCGGTTGTCGCCGCTCGCCGCGGCCATGTCGGTGAGGAAGCGCTCCGCGGCGGCCCGTGTCACGGACACGGCGGAGCTGGCGGTGTAGATGGTGAGCTCCCCCTTGGTGAACCGGTGCGATCCGCACACGTCCAGCAGCAGCACGGTGTAGCGCCTGCGGGCCGTCTCCCCGCCCGCGGCCGACGCATGCGTGACCGGGAGCAGGGTCAAAAGGATCGAGAAGGCGAGGACCAGCGTCATCAGTCGTTTCATCGTCCGTATCTCCTTTTTCGGTTTGTGTATGGCTCTTCACGAAAAGTTCGGGAAAACCATATGGGAGGGGTTCGCGCTCTGCGGAGCGCGCCAGGGGCTTTCCGATCGCCCCTGGACCCTTCGGGATCGCATCTTCCTTGTTGGTTGACGGGCAAGGCTGAGAACAGAACCTGACAATCCCTTAAAAACCTGACAAGCCTTAAGAGCTTTCTTATACGGGACGGCCCCGAAGGAGTCCAGAGGGCGATCGGAAAGCCCTCTGGTGCGCCCGCAGGCGCATTCCCTCATCAACAAAGTTTCCTTTACGAAACGTGAAGAACCTTTTGTTCTCTTGCCGTCATGATATCACAAACGAGGCGTTAGGGCAATGATCAGGCAATGAAAAAAGACCCACGTCGCGTGCGTCTTTCTCCGGGGGCATCCGCTTACCGGTGCAGCTGCCTGATCTGCTTGCGGAACTGGCTGGGGGAGGTGCCCATCAGCTTGCGGAACATCCGCAGGAAGTTCGAGTAGTCGTTGAACCCGCACTGGTACGCGATGGCGTTGAGGGACAGGTCCGTCTGCATCATCTGGCGCGCGAGCATCACGCGGCGGTAGAGGATATAGTCGTACACGCTGCGGTTGGTGAACTTCTGGAACTCGTGGCTGAGATAGCTCACGCTGATGCCGAACTGCTTGGCCAGCTGCTCCGTCATCAGCGGCTGGGTATAGTTGCCGTTGATGTAGGTCAGGACCTCCTGGATGACGCTGTTGGGGAGGACGTTGCTGGTGACCGGATGGGCCTGACGCAGGGCCTGGCAGAGCCGGTGGAGGATGTCGATGAGCAGGCCGCACTTGCGGAAGTCCTCGAGCGGATCGTTCAGCCGCGGCGTGTCGAGCCGGCGGATCAGGCCGACGCAGGCCTCGGCGTCCTGCGGCAGGAGCTGGAAGGTGTACTGGCCCTGTGAGGTGTAGGAGCGGAAGAAGGAGTCGAGGTCGAACTGCCCGCAGCCCAGCACGCGGAGCATGTCCGGCGCGAGGTTCAGGTAGCCGCGGCTGTAGTTCCGGATGTCGGAGGTGGCGGACAGGCCGTGCATGCAGAAGGGCGGGATGATGAAGATCTGGTTCGGCTTAAGGACGTACATGTTGTTGTCCAGGCCGAAATACTGCCCGCCGTGGACATGGATGTAGAACTCGTAGAAGTCGTGGCAGTGGTATTCCGTGTTGTCCATCCACTCGTCGTAGGCGTACCGGGCCTCGTACTTGTGCCCGGCCGGCATGGTGGTCAGGATGGGCTTGCTGACGGTCGTGCGTTCCACGGGTTCACCTCCCTTCCGCGGCCTTTCGGAATCTTCTGAAGAGGAGGGCACCGGCCGGAGCCGGTGCCCTCCGCGGTCTTTGTTCCGGGTTTCGGGGATTACTCCTCGTACTGGATGCCGTAGAACTCGGCGAGCTTCTCGATGCGCTCAAGGATGATCTCGAGGCCGCCGCGTTCCAGGTACTGCTCGATGTAGCTGTCATAGGTGGCGTCGAACTCCTCGGGGGTGCCGGTGATGGCCTTGGTGAAGAGCTCGTCGCGCAGCGTGGTCAGGCTGGAGCCGACCTTGGTCTCGGACTCGATGGTGCCCACGTTGTAGTGCTTGACATAGCGGCCGTTGTTCTGGCCGTAGAGGTTGGCCTTGATCACGACGTCGGCGGGGATGCCCGGATAGCTCAGCGCCAGGCTGGCCGCGGTGGCGTCGCCCAGGTACAGGCCGTTGCAGGTCATGGTGTAGTCGATGTTGTTGCCGGAGTTCTTGATCCACTCGCCGGTGGCGGGCAGGATCTTGATGGCGCCGTCTTCCATGACCTCATAGTTGGTGCCTTCCAGACCGGTCTGGAGGTAGTAGATGGTCTCGGCGCTGGAGATGAAGTTCACATACAGCAGGGAGGCCAGGGGCTCCTTGTTGGTGGAGGGGAAGAAGATCTTGCGGTCGCTGCCGACGGCGGCGCCCATGTACTTGCGGGTGATGCCGGCATCGTTCGGGAAGCAGTCGACCGGCACGAACATGGCGTTCTCGCCCACGTTGCGGGCCAGGTTGGCGTTGATGGAGTCCTCACCGTTGCGGAAAGGATAGTCCCAGTTGTGCATGAAGGCGCCCACGAAGCCGGCCTTCATGTTGTCGTCTTCCTGCGTGCTGTCATTGTACAGGCCGAAGTCCTTCCAGATCAGGCCCTCGTTGTACCACTGGTTCAGGACGCGGATGCCTTCCTTGTATTCCGGATAGAGCAGGTGACGGTCGTCATAGCCGTAGACGAAGAGGGTCTCGTCGTCCACGTCTTCGGGCACGAAGCTCACGCTCAGCAGGTCATTGCGCCAGCCGACGTCGGTGGAGGTGGTGTAGGGGATCATGCGGCTCGCGTCGTCGCCCAGCAGGAGCTCGGCGTTGTCGCGGAAGGCAACCAGGCAGTCATGGAATTCCTGGAGGGTGGTGGGCTCAGCCAGGTTCAGGGCGTCCAGCCAGTCCTTGCGGATGAAGGTGGTGATACGGGAGACGTCGGTGCGGCGGCCCTCGATCATCCAGACGGCGCCCGTCACGGGATCCTGGTCATAATAGAGGTTGTCTTCGCCCAGCAGCGCGATCAGGTCGCCCAGCTGATCCTTGTAGGTCTCCAGATAGGGAGCCAGGTCGATGACGCCGGGGTTGCCGTTGGCATCGATCATGTTGGCGTAGGCGATGATGGTGTTGGCACCGTAGGTGTAGCTGATGTCGGGAGCGCTGCCGGCGGCCAGCAGGTTGCTCAGGTCGTCCTGCTCGGTCCAGCGGCCGACGGACACGAAGGTCACGTCCACGTTGTACCGCTCGAGCATCTGCTCCTTGATGTACTTGGTCCACACGTTGTCGGTCGGATCCGTGCCGCCGTCGTTGTTGCGGTTGTAGATTTCAACCGTGATGTGGCGGGTTTCGGTGAACTTGCCGTCCACGAAGCCGGGGTCCTCCACGTCCGCGAAGGCGACGGTGGCGAACATGGTCGCCAGCAGGGCCAGGGACAGCACCAGGGTCAGGATACGTTTCATGGGTCTTTCCTCCTTTTTTATTTTCAGGGTGCTTGCGCCCTGAAGAATCAACCTTTGACGGCGCCGATCGTGACGCCTGTGACGAAGTAGCGCTGCAGCCAGGGGTAGACCAGCAGGATCGGCACCGTTGCGAACATGACGGTGGCCATCTGCACGGTCTTGGCCAGGCCGGGCTGGGACGGGCCGCTCTCCTGCGCCGCCTGCTGTGCGGTGTTCGTCGCGTTCTGCAGGACGTAGTACAGGCGCAGCTGGATCGGATAGTAGGCCTCGCCCTTGGGCGTGAGGTACATCAGGGCGTCGGAGAAGCCGTTCCAGCGGCCGACGGCGTAGAACAGGCTCAGCGTCGCGATGACGGGGAGGCTCAGGGGCAGGTACACCTTGAACAGCACGCGGATGGGGCCGGCCCCGTCGATCTCGGCCGCCTCCCGCAGGCTGTCGGGAACCCCGTAGAAGAACGATCGCATGATGATGACGTTGAACACGCTGATACAGTTCGGAAAGATCAGCACGTACGGCGTGTCGATCATGCCCATGCTCGACAGCAGCAGGTAGTTGGGGATCGTGCCGGCGCTGAAGTACATCGTGAGGAGGAAGAACAGGCTGATCAGCTTGCCTCCCTTCAGGTTCGGGTAGATCAGCGGGTAAGCGGCGCAGATGGTCAGGGTGATGGACAGGAGGGTGCAGACCGCGGTCAGACCGGCCGTCCAGCCGAGGGCCCGCACGTTCTTGGGCTCGGCCAGCACCTTCTGGTAGGCGTCGAAGTTCAGGCCGTCCGGCCAGATGAACACGTCGTTGCGCACCAGGGCGCCCGTGGAGGACAGGCTGCTGGCCAGCACATGGAGCATCGGGATGAGGCACACCAGCATCAGCAGGAAGCAGATGCCCGCGATGATGAGGTCCTCGGTCCGGGTCTTTTTGGATTTGATCATGCCGTCGTGCAGTTTCCTGCCGCCGTGTGTTTTCATATTCTCGGCCACACTCACAGCGCTCACCTCCTCACCAGATCCCGCGTTCGCCGAACTTCTTGGCCAGGGTGTTGGCCCCGATCAGGAAGACGACGCACACGACGCTCTGGAACAGGCCGACGGCCGTGCTCAGGGCGTATTCGGGCGGCACGCCCTTGATGCCGCGCTCGTAGACGAAGACGGAGATGGTGCGGTAGGCTTCACCGACCTGCGGGTTTCGCAGCGTGTACGGCCGGTCGAACTCGGAGCCGAGGATACGGCCCAGGTTCATGATCAGCAGCACGATGATGGTGGAGCGGATGCCGGGCAGGGTCACGTGCCAGATCTTCTTCAGGCGCCCGGCTCCGTCGACCTCGGCGGCCTCGTAGAGCTCCGCGTTGATGCCGGTCAGCGCCGCCAGGTAGATGATGGTGTTCCAGCCGCACTCCTTCCAGATGCCGAGGATGATGTACATGGCGCGCCAGCTGCTGTCCTCCTCCATGAACTTGATCTCCGTCCCCAGCAGCTTGTTGATGAGGCCGTCCGTCGTGGCGAACAGCCGCAGCGAGATGCCGGAGATGATGACCCAGCTGAGGAAGTGGGGCAGGTACATGACCGTCTGGGTGATGCGCTTGTACCTGGGGAAGGCCAGCTCGTTGAGCAGCAGGGCCATGATGATGGGCATCGGCATGCCGATCACCAGGTCCAGCAGATTCAGCATGATGGTGTTGCCCAGGGCCGGCAGGAAGCCGGAGCCGGGCTTGAACGCGTTGATGAACCACTCCATGCCGCCGTTGTTGGACAGCTCCACCTGCCACGGATGCCGCAGGATGTCGTTCTTCTTGAACGCCAGGGAGATGTAGGACATGGGGTAGTAACGGAAGATCACGAAGAAGGCGATGGGGAGGAGGAGCAGCAGGTACAGCGTCCAGTACCGCTTGATGTAGGTTCTGAAGGTGTAGCCCGTGCCGCGCAGGACCGCGGTCCCGCGGACGATCCACAGCGCCCAGATCAGGGCCAGGGTCCGGGGGATCATCAGGATCGAGATCTCGGGCACCAGGTTGCCGAGGGCCGCCGCCGGGAGGTAGCAGGCCATCATCAGCGCCAGGGCGAGCGGCAGATGGCGGAGGGAGTCGTCCTCCCGGACCGCACCGGCCCACAGCACGGCGGTCAGCACGCCCATGGACGCGAGCAGGATGCTGCGCAGCGCCATCCAGAACAGGGGGGAATTGCCGCTGATCCACTCGTTGTAGCGCACGAAGCAGACCGCCGCGACGGCGCCGAAGAGGATGTAGACGGCGCTCTCGGCGCGGGCGCCCTTCTCCGTCACGGCCTTGCCGTAGCGCTGCTGGCGGTACATCTCCAGCATCAGGAAGAACCCGGCCGTGGCCAGCACGCTCACGATGCCGCCCAGTCCGGCCGCGTCCGGCTGCTCCACCCGGGGCGTCACCGCGACGATCAGCCGGGGGATCAGGCGGAAGGCCTCTCCCATCAGCAGCACCAGCACCGCTGAGGCCAGGATGCGCGCGCCGTTCTGCCGCTGGCGCCAGATCCACAGGCTCAGCACCAGGAGCGCCGCGAGATAGGCGACGATCAGGAAGGGCTCGGCGGTCTGCCATGCGACGGAAAGCGGCGCGCTCAGCCAGCCGACGGCCTCCGTCAGGCCCCGTATGATGATCATCCAGACACGCCTCCAATCATCCGGGAACACGGGACCCGTGTCCCGATCATGCATTCCTTGCTGCCTATCATTCTACCAATCGTCCCCTGCGTGCGCCATGCAAATTCTGCTTAATAATATGCAAATCCTGCACAAAGCACTGCACTTTTTGTGCATTTTGAGGGAGAATCTGGCGAATTTTGCACCCGAAAACACATGCAAAACGCAAGCACCGTGCGGGTTTGTGCGAATCCGGCTGCCGAAAAAACGGACACGTGTCCGCCAAAGATGCCAGACAAAGCCCGAAATTTCTTTGCTTCAGGCAGCAGGAAAATCCAAGGGTGCAGCGAATGAGAGAATCAGAGCAGATTTAGCCCACATTCAGCTGGCAACGGAGGCATGACTTATGAAGAAACTGCGGCAACCCAAGGAGATCGGCGACACTTCCGCCAGGAAGCGCGGCAAGGTCCGGCTGACCATCGGCGGCATCCTGATCGCACTGGTGGCTGCCTTCACGCTGATTGTGACGGTGACCATGCGCCAGCGCATCGAAGCGGCGGATGCGGCCATGAAGCCGCTGCTCTGGCGCGGCCTGCAGAATGACCTGATCGTGTGCGCCGGCCTGATGATCGTGGCGGTCGGCATCACGTTCAACGTGTTCACCAAATCCAGGCACCTCGCGGTGAAGATCCTGGGCTACGCGGTGTGGGGGCTCGGCATCCTGATCACCGCGGAGGCGCTGCTGCTGACCGGCGACGTCCTCCTCCGAAGCACCGCGCGCGACGCCGCGCCGGACGCTCCGTACGCGGTGGTGATCAGCGGCGCCATCAACGCGGACAAGTCGCTGCCCGTCGACCTGACGGCGCGCGTGGATACCGCCGTGGACTGGTGGAAGAGCCATCCGGGGACCACGCTGATCCTCGCCGGCGACTCCGGCGCGGACTATGACGAGAACGCGGCCTCCACCGCCAAAAAGAAGACCAACACCCTGCTCTCCTCCATGAACAAGAGCAGCTCGGTCAGCAAGGACAGCAACACCGAGTCCGGCGCGATGAAGACCGCCCTGATCGACCGGGGCGTGGAGGAGACCGCGATCCGGATGACGAAGCAGTCCCTGACCGACGAGGCCCGCTTCGAGAACCTCCTGTCCATGACGGGCGTCGAGGCGGACACCCCGATCGTGCTGATCACGAACAACTACGACATGAACCGCATCGTCGGCATCGCGCAGGACAGCGGCTTCACGAGCGTCACCCGTCTCCCCGCCCCGGCGGGCTTCTGGGAGTTCGGCACCAACATCCTCTGGCAGGTCTGGAGCGAGTACGACCCGGTCCTCCGCCCCGCGAAGGAAGGCGAGGTCTGACCGGACCGCGCAAAAAAGACAGCGTCGCTGCGGCGCTGTCTTTTTTGCGGGGGTTTCAGCGGGCGAGGCAGGTCTCGTCGAGGAGGAACTGTTCGACGCCGATGTACTCGATGCCGTGTTCGTCCTGCCAGGGCTGCATCCAGTCTTTGACCACCACGATCTTGCGGAACGAATCCGGGATGCGGAGCAGGGATGCGGTCTCCTGCGCGCGCTTGGCGGGATCGTCGACGGACAGCGCGGACTGGATATAGCAGCAGGAGCCGCTGCGGTTGACGACAAAATCCACCTCGAGCTGTTTGCGGACGCTGGCGGCCTCCTCGTTCTTCGTGCTGTACTCCACGATCCCGACATCCACATCGTACCCTCTGCGGACGAGATCGCAATACAGGATGTTTTCCATCAGATGCGTCTCTTCCAGCTGCCTGAATCCGATCTTGGCGTTGCGCAGCCCCGTGTCGGTAAAGTAATACTTGGAGGGCGTCCGGATATACTTCCTTCCTTTTACGTCATAGCGCTCCGCCTTCCGGATCAGATAGGCGTCGATGAAATAGCCGAGGTAGGTGTCGATGGTGCCGGGCGATACCCTGAGGTGCAGCTCGCTGTCGAAGGTGTTGGACAGCCTGCTCGGGTTCGTCAGGGATCCGATGCCGGAGGAGAGGACGTTCAGGAGCGTCTCGAGGACAGCCGCGTCGTTCCGGACCCGGTGGCGCTCCAGGATATCTTTGAGATAGGTCTGGCCGAAGAGGTCCCGGAGATACCGGCTCCTCTCCTCATGGGACTGCATGGTCCACACCCGCGGCATGCCGCCGTAGGTCATGTATTCCCGCCAGGCTCCGCGCCTGTCCCCTTCGAACCGCTCATAGACCTCGGCGTAGGAGAGCGGGTTTACGCGGATCTCGTCGCCGCGGTCCCGGAACTGGGTCAGGATATCCGAGGAGAGCATGTGCGAGTTGCTTCCGGTCACGCAGATATCCGCATTGGGGATCCGCATCAGGCCGAGCAGGACGTCGATAAAGGTCAGACGGGCCTGCGGGTCGTCCACATACGGATTCGGGACGTCGGACACAAACTGGATCTCGTCGATCAGCACATAGTAGCGCCGCGACGGGTCGGTGATCCGGCTGCGGATATAGCTGTCCAGCTCAAAGGGATTGCGGTACCGGGCGCTTCCGATCTCATCCAGCGCCAGGCAGATGATCCGGTCCTCCGACACACCGCTGTCCAGCAGGTACGAACGGTACAGGTTGAAGAGCAGGTAGGATTTCCCACTCCGCCGCAGGCCGGTGATCACTTTGACGCGGCCGTTGTCTTTTTTCCGGATCAGCTGATCCAGATACTGCTTTCTCTCATACTGCACAGGCATCTCTCCGTGAAATTTTTGCGTCCGGACGCATTTTTTTGACGTTCACGGACAGAATAGCACAGCAAAAGCGGTCAGTCAACGGAATTGCGTGAAATTTTTGCGTCCGGACGCATTTTTTGGTTCTTCACGTTTAGTTAGGGAAATTCCGTTGGTGAGGGAATGCGCCTGCGGGCGCACCAGAGGGCTTTCCGATCGGTCCGGGGCTGCCGCCCATTCTCCGCTGAAAACTGTCCCCCGGACAGTTTTCCGGGCGCTCCGA
>JAFRPG010000007.1 GCA_017429265.1 Clostridia bacterium | reverse complement strand
TCCCGTTAATGCCAGGACATGGGACTGAAAGTATCTTTTCTCAATGATACTTTACCCAAAACCAAACAAAGAAGACACGCTCCCGAAGGGTCCAGGGGCGATCGGAAAGCCCCTGGCGCGCTCCGCAGAGCGCGAACCCCTCCCATATTGTTTTGGTTCTTCACGTTTGGTTAGGGAAATTCCATTGGTAAGGGAATGCGCCTGCGGGCGCACCAGAGGGCTTTCCGATCGCCCTCTGGACTCCTTCGGGGCCGTCCCGTTAAATCATTCTTGGGGAATTGTCAGGTTTTTGGTGGAATGCCAGGCTATGCTCTCAGCCTTACCCGACAACTAACAAGAAAGAGACGGCCCCGAAGGGTCCAGGGGCGATCGGAAAGCCCCTGGCGCGCTCCGCAGAGCGCGAAACCCTCCCATATTGTTTTTTCCCGGCTTGCCGTGAAGAGCCTGAAAAGTGGCATTTTGCCATCATATCATCCATCTTTATCGCGATTCGGTGGAACTGATATACGCATTCAAAGCAGATTTGTTTCTCCGCGTGGGAGTGATCAAAACGGCACACCGTCTGTGAGGGCGGTGTGCCGTTTCTGTTTGGGATGGCTTTGCCTGATCAGGCTTTACGCCTCGGGCTTGTCCGTCGGGGGCTGGTAGCGGCGGTTGCGCACCGTGCCGTCCGCAGAGGGCTGAGCGGGAGTCCCGGCGTCATTGGCCTGGGGCTTCGGAGCCGTCTGAGCGGTAGGCTGCGCGGGTGTCGCCGGCGCTGCCGGTGCGGCGGACTGCGGCGCCGCAGCGGGAGCCGCGGGCTGGGTTGTCACAGGCGTCTGTCTTATCGTCTGGTCCGGGGCCGTGCGATACGGAGCCTGGCCCGGAGCCGCCGGAGCGGCCGTCTGGCCCTGCGCTGCCGCAGGCGCCTGCCTCTGCACGCTGCCCGTGGACGGATAGCTGCCGTAGGTACCCGCCGTGCCGCCGGAGGCGGAGGGGCGCTGGTAAGGATTCTGCGCCGTCTGCGGTTGCTGCTGGCGGTATACGCCGGTCGTTGGCGCCGTGGGGGTGCCCGTCGGCCTGGTCGGATTGGGCGCTGTGCCGTTTCTCACCGGCTGACCGGCCGGGCGGGAAGCTGTCCCTGCCGCGGGCGTGCGCTGGGTGTTTGCGGCACCGCCTGTCGGCTGCTGATAAGCGTTCTCCGGGCGCTGCTGTGCATTCTGACCGTTCCGGTTCGCCTGCGCTCTGTGCCAGGCCGCCCGGCGGGCCGCCGCGCGCTTGTTCTTGTTGTGGAAGTAGGCCGCCGCACCCGCGCCGCCGCCCAGGACCAGCAGCACGATGACGATGATCAGCACCGGCGAGGGGCCGCCCGACTCTTTCTTCTGCTCGGGCTCACGCACGGGCTCCTCCCATCCGGAAGGCGTGGGGGTCGGCGTCTCGGGAGTGACCAGGGTCCCGTCCTGACCGGGCAGCGGATCGATGTTCTCCGGGTCGGTCTCCGGGGCGGGCTGGGTTTCGGGGTACACGATCGGCGGTGTGGTCGCGATCGGGCTGAAGGTGGCGTAGGGCACGCCGCTGGCCTTCCAGTCCTCGACGATCTGCTGCTCCATCGGGACCGGCGTCGGCGCGGCGGTTGCGGAGGGCCGGGACGTGTCGGTCTTGGTCTCGAGGTAGCGGATGTACTCGTCGATCGTCATGGTCGTCAGCAGGTCGCCGCGGATCCAGCCGCTCTTGCCGCTGTTGTCCTGGACATGGACGCTGTACCAGGTGTAGCCGTCGGTGCCTTCCTGGGACTGCATGATGTAGCAGAGCGTGCCGTCCTGCACCGTGCTGTTCACCGTGCTGCCGTTGATCGTGGGCTGATTGCGGAGCCTGGCCGGGCCGTTGCTCCTCACCACGCCGTAGCTGGAGAGGGCCTGTTCGGCCGGCGCGGGCGTGCTGACGATGGGCGCGGGGGTCATGACCGGGCCGCCGCTCAGGTACTGATCGATCTCGCTCTGGGTGAGCATGACCAGCATGTCGGAGCGGACATAGCCGAAGATCACGTCGCTGCCCTGCTCCAGCACGGTCATGTGCCACGGGTAGCCGTCGCCGGTGTCATACTCCTGGCCGGTGACGTAGACGACGTCGTTCTTGTTGAGCACGCGGAGGTTGACGCTGATCGAGGAGGCCTGCTGATGCAGCAGGACGCCGTCTTCGCGCGCCTTGAAGAAGCCGGTCACCGGCGCCGGGGTCGGCGCGGGCGTCGGAACGGGCGTGCTGTGCGCCCGGGCATAGGCGTCGATGTAGGGCTGCGCGCGGTCCGCGTCGATGCGGTAGAGGACGGTATCCTCCACAAAGCCCTGATGCTCGTCCAGCGTCGACACGTTGCTCCAGAGGACGCCGTAGTCGTCGCGGAACTGACCGTTGACGGTCACAAGGGTGTTCGGGGCCAGCTCCATCATCGCGTTGGAGGAGTAGAGGACGGAATCCTGCAGCTGCACGGCCCGGATCACCAGGGCGTAGCCGCGGTAGATCTCGGGTTCGGGCGTCGGGCCCGGGGTAACCGGAACCGGCGTCGGCGTCGCAGGCTGGGGTGTGTAGGTCGGGACCGGCGTGGTCAGGGTATCCTGATGGTCGTCCGTCTCGGCCTGGGAGAGGATGTCGAGGAAGTCGCTGCGGATGTAGCCCTCCTTGCCGTTGTACAGGACATGGGCCCAGCGCTCGTTCTTGTCGTTCACATCCTCGCGGATGACCCAGACGTAGCTGCCGGTGTTCTTGATCTCGGTGACCCGGCCGCTGTTTTTGTCCATGGAGCGGCGGATGTTCACGCCCTTGGCAGTGGTCTTCGCCCAGCGCTGGACATCGAGGCCCAGCGGGATCTTCGTCTCCGTCGGATCCTTCAGGCGGGCGAAGGTGAAGACGACCGTATTCGGCGTGGCCTCACCGCGGACGGAGACCTTCACCGTCACGCCGGCCGGGGTCACGGATTTCGCGTCGTAGTCGTTGGGGATCCGCTCAGGATCGGGAGTGACTGTCTGCTCGCTGCCGCCCTCCAGGGTCAGGGTGTACGGCGGGACGATATCCTGCCCGCGGATGTTCTGGAAGCGGACGGTGACGCCCGCGCCGGTCACGCGGATGTAGGTGAAGGTGACCACGGGCCGGTCCGCCGCGCCGAGGGCATCCACATGCACATCGACGGACGCCGGGCAGGATTCCGCGAGCACATAGCCGTCGAAGGCTTTGGCCTGGATCTGTGCGGAAGCCCCGCGGGCGATGCTCCGGACCTCCGTGCCCAGCTGCAGCTGTTCCTCGGTCTGGTAGACCACAGTGACGGAGGCGGTGTCGGGCAGGGCGCGGTAAGTGAAGGTGATCTCGGTCTGATCAGCCACGCCCAGCTCGTTCACGGTCACGGTCACGGACGCGGGGCTGCCCTCGGCGAGCGTGTAGCCGTCGATAGCCTTGGCCTCGATGACGGCGGAGGTGCCGCGGGCAACGGCCCGGGTCTCCTGCGTGATCTGTGTGCCGTCCTCGGTCCGGCCGGTCACGGTGACGGTGGCGGACTCGGGCAGGGCGCGGTAGGTGAAAGTGACCTCGGTCCGGTCGGCCACGCCCATCTCATTCGCGGTCACGGTCACCGCGGCGGGCTCGCCGTCGATGTGCGCGTAGCCGCTGATGGCCTTGGCCTCGATGGTGATGCTCTGACCGCGCGGCACGGGCCGCGTCTCCGTCTCGATCGTCTGTCCGTTCTCGGCTTTGTACAGCACGGTCACGGGCACGCTGTCCGGCAGGGCGCGGTAGGTGAAGGTGACCTCGGTCCGGTCGGCCTCGCCCGTCTCGCTCACGGTCACGGTCGCGGACGCGGGACTGCCCTCGGCAAGCACATAGCCCGCGATGGCTTTCGCCTCGATGGTCTGGCTCTGACCGCGGGCGACGCTGACGGTATCCTGACCGATCGTCTGTCCGTCCTCCGCCTTGTACAGCACGGTCACGGGCACGCTGTCCGGCAGGGCGCGGTAGGTGAAGATGACCTCGGTCCGGTCGGCCTCGCCCGTCTCGCTGACGTTCACGGTCACGGACGCGGGCGTGCCCTCGGCGAGCACATAGCCCGCGATGGCCTTCGCCTCGATGACCGCGCTCTGTCCGCGGGCGACGCTGACGGTGTCCTGCCCGATCGTCTGTCCGTCCTCCGCCTTGTACAGCACGGTCACATTCGCGCTGCCGGGCAGGGCACGGTAGATAAAGGTGACTTCGGTCTTGTCGGCCACGCCCAGGTCGTTTACGGTCACGAGCACCGCGCGGACGCTGCCCTCGGCGAGGATGTAGCCGTCGATGGCCTTGGCCTCGATGCTCATCGCCTCGCCGCGGCCGACGGAGCGGGCCTCGCGCTCGATCACCGTGCCGGCTTCATCGGTGTAGAGCACGGTCACGGACGCGCTGTCCGGAAGGGCGCGGTAAGTGAAGATGACTTCCGTCTTGTCCGCTTCGCCCAGGGCGTTCACATTCACGGTCACGGACGCGGGGCTGCCCTCGGCGAGCACATAGCCCGCGATGGCCTTCGCCTCGATGGTCAGGCTCTGGCCGCGGGGAACGGAGCGCGTTTCGCGCTCGATCTGTTCGCCGCCCTCCGTCCTGCTGATCACGGCCACATCGGCCTGTCCGGGCAGGGCGCGGTAGGTAAAGATGACTTCCGTCTTGTCCGCTTCGCCCAGGGCGTTCACGGTGACGGTCGCGGAAGCCGGGGTGCCCTCCATAAGCACGTAGCCGTCGAAGGTCCGGGCCTCGATCGTCTCGGTCACGCCGCGCGCCACGGTCCAGACGGCGTTGTCAAGCTCCAGGCCGTCCGTGTTCCGGTAGCTGACCCGCACGGTCGCGCTGTCGGGCAGAGGACGGTAGGTGAAGGTCACCGCGGGCGGGTCGGCCCTGCCGTTCCCGTCCACCTTCACGGTGACCGCGCCGCTCGCGTCCGCGAGGACATAGCCCTCGAACTGCTTCGCCTCGAAGGTCCTGCTGCCGCCGCGCTCCAGCGTCGCGGTCTCCGCGTAGAGCTGTTCGCCGGTCTGGGTCACATACTGGATCAGGACGGTCGCGGGCAGGGCGTGATAGATGAAGGTGACCTGGGACGTGTTCGGCACGCCGTAGGCATCCACGGTCACCGTGACGCTCTGCTGCATGCCCTCGGCCAGGGCGTACCCGTCAAAGGGCTTCGCGTTCACCGTGCCGGAGGTGCCGGTTTTGATCGTCACACTGTCGCGGCCGAGCTGGGTCCCGTCCTCCGCCGCGTAGATCACGTCCACCGCGGCGCTGTCGGGCAAGGCGCGGTACACGAAGGTGACCTCGCTCCGGCTCGGATAGCCGCCGCCGTCCACCGTCACGGTGACCGGGGAGGAATAAAGGTCCGCCAGGACATAGCCGGCGAATTCCTTCGCGGAGATCGCCTGGCTGCCGCCCGTCGGGATCGTCACCTGATCGGTGCCCAGCTGTGCGCCGTTCTCCGCCTGATAGATCACATTGACCGTCGCGCTCGCGGGCAGCGCGCGGTAGGTGAAGGTCACCTGGCTCTGGCTCGCATTGCCGCTGCCGTCCACGGTGACCGTCACTTCGGCGGGTGAATAGTCCGCCAGCACATAGCCGCCGAACTCCTTCGCGGAGATCGCCTGACTGCCGCCCGTGGGGATCGTCACCTGGTCGGTGCCCAGCTGCGCGCCGTTCTCCGCCTGATAAATCACGTTCACCGTCGCGCTCGCGGGCAGCGCGCGGTAGGTGAAGGTCACCTGGCTCTGGCTCGCATTGCCGCTGCCGTCCACGGAGACCGTCACTTCGGCGGGCGAATAGTCCGCAAGCACATAGCCGCCGAACTCCTTCGCGGAGATCGTCCGGCTGTCGCCCGCGGCAATCGTCACCTGGTCGGTGCCCAGCTGGATGCCGTTTTCCGCCTGGAAGACCACGGACACCGTGACTTCGGACGGGGCGGCGGGAACGGCCCGGTACAGGAAGACCACCTGTGCCTGGCTCGGGGTCCCGCTGCCGTCCACGGACACCGTGGCCGGGCCGCTCAGGATCATATAGCCGTCATAATTGTTGGGATAGACCGTCTCGGAGCCTCCGGGCGCCACGGCGACGGTCTCGCGGCCCAGCTGAAAGCCGTCCTCCGTCTGGTAGACGATCTCCACCGACACCTCGCCCGGGGCAGCCTGCTCCGGCGCGGCCTCGCTCGAGAGGAAGACGCGGACCGCGGTCAGCACGTTCCCCAGCTCGTCGCAGCCGTTGAGAAGGACGGCCGCCTCGTCCAGGAGCCCGGTGCCCGTGTTCATCGGCTCGCGCACGGTCAGCAGACCGGCCGAGACCGCGTCGCACTGCTCGCTGTACCAGGAGGCGTAGCGCCCGTACGCGTCCGTGAATTCCAGCGTCACCGGCGTCCCGAAGGCCTCGTACGGCAGCTGGATCCAGTAATCCTCACCCTCCAGCCGCTGCGCGGGGACCGGCTCATTGCCCTCGCCCCAGTGCGCCTGGATCTGCAGGAACTCGTCCGCGGCCGCCGGCAGGAGCGCAAAGCACACCAGCAGGATCAGGGCCGTCGCCGTCGCCAGCAGTTTTCTCGCAGTCGTCATGTTCGTACCTCCCTTGACAATAAGGTTGTATCGATGCTGAAATTGTACCCCCGCGGCGTCGGGATGTCAATCTGATCGCCGCCGGAATGACAGCAGGATTTTTCCCGGGTGTGTGGAATATACCATTGATTCGCTATTCAGAAAGGAAGTCTTTCCCATGAGTGAACCCAATCTGACCGAGACTCTGGTCAGCAAGGAAGTCGTCTTCCGCGGCGCCATCATCCGCCTGGAGCACTGGGACGTCGCCCTCCCCAACGGTCATCACGCCCTGCGCGAGGTCGCCTGCCATCCGGGCGCTTCCGCCGTCGTCGCCCTCGACGAGGAGGGTCGGATCCTGATGGTGCGGCAGATGCGCATCGCCGTCGGCCGCCTCACGCTCGAGATCCCCGCCGGCAAGCTCGACAGCGCCGAGGAGGATCCGCTCGACTGTGCGAAGCGCGAGCTCTCCGAGGAGACCGGCTTCGAGGCCGACCGCTGGCAGAAGCTCACCTGCATGGAGACCACGCCGGGCTTCTGCAACGAGCGCATCCATCTCTACCTGGCCACCGGCCTGCACGCGGGCGCGTCCCATCCGGATGACGACGAGTTTGTCGCCGTCACGCGCATGCCGCTGAGCGAGGCTGTCGACGCCGTCATGAACGGCACCTTCCGCGACGGGAAGACCTGCCTGGGCATCATGATGGCCGCCGCGTTCACGGCCTCTCATCCATCCTAACGAGGCAGGCCCGCGATTTCTTCCGCGGGAAGGCCGATTTGATGCAGTTTTTTCCGTCGGGACCGCCTCGGGGCGGGATCCGGACGATGAGAGGCAGGTCACCATGAGCGACGCACACCGATTCGGCGCCCTGTTCGGGAGCCGCGAACCCGTGACGGCGGAGGAGTTCTTTGCCCATCTGCCGCCGCTTGAGACGCCCCGTCTGCTCCTGCGCTGCGCCAGGACCGGGGACGCCGCGGACATCTTCCGCTATGCGGGCGACCCGGAGATCGACCGCTACGTCCTCTGGGAGGCGCACCGCACGATCTCCGACTCCCGCGCGATGATCCGCGCCCTCATCCGCCAGTACCACACCTGCCAGCCCGCGACCTATGTGATCGAGGAGCGGAAGACCGGCCGGGTGATCGGCACGATCGGCTTCACCGACTACCGCCCGGAAATCAAAACGGCCGAGCTCGGCTACAGCCTGGCCCGGACGAAATGGAACATGGGCTACGCCACCGAGGCGCTCGGCGCCATGCTGGCATTGTGCTTTGACCGGATGCGCCTGCACCGGGCGGAGGCCGTGCACGACATCCGCAATCCCGCCAGCGGCCGCGTCATGCAGAAGTGCGGCATGCGCTGCGAGGGCACGATCCGCAGCCGGGTGTTCAACAAGGGCGAGTGGTGCGACGTGGCGCTCTGGGCCATGACCGAGGACGACTGGTCAGCCCTGACGCAGGCGTGACATGCGCTTTTCCAGCACATCCGGCCTGGCCACCGACCAGCCGAAGAAGCCGATCGGCCCCCCGGCCCGCTGATAGACCCCGTGGCTGTAGCCGATGAGGCCCGCCCGCTCCAGGTGCAGGGATCCGTCCTCGTCGAAGAGGTCCTCCCGGACGCGCACACCGGTGATCTCCGCGAGGAAGAGGTCGTGGCTCCCCAGCGGGATCACCTGCCGGACGGTGCAGCCGAGCTGTACGGGCAGGTCCGCCAGCGCCGGGGCAAGGCGCAGGCCCGGCATCGGCTCCGCCCGCAGACCGCAGGCCGCGAGCTTGTCCCCGTCCCGCCCGCTGCGCACGCCGCAGTAGTCGAGGGCACGCGCGTGCGCCGCGTCCACGAGGTTCACGACGAATTCACCGCTCTCGCGGATCAGTCCGTGGGATAAGCGCTCCGGCTTCAGGCTGACGGAGAGCATCGGCGGATGGGAGCAGACCGTCCCGGCCCAGGCGACAGCCAGGGCATTGGGACGCCCGCCCTCCGCGCGGCAGGAGACGAGCACGGCGGGGATCGGCGCCAGCATCGTGGTGGGCGCGAGATCGCGGTATTCTGCCATTTCGCCTGTTTCATTCCTTTCAGAAATCATGGAGGTCCTATGTACAAAGGCAAGCATGTCCGCAGACGCAGATGGGTGACGCTCCTGCGCTGGCTGGGGATCATCGCCGCCGTCGTGCTGGTGCTGTGGCCCTGGGTCGAGCCCTACACGCTCGAGGTGGATCAGCATGAGCTGATCAGCAACGATCTGCCCGAGGAGATCCGCCAGCTCCGCGTCGTCTACCTCAGCGACATCCACCAGGGCGGCTTCCCGTGGTTCACGCAGAGCCGCACCAATGATCTCGTGGCCCAGATCAAGCGGCTCAAACCCGACCTGGTCGTCTTCGGCGGCGACTACGCCAACGATCCGGAGGGCGCGATCCGCTTCTTCGAAAACCTGCCGAAATTCTCCGCGACCTACGGCATCTACGCCGTCGTCGGCGAGCACGACCGGGCCGAGGAGGACGCGAACGACGAGCTGCTCGAGACCCTGCGCAAGGCCATGAAGGCCAAAAACGTCACCCTGCTGGACAACGCGGTGGAGCGCTTCATGGGCCTGCAGAACGTCTATATCGCGGGTCTGGACGACTATACCAACGGTCACCCGGCCCTGAACACGATCTCCGGCCAGGTCAGCTCCTCCGATTTCGTGATCCTCGCCTGCCACAACCCCGCGATGATCGACGACCTGAGCCGCAGCGCCCTGTCCTCGGACGGCAAGAGCAACTGGTTTGACCTCGGACTCTTCGGCCACACCCACGGCGGTCAGCTGCCCGGGAGCATGAACCTGCTGGGCATCGGCAGCGACGTGGAGCAGGCCAGGCACCGGGAGGGGTGGATCGAGGAGAGCCGCAGCACGCCGATGCTGATCTCCCGCGGCATCGGGACCTCCGTCCTGCCCATCCGTATCCTCTGCAGCCCGCAGATCCACCTGATCGTCATTCGCCGGAGTCAGCAGCCCGGCCGAACCTGATAAAGAGAGTAGCCGTCCCATAGGTCATCAGCGCGTCGAGGAGCTTCGCCCGCTCGCGGACGTCCCCGCTCTCCCAGAGCGCGGTACGGGCCGACTCGTCGAGGGTGCACATGAGGACGGTATCGCGGAGCCGGACGACGTGATAGCCCGTGCGGAAGGCGGACAGGCCGTTGCTCCCCGCGAAATAGTAGCGAAGGGTGTAGCGCTCGTTCAGCGTCTCGTCCCGCAGCGCCCGCGGGAAGGAGTCCACCGCATAAACGACGCCCTCCCCGCAGAATTCGCCGGCCTGCGCGACGAGGGTGATGTAGTGTCCGTTCTCCCCCATCCCGAAGGGCGACATGACCGCCTCCGTCCCCGCCGACACCGTCGCGAGGCTGAGGACGGCGTCCTCGTACCCCGCCTCGCACAGGATCTGCGCGAGGCGCACGAAGGTCTGCGCGTCCTTCATAAGCGAAAAACGGCTGTACGCGACGGTGACGCCGGCGGGCTCCTCCGCGATCAGTTCCAGAAGCGTGTTTTCGTTCAGTGCGCCCGGCTTCACGACCCGGTCCGCCGAGGCCAGCGCCTCCGTGATCACGGGGCAGTTCTCCGGGTCCGGCTCGATCATCGTCATGACCCGGTTGTAATTGATGCCGTAAGCCGCCGGGCGGTGAAAGTCCGACAGCAGCACCATCAGCTCAAGCATCCCCGCCTCCGGGATCGCGCCGAAAACCGCCTGCATGCCGTTGAAGAGCGAGGCAGGCCCGCAGCCGTTCTTGCTGAAGGGCTGATGGTTGATGTACTGGTATTCCGGGACGGCGAAGCGGCTCTCCCGCTGGGAGACGAAGGGCATGTTCGCCATCTGCCAGGCGAAGCTGTCCTCCTGCAGGCCGCTGTCCGTCCGCTGGACGGTCTCCGTGTCGCGTACGCCGGGCTCATCCGCGTCCGCGTCGTGCCAGCGGATCAGGATATCGGCCGCCGCAGGGCAGAAAGAGCCCGTCAGGAGGCAGCACGCGCATATGCAAAGAATCAGCATCCTTCCCAGCATCCGCAGCGCCTCCTTTCCGTTTGCATCGCAGATACTATCATAACAGAGATCAGCGCGCATTTCAAGCTGTACGCACAGGAAAAGCGGCGTCCCGGAACGGATCGCCGCCTCGTCGGTGTCAGACCTTCAGCTCCTGCTTCTCGCCGAGGAGCTTTTTGTTTTGCTCCAGGATCGGCCGGACAAATTGCGTTAAATACTCCTCCACCTGTTCCGCGCTGCGGCCTGTGTAGCGCTCGGGCTCCAGGACGGCCTCGATCTCCTCGCGCCGGAGCTGGAAGGCCGGGTCCCCGCAGACGCGGTCGATCAGGTCGTTGGCCGCGCCCTCCTCCTTGACCCGTTTCGCCGCAGCCTGGGAGTGGACGCGGAGCCGTTCATGCAGCTCCTGCCGGTTGCCGCCGCGCTTCACGGCGTCCATCATGATGTTCTCCGTCGCCATGAAGGGCAGCTCGGCCATCACCCGGCGGCGGATCACCTGTCCGTAGACCACCAGGCCGTCGCACACGTTCATCATGATATTCAGGATGGCGTCCACACCGAGGAAGGCCTCCGCCATCGCGATGCGCTTGTTGGCGCTGTCGTCGAGCGTCCGCTCGAAGAGCTGTGTCGCCGTGGTCAGCGCGGGGTTGAGGGCATCGGTCATCACGTAGCGGGCCAGGGCGTCGATCCGCTCGCAGCGCATCGGATTGCGCTTGTAGGGCATGGCCGAGGAGCCGATCTGGTGCTGCTCGAAGGGCTCCTCCATCTCCTTGAAGCTGGCGAGCAGGCGCATGTCGTAGGCAAACTTGGAGGCTGTCTGCGCCACGCCGGAGAGGGCCGAGGCCACCTGGTAATCCATCTTGCGGGAATAGGTCTGGCCGGAGACCGGCACCACGCGGTCAAAGCCGAGGGAGGCCGCGATCTCCCGCTCCACGGCGCGGATCTTCGCGCTGTCGCCACCGAAGAGGGCCACGAAGCTGGCCTGCGTGCCGGTGGTGCCCTTCGAGCCCAGCAGGGCCAGGGTGGCGATCCGGTGGTCGATTTCCTCGAGGTCCATCATCAGCTCGTTGAGCCAGAGGGTCGCGCGCTTGCCGACCGTGGTCAGCTGGGCGGGCTGGAGGTGGGTGTAGGCGAGGCAGGGCATCGCCCTGTACTTCTCCGCGAAATCCGCCAGCAGGGCCATCACATTGAGGATCTTGCGCCGCACGATCTGCAGGCCCTCGCGCATGATCAGCACGTCGGCGTTGTCCCCCACGTAGCAGGATGTCGCGCCCAGGTGGATGATGCCGGCCGCCTTCGGGCACTGGAGACCGTAGGCATAGACGTGGCTCATCACGTCGTGGCGCACCTCGCGCTCCCGGCGCTGGGCGTCCTCATAGTTGATGTCGTCCGCGTGGGCCTCCATCTCGGCGATCTGCTCGTCGGTGATGGCCAGACCCTGGCGCTGCTCGGCCTTCGCGAGGGCGATCCACAGCCGCCGCCAGGTGCGGAACTTGTTGTCCTCGGAAAAGATATACTGCATCTCCTCCGACGCGTAGCGCGTGGAAAAGGGGCTGATGTAACGGTCGTGGGACATGCTGACCTCCTGCCCGAAAGGGACTTTGACGCTGATCGCCGCGGGTCGGCGGATCCCGCCATGCATCATGCTGCCGGGATCCGTCGAGTCAAATCGTAAAGTACTGCTTTCAGATTCCGCATCGGCAGCCGGTTCTCATAGGGAGTGCCGCGGGGTGGGCCGGTTTTACCTGAAGTAGTCCATGCCGCCCTCAAACAGGGGCTGGTATAGGTTGCCGGGGATGTTCTTGTACAGGTCCGGGCCGCTGCGCTCGGTGTGGCCCATCTTGCCCAGGACGCGGCCGTCGGGGCTGGTGATGCCCTCCACCGCGAAGAGGCTCGCGTTGGGGTTCAGGCGGCGGTCCATCGTGGCCTGGCCGGAGAGATCCACGTACTGCGTGGCGATCTGCCCCTTTGCGGCCAGCTCGCGGATCAGCTTTTCCGGGCCCACGAAGCGGCCCTCGCCGTGGCTGATAACGATCGTGTGGATATCGCCGGCCTTGCAGCGGCTGAGCCAGGGACTCAGGTTGGAGGCGACGCGCGTCCGCACGGCCATGGACTGGTGGCGGCCGATCTCGTTGAAGGTCAGCGTCGGGCAGTCGGCGTCGGTCTCGATGATCTTTCCGAAGGGTACGAGGCCCAGCTTGATCAGGGCCTGGAAGCCGTTGCAGATGCCGAGCATCAGGCCCTTCCGCCCGTCGAGCAGCTCCGTCACCGCATCGCGGACGGCGGGGTTGCGGAAGAAGGCCGTGATGAACTTGGCGGAGCCGTCGGGCTCGTCGCCGCCGGAGAAGCCGCCGGGGAGCACGATCATCTGGCTCCGGCGGATCGCCGCCGCGGCCGCCTCGATGCTCTCGGAGATCGCGGCCGGGGTCAGACTGTTGATCACGAGGATCTCGGGCTCTCCGCCCGCGCGCTCGATGGCACGGGCCGTGTCATACTCGCAGTTGGTGCCCGGGAAGACCGGGATCAGGGCTTTCGGACGCGCGAAGGCCGCGGGGGACTTCACGCGGGCCGGAGCACTGAAGGTGAAGGTCTCGGTGGGCTCGCCGGTGCGTCCGCGCCAGGGGAAAACCTTGTCGAGCCTGCCCTCCCAGGCCTCCTGCAGAGGCGCCAGCTGCACGCGGTCGCCCTCGTACTCGATGACCCACTCGGCAAGCGTATCGCCCACCTTCACGCCGCCCTCGAAATCGTCCGTGCACTCCGCGAGGATCGCGCCGAACTGCTGGGCAAACAGATCGCCGTCCCAGTCCTCGTCGATGCGGGTGCCGATGCCGCTGCCGACGCCCATCTTGAACAGGCCCTCGGCCACGCCGCCCAGGCTCAGCGCCCAGGCCGAGACGATCTTCCCGGCGCGGATGCCGTCGCGCACCGTGTCCCAGGCTTCCATCATCCGCGGAGCGTCGAAGGGATCGGCCGCCACGAGGCGGATCTGGTGACCGGCCCCCTTGAATTCGGGGGAGATCACATTCTTCGCGTCGCCCGGAGCCACCGCGAAGGAGCACAGGGTGGGCGGCACGTCCATCTGCTCGAAGCTGCCGGACATCGAGTCCTTGCCGCCGATGGCCGCGACGCCGAAGTTCAGCTGGGCGTCGAGCGCGCCAAGCAGGGCCGCAAAGGGCTTGCCCCAGCGGGACGGATCGGCCGACATGCGCTCGAAATACTCCTGGAAGGTCAGATAGGCATCCCGCCGGTCAAAGCCGGCCGCGGTCAGCCGGGCCAGGCTTTCGGCGACGGCGAGGTAGCTGCCTTCGTAGGGGCTCTGGGACTCAATCTCCGGGTGGAAGGCGTAGGCCATGCCGGAGACGGTGTTCGTCTGTCCGTGCAGGACGGGCAGCTTGGCCACCATCGTCTGGATCGGGGTCAGCATCTTCACGCCGCCGAAGGGCATCAGCACGGTCGCCGCGCCGATGGTGGAGTCAAAGCGCTCCGCCAGACCCTGGCGGGAGCAGATATTGAGGTCCGCCGTCATGGCGGCCAGCTTCTCGGTCACGGTCGCGCCGCCGAAGCGCACGGGCTGCACGCCGTCGTCGGGCACGAGGACGCGGGTGTGCTTCTCCGCGCCGTTGCTGTTGAGGAACTCGCGGGAGATGTCGACGATGGTATGGCCCTTCCACTGCATGCGCAGGCGGGGCTCCTCCGTCACCTCGGCGACCACGGTGGCCTCGAGGTTCTCGCGCCGGGCGGCCTCCAGGAAGGCGGGCACGTCCTCCGGCGCCAGCACCACGGCCATGCGCTCTTGGCTCTCGGAGATGGCCAGTTCGGTGCCGTCCAGGCCCTCATACTTGCGGGGCACATCGTCCAGGCGGATCATCAGGCCGTCCGCCAGCTCGCCGATCGCCACGGAGACGCCGCCCGCGCCGAAATCGTTGCAGCGCTTGATCAGCCGGGTGACCTCGCCGTCGCGGAAGAGGCGCTGGAGCTTGCGCTCGGTGGGCGCGTTGCCCTTCTGCACCTCGGCCCCGCAGGTCTCGATGGAGGACCGCTTGTGGGACTTGGAGGAGCCGGTCGCTCCGCCGATGCCGTCGCGTCCGGTGCGGCCGCCGAGCAGCACGATCCGGTCGCCCGGGGCGGGGGCTTCGCGGCGCACGTTCTTCAGCGGGGCCGCGCCGACCACCGCGCCGATCTCGAGGCGCTTGGCCGCGTAGCCGGGATGGTAGATCTCGTCCACCAGTCCGGTCGCCAGGCCGATCTGGTTGCCGTAGGAGGAATAGCCCGCGGCCGCCGTCGTCACCAGCTTGCGCTGGGGCAGCTTGCCGGGGATCGTCTCCGCCACCGGGACCAGCGGATCCGCCGCGCCGGTGACGCGCATGGCCTGGTAGACATAGGTGCGTCCGGAGAGCGGGTCGCGGATCGCGCCGCCGATGCAGGTGGCCGCGCCGCCGAAGGGCTCGATCTCCGTGGGATGGTTGTGGGTCTCGTTCTTGAACATCAGCAGCCAGGGTTCCTTCACCCCGTCCACATCCACGTCGATGCGGATGGAGCAGGCGTTGATCTCGTCGCTGATGTCGATGTTGGGCGTCAGGCCGCGCTTGCGCAGGGTCTTCGCGCCGATGGTGGCGATGTCCATCAGGTTCATGGGCCGGGCCGCGGCCTTCTCCCCGTAGACCTCCTCCCGCGCGGCGAGATAGCGCCGGAAGGCGGCCTCCACCTGCGGCTTGCGGATCTCCGCGCCGTCGATGGTGGTCAGGAAGGTGGTGTGGCGGCAGTGATCGGACCAGTAGGTATCGATCATGCGGATCTCGGTGATGGTGGGATCGCGGCCTTCCTTATCAAAGTAGGCGCGGCAGAATTCCAGGTCGTCGGCATCCATGGCCAGGCCGTAGCGGCTCACGAAGTCGCCGATCTGCTCCGCCGTCAGGGCGCGGAAGCCGGTCAGGGTTTCCACGGTGTCCGGGGTTTCATACGTCTCGCGCAGGGTTTCCTTCTCCGCGAGGGACGCCTCCCGGGCCTCCACCGGGTTGATCACGTGCTTTTTGATCCGCGCGATCTCCTCCTCCGTGGGGTTCCCCTCGAGGAAGTAGACCCGGGCCGTGCGCACGATCGGGCGCTCGCACTGGCCCACCAGCTGGATGCACTCTTCGCAGGAGGCCGCGCGCTGGTCGAACTGGCCGGGCAGGTATTCCACGGCGAACACGCAGCCGTCGTGCGCCGGCAGGGTCTCGCAGGTCAGGTCGAGCTGGGGCTCGGAGTAGACCACCGGCAGGCAGCGGCGGTACAGCTCGTCCCCGATGCCCTCGGTGTCGTAGCGGTTGAGGAGCCGAAGGCCGGTGACGGATTTGATCAGCAGGATGTGCCGGATCTCGTAGAGCAGCTGCTTTGCCTCCACGGCATACTCCGGCCGCTTTTCGACATAGATGCGTCTGACGCTCATTCTTTCCCCTCCGCTCCCTCGCGCAGCACGTTCAGGGCCCGCTGCCCGATGTCGTGCCGCATATGCACATCCGTGAACCGGATCTTCCCGGCCGCCTCATAGGCCCGGTCGATGGCTTCCCGAAGGGTCGGAGCCGTCGCCGTCACGCCGAGGACGCGGCCGCCGGCGGTCACCACCGTGCCGTCCGCCTCGCGCCGCGTGCCCGCGTGGAAGACCTGCGCGGTCTTCTCCGCCTCCGCGATGCCGCTGATCGGGTAGCCGCTCCGATACTTCACCGGGTAGCCGCCCGAGGCGAGCACCACGCAGCAGGCCGCTCCGCCGTCGAATTCGACCGGCGTCTGCGCCAGCGTGCCGTTCGTGGTCGCCTGCATCACGGTGAGGAGATCGCTCTTCATCAGGGGCAGGACCACCTGGGTCTCCGGGTCGCCGAAGCGGCAGTTGTACTCGATGACCTTCGGGCCGTCCGCCGTCACCATCAGGCCGAAATAGAGGCAGCCGCGGAAGGTGCGCCCCTCGGCGTTCATGGCGGCGACGGTGGGCAGGAAGATCTCCCGCATCGCGCGCTCGGCCACCTCCGGCGTCCAGGCCGGGTTCGGAGCCACGGTGCCCATGCCGCCGGTGTTGAGGCCCTCATCCCCGTCGAGGGCGCGCTTGTGGTCCATGGAGGAGACCATGGGCACGATCGTCTCGCCGTCGGTGAAGGACAGCACGCTGACCTCCGGACCGGTCAGGAACTCCTCGATCACCACGCTGCTGCCCGACGCGCCGAACTTCGCGTCCACCATCATCAGGCGCAGGGCTTCGAGGGCTTCCTCCCGGGTTTCGCAGATCAGCACACCCTTGCCGAGGGCCAGGCCGTCGGCCTTGACCACCATGGGGCAGGGCGCGTCCGTCCGCACCCAGGCGCAGGCGGCTTCGTAGTCATTGAAGGTGCGATAGCGCGCCGTGGGGATGCCGTAGCGCCGCATGAGATCCTTGGCGAAGACCTTGCTGCCCTCGATCTCCGCGGCGTTCTTCCGCGGGCCGAAGGCCGGGACGCCGATCTCCGCCAGCGCGTCCACCATGCCGAGGCACAGCGGATCGTCCTGGGCGACGACGGCATAATCCACCCGGTGCTCCCCGCAGAAGCGCACGACGCCTTCGACGTCCGTCGCCTTGAGGGGCACCAGCTCGCAGAAGGACGCCATCCCGCCGTTGCCGGGAGCCGCCCAGATCTTTTCCACCCGCGGGTTTTCCGCGATCTTCGACGCGATGGCGTGCTCGCGCCCGCCGCCGCCGATGATGAGGATGTTCATGTCAAACCTCCGATCCCTGTCCGCCGCCCGCGGCGCAGGATGCTCAATGATGGAACAGGCGCTGGTGGGTGAAGCACATCACCATGCCGTACTCGTCGCAGGTGTCGATCACGTTCTGGTCACGGATCGAGCCGCCGGGCTGGGCGACGTAGGTCACGCCGGAGCGATGCGCCCGCTCGATGTTGTCGCCGAAGGGGAAGAAGGCGTCGCTGCCGAGGGCGACCCCGCTCTGGCGGTCGAGCCAGGCGCGCTTCTGTTCCTTCGTCAGCGGGTCGGGCTGCTCGGTGAAGTAGCGCTGCCAGCGGCCCTCGGCCAGCACCTCGTCGGATTCGTCGGAGATGTACACGTCGATCGTGTTGTCGCGGTCGGGGCGGCCGATGGTGGGCAGGAAGGGCAGGGCCAGGACCTGGGGATGCTGGCGCATGAGCCAGTTGTCGGCCTTCTGGCCTGCGAGGCGCGTGCAGTGGATGCGGCTCTGCTGGCCGGCACCCACGCCGATGGCCTGGCCGTCCTTGACGTAGCAGACCGAGTTGGACTGGGTGTACTTGAGGGTGATCAGGGCGATCAGCAGGTCGCGCTTCGCGGCCTCGGGCAGATCCCTGTTCTTCGTGACGATCTCCTGCAGGCAGCCCGCGTCGATGGGGCTGTCGTTGCGGCCCTGCTCAAAGGTCACGCCGAAGACCTGCTTGCGCTCCAGCGCCGCGGGCACGTAGTCCGGGTCGATCCGCACGATGTTGTAGCCGCCCTTGCGCTTGGACTTGAGGATCTCCAGCGCCTCGTCGGTATAGCCGGGGGCGATGATGCCGTCGGAGACCTCGGGCTTGATCAGCAGGGCGGTCGCCTTGTCGCACACGTCGCTCAGGGAGATCCAGTCGCCGAAGGAGGACATGCGGTCCGCACCGCGGGCCCGGGCATAGGCGCAGGCCAGGGGGCTCAGTTCACCCGCGTTTTCGGGGATGAAGTAGATCTGCTTCAGGGTGTCGCTCAGGGGCAGGCCCACCGCCGCGCCGGCCGGGCTCACATGCTTGAAGGAGGCCGCCGCGGGCAGCCCCGTGGCCTGCTTCAGCTCGCGGACCAGCTGCCAGCCGTTCAGGGCGTCGAGGAAGTTGATGTAGCCGGGCTTGCCGTTGAGGACGGTCACGGGCAGTTCGCCGTTTTCCACAAAGATCCGCGCGGGCTTCTGGTTGGGGTTGCAGCCGTACTTCAGTTCGATCTCGTTGGCCATGGTGCGTTCCTCCTCACTCACTCGTGCTTGTTGACGATGGCGGTGCGCTCGGCCTCGCCGGTTTCGATGTTCAGGAAGGCCGTGAACAGGGAGACCTTGTTGTCGGGGTTCAGGCTCTCCCAGGTCTCGCGGGTGAAGGTATCAAAGTCGTCTCCGATGACGACCGGCTCCGGCTCGCCCTCGAAGGAGGGGATCGGGTTCCCGTCGCAGCGGTAGGTGTGGAGGAAGTGTCCCTCCCCCGCCGCGGGCTGCGGATACTCCCAGAAGAAGCGCTGGGCGCTCTCCCCGTTGCCGTTGTCGCTCTTCAGGATGGACAGCCTGTAGCTGAGCGTGCCGTCCGCGATCTCGACCAGGCCGCTGATGCGGGGCGTCCAGTTCGGCGGATCGGGCTCGAAGGTGCGGGTGCGCAGGGCCTCCTCAAAGGTCTTCCCCTCCGCGAGGAAGTCGCGCACGGTGTCGGTCTGGTCGCCGTTGGTCACGATCCACAGCCCTGTCCGCGGCACGCGCACGGGCGCGTAGATGATCAGGGACGGATCCACCATCTTGCTCTCGTCGAAGGCCTTCGTGATGATCCCGCCGTCGGGCTGGGAGACGAAGACGCGGTTGCGGCTGTTCACGCTGCGGCCCATGATGAAGTAGGCGATGGCGGCGCGCTTGCCGTCCGCGGTGCGTCCGAGGACAATGCCGCGGCCCGGATAGGTATTGCCGCGGAGCAGGTCGTTGAGATTCTCCGTCTTCATAGTCAGTTTCCTCCGTTCTCGATCGTTCTCGCCACATCCTCCAGGGCGGCGGGCAGGAGCAGCCACTCGGCCTCCTCCATCACCCGGCGCTGCAGGATCCCGGGCGTATCCCCCGGCTGCACGGCCACCGCCTTCTGCGCGATGATGTCGCCGCCGTCGGGGATCTCGTTGACAAAGTGGACGGTCGCACCGGTCAGCTTCACGCCCCGGGCCAGGGCAGCCTCGTGGACGCGCAGGCCGTAGAAGCCCTTGCCGCAGAAGGACGGGATCAGGCTCGGGTGGATGTTCAGGATCCGGTGGTCATAGGCCCGGATCACGTTCTCGGGCAGGATGGTCAGGAAGCCCGCGAGGACGCACAGGTCGATGCGGTTTTCCCGCAGGACGGCCAGCAGGCGCTCGCCGTAGGCCTCGACGGCCTCGTCCTTCGCCTTCTGCACCACGGTGCCGGGGACGCCGGCCTGCTCCGCCCGCTGCAGGGCGTAAGCCGAGGGATTGGAGGCGATGACCAGGGCGATCTCCGCGTGGGGGATCCGGCCGCCGCGCTTCGCGTCGAGGATGGCCTGGAGATTGGTCCCGCCGCCGGAGACCAGCACCGCTGTCCTCAGCACAGGATCACTTCCTTCTCGCCGGGGACGATCCCGCCCAGGATATAGGCATCCGGGATCCCGTTCTCCCCGAGGACGGCCAGGGCGCGGTTCGCGTCCTCCGCCGCCACGGTCATGGTCATGCCCACGCCCATGTTGTAGGTGTTGAACATGTCGCGCTCCGGGATGCCGCCCTCTCGGGCGATGATGTCGAAGATCGCAGGCGTGCGGATGTTCTTCTTTTCGATCCGCACGGCACAGCCTTCGCCGAGGGCGCGCGGGATGTTCTCGTAGAAGCCGCCGCCGGTGATGTGGCTGATGCCCCTGGCGCGAACGTCCTTCAGCAGGGCCAGGACCGGCTTGACATAGATGCGGGTGGGGGTGAGCAGGGTCTCCCACAGAGGCTGCTCCAGATCGTCATAGCGGCGGTTCTCCCCGCCTTCGCCGATGCCGAACACCTTGCGCACGAGGGAGAAGCCGTTGGAGTGCACGCCGCTGGAGGGCAGGGCGATCATCACGTCGCCGGGACGCATGGACGCGCTGTCGATGATCCGCTCACGGTCCACCAGGCCCACCGTGAAGCCCGCGAGGTCGTACTCGTCCTCCGGCATCATGCCGGGGTGCTCCGCGGTCTCGCCGCCGATCAGGGCACAGCCGGACTGCACGCAGCCCTCCGCGACGCCGGCGACGATCTGCGCGATCCGCTCCGGCACGTTGCGCCCGCAGGCGATGTAGTCGAGGAAGAACAGCGGGGCCGCCCCGCAGCAGATCACGTCGTTGACGCACATCGCGACGCAGTCGATGCCGACGGTGTCGTGGCGGTCGAGGAGGAAGGCCAGCTTGAGCTTGGTGCCCACGCCGTCCGTGCCGGAGACCAGGACCGGCTCCTTCATGCCCGCGATCTCCGGGCGGAACAGGCCGCCGAAGCCGCCGATCGCGTCGATGGCGCCGGGCACGTTTGTCCGCGCCACATGGGCCTTCATCATCTCCACCGCGCGGTAACCGGCGGTGATGTCCACGCCCGCGGCCTTGTAGCTGGCGCTCTCACTCTTCATTCTCATTCTCCTTCTGGCGGCTCAGGGGGATCTCGAAGCGGTGCTTCTGCATCCGCACGGGCGGCGGGACCGGGTACTCACCGTTGAAGCAGCCCTTGCACATGGGCAGATGCACGTCGCCGGTGAGCTTGTCGAGGTCCTCCATGCGCAGGAAGCCGATGGAGTCCGCGCCGATGATCCGGCAGATCTCCTCCTCGGTGTGCTGGTTGGCGATCAGCGTGCCCTCGTCATCCACGTCGGTGCCGAAATAACAGGCATGGCGGAAGGGCGGCGCGGAGAAGACCACGTGGACCTCCCGGGCGCCCGCCTCGCGCAGCATCCGGACCACCCGGGCCGAGGTCGTGCCGCGGACGATGGAGTCGTCCACGAGCACCACGCGCCTGTCCTTCACGGTGGCGGTGACGGCATTGAGCTTGATGCGGACGCTCGCGGCCCGCTGCTTCTGCTCCGGCTGGATGAAAGTGCGGCCGATGTATTTGTTCTTGATCAGGCCGATGCCGTAGGGGATGCCGCTCTCATAGCTGTAGCCGAGGGCGGCGTCGAGGCCGGAGTCCGGGGCGCCGATCACGACGTCCGCCTCCACCGGGTGGGACCTGGCCAGCAGGCGGCCCGCGGTCAGCCTGGCCTCATGGACGGACACGCCGTCCACCACGGAGTCCGGGCGGGCAAAGTAGATGTACTCGAAGACGCACAGTCCCTTGCGGTCGGAGACCAGGGGCGGGTAGGCCTCGAGCCCCTTGGGGCTGACGACGACCATCTCGCCGGGCTGGATGTCCCGCACGAAGGTGGCGCCGATGGCGTCCAGGGCGCAGGTCTCGCTCGCGAAGACGATGTCCTCCCCGATCCGGCCCATGCACAGGGGGCGGAAGCCGTGCGGATCGCGGGCGGCGATGAGCTTGGTCGCGCTCATGATCACCAGGCAGTACGCGCCCTCGATGATCTCCATCGAAGCCCGCACGGCCTCCTCGATGGAGGCGCAGCGCAGGCGCTGCTGGGTGATGGTATAGGCGATGACTTCGCTGTCGGAGGTGGCGTGGAAGATCGCGCCGCTCATCTCGTAGCGCTCCCGGAGGAAGGCCGCGTTGGTGAGGTTGCCGTTGTGGCACAGGGCCATGGCACCCTTGAGGTGGTTCACCAGCAGGGGCTGGGCGTTGGCGGTGTTCAGGGAGCCCGTGGTGCCGTAGCGGCAGTGGCCGACGGCGATCCGGCCGTCCGTGATCTTCTCCATCCGGTCCTTGGTGAACACGTCGGTCACCAGGCCGATATCCTTGTGGCAGGTGATGACGCCGTCCACGTTGACGGCCATGCCGCAGCTCTCCTGACCGCGGTGCTGCAGGGCGTAGAGGGCGTGATAGGTCTCGTCCACGACGCCGACGCCTTCCCGGCGGTAGATGCCGAAGACGCCGCACTCCTCATGGAGCTTATCCGAAGGATGCATAGCGATAACACCTCACATTCTGTGACAAACAAGGCCCCGCTTGTCCGGCCGCAGGTCAGGCAGGCGGGGTTGTGGAACGGACGGTCACTCGCCCATCAGGCGGTGGCTGATCTCCTGGTAGGCTTCTTCCACCCCGCCGAGGTCGCGGCGGAAGCGGTCCTTGTCCAGCTTCTCATGGGTCTTGGAGTCCCAGAAACGGCAGGTGTCGGGGCTGATCTCGTCGGCGAGCACGAGGGTGCCGTCGGCGGTGTGGCCGAACTCAAGCTTGAAATCGATCAGGTCGATGTTCAGGGGGCGGAAGTAGCGGACGAGGAGGTCGTTGACCTTCAGGGCGTAGGCGGCGATCTGCTTCATGGTGGCATCATCGGCCCAGCCCATGGCGGCGATGTGGTACTCGTTGACCATCGGATCGCCGAGCTCGTCGTTCTTGTAGCAGTACTCCAGGACGGTCCTGCGCAGCGGGGTGCCCTCGGGGAGGCCGAGGCGCTTGGACAGGCTGCCGGCCGCCACGTTGCGGACGATGACCTCCAGCGGCACGATGGTGACGCGCTTGACCAGGGTCTCCCGGTCGGAGATCTCCTCGACGAAGTGGGTCGGAACGCCGTTCTTCTCCAGCATCTTCATCAGGAAGTTCGTCATCCGGTTGTTGATGACGCCCTTGCCCTCGATGGTGCCCTTCTTGAGGCCGTTGAAGGCGGTGGCGTCGTCCTTGTAGTCCACCATCACGATGGAGGGATCGTCGGTCGCGAAGACCTTCTTGGCCTTGCCTTCATAGAGCTGTTCGAGTTTCTTCATAGTGTGGTACTTCCTTCCGTCTTTCGTGGTTTATTCGATGCACAGGGCCGCGTCCTTGCGGAGGACCTTTTCGGTCTGCTCCCTGCGCAGGGTATCGAGTTTTTCGGCCAGGGCCGCATCCGAGACCGCGAGGATCTGGGCGGCCAGCAGGGCGGCGTTGGCGCTGCCGTCGATGGCGACCGTGGCCACCGGCATGCCCGAGGGCATCTGCACCGTGGAGAGCAGGGCGTCCAGGCCGTCCAGGGTGGAGGACTTGACCGGAATGCCGATCACGGGCAGGGTGGTCCGGGCGGCGAGAGCGCCGGCCAGGTGGGCGGCCTTCCCGGCCGCGGCGATGAGCACGCCGAAGTCGTTCTCCCTCGCCTGCGCAGCGAAGGCCGCGGCGGCGTCCGGGGTGCGGTGGGCCGAGTACACATGGGCCTCAAAGGGGATCTCCAGGGCCTTCAGCTGGTCGAAGCAGGGCTTCAGTGCGGGCAGATCGCTGTCCGAGCCCATCACCACGCCGACTTTTCTCATGGGCGCATGCGCCTCCTCTCCTGTCCGGAGAACGAAAAAGGGTTGACAGACCTGTCACACCCCCGGGTCGGCGCGGACGATGCGGTGCGTTTCGTGGCGGTCATCCTGCGTCCACCCCCTTTCCGAACATTACGCCTCATTCTATGCGAAACGGCCCTCCTTGTCAACCCCCGGGCCATATCTTTCGATTTTCGCCATAAACGCTTGATTTTCAAGGCTTTTCGGTCTGATTTCCGTCACTTTTCCGTCATACTCCGATTGTATTTTTCACGAACTTAATCCTGTTTTTAAAACCGAACGTTCGTCTTTGGACGATCTGGGCAAAGAAAAACCGTCCGCGCCATGCGAACGGTCTCCCTTCCCGGCGGGCTCAGGCGATGCCCTTGACGGTGTAGTCGGCGTCCTCGACGGCCTTTTTCAGGGCCGCGTCGTCCACCGGGGCGGTCAGGGTTACGACGGCGGTGCCGGCCACGTGGCTAACCTGCGCCTCGGCGACGCCCTCCAGGGCCTCCAGGGCCTTCTTCACGTGCGCTTCGCAGCGCGGGCACATCATGCCTTCGATGGTCAGGGTCTTGGTCATGGTTTTTCTCTCCTTTTTCCTGTGTTTTCTTATTCTGTCATGCCGCGCGTCCGACGGGTCGAACCAGTTCAGCCGCAGGGCATTGGACACCACGCAGAAGCTCGACAGGCTCATCGCCGCCGCGCCGATCATCGGGTTCATCTCCCAGCCGGTCAGACCGATGAAGACGCCGGCCGCCAGCGGGATCCCGATCACATTATAAATGAAGGCCCAGAACAGGTTCTCCTTCACGTTGCGCAGGGTGGCCCGGCTGAGACGCATCGCCGCGGCCGCGTCGGAGAGGCGGGAGTGCATCAGCACCACGTCCGCCGCGTCGATCGCCACGTCAGTCCCCGCGCCGATCGCAATGCTCACGTCCGCCCGGGCCAGGGCCGGAGCGTCGTTGATGCCGTCCCCGACCATCGCGACCTTTCCCTCCCGCTGCAGGCGCCGGATCACAGCCTCCTTGCCGTCCGGACGCACGTCGGAGATGACCTCGTCGACGCCGGCCTGACGGCCGATGGCATGGGCGGTCCGGCTGTTGTCCCCGGTGAGCATCACCGTGCGCAGGCCCATCCGGCGGAAGGCCGCGACCGCGTCGGCGCTGTCCGCGCGGATCGTGTCCGCCACCGCGATCAGGCCCAGCAGCCTGCCGCCCTTCGCGAAGCACAGGGGCGTCTTTCCCTCGTCGCCCAGTCTTTCGGCCGCCGCGCGGACGGCCTCCGGGATCGCGCACACGGTTTCCGTCCAGGCGACGGAGCCGCCGCTGAGGGTCTCGCCGTCCAGCGTCGCCGTGAGGCCGCTGCCGGGCAGGGCGCGGAAGTCCTCCACCGCCGCCGACTTCAGTCCGGCAGCCTCGCTCCTGTCCATCACGGCCCGGGCCAGAGGATGCTCGCTGTGCTGCTCGAGGGCGGCCGCGCAGGCCAGCAGTTCCTCCTCCGTGACGCCCTCCGCGGGCACCAGATCGGTCACTGAAGGCGTCCCGACCGTGATCGTGCCGGTCTTGTCCAGGGCGATGATGTCCGCCTTGCCGGTCTCCTCCAGGGATTCCGCCGTCTTGAAGAGGATGCCGTGCCGCGCACCGACGCCGCTGCCGACCATGATCGCCACCGGCGTCGCGAGGCCCAGGGCACAGGGACAGGAGATCACCAGCACCGAGATGCCCCTCGCCAGCGCGAAGCCGGCGTCCTTCCCGAGGAGCAGCCAGACCGCGAGGGTCAGCAGGGCGATGCCGATCACCGCCGGGACGAACACGGCGCTGACCCGGTCCGCGAGCTTCGCGATCGGGGCCTTCGTCGCCGCGGCGTCGGAGACCATGCGGATGATCTGGGCCAGGGTCGTGTCGTCCCCCACGCGGGTCGCCCGGCACACGAGGTAGCCGGAGCGGTTGATCGTCGCCGCCGAGACCGTGTCGCCGACCGTTTTGTCCACCGGGATGCTCTCCCCGGTCAGGGCGGACTCGTCCACCGGGGAGGAGCCCTCCTCGACGATGCCGTCCACCGGGATACTGCCGCCGGGCCGCACCGCAAAGCGGTCGCCGACCCGCACCTCCGCGATCGGCACCTCGGTCTCGACGCCGTCCCGCAGGACCAGCGCCGTCTTCGGGGAGAGGCGCATCAGGGCCTTCAGGGCGCCGGTGGTCTTCCCCTTGCTGCGGGCTTCCAGCATCTTGCCCACGGTGATCAGGGTGAGGATCATCGCCGCGGACTCGAAGTAGAACTCATCCATCCAGGGCATGGCCGCCGCGGAGCCGCCCTTCACCTGGGCGTCCGTCATCGCAAAGAGGGCGTACACGCTCCAGGCGAAGGAGACCGAGGAGCCCAGCGCCACAAGGGTGTCCATGTTCGGCGCCCGGTGTCGCAGGCCGTTCAGCCCGTTGACGAAGAACTTCCGGTTGATGATCATCACCGGGATCGTCAGCAGCATCTGCGTCAGCCCCATCGCGACGTGGTTGTCCGCATAGAAGGCCGGCAGGGGCAGATGCAGCATCATGTGTCCCATGGTGAAGTACATCAGCACGATCAGAAAGCCCAGGGAGAGGATCAGCCGCTTCCTCAGCACCGGGGTCTCCCGGTCCGCCAGGGGATCGTCCGCCTCCGCAGTCCCGGGCGCGGCCGGCGGCTTCTCCCCCTTCACGGATGCCCCGTAGCCCGCGTTCTCCACCGCACGGATGATCGCCGCATCCTCCGCCGTGCCCTCCACGCCCATGGCGTTGGTCAGCAGGGACACCGCGCAGGAGGTCACCCCCGGCACAGCGCTCACCGCCTTCTCGACCCGGGCCTGGCAGGCGGCGCAGCTCATGCCCGTCACGTCAAACTGTCTCATATCGTCTCTCCCGCCGTCACTTCATCATCCGCCGCAGCGTGTCGATCAGCTCCTCCACGGCGCCCTCGCGGCCCTCCCGCAGGTCCTCCGCCACGCAGACCCGGATATGTCCGGCCAGCAGTTCCCGCGAGAAGGCATCCAGGGCGGCGCTCGCCGCGGCGGCCTGGGTCAGGATGTCCGGGCAGTAGCGGTCCTCGTCCAGCATGGCCCGGATCCCCCGCAGCTGGCCCTCGATCCGGCACAGGCGGTTGTTCAGGGATCTCTTCTCCTCCTCCGAGCGGTGCCTTTTCCGCTCGCCGCACACCTCGCATCCCATCCGTGCATACCCCCTCCCGGTATTCTGGTCACGCCGATTATATACCCCGCAGGGGTATTTGTCAAGGGTGAAAAGACGGCAGACACGCGGCCTGCCGTCAAGGGGTTCCGCAACGGTCATCGCGTACCGTTCCCGAGCACGAAGGCCGCGATGTCCAGGATCACCTGCGCGTCCACCTTCTCCGTGCGGGCATAGGCCGCGGAGCCTTCCGTCTTCTGTCCGGGCGTGAAGCAGTGGGTCAGCCCCGGATAAGAGATGAACCGCCAGTTCTCCTGATCGCCCAGGGCGTCGCGCCAGAGACCGAAATCCGTCATGGTCACCTGGTAGTCCTCCTCCCCCTGCAGGAGCAGGCAGGGCTGCGTGATCTCCTCCGCCGCGGCAAGGATGTCGTAGGCCGCGAGCCACTTCCAGTAGGGCGCGTACGCCCCGGCGACCGTGTCGCCGTCGGTCAGGGCGTCGAGGTCCTGCAACTTGTCCAGGTCAGCCAGCAGCGCATCCGTCTCCGCCTGCACCTCCGCCGGGATCTCCGGCATCAGGGACAGGAGGAACGCGGCCTGCTCCCGCATCAGTACCTCCAGGGGCCTGGGCGAGGCGGCCATCAGGATGAACCCGCGCGCGTCGGTCGGACGGTCCCGCAGGACCCGTGCGATGGCGGGAACGGCGTTGCCGCCCAGGGAATGCCCCAGCACAAAGATGCGCTCCGGGTCGATCCCCTCCTGCGATGCCAGCAGCTGCACGGCGGCCGCAGCGTCCTCGACGGACTCGTCCATCAGCGTGGCCTGCCGGTCGGCGGCCATCGCGGCCCCGTACACATACGTGCGCTTGTCGAAGCGGTAGACCGCGACGCCCTGCGCCGCAAGCCCCTCCGCCAGATCCCGGAACGGTTTGAGACCCATGACGGTCTCGTCCCGGTCGTTGGGGCCGGAGCCGTGCACCAGCACCACCGCCGGGAAGGGGCCGTCCCCCTCCGGGAGGGTCAGCGTACCCGGCAGTTCACCGTTCAGGGCGGGGACGGGCAGGGCCAGTTCCACGCTGCGGAAGGACGCGGGCCCGGTCTCTTCCTTCTCCCGGCCGCCCGTGTACGCGCCCGTGCCCAGGCCGGCGATCGCGCCGTCCTGCACGGTCAGGATCAGGTCCAGCGGCATCGCCGTGAAGACGCAGGGGATGAAGAACGCGTCGTAGCCCTGCACCTTTTCCGCGCGGGCAGCCTCGATCCTCACGACTTCCCCCAGCATCACCAGCGAGTCGGCCATGCCTTTCATGCCGCCCAACTGCGCGACTGCCGCCTGCATCTGCAGCGTCATCAGCCAGACGCCTTCCAGTTCCTCCGGGTGCTCCCCGAGGAAGACCGCGGCCCACTCGTCCGCGTCCGCGGCGGTCTCCATCCTGCGCGCTTCCCGTTCGGCCGCGGCGGTCCCGCCCAGGGCCAGCGCCATCGTCAGCGCCAGCAGCACAGCCAGTGTCTTTCGCATCGTTTTCATATCCGGTCTCCTCCTCATGTCTCCGCACGGGAACCCGTGCGTGTCGCTGCGCAGCCACCGTAGCGCATGACGCAGCGTCACATGCAAGCCCTGACGCAGGGGGATTTTTGTGTGATTCCGCAGATTTGCCGGAATTCCTGCGTCATGAGCGGGAAAACCCCTCCGGACGCGTGCCCGGAGGGGTTCGTTGTCCCGGCTCAGCCGAGGGTGACATCCGCGCGGACCGCGCCGTCCAGCCGCAGGTCCGCGGACAGGCCGGCGCACTGCAGGCGGTAGCTTCCCTTGAAGCCGGTGAAGTCCAGGCGGCCTTCCGCATCGGTGGCGCAGGCCGTGTGGGTCTCCCAGTCGCCGTGGATCAGATCCCGGAGCATATCGTAGGAGGGCTTCTCGCTGCCGTCCAGGCGGATGAAGCCGGAAGGCGCCTTCAGCCAGGCCCCGTCGCCGAAGTCCCAGGTGGTGATTGCCTCCACCTGCGGATGGCTGAAGAGGATCGTGTACATCTCCTTCATCTCGCGGGCCTGCCGCTCCTCACCCTCAGGGGTGGAGGGCCACTCGCTGACCTGCCAGTCGTTGAGGTCGTCGATGTGCGGGGGCATCAGCTCGCCGGAAATCAGCGTGTTCTCGGTGAAGTGGATCGGCAGGCCGAAGCGGGAGAAGCGCGCCAGCACGTCGTGGACCTTCTCCGCGCCCCAGTAGCCCTGATGCTGGTGGCTCTGGATGCCGATGGTGTCGATCGGCACGCCCGCCTCCAGCAGGTCCTCGATCAGATGCTCGTAGGCCGGGCTGGTGTTGAAGTCATTGATCAGCAGGGTGGCCGTCGGGTTGGTCTCCTTCGCCGCCTCAAACACGGCCTTGACCAGCGGCACGCGCCCCATTTCCTTGCAGATCCGGGTGATGGCGTTGTCGTACTTGTCGAAGACCGGCATGATCACGACCTCGTTGATCACGTCCCACATGTCAATGACCCCACGGAAGGCGGCCACATCGCGGTGGATGCGCTCGATCTGGCGGCGGAGGATCTCCGCGTTGTCGTACTGCATGAGCCAGTTCGCGCAGGCCGTGTGCCAGCAGAGGGGATGGCCCTTCACGGTCACGCCGCGTTCGCGCAGCCACTTCGCCGCCGCCATGGTGGGCTCATAGGCCGTCCTGCCCTCCACGGGCTCATAGCGTCCCCAGTAGAAGGGCAGGGTGCCGTAGTTGAACAGGCCCAGCCACTTCTCCATGCGGGCGGCAAAGTAAGCCTTCTTCTCCTCGTCCGGCACGCCCTGCATGGCCACGCTGTCGAAGGCTCCGCAGCCGAAAAGGAAGCGGTGGGCGGTCTGGTCGATCTTCACCTCGCGGTTGGCCGCGGGGGTGCCGTCGGGGTTCAGGATGCGCAGGGAGGCCGCGGCGCGGCGGTGTTCAAAGGCTGTCATGCTGTGTTCCTCCTTTTGTCAGTAAGGGCTGTCGAATTCCGCCTCCGCCTTGCGGACGGCTTCCTCCAGGGTCATGCCGGCAAAGTGCTGCGCGCCGAGGTTGCGTCCGGATTTCCCGTCGTCGACGAACACGCCGACCGCGATGCCCGGGATCGCGCTCTCCGGGGCGTTGGGCGCGTGGGGGCCGCCCAGGTCGGTGCGGCACCAGCCCGGATCGGTCAGGTTGATCAGCACATCGGTGCCCTCCACCTTCGAGCCCATGTCGATCGTGATCTTGTCCAGGGCCGCCTTGCTCGCGGAATACCCCGCCTGGCAGACGTCCAGGGCAATGCCGCTCGTCGTGTTGAGGATGCGGCCCGTGCCCTTCGCCATCATCTTCGGCAGGAAGTGGTAGCAGATCATGGCCGGCGCGATCGTGTTCACGCGGAAGCTGACCTCGTAATCGCTGACCGGGGTGGCGCACCAGTCGGTGCGGTAGGCGATCTGCAGGCCTGCGTTGTTCAGCACGATGTCCACATCCACGCCCATCCGGTCGATCTCCGCCAGCATCGCGGCCACCGCCCCGGGGTCACCGAGATCCGCGGCCACCGCCCGCACCTGTACGCCCTCCTTTATCAGCTCGGCCTGCAGGGCCGCCGTGTGGGACAGGTCCCGGCTGTGCAGGATCAGATTGCACCCCTGTTTCGCCATGAACCTCGCCGTCAGGCAGCCGATGCCCCGGGCCGCGCCCGTGATCAGCGCCCATCTTCCCCTGACCTGATACATAAGCATTTCCTCCTTGGCTTCTGTCTGAATGCCTTCTCCGCTCTCATTCGCCGCCCGCCGCGCTTTCCCTTCACGGGGACGGAATCCTGACAGTTTTTCCCCGGTATGGGCGGGAAGCACGGATTTTCCGCCAAATCCTTGCGTGCGCGCGCGGCGTGTGCTACAATAAATGCCGTTCAATTCTCTGAGGAGGGCTGCGGACATGGCGGAAGAAAACAGGATCCAGGCGGAGGCCGTCTCCTACACCTATGAGGAGGCGGAGACGCCGGCGCTCAGTCAGGTCTCCCTGGCCGTGAAGCCCGGGGAGTTCGTGGCGGTGCTGGGCCACAACGGCTCCGGCAAGTCCACCCTGGCCAAGCTGCTCAACGCCCTCTACGTCCCCACCGAGGGCCGCGTGCTGGTCTGCGGGATGGACACCCGGGACGATGACCGTCTCTGGGACATCCGCCGCGCCGCCGGCATGATCTTCCAGAACCCCGACAACCAGATCGTCGCCACGCTCGTGCGCGAGGATGTGGCCTTCGGGCTGGAGAACCTCGGCGTTCCCCACGACGAGATGGTCGAGCGCATCGACCGCGCCCTGGAGGCCGTCCACATGACCGCCTACGCCGCCACCGCCCCGCACATGCTCTCCGGCGGCCAGAAGCAGCGGGTGGCCATCGCGGGCATCCTCGCCATGACGCCCCTGTGCCTGATCGCCGACGAGGCCACGGCCATGCTCGATCCCTCCGGGCGCCGGGAGGTGCTGGACACCGTCCACCGCCTCAACCGCGAGGAGGGGATCAGCGTCGTGTGGATCACCCACTTCATGGAGGAAGCCGCCACCGCCGACCGCGTCGTGGTGGTCTCCGACGGGCAGACGGTTCTCAGCGGCACCCCCCGCGAGGTCTTCACCGAGGTGGAGAAGATGCGGGAGATCCATCTGGACGTTCCCCACATGGCCGATCTGGCCAAGCGGCTGCGCGACGCGGGCATGCCCCTGCGCGAGGGCATCCTGAGCGTCGACGAAATGACCGAGGAGGTGTGCAGGCTCTTATGTCCATCCAACTGAAAAACCTGACACACGTCTATTCCGGCGGCACCGCCTTCGAGTCCGTCGCCCTGCACGACATCTCCTTCGAGATCCGGGACGGCGATTTTCTCGCGCTGGTGGGCCACACGGGCTGCGGCAAGTCGACCCTTGTGCAGCACCTCAACGGCCTGCTCAAGCCGACCTCCGGCCAGGTGCTGGTGGACGGCGAGGACCTCAACGGCGAGCATGTGGACCGGCGGAAGCTGCGCATGCGCATCGGCCTGGTCTTCCAGTACCCGGAATACCAGCTCTTTGAGGAGACGGTGGCCAAGGACATCGCCTTCGGGCCGAAGAACCTCGGGCTGAGCGCCGCGGAGATCGAAGAGCGCGTCCGCACCGCCATGGCGCAGGTCCACCTGAACTACGACAAGTATGCCCGGCGCAGCCCCTTCGAGCTCTCCGGCGGCCAGATGCGCCGGGTGGCCATCGCCGGCGTGCTCGCCATGCAGCCCAAAACCCTGATCCTCGACGAGCCGACCGCCGGCCTCGACCCCCACGGCCGCGACCGCATCCTCGGCATCGTGCGCGAGCTGCACCAGAGCGGCACCACCGTGGTCATGGTCAGTCACTCGATGGACGACGTTGCGCGCCTGGCCACCCGCGTGGTGGTCCTCGCCCACGGCAGCCTGCTCGCCGACGGCACGCCGCGGGAGATCTTCCGGCAGCGGGAGATGATGGAGGAGGCCGGGCTCGGCGTCCCCGAGGCCTCCCGCCTGGTGCAGGCCCTGCGCGCCCGCGGTCTCGATCTGCCCGACGATCTCTACACGCAGGACGAGCTGTATGACCACCTCCTGCGCCTGTGGAAGGAGGCGAACCCATGCTGAAGAACATCACCCTCGGCCAGTATTATCCGGTGGACAGCTGGGTGCACCGCCTCGATCCCCGCGTCAAGATTCTGCTGACCATCGCCCTGATCGTGGCCGTCTTCCTGGTCCGGAGCATGGTGGGCTACGCGATCCTCCTCACCTTCATCTTCCTCGCCTCCTGCCTGGCGAACGTTCCCTTCCGCCTGATGATCAAGGGTCTGAAGCCCCTGCGCTTCATCCTGATTCTCACCTTCCTGCTCAACCTCTTCTTCCAAAGCGGCGGCGGGGAGCAGGAGATCCTGGTTCACTGGTGGATCATCACGATCACCCGCGCGGGTCTGCGGCAGGCCGTGTTCTTCTCCGCCCGTCTGGCCCTGCTCGTGATCTGCACGAGCCTGATGACCCTGACCACCTCCCCGATCCAGCTCTCCGACGGCATCGAGCTCCTGCTCTCGCCGCTGAAGATCATTCATTTCCCGGCCCACGAGCTGGCCATGATGATGTCCATCGCCCTGCGCTTCATCCCCACCCTCCTGGAGGAGGCCGACAAGATCATGAAGGCGCAGATGGCCCGCGGCGCGGACTTTGAGTCCGGCAACCTGATCAAGCGGGCTAAAGCCATGGTGCCCCTGCTCGTGCCGCTGTTCGTCTCGGCGTTCCGGCGGGCCGGGGACCTCGCCATGGCGATGGAGGCCCGCTGCTACCACGGCGGCGAGGGCCGCACCCGCCTGCGCGTGCTGAAGCTGACCCGCCATGATCTCTTCGCCGTGATCGCGGTCGCCCTGCTGATCGGGGTCATCATCCTCGAGCGCGCGGCAATGCCGGACGGGTGGCCCCTGTGAGCCGCGTCCTGCTGACCATCGAGTATGACGGGACGGCCTACGCGGGCTGGCAGCGGCAGCTGAACGGCCTGTCGGTCCAGCAGGTGCTCGAGGAGCGGCTCTCCGCCCTGTGCGGGGAGGAGATCCGCGTGACCGGGGCCTCCCGAACCGACGCGGGCGTCCACGCCCGGGGCCAGCGCGTCCACTTCGACACGTCCTGCCGCATCCCGCCGGAGAAGGTACCCTTCGCCCTGAACACGATGCTCCCGCCGGACATCCGGGTCACGGAGGGCCGCGCCGTTCCCGACGGTTTCCACGCCCGCTTCCTCTCCTGCGGCAAGCGCTACACCTACCGCATCCTCAATACGCGGCACGCGAGCGCTCTCCTGCGGGACCTGTATCTGCACATCCCGGTGCCCCTGGATCCGGAGCCGATGCGCGCCGCCTGCGCGGACCTCCTCGGCACTCACGACTTCGCCGCCTTTCAGGCCGCGGGCGGCACGGCGAAGACCACCGTGCGCACGATCACCGAGGCACAGCTGAGCCGGGACGGGGACCGCTTCGGGTTCACCGTTTACGGCAACGCCTTCCTCTATAATATGGTCCGCATCATCGTCGGCACGCTGATCGAGATCGGGCACGGGAAGCGGGAGCCCGACGCCTTCCGCAGGGCCTTCGCGTCGCTGGACCGCCTGGACCTGGGCGTCACCGCCCCGCCCCACGGCCTCGAACTCACACGGGTCGACTATCCGGAGGCGGCTTTCACCGATCCGGCGTCCATCCGCTGGCACAAGGAGGACCCATGACACCGAACACCGGCACCCGCACCCTTGAGACGCCCCGGCTCATCCTGCGCCGCTTCACCGCGGAGGACGCGCAGCCCATGTTCGACCGCTGGGCGAGCGATCCCCTGGTGACGGAGCACCTGACCTGGCCGCCCCACGGTTCCGTCGACATCACCAGCATGCTGCTCGCGGACTGGGTCGCCCGCTATGAGCAGCCGGATTACTATAACTGGGCGATCAGCCTGAAAGGGCTGGACGGCCCCATCGGCGGCATCTCGGTCGTGCAGCTGATCGAAAGCCCGGCCCGCGGCGTGCGCTGCGGGGAGATCGGCTACTGCATGGGCCGCGCCTGGTGGGGCCAGGGTCTGATGCCCGAGGCTTTCCGCGCGGTGATCGCCTACCTGTTCGACACAGCCGGCTTCATGCGCCTGCGGGCCTCGCACGCCGCGGCCAACCCGAAATCCGGCCGGGTGATGCAGAAGGTCGGCATGACCCGCTGCGGCGTCGAGCGCAGGGCCGGCGCGGACAATACCGGGATCGTGGACATGGTGATATACGATATGCTGCCCGACGATCCGCGCCCCTGAGGAGGAACCCATGCTCCGTATCGGCAATCTCACGATGCCCCCGGACTACACGCCAGCGGACCTGCCTTCCGCCGTGGCGGCCAGGCTGCGCATCCCCGCGAAGGATGTGCTCTCCGTGCGGCTCGTCCGCCGCTCCGTCGACGCCCGCGACAAGGCGGACGTTCACTTCGTGCTGACCGTGGATGCCGAAGTCCGCGGCGAACACGCGCTGCTGAATCGCCTGAAGCCCGGCATTGCTTCCCCTGCCCCGCGCGAGGGCCATCCGGCGATCCCCGCCGCCCGCCTGCCGCGGCGGCCCGTGGTCGTCGGCGCCGGGCCCGCGGGGCTTTTCTGCGCGCTGATCCTCGCGATGGCCGGCGCGCGGCCCATCCTCGTCGAGCGCGGCAAGGCCGTCGAAGACCGTACCCGGGACGTGCGGGCCCTGCAGACCGAAGCCCGGCTCGACCCCGAGAGCAACGTCCAGTTCGGCGAGGGCGGGGCGGGCGCGTTCTCCGACGGGAAGCTCACCACGGGCACCAAATCCCCCTGGCAGCGCTTTGTCCTGGAGACCTTCGTCCGCAACGGCGCGCCGGAGGAGATCCTCTGGCTGGCCAAGCCCCATATCGGCACGGACCGGCTGAAGGGCACGATCGCATCCCTGCGCGGCGAGATCCTCTCTCTCGGCGGAGAGGTGCGCTTCTCCACGCGGCTCACCCGTCTGGAGACCTGTACCGGCGCGGTGACCGGCGTGCACCTCGAGGGGCCGGAGGGCGCCGGACTGCTGGAGACCGACCACGTCTTCCTCTGCATCGGCCACAGCGCGCGGGACACCCTGCAGCAGCTCTTCCTCGACGGGGTGCGCATGGTGCAGAAGCCCTTCGCGATGGGGGTGCGCATCGAGCACCCGCAGGCCCTCATCGACCGCGCCCAGTACGGGCGCTTTGCCGGCCATCCCGCCCTCGGCGCGGCGGAGTACAAGCTGAACGTCCACACACCCGACGGCCGCGGGGTCTACAGCTTCTGCATGTGCCCCGGCGGCGAAGTGATCGCCTCCGCCTCCCAGGAGGGCGGCGTGGTCACCAACGGCATGAGCCTGCACGCGCGCGACGGCGTGAACGCGAACGCCGCCCTGCTCGTGGGCGTCGGCCCCGCGGATTTCGGCGACGATCACCCGCTGGCGGGCTTCGTCCTCCAGCGTCGGATCGAGAAGGCAGCCTTCCGGGCCGGGGGCGGCGGCTTCCGCGCACCCGTGCAGACCGTGGGCGATTTCCTCGCCGATCGCGAGACCCGCGTCCTCGGCAGCGTCGAACCGACCTACCGCCCCGGCGTGACCCCGGCCGATCTGCGCGCCGTGCTCCCGGACGCGGTCATTCGCGACCTGCGCTACGCCCTCCCCCGGATGAACGGCATGCTGAACGGCTTTGCCCACCCGGATGCCCTGCTCACGGGAGCGGAGACGCGCTCCTCCTCCCCGGTGCGCCTGCCCCGCGGTCAGAACGGATGCGCGGTGGGCCTGGCCGGGCTCTACCCCTGCGGGGAGGGCGCGGGTTACGCCGGCGGCATCATGTCCGCCGCCACCGACGGCATCGAGGCCGCCGTCCGCCTCCTGCATCAGTGCGAAACCCTTTGAACGATCGATAGAGAAAAGGAGTGACCCGTCATGTCCGAATCCGTGAAAGAACGCTTCCTCCGCTATGTCCGCGTCGAAACCACCTCCGATGAGAGCAGTGAGACCTGCCCCTCCACCCCCGGCCAGTGGACCCTGGCTCGGATGCTCGCGGACGAGCTGCGCGCCATGGGCATCGAAAACGCGCGCGTCGACGAACACTGCTATGTCTACGCTGAGATCCCCGCGAAGGGCGACCGCCCCGGGCGCATCGGCCTGATCGCGCACATGGACACCTCCGACGGCGTGGTCGGCCCGACCGACCCGCAGATCGTCCCCTGCTTTGACGGCGGCCCGATCACCCTGAAAAACGGCGTCGTGATCGACGGCTTCGATTTCCTGCCCGCGCTGAAGGGCCAGGAGCTGATCGTCACCGACGGCACCAGCGTGCTCGGCGCGGACGACAAGGCCGGCGTCGCCGAGATCATGCAGCTGGCGCAGCTGCTCACCGCCCCGGACGCCCCGGAGCACTGCACGGTCTGCATCGGCTTCACCCCGGATGAGGAGATCGGCCGCGGGGCGGATCTCTTCGACGTGCCCGGCTTCGGTGCGGATTACGCTTACACCGTGGACGGCGGCGCCCTCGGCGAGCTGGAATACGAGAACTTCAACGCAGCCTCCTGCCGGGTCACCTTGCACGGCGTGAACATCCACCCCGGCTCCGCCAAGAACCAGATGAAGAACGCGGCCCTGATCGCCATGGAGTGGAACAGCCTCCTGCCGCCCGCCGAGATCCCCGCGCACACCGAGGGCTACGAGGGCTTCTATCATCTCTGCGGGATGAAGGGCGACGAGGAGAGCGCGGAGCTCTATTACATCATCCGCGACCATGACGCCGCAAAGTTCGCCGCGCGCATCGCCACCGCGGAGCGCATCACGGCCTTCCTCAACGCGAAGTACGGCGAGGGCACCGTGGATTGCACCATCCGCGAATCCTACCGCAACATGCGGGAACTGATCGAGGAGCACATGGAGATCATCGACAAGGCCCGGGCCGCCTTCACCGCCTGCGGCGTCACGCCCATCGTGCAGCCCATCCGCGGCGGCACCGACGGCGCCCGCCTGACCTACATGGGCCTCCCCTGCCCCAACCTCTCCACCGGCGGCTACAACTTCCACGGCCGCAAGGAACTGATCCCGGTCCCGGCGATGGAGAAGATGGTGGAAGTCCTGCTGACGCTTGTGTCCGAGGGATAAGCCGGGCCGCTCTGCGCGATGATGAAGGCAGCATAACGTCGTGACGATGCCTTCGGGGATTCAGAAAAGGGAGAGACGTCTGTGTTCTCTCCCCTTTTTGGTTCACGTTTCGTTAGGGAAACTTCGTTGATGAGGGAATGCGCCTGCGGGCGCACCAGAGGGCTTTCCGATCGGTCCGGGGCTGCCGCCCATTCTCCGCTGAAAACTGTCCCCCGGACAGTTTTCCGGGCGCTCCGAATCCTCTGGACTCCTTCGGGGCCGTTACGAAAAAGAAAGATCTTGAGGATTGTCAGCTATTTGAGGGATTGTTTGGTTCTATTCTCAACCTTAGTTTGCTGCCTGACCGTTCTCAAAGATTAGTGCTGTCGTCTTTAACCCGAGCTGGCGAGTGCATTGAGAAACTGTTTCACTTCGTCAATTGAATGCTCCCATTCTTTCCTAAGCAACTTTGCTTTTTCAGAAAAATGCAACATGCCGGCCGATGAATCAAGGCATGCACAGAGACCAAGATTGTAGCAAGTGCCGGGCGGGAAACCGATGGGTTCTTCAAATGTCGCTTCTCGGATCATCCCGCGCAAGGAGCTTGTGTCAGAATCTGTCACTATCACCAGCACGATTCTTCTTTTGCGCGCCTCTTCAAAGTCCACTCCATTATTGACAAAATCATATTCCATTGAGCCAATTTCATCTTCCGGGCCGGTTCTGCTGAAAGCATCAGGAGTGAGCAGCTCAATCACTGACATATCTTCGTTTTCCTCATCCAACCGGTAGAACAGGCTGGTGCCGTTTCCGCGCATTATTTTCGTGTAATCCATCACGTGTTTGGATTCGTTCGCCCTGATCCAGAGTTCACTTGCTGACAGCCTGCTTACAGAGTACGCGATTTCTGCAGTTGGCAGAGTACTTTGCGTCTTCTCTTTTTGAAGGATCCGGCCAAGAAGTTTTTCAATAAAGCTCATTTTCTATCACTCCTTTATTCTGTTGCCGGCAGCAAACTGTCTCTTGTCAACAAAAACGCTGTGTTATCAATTGTTTGAAGGGTTGTTTGCCGCAGAATTCTCTGTGTATATTTGCCTGTAAAAACCGCCTTCAGGTGTCTGGGCCTAAACCATTCTCTGTTTACCGGTATCTGCCGATTGACCACATTACCGGTAAACATGTATATACTTCAGTTTGAAACTGTCTGAAGAGCTATAGTACCCATAGAATTGAGTAATCCTTCCCCTGTCAGTTCTTTCTTACCAACAACGTACCCGACAACTTACAAGGAAGATGCGGTCCCGAAGGGTCCAGGGGCGATCGGAAAGCCCCTGGCGCGCTCCGCAGAGCGCGGAACCCCTCCCATATGGTTTTCCCGAACTTTCCGTGAAGAGCCCCTTTTCTTTTGTCAAATAGTTACTCTCCCACGGTCTTCACCAGGGTCAGGTTCCGGATCCCGAACGTGAAGGGCACGGTCACGCCGCTGCCGCCGAGGTCGAAGGCGATCTTGCAGTTCTTGTCCGTCGGGCCTTCCAGGGTGAAGGTGCACTCGAAGTGCTGCGTCTCGGAGGAGGCCTCGAGGGTCCCCTCCTGATAGGCCGCGTAGTCGCCGTAGTCCTTCATCACATGCCAGGCGACGCGCTGGGCCGGGTCCGCGCTGTAGTCGAAGGAGAGGGTGTAGGTCGCGCCCTCCTCGAGCACCAGCTTGGTGTAGGACGGCTGGACGTGCCAGGCTTCTTTGCCGGCGCTGTTCACCGTCACCTGCACGCCCTCGGCGGTGTAGCGGGTCTCGGCCTTGCCGCCGTTTGCGGTGTCGATCCAGGTATACCACTTCTCCGGGGACTCGCAGAGGTTGACCTGCTCGACCCGCTTCAGGGCGTTCGCGACGACCTCATCCGAGAGGTCGAAGTCCCCGCCGGCCGCCTCGGTCACGATGATCGCGATCAGCTCCGGCTGCGTCACCTTGAGGGTGCGGCGGCTGATGAGGCCGTAGTCCCCGCCGTTGTCCCACCAGACAACGCCGATGCCAAGGGCCGTCGCGCGGTCCACCATATACTGCGTCCACGCGCAGCGGGCCTTGAAGTTGTCCTTCTCCACCGCGCCGAACTCGCCGATCAGCACCGGATACCCCTTCTGCAGGAAATCCCTGTCGAGGTTGCGCAGACTGGTGTCGACCGATCCCTTGTCCCAGGTCTTCACCGTCGGGTAATTCTCGGAAGTGAACTGGAAGGGCTGGTAGACGTGGACCTCCACGATGATGCGGTCTTCCGCGGTGTCCGTCGGGACCTTCATGCCCTGGGTCACCTGCATGTTGGGCTGGGCGCCGTAGGTATTGACGACCAGGCAGCGCTGCGCGTTGTTCCCGCCGGCGGCGCGCACGGTGTCGACGAAGGTCTGGTTGAGACTGTTGGCGGCATCGAGGTCCGCCTGCCCCGGGCGTGTCCACTCCCGGGCGTCGTTCAGGATCTCGTTGTAGCCCTCGAACAGCAGCTTTTCGCCGTAGGGCTCGAAGCGCTCCGCGATCTGGCGCCAGATGGCGGCAAACTTCTCCTCCTTGGCGGCATAGTTGTTCTGATCCGCTGTCAGCCAGTTGTCGCTGCCGGTGTCGTGGTGGACGTTGAGGATGCAGTACAGGCCCTCGTCGAGCACCCAGCCGACGATCTCCTCCACGCGGTCCATCCAGGCCGGGTCGATCTCATAGGTCTTCGGATCCATGTGGTTGAACCAGGTTACCGGCAGGCGGACGGTGCCGAACCCGCTCTCCTTCACCAGCGCGATCAGTTCACGGCTGATCTTCGGGTTGCTCCACACGGTCTCGGAGGAGAGGGGGCCCACCCGGGTCTCCTTCCCCGTCCAGGCGTCCAGCGAGTTGCCCAGGTTCCAGCCGGCGCCCATGTCCTTCAGGACTGCGTGGGCGTCGCGGAAGGCGGGCTCCTCCGCGGAGCCGCAGGGCAGGGCAAGGGTCAGCGCCAGCAGCAGGGCCAGCAGCGCACAGGCTTTCTTCATCATCGTTCCATCTCCTTCCAAGATCGGTCGAAAAAACGGGGATCCGGCTGTCCGGACCCCCGTCGGAAACATCAATCGTCGTCCTCGTCCTCGTCCTTGACGGCCGCGGCGATGATCTTCTGGGCCACGTCGCCGGGAACCTGCTCATAGCGCTCGAACACCTGGGTGAAGGAGCCGCGCGCCTGGGTCATGGAGCGGAGGTCGATGGCGTACTTCGTCATCTCGGCCATGGGAGCCTCGGCGATGACCAGCTGCATGCCGCCGTCCTGGTTGCTGCCGATGATGCGGCCGCGGCGCTTGCTGCTCATGTCGCCCATGATGGTGCCCATGTACTCATCCGGCACGGAGACCTCCACGTGCATCCAGGGCTCAAGCAGGACGGGGTTGGCGTCCATGCAGCCCTTCTTGTAGGCGATGCGGGCAGCGGTCTTGAAAGCCATTTCGGAGGAGTCGACCGGGTGATAGGAGCCGTCGTAGAGCTTGGCGTGGAGGTGCACCATGGGATAGCCCGCGAGCACGCCCTTGACGATGTTCTCGCGCAGGCCCTTCTCGACGGAGGGGATGAAGTTGCGCGGAACGGCGCCGCCCACGACCGCGTCCTCGAACTCGAAGTCGGTCTCGCTGTCGGTGATCGGGCTGAACTCGATCCACACGTCGCCGAACTGACCGTGACCGCCGGTCTGCTTCTTGTGGCGGCCCTGCACGGAGACGGTCTTGCGGATGGTCTCACGGTAGGGGATCTTGGGATCCTGCAGGAGGCACTTGGCGCCGAACTTGCTCTCGAGCTTGTTCTTCACCACGTCCAGGTGCATGTCACTCTGGCCGGAGAGCAGGGTCTCGTTGGTCTCGGTGTTCTTCTCGATCACGATGGAGGGATCTTCCTCCGTCAGACGGTTGAGGCCGGAGAAGACCTTGTCTTCCTCGCCCTGCTTGGCGGCGTAGACGGCGCGGGAGAAGCAGGGCCGCGGGAACTCAAGGGCCGGGTACAGGATCGGGTTGTTCGGATCGCAGAGGGTGTCGCCGGTGTTGGTGAACTGCAGCTTGGCCAGCGCGCCCAGATCGCCCGCGTGGAGCTCCTGCTTGGTGATCTGCTTCTTGCCGCGCATGATGGAGATGCCGGAGATCTTCTCGGACTTCTCCTTGTTGGCGTTGTACAGCGCGGTGCCGGAGGTCAGCTTGCCGGAGAAGATGCGGATCAGGCTCAGCTTGCCCATGAAGGGGTCGGCGATGGTCTTGTAGACGAAGGCGGAGAAGGGCTGATCGTCGCTGGACACGCGGGAGACTTCCTCGCCGGTGCGCGGATTGGTGCCCTTGTGCTCGGCGTTGTTGTGCGCCGGGGAGGGCATGTACTTGGCGATCATGTCCATCATGCGGGCAATGCCCACGCCGGTGATGGCGGACACGGCGACGACGGGCACGATGGCGCCGTCCTTCATGCCCTTATGGAAGCCGGCCAGCACTTCCTCGTGGGAGAGCTCACCCTCCTCGAAGTACTTCTCCATCAGGGCTTCGTCGGTGGAAGCGGCTTCCTCGACGAGCTTCTCGTAGGCTTCCTGCACCTTGGACTGCATGTCGGCGGGGATCGGGACTTCCTTGCTCTTGTCGTAGGCGCCCTCGTAGGCCTTCTGGTCCAGGACGTTCACGACGCCCTTGAAGGAGGGGCCGTTGCCGATGGGCAGCAGCACCGGCACGACGCTGGAGCCGTGCGCGTTGCGCAGATCCTCGACCAGCTGATCGAAGTTGGCGTGCTCCTTGTCCATCTGGTTGACGATGATCATCTTGCAGACGTGAGCCTTCTCGGAGTTCTTGAGGGCCTTCTCGGCGCCGACGGACAGGCCGGTGGACGCGCTGATCACGATGCCCGCGGTCTCGACCACGCGCAGGGGACCGGTCACCTCACCGATGAAGTCGAAGTAGCCGGGGATATCGATGACGTTGATATTCTTGCCGGCCCATTCCACGGGCGCGACCGCCGCGGAGATGGAATTGTGGCGCTTGACCTCTTCGGGCTCAAAGTCGGTGGTGGTGTTGCCGTCCTCGACCTTGCCCTGGCGGTCGATCATATGCGCGGCGAAGAGCATCGCCTCGGTCAGAGTCGTCTTGCCCTCGCCGCCATGCCCCATGAGAGCGATGTTCCGGATGTCGCTGGTCTTGTAGTCCGCCATAATGGTTCCTCCTCTTTGTGTTCTTCTGTCAATGAAGGAAGCATTTTCAGGCGTCGAAATCGCTTCCTCAGAGTCCATGCGGTGATTATACCATAGATATGGGAAAAGTGGAAGAGGAAATTTGAGGGAGCCGCTCCGCTCTCTGCTGGGTAGTCAAACATAGGTAACACTGAGAGTGAAAGGGAACCGGGGCAAGATCCGAGCCTGTTTTGCTCCTGAGCCGAGGCAGCGGAACCCGGCAAGCAGCCGCCCGCTTGCGGGTTTACCCTTGACAGGTTGTGT
>JAFRPG010000056.1 GCA_017429265.1 Clostridia bacterium | reverse complement strand
ACCCAAGTTCCAGCCCTTTGCTCAATGTTCCCGCCGCGATTTCGTTCTGTATTCATGCGGGTTTGGCGGCTAGCTGGAGTCCATGTTCCATGCGGGGTTACTGCCCACGTCCCGTTGGGGGCCACCAAGGGGAGGGGGCGGCGAGGAGGCGCAGGGCTTCGGCCTGGCGGGGCGTGGGGATCGATTCGCGCCGGATGCGCGCATGCAGCCGCGGGTCGTCGCCAAGCAGGACGTCGGCCCGCGTCAGGGTGGCGAGTTCCTTGAGGAGCGTCGTCCAGGCGACGGGCGCGTCGTCGTCGGGCGACGAAGCACGGGCGCGCTTTCTCTTCGCGCCTTCGCTGGGCTTCGCGGCCCTGACGGGGGCGCGGGTGCGGCGGACTTCCTCGATGTCCTCGTCGTCGAAGAGCATGGGCGCGAGGGCCTTGCGCATGTGCCACTCGACGTACTGGGCGAGCAGGCACAGGAAGAAATGTCCGCGCACCCGCCGGTCGAGCCGGTGGTGGATGGGCCGCACGAGCAGGTCGTAGCCCTTGAACGTGCGGAACGCCCGCTCGGCCTTCTCCAGCTCCTTGTAGCGCCGCACGGCGTCCTCGGCGGGCAGCGCGTCGGCCGGCTCGCTGGTCCGCACCACCCACAGGCCGTCGTAGCGTGCCTCCTCGGCGATCTTGTCGTCGAGCCGCCGCCAGACCAGCCGCCCCTTGTTGGCCGACACTTCGAAGAACTTCCCCACCTTCCACTTCGCCATCGCCCGCTCCGCCCGCCGCCCGATCACGAGATCCGTCGCCGCCTTCCGCCCCAGCGCCAGCGACGACTCCAGCCCCTCGGCGACCTTTTGCAGGGCCTCTTCCGTCTTCCGCACGAGCTCGTTGCGCTCCAGCCGCGACTCCTCGGCCACGACCTCGTTGTAGCACACCACCAGCCGCTCGCCGGGGAAGTCCTCGTGGGTGATTTCGGCGATGTTCCGCTGGTCGAAGAGCGGAGAATCCGACTCCATCGAATCGCGCACCACCTTGCGCACGTCGCCGTGGCGGAGGCACGAGAGCCAGCCGACGCCGTCCAGCTTCCGCAGCGCCTCGATGCGCGCCGACGTGAGCATCCCGCGGTCCCCCGCCAGGATTACCCTCACGCCCAGACGCCGCAAGCGCGCCACCTCGTCGGGAACCGTCTCGGCGTCGGACGTGCCTCCCGGGTAGACGCGGATGGAGAGCGGCCGCCCCACCGAATCGACCGCCAAGCCGTATTCGATGCACTTGAGCTTTTCCCCGTCGCGGTTGTAGCCCCACTCCGCCAGCGGGCAGTTCTCGCCGTAGTAGGAACTCGACGAGAGGTCGTAGAACACGACGCCCCCCGACTGGACGTGGCGCTTTTCGAGCTTGCGCTCGATGCGCTCCTGGCGCTCCGCAAGCCAGTCCATCGCCGCGTAGACCCCGTCCACCGTCGCATCCTCCACCCCGAAGTCCTCGCCCACCGTCGAGACGCGGAACTCCCGGACGCTCTTGAGCTTCGTCGCCGGGTGCGCCAGGCGCTCGGCAATCATCGCCAGCGCCAGGCTGCGCTCGCGGCAAGGGCGCGACGAGAGCAGCTCCGCCATGCCCAGCCGTGACATCGCCAGCCGGATGGCCTTGATGTTGCCGCACTCCCTCGCGTTCTCGAACCCGGCGAACTTCCCTTCCGCCGGGGTGCCCTCCCCTCCGCGGTTTTTCTCAAGCCAGTCCCGGAGGGCCTGCACCGCTCCCGGCGGCCAATCCGTGAGATTCGCAAGCGTCTGCTTGCGGACTTTGCCGCTCTCGTCGCGGCGCGACTCCCGCAGCAGCACCGCGGGCCTGGAATTTCGATTGGGTATGACGTGAATGAACATGCGCCAATTTTATATGAAACGATAATCATGTCAACAAAGAAATTTCAATTTACATGCCCACAAAATGAAAAATGCAAAAATATCATTTCGTCCAGTCCTGGCGCATCTTTCCCCCCCATTTTACTCCCGGAAACCGCTGGAACTTGGGT
>JAFRPG010000006.1 GCA_017429265.1 Clostridia bacterium | reverse complement strand
CCCGTTAAATCATTCTTGGGGAATTGTCAGGTTTTTGATGGAATGCCAGGTTATGCTCTCAGCCTTACCCGACAACTAACAATAAAGAGACGGCCCCGAAGGGTCCAGGGGCGATCGGAAAGCCCCCGGCGCGCTCCGCGGAGCGCGGATCCCCTCCTAATGCTTAGGCCGGAAGACGGGATCCGTGCCTCAGAAAGTGTGCAGCAGCCAGCGGAAGCCGCCGGCGGGGACCTTGACGGCGCCGGCGTCGCTCTGCGCGCCGGTGATCAGATCGGTATAGGTCTTTTCGTCGCGCAGCCAGGCCGTCTTTTCCTCATCGGCAAAGTTGAACAGCGCGAAGAGCTGCTCGCCGCGGCAATAGCGGCCGATGCCGAGGATGTTGTCGCTCCCGGTGTCCGGCAGCCAGGTGTCCGCTTCGGTGTCAAACACCGCATGCCCGGCGCGCAGGGCCTCCATCCGGCCGATGGCGGCAAAGAGGCGGCCTTCGGGCGTCGTCTCCTGTCCGCGCAGCGCCGCTTTCTCCCAGTCCAGGCGGCCCCGGTGCAGGTAGCGGCTGTCGTCCCGGCGGAGCGGATCGTCGTGATAGCCGTTGTCATTCTCCTGGGCGATCTCGTCGCCGCTGTAGAGCACGGGCACGCCGCTGAGCGTGAACATGAAGGCGTGCAGCATCTCGTCCAGGCGGAGCGCCCTGTCCATCGCGGCCGTGTCTCCGCCGGCCCGCGCGGACTCGACGCCGCAGAGGCTCGCCGTCGTGCCGCAGAGGCGGGCGTCGCCCAGGCGCGGATCATCGTTGTAGAGCTCGCCCCGGGCCGGGCTCCCGGGCCATTTCCCGGTGAGATAATCGTTGAGATAGCGCTTGTGCGGGACCTCCTCCCAGCCGAACTGATGGAGGAAATTGTAATCGAGGCCCCAGCCGATGTCGTCATGGCAGCGCAGATAGTTCAGGAAAGTGTACGCCTTCGGCAGCGCGAACACCTGGCTGAGCTGGTGGGCCAGCAGGCGGACGTCCCGGGTGGCCACGGTATGCCAGACCGAGGCCATGGTCGTCACGTTGTACAGCATATGGCATTCCGGCCTCTCCACCGGGCCGAAGTAGGGGACCACCTTGCTCGGCTCCATGACGACCTCGCCGAGCAGCAGGGTGCCCGGGCAGACGATCTCGCAGACCATGCGCATCATCCGCACCAGCGTGTGCACCTGGGGAAGGTTCCGGCAGGACGTCCCGAGCGCTTTCCATATGTAGGGGACAGCGTCCAGGCGGATGACGTCCACCCCGTGGTTGCACAGGTTCAGCATGCAGTCCGTCATCTCGTTGAAGACGGTCGGGTTGGCGTAGTTCAGGTCCCACTGGTAGGGATAGAAGGTGGTCATGACGACCTGCTTCGCTTCCTCGCACCAGCTGAAATTCCCCGGCGCCGTGGTCGGGAAGACCTGCGGGACGGTCTGCTCATAGGCATTCGGGATGTCCCAGCCGTCGTAGAAGAAGTAGCGGTCCTGATACTCCTTCTCCCCCGCCCGCGCACGGCGCGCCCATTCGTGATCCTCGCTGGTGTGGTTCATTACGAAGTCCAGGCACACGGCGATCCCGCGCCTGTGGCATTCATCCGCCAGGTCCGCGAGGTCCTCCATGGTGCCCAGCTCCGGCTGCACCTTCCGGAAATCGCTCACCGCATATCCGCCGTCGCTGCGGCCCTCCGGGCTCTCCAGCAGGGGCATCAGGTGAAGATAATTCACACCGCAGTCCGCGATATAGTCCAGCTTTTCCCGCACGCCCTTCAGGGTCCCGGCGAAGGCGCGGACATACATCAGCATGCCCACCAGGTTATGGCCCTTGTACCAGTCCGGCGTCTCCTCCCGGGCGCGGTCGATCCGCTTCAGCGCCTCCGGGCGTTCCTCCCAGGAGCGGTACAGCATGTCGGTGAAACGCTCATAAGCCCCCGTGTCATTGTGATACAGTTCGCGGTAAAGCCGCCCCAGCTCTTCCTCGTGGCGGCGGAAGCGGGAAGCGAATTCAACGGACCAGTGATCCTTCATGCGTACCCCTCCTGATGCGGATATATTTCTGCCGGGCGTATCTTTTCTGTATGCCATTATACCATCGGGCCTGCGGGAACGCAAGCGGGCGGCCCGATCGCTCCTCCGCCGGACCCGGCGGACAAAAGCGGCCCCCGCCCGCGATGAGACCGGATGCTCACCGCCGGATGGGGGCTGCTGTATGGGAGACGGCATGACACAGGCGTCATCCGCTCCCCGGCTCAGAGAATACGGGCTTACTCCGCTTCAGTCCCGGCGGTGTCCGTGACGGGTTCCTGCTCAGACACCGCGGCGGGCTCCTCGGCGGGAACTTCGGCGGCTACGGGCTCCTCGGCGGGAGCTTCGGCGGCTGCGGGCTCTGCGGCGGGCTCGTCACAGGCCTCGGGCTCTGCGGCGGGTTCTTCCGCCGGAGCGGGCTCTTCGGGGGTCTCAGCGGCGGGCGCGTCTTCGCGTTCCTCCTCCACGGCCGGAGCTTCCCCGGCGGCCTCGTTTTCGACGGGCTCCTCCGCGGCTTCATTGCCGACGGCCTCGTTGGATTCGACGGCGGCCACGATGATATTGCTGATGGACACGCTGTTGCCGTTGCCGAGATTGCCGCACTGGATGCCGAAGAACAGCGCGGTATCCTCCGCCGTGAAGGTCACGGTGTGCGTCCCGGGCTCATTGTCGAAGGTATAGCGCTGGTCGATATCGGCGGATTTCAGGAAGAAGAATTCGCCGACACCATTGTCGCCCGTAAGCGTAAAGGTAGCGGTGTATTCCTTGCCGGGCTCCAGCACGATGCCGGAGTCAAAGATCGCCTTCGAGTTCCACACATCCGGGTTGTCGTCGGTGTCCGTGAGCGTGATCGTGTCCTGGCTGAGGGACTCCGCGCAGTTCTCGCTCTGGGTCTGCAGACCCGGGATGGTGAAGATGTCCCCGATGGTGACGGTCACATCGTTCCCCTCGCCGATATCGCCGAACTGCATGCCGGCATAGAGGACGGTGTCCTCCGCCTTGAACTGCGCCGTATGATCCCCGGGCACGTTGTCGAAGGAATAGCGGTCGTCCATATTGTCCGACTTGAGGAAGAAGAATTCGCCGACCTTCCCGTCGCCGTCGAGGTTGAAGTTGGCGGCATAAATCTTGTTCTGCTCAAGGATCTCGCCCAGGAACATGAGCAGCTTGGAAGTCCAGACATCCGTCTCCTCGCCGGTATCGACCGCGGTGATCACCGTCTGCTCCTCGTCGCTCTCCACCTCGTAGGTGCAGTTCTCCGACAGCACGATCTGCGGCTGGGGCTCGACATAGCGCACGGCCTTCTTGTTTTCCTTGAGTTCCGTGATGGTGAGGGTCACGCTGTTGCCGACGCCCAGGTTGCCGAGCTGCATCCCGATATAAAGCTCGTCGCTCTTGGCCGTGAAGGTCACGCTCTTCTCGCCGCCCTCATTGACGAAGGTCGCGTCGTCGCGGTCATTCAGGTTCGCGGACTTGCAGACGAAGAACTCGCCGACGCCGTTGTCACCGGCCAGGGTGAAGGTCAGCGTGTAAGACTTTCCGGCCTGCAGCGCCATGCCCGTCCGATACAGCAGTTTGGAGTTCCAGACATCGTTGTTGTCATTGGTGTCTGCGGCGGTGATCACGCTGTCGGCGATGCTCACCGTGCAGTTTTCCGTGCGCAGCAATCCGGGGTTCCCGGACTCGGACAGCAGGGACAGATTCGTGACAGCGGCCGTCACGCTGTGGCCCTTTCCGAGATTGCCGACCTGCATGCCGATGTAGACCCTGTTCTGAGCCGCCGTAAAGGCAATGCTCCTGTCGCCGTTTTCGGAGGCGAAGGTCTCGTCATAGCGATCGTCGATGTTCTCGCTTTTGCAAAGGAAGAACTCGCCCACACCGTTGTCGCCGGTAAGGCTGAAGCTGATCGTGTACTGCTCGCCGGGGGTCAGTTCGAGTCCGGCGTCCAGCAGAAGCTTGGAGTTCCAGACGTCATTGTTGTCGTCCGTATCGGTCACGGTCAGCGTGTTTCCGTCAAAGGCGACCTCACAGCCTTCCGTCAGCCTGACGTTTTCCGCGGAAAAAGCGGCAGGGCTGTCCGCCAGGGACACGGCAGCGCTTCCCACGGCGAAAGCCAGCAGCACGACGCAGAGCACAAAGAGGCGGGACAGGTGCTTTTCGGTTTTCATGCGGCGATTCTCCTTTTCATCTGTCTGTTGTGTCGGAAAGAACGGAACGCGTCTGTGCTGATTTACATTATGTAAATCATTGTGTGCACTTCGTAAACAGTGTAACTTATACTTTGCACTTTGTCAACCCCCTGCCGGCCTCCCCGCAAGATTTCTCTTGTCAGCCGTTCCATATTATGGTATCATCAGGGTGGATATGATGAGCGTTGTCCCAGTACTGCGGCTTCGTCTTCTCCCCCATCGACGCCGACTGGCTCGCCGCCCACTGATCCGCCGCAGCGCAAAGCTGCCCCGCCGCCGGGTTCAACCCCGGGGCGGGGCTTTTGATGTATGATATTCAGGAAAATTCACTCCTCCCCGCTCCACACGATGATCCTGCCGTCGGGGCGGAGGGTGACGAGCGTCAGGTGCGCTTTGCGGGCCAGTTCGACGCCGAGGTCGGTCGGGAAGGTCTTGGAGACGAGGAGCGGGACGCCCGCGCGGATCGCCTTGGACACCATGTCCGTGGGGAGGCGGCCGGTCGTGAACAGCATGCAGCGGGTCAGGTCTTCCTCCGCGATCAGTGCCCAGCCGATCGCCTTGTCGAGGGCGTTGTGCCGGCCGATGTCCTCCCGGCAGCACAGGATCCTGTCCTCCCGGAACAGGCAGCAGGCGTGCACTGCGTGCGTCGCCTCGTAGAGCTGCTGTTCGCGCCGCATGCCCTCGGCCGCGTGCCGAAGCCAGGCGGCTTTCCAGGGGACCGGGGTGACCGGGACCGGCTCCTCCGCGCCGGAGAGCAGGGTGCGGTTGTCCGTGCAGCAGGTGCCCACGGTCTCCGCTTCGGGTTCCGTCAGGCGCTCCGCGGCGTCCGGCTCCAGCGTGACCCTGGCCCGAAGGCCCTGCTCGCAGATGTAGAGCTGGCGCACATCCTCCGCGCGGCGGATCAGGCCCTCCGTCCGCAGGCGCCCGATGACCAGCTCGTCGAGGTGTTGGGGCGTGCAGGTCAGGCGCATGGCGAGGCGTTCGTTGAGAAAGACGCTGATCCGGTGCTCCGCCGCGACCGCTTCGGCCGCGGTCTCCCCCGCCAGCGCGATCCCGCGGAAGCACTCCAGGCCGCTGTCCTTTGCGCAATCGATGATCTGCATACACATCCCCCCGTCGGCATCCGTTTTGCCGATTATACCACACATTCCGCACCTGCGGAACCTGCGCGGTGTTTTTCTTTTGAGGGGCGACTGCTCAAATTTGATCAAAATGGCGGGAATTCCACCAGATCGGCCTGTTTTGTCTTGACAGCCCTGCGAAATATGGTAAAATGTCATCAGTATGTGGACCAAGTGGCCCACGAAAAAAAGAAAAGGAGTGTGTCCGTATGAAGAAACTCGTTGCATTGCTCCTGTGCGCCGCCATGCTGATCGCCTGCATCAGCGCTGTGGCCGAAGACCAGAAGAAGGTCGGCATCTCCATGCCCACCAAGGACCTCCAGCGCTGGAATCAGGACGGCGCGAACATGCAGAAGATGTTCGAGGAAGCCGGCTTTGTCGTCGACCTCCAGTACGCCGCCAACGATGAGCAGATTCAGCTGAACCAGGTGACCAGCATGATCAACAACGGCTGTGATGTTATCATCATCTCCGCGATCACCAGCACCTCCCTGGGCTCCGCCCTGGATCTGGCCAAGGAAAAGAACATCCCGGTTATCGCTTATGACCGTCTGCTGATGGCTCATGACTGGGTCTCCTACTATGCCACCTTCAACAACTATGCCGTCGGCACCATCCAGGGCGAGTACATCCGTGACCAGCTGGATCTCGACAACGCCGAAGGCCCCTTCTTCCTTGAAATCACCGCCGGCGATCCCGGCGACAACAACGCGGGCTACTTCTATCAGGGCGCTATCGACGTCCTGGCGCCCTACATCGAGGCCGGCAAGCTGGTCGTGAAGTCCGGCCAGGTCGAGTTCTCCGAAGTTGCGACTCCCGCCTGGAAGACCGAGACGGCCATGAACCGTGCGAACAGCATCATCGCCTTCTATGACGACGGCTCCGACATCGCGGCCTGGCTGTGCTCCAACGACTCCACCGCTCTGGGCGTCATCAACGCTCTGGAAGACAACTATGACGGCGAGTGGCCCATCATCACCGGTCAGGACTGCGACATCGCCAACACCAAGAAGATGATCGAAGGCGAGCAGAGCATGTCCGTGTTCAAGGACACCCGTACGCTGGCCAAGCAGGTCGTCAAGATGGTCACCCAGCTCCTCAACGGCGAGGAAGTCGAAGTGAACGACACCGAGACCTACAACAACGGCGTCGTGACCGTGCCCTCCTTCCTGTGCGTGCCCGTGTTCGCTGACGTGAACAACTACGAAGAGCTGCTGATCGAGTCCGGCTACTACACCCCCGACCAGCTGCAGTAATCCGACAATCGCCGGTCTCTGACCGGAATCATTGAGGCGATGCAGGTGGGCGTCATGCTCACCTGCATCGTTTCAGAAGAGGAAACCGATTCCCATCTTTATGGAAAGCGGGAGGATCGCCATGGGCAAGATTCTGCTTGAGATGAAAAATATCACCAAGACTTTTCCGGGTGTCAAAGCGCTTGACAACGTGAACTTTCAGGTGGAAGAGGGCGAGATTCACGCGCTGGTCGGCGAGAACGGTGCCGGAAAATCCACCCTGATGAACGTGCTGAGCGGGATCTACCCCCATGGGACGTACGAGGGAGACATCGTTTACGACGGAGAAGTCTGCAAGTTTTCCAACATCAAGGATTCCGAAAAGAAGGGCATCGTGATCATCCATCAGGAGCTGGCGCTGGTGCCCGAGATGACCATCGGCGAAAACATGTTCCTTGGCAACGAGCAGGGACACAAGTTCGCCATCAACTGGAACAAGACTTATGCCGAGGCCGATAAGTACCTGAGAATGGTGGGCCTCACGGAAAGCTCCAAAGAGCTGATCAAGACGATCGGCACGGGCAAGCAGCAGCTGGTGGAAATCGCCAAGGCCCTGGCCAAGAAAGCCCGGCTGCTGATCCTGGACGAACCGACGTCCTCCCTGAACGAAGAAGATTCACGCGCACTGCTGGACCTGATGCTCAGCTTCAAGCAGCAGGGGATGACCATGATCATCATCACCCACAAGCTGAACGAAGTGTCCTATGTGGCGGATAAGATTACAGTCCTGCGCGACGGCTCGACCATCGAAACCATCGACAACCACGGCACGGAACCGGTGAGCGAGGAGCGGATCATCAAGGGCATGGTGGGACGTGAGATCACAAACCGTTTCCCCAAGCGCCCCCACGTGGTCCCCGGCGAAGTCAAGATGGAGGTCAGCCACTGGACCGTTCGCCACCCGCTCTATTCCGAGCGCAAGGTCGTGGACGATGTTTCGATCTATGTCCGCGCGGGCGAGGTTATCGGCATTTACGGCCTGATGGGTGCCGGACGGACCGAGCTGGCCATGAGCATCTTCGGCCAGAGCTACGGTGTGGGCATCACCGGTGAGCTGAAGCTGGACGGACAGCCCGTCAAGATGCGCAAGAGCGTCGCGGAAGCCATCCGGCACAAGATCGCCTACGTCACCGAAGACCGCAAGGGCAACGGCCTGATCCTGAACAAATCCATCACCGTCAACACCACCCTGGCGAATCTCAGAGCCGTTTCCAGCCGGACCGTTATCGACGGCGACAAGGAGTACGCGGCGGCAGAGGAATACCGCGGCAAGCTGCAGATCAAGACGCCTTCCGTGGAACAGCTGGTCGGCAACCTCTCGGGCGGCAACCAGCAGAAGGTGCTGCTGGCCAAGTGGATGTTCGCTGAGCCCGAGATCCTGATCCTCGACGAGCCCACCCGCGGCATCGACGTCGGCGCCAAGTACGAGATCTACTGCATCATCAACGACCTGGCAGCTGCCGGTAAAAGTGTCGTGATGATCTCCTCCGAGCTCCCCGAGGTGCTGAACATGAGCGACCGTGTCTACGTCATGAACGAAGGCAGGATCATCGATGAGGTCCCGGCCGCGGAGGCTTCCCAGGAGAGCATCATGGCAGCGATCATCCGATCCGGAAGGGGGGCGTGACGATGAGTGAACAAGTCATTGGCGGACAGGGAACGGAGAAGACCCCGGTTCCCCGCAGAGAGCCGAAGAACATCGGCCTGATGATCGGCAACTTTTTCCGCAAGTACACCATGGTCCTCGCGCTGGTGGCCGTGGTCATCTTCTTCGGTGTCCTCGTGGAAGAAAAGAACAGTATCCTTTCCTCCAAAAACCTGACCAGCCTGATCACGGCCAACACCTACGTCTTCATCCTGGCCACCGGTATGCTGCTGTGCATCCTGACCGGCGGCAACATCGATCTGTCCGTCGGCTCGGTCGTGTGTCTGGCCGGCGCGGTGGGCTGCATCATGCTGGAGGCCAAGATCAACATGTGGCTGGCTGTGCTGGCCATGATGGGGATCGGCCTGGTCATCGGCGTGTTCCAGGGCTTCTGGATCGCCAAGATCCGGGTGCCGGCGTTCATCGCGACACTGTCCGGCTTCTATGCGTACCGCGGCTTTGCCTCCTGGATCATGAACGGCGAATCCCACGTCGGCATGATCGCCAAGGATTCCGATTTCGTCAAATTCTTCGGCAGCTACAATAACAGCTATGTGTCGTCTGTCCTGAGGGGATGGTTCCCCGCGCTGGAGCAATCGGCCAAAGACGGTTGGATCGCCAGCGTCGAGAAGATCTTCACCCGGGAAGGCAGCTTCTTCCGGAACCTGCTGTTCGGCGTCAACAGCGCAAAGAACTTCGATGTCATCAGCTTCCTGATCGGTCTGCTGGCGGCGCTGATCTTCATCGCAATGATGGTGCGCAAGATGATCGTCCAGAAGAAGATGGGCATCAAGCAGTCCGTCCCGGGGCAGATCATCACCACCGTGATCGTCTCCCTCGCCATCATCTGGCTGAGCCTTGCGCTGAGCTATTACAAGGGCTTCCCGATGGTCCTGGTCTGGATCCTCCTGGTGCTTGGCGTGTACGCTTACATCACCAACCGGACTGCGATGGGCCGTCACCTGTACGCCGTCGGCGGCAATGAGAAGGCCACCGCGCTGTCCGGCATCAAGACCCGCAACGTCTACTGGTTCGCCTATGCCAACATCGGCCTGCTGGCCGGTCTGGCCGGCGCCCTGACAACAGGCCTCAACAAGGGTATCGACCCCAAATACGGCGAAGGCTATGAGATGGACGCCATCGCCGCGTGCTTCATTGGCGGCGCGTCCGCCTACGGCGGCACCGGCAAGGTGTCCGGCATGATCATCGGCGCGATCCTGATGGGCGTCATCAACAAGGGCATGGACCTCAACGGCGTGGAGGACCCCTACAAGAAAGTGGTCAAGGGCCTCGTTCTGCTGGCGGCCGTGCTGTTCGACGTGCTCTCGAAGCGGCGCAAGCGCTGACACAGGAAGGAGGACAAAACAATGGAAAGCAAATCGGTCCTTGCCGTTCTGAAAAAGAACGTCATGCTCATTGTCCTGGTTCTTGTGTATGTGCTGTTTGTGATCCTGACCAAGGGCGGATTCTTCAGCGCGAACACCTTCACCGACCTTGTCAAGAACAACGCCTACGTCTTCATCCTCGGCGCGGGCATGCTGATGTGCATGCTGACCGGCGGCAATATCGACCTGAGCTGCGGCGCAACGGTCTGCCTTTTCGGTGCGCTGGGCGCCTTCTTCATGTCCACCAACATGGGCACGGAGAAGAATCCGATCCACGTGCTGAACCTCGGCACGCCCCTGTCTATCCTGATGATGCTGGGCATCGGCGTCCTCTACGGCTCGCTGCTGGGCTATCTGATCGCCTATGTGCGGATCCCGCCGTGGATCGCGACCCTGACCTTCTTCCTGGCCTTCCGCGGCCTGGGCACGGCGCTCCTGAACTGGGCTGATCCGGTGAACAAGAGCCTCGCCTACCTGCCGGAATCCTTCCTGCAAATCTTCTACAAGGGTGTTCTCTTCCCGACCGAAGGGTTTAACTGGCCATGCTTTGTCATCGGCCTGCTGGCGGCCGGCGCTGTCGTCTTCCTGCTGTTCTACAATCGGAACAAGCGGAAGGAGAAAGGCTACTCCATTGATCCCCTGTACATGACTTGCCTCAAGGGCGGCATCAGCGCCGCCGGGATCATCCTGTTGATGACCCAGCTGGCCATGGACAAGGGTCTGCCGGTGCCCCTCCTGTGGGTGGTGGGCATCATCCTGATCTATTCCTTCATCACCAGCAAGACCACCATCGGCCGCCACTTCTATGTGGTGGGCAGCAACATGGAGGCCGCGCGGCTTTCCGGTGTCAATACCCGCCGGATCATGTTCCTGGCTTACCTGAACATGGCCGTCCTGACCACCCTGGCCACCATGATCAACATGGCGCGCTTCCAGACCGCGATGCCCAACGCAGGCCTGAACTACGAGATGGACGCCATCGCGGCCTGCGTGGTGGGTGGCGTGTCCGCCAGCGGCGGCGCGGGCACCATCATCGGCATGGTGATCGGCGCCACCCTCATCGGCGTCATCAACCTGGGCATGATCGCCATCAATTTGGACCAGCACTTCCAGTACATCGTCAAGGGCTTTGTGCTGCTGGCAGCCGTGGCATTCGACATCCTGTCACAGAAGAAAAACAAGTGACGGAGGCAAACGCTTGCATCGGGCCCTCGTGACCATCCGTCGCGAGGGCCTGTCGTGTAAAAAGGGGGAAGCCGCATTGAACTGGCAGAAAGCGCATCCCGCGATCCTGGCCGCGGCCGCGGCCTATCTGCTGTACCTCGCCTACGGCCTGTTCGACGGTGCCGACGACCCGAACACCTCCATGGCGCCCGCGGTCCGGATCCTGTTCATCGTGCTCTTCGCGCTCGCCGCCGTCGGGCTGCTGGTCTACGCCTTCCTCGAGTGGCGGCGCGGGCAGTCATCCGACGAGGAGGACAGCGACAGCAAGGACAGCCTGAAGTGACGGCAAGGGAGATGCGGCAGATGGAGACGGCACGGACAGCGCTGGAGCAGGCGTACCTGGATTATCGGACGGAGCTGGAGGCAGCGGAGAAGAAGAGCAGGCCCACGGACGGTCTGTTCGGCATCGGCCGCGCGATCGGGGATGACACCTGCCACGAGCGCTTTGATGAGCGGGTGCGGCAGGCGGCCGAAGCGGTCGCGGAAGGAAAGCCCTCGGGGGACGAAGCGCGGGAGGCGGTGCGGACCCTTCTTCTCCGGGAGGGGGACGCCCCGTGGCCGCTGTCAGCGCAGTGGATGCTCCGCGCCGCCGAGCGGCACAGCCTGCCGCTGATCCCCCTCCTGCGCCCGGAGGACGCGAAGGATATCCTGAAGGCCTACGGCAGCCGCTACCCGCGCTGGGACCGTCTCCCGGCACAGAAGCAGGTCTTCGCGGCGCTGAAGGCAAAGGCCAAAGCGGCGGGCACAGACGCGTGACACAGACCCCCAAAGGGCCGGAGTGATGACTCCGGCCCTGTCATTTTTTGCCGACGTGCGATGCCGTATGTCATTCATGAAAAGGGAAAAGGTTCCGCGTTCCGCGGACGCATACCCCCTTTCCCCAAGGATCCGTGAAGAAGCGCTATTCTGGTTCTTTCACGTTTAGTTAGGGAAACTCCGTTGATGAGGGAATGCGCCTGCGGGCGCACCAGAGGGCTTTCCGATCGCCCTCTGGACTCCTTCGGAGCCATCCCGCAAAAGACAGGTCCCGGTATTGTAAGGTTCTTTTTCACTATTGCTTTTCTAAACATCATAAAAGGAAGATGCGGTCCCGAAGGGTCCAGGGGCGATCGGAAAGCCCCTGGCGCGCTCCGCAGAGCGCGAATCCCTCCCATATGCTTTCCAGGACTTTCCGTGAAGAACCGTTTTCTTGACCATTCCCCGCGGCTATGCTATAGTTTCCCTGCAAGCTTTCCCGACAGACAGCCGAAACGGAGAGAACCGCCATGCAAGAACCATTTCTGATTATCGACGGCAACAGCCTCCTCCACCGGGCCTTCCACGCCCTGCCCCTGATGAACACCCCGGAGGGCATCTATACCAACGCGATCCACGGCTTTCTGATGATGCTGCTGAAGGCGGTGCGTGAGGAGAACGCGGTCTATCTCGCGGTCTGCTTCGACGAGCACGGGCCGACCTTCCGCCACACGGCCTACCCGGAATACAAGGCCGGCCGCAGGGCGACCCCGCCGGAGCTCCGCCAGCAGTTCGACACCCTGTACGGCCTGCTCGACGCGATGGGCATCCGCCGCTACAGCCTCGCGGGCTGGGAAGCCGACGACCTCCTGGGCACCCTCTCCCGCCTCGGCACGGACGCGGGCGTCGCGCCCCTGCTGCTCACCGGCGACCGGGACGCCCTGCAGCTGGTGGGCCACGGCGCCACCCTGCTTTTCACGCGCAAGGGCATCAGCGAGACCGTGCGCTTCACCCCGGCGTCGGTCTATGAGGAGTACGGCTTCACCCCCGAGCAGGTCACTGACTGGAAGGGCCTGGCCGGCGACTCCAGCGACAACATCCCCGGCGTGCCCGGCATCGGCGACAAGACCGCCGTCAAGCTCCTGCAGCAGTACGGCACGCTGGAGAACGTCCTGGCCCACGCGGGCGAGGTGAAGGGCAAGCTCGGCGAAAAGCTGATCGCCGGGGCCGACCAGGCGCGCATGTGCAAGGATCTCGCGACGATCCGCCGCGACGCTCCGGTGGCCTGGCGGCTCTCCGACTGCACCGTGCCCGACCTGCGCCTCGCCGTCCCGGCCCTGGAGAAGCTGCAGCTGAACCAGGTCATCCGGCGGATCACCGGGGAGGGCGGAGCGGCCCCGGCAGCCGCGGCGTCCCCTGCACCAGCAGACGGCGCTCCGTCGGCCCCCGCCGACACGCCCGCGGAGGAACTGCAGAGCGCCGACGCCCTGCGCGCCTGGCTGACCTCCCTCCCCGCGGAGATCCGTCCGCTCGCCCTGCATCTGACCGATGCCGCCGTCAGCCTCTGCGCCGCGGACGGGTGCTGGGCACGGGTCACCCTCGGCGGCGACCTGCTGACCCCCGGCGCGGACCCGGCGGAGGTCCTGCGCGCCCTCGCGGAGGAGCTGTGCGCGCACCCGGCCCTCGTCCACGACGGCAAGCGCCTGCTGCACAGCCTGCGCAGGGCCGGCGCCCCCCTGCCGGAGCGCTTCGCCTGGGACACGATGCTCGGCGCGTACCTCCTCAACCCGCAGGAGAAGTCCTACGCCTTCCAGAGTCTGCGCGGCGATCTCCCCGACGACGCCCGCGGCATCGCAAGCCTTGCGCGCTGGCAGAAGCGGAAGGTCGAGGCCGAGCAGATGCTCCCCCTGATGGAGGACGTCGAGCTGCCCCTCACCCACGTGCTCTTCCGGATGGAGGAGGCCGGCTTCTCTGTGGACGCCGCCTTCCTGCGCCGCCTCGGCGACCGCTACGTGAAGGAGATCGATGCCCTCCGCGAGGCGGTTTACAAAGCCTGCGGCGGAACACGCTTCAACCTCAACAGCCCGCAGCAGCTCGGCCATGTTCTCTTTGAGGAGATGCAGCTCCCCCACGGCAAGAAGACCACCAAGGGATACTCCACCTCCGCCGAGGTGCTGGAGGACCTGCGCGGCATCGCCCCGGAAGTGATCGAGCCCCTCCTGCGCTACCGCCAGCTGGTCAAGCTCAACGGCACCTACATCGAGGGCATGCTCCCGCTGATCGACGGCGAGGGCCGCATCCACTCCACCTTCGACCAGGTCGCGACGGCCACCGGCCGCATCTCCTCCTCCGAGCCGAACCTGCAGAATATCCCCGTCCGCACCGAGGAAGGGCGCGAGATCCGCGAGGCCTTCCTGCCCCGGGCGGGCTGGGTGCTGGTCGACGCCGACTACAGCCAGATCGAACTGCGGCTGATGGCCCACTTCTCCGGCGACGCCGCGATGGTGGACGCCTTCACCCACGGGCAGGACATCCATGCCCGCACGGCATCGGAGATCTTCGACGTGCCGCTCGACCGGGTCACCCCCGCCCTGCGCTCCAACGCCAAGGCCGTCAACTTCGGCCTGATCTACGGGATCAGCGGGTTCGGCCTGGCGCGGAACACCGGGGTCAGCCGGGCCGAGGCCCAGGACTTCATCAACCGCTACTTCGCCAAGTATCCGGGCGTGCGCCACTTCATGGACGAGGCGGTCGCCCTGGGCCAGGAGCGCGGCTGGGCGGAGACGATGATGCACCGCCGCCGCGCCCTGCCCGAGCTGCAGAGCAAGCAGGCCGCCGTGCGCGAGTTCGGCAAGCGCGCCGCGATGAACACCCCCGTCCAGGGCACCGCCGCCGACATCATCAAGGCCGCGATGGTCGCCGTGGACGCGGCCCTGCGCGAGCACGGCATGCGGAGCAAGCTGATCCTCCAGGTGCACGACGAGCTGATCCTCGAGTGCCCGCCGGAGGAAGCCGAGGCCGCCGCGGCCCTGCTGAAGACCTGCATGGAAGGCGTCATCACCCTGCGCGTACCCCTCGAGGCGGAGGTCCACACCGGCCGTACCTGGGCCGAGGCGAAGTGACCCCAACCGCGCTGTCAAACGGGCAAACCGGCCCGCGGAAGCCCGCATATGGCAAACATTCCCCTGTTTTCACAGCAAAAGAAGGATTTTTCGCCTCCGTGACGAAAGTATCAGGATGGAGACCCATTCTGACACGAGGAGTTTGATGATCATGCTTGAGTTTAAATTTGACACCCAGCTGCTGATCGAAGGCCACGATCTGGACGAAGACGCCATCGGCGATTACATCACAGAGCATTTCAAGGGCGACTGCCTGCTCTGCGTCGGCGACGATGAGCTGATCAAGATCCACTTCCACACCAACGAGCCCTGGCTGGTGCTGGCCTACGCCTCCACCCTCGGGGAGATCTACGACATCGTGGTGGAGAATATGGAACGCCAGGAGCAGGGCCTTCACGGCTGAGCCTCCCCCCGAAAACCCGCGCGGATTTCTGCATCCGCGCGGGTTTTCAGCTTTGCATGGAAAAAGGTTCTTCATGTTCAGTTAGGGAAACTTCGTTGATGAAGGAATGCGCCTGCGGGCGCACCAGAGGGCTTTCCGATCGCCCTCTGGACTCCTTCGGGGCCGTCCTGTCAAGAAAGGCTTTGGCAATGTAAGGTTTCGTTTATCAACATTGCTTTGCAAAATGCCAAACTGGAAAGAGTCGATCCCGAAGGGTCCAGGGATTCGGAGCGCCCGGAAAACTGTCCGGGGGACAGTTTTCAGCGGAGAATGGGCGGCAGCCCCGGACCGATCGGAAAGCCCCTGGCGCGCTCCGCAGAGCGCGAACTCTCTCCTCTCCCACATGGTTTTCCCGAGTTTTCCATGAAGAACCTGAAAAAACCTTCGCGGTCCGCCTGTTATCGGGCAGGCCGCGAAGGCTTTCTGTCTGTTCCGGTCAGCCGATGACCTTCTCCGTCTCGCCGTCGAAGAGGTAAATGCTCTTCTCTGGGATCCAGAAGGACAGCGGCTGGTCCATCTCCGGGGTATCATGGGAGTCGACCTTGAGGATGGCGGTCTGCTCGCCGCTCTTGAGGTAGACGTTTGCGTTGTCGCCGAGAAGCTCGGTCAGCTCCACCATGCTTTCGATCCGGATGCCGCCCTCCGCGTCGGTCAGGCGGGCCGCCTCGGGACGGAAGCCGAAGACGACCTCCTTGCCCTCCATGTCCGCGGGCAGGAGATGGCTCAGGTCGATCACGTTCTCGCCGAAACGAATCCTGCCCTTCTCCACCGTGTCGCGGACGAAGTTCATCGGCGGCTCCCCGATGAAGCCCGCCACGAAGACGTTCTCCGGCTTGTAGTACAGCTCATAGGGCGTGCCGACCTGCTGGATGTAGCCGTCCTTCATCACGACGATCCGGTCCGCCAGGGTCATGGCCTCGGTCTGGTCGTGCGTGACGTAAATCGTGGTGGCGCCGGTCTCCTGGTGGATCTGCGCGATCTCATAGCGCATGGTCACGCGCTGCTTGGCGTCCAGGTTGGACAGAGGCTCATCCATCAGGAAGATGCCCACCTTGCGGATGATGGCGCGGCCGATGGCCACGCGCTGGCGCTGGCCGCCGGAGAGGGCGCGCGGCAGGCGGTCCAGGTAGTCCGTCAGGCCGAGGATCCGCGCGACGTTCTTCACGCGCTCTTCGATCACGTCCTCGTCCACGCCCTGAAGGGTCAGGCCGAAGGCGATGTTGTCGAACACCGTCATCTGCGGGTAGAGGGCATAGCTCTGGAAGACCATGGCAATGCCGCGCTCGCGGGGGCCCTTCTCGTTGGCGCGCTCTCCCTCCAGGAGGAAATCGCCGTTGGAGATGTCCTCAAGGCCGGCGATCATGCGCAGTGTGGTCGACTTGCCGCAGCCGGAGGGCCCGACGAACACCACAAACTCTCCCTTTTGGATATCCAGGTTGAAGTTGTGCACGGCGTGGAATCCGTTCGGGTAGATCTTGTTGATGTTCCGCAGAGAAATGTACGGCTGGCCGCCGACCTCCTCCTGCACACGGTACTTGTTCTCCATAAGCCTGCCTCCTCGTGTCGGACTGCCGGACAATACCGCTCCGGCATGGACAAACCGGGACTGATCTGGTATACTGTCCCCGAAAGCCTTTCCGGGGGGATCGGATATGAACGAGATCGTCTATGCGGGGCAGCACGCCCTGGTCAGCCAGGTATCGCGCCACACCCATGATCACTGGGAACTGATCTATTGCACCCACGGGTCGGGCCTGCTCCGCTTCAGCCGCGCCGCTCTGTCCTACCAGCGCGGGGACGTGACGGTCATCCCGCCGAACATCGAGCACTCAAACAGCAGCGAGAAGGGCATGCGGAACATCTATGTGGAGATGGTCGCCCCAAGCTTTACGGTGACCGAGCCGACGCTGGTGCGCTGCGACGACCCCGGTCTGCTGCAGGCCTTCGAGGGCGCGTTCCGTCACTTCCACTCGGACGGCAGGCAGCGCGACGCGCTCCTTCGGCTCTACGGCGCCCTGATCAGCACCTACCTCGCGTCCGCCTGGTCCGGGGCTTCCCGCCCGGCCGTCGCGGATGAGATCGCGCGGACGATCGAAATCAACCTCGGCAACAGCGAGTTCGAGCTCGACACCTACCTGCGGTCCCTGCCCTTCAGCGATGACTATCTGCGCCGGCTGTTCCAGCGGGCCTTCGGCGTCACGCCGCACGGGTTCCTCACGGACCTCAGGCTGAGCCGCGCCGCCGAGCTTCTCGCCGGAAGCGACCGCAGCAGCGTCTCCGTCATCGACATCGCGCGCTCCTGCGGGTACCGCGACGCCCTGTACTTCTCCCGGATCTTCAAGAAGAAGTACGGCGTCCCGCCGAGCCGGTACCGCGGCTGAGTCTTCCGGTCACCCTCACGGGCGGTGACCGGCGTTTTTCTTTGCGTCGTCCAGGATCTTCAGGATCAGCTGGCGCGCGCCGAGCAGGAGCATATCCCATCCCGCCGTAAACAGCCCGAAAAAGACCGGCCCGACGTCAAGCAGCACGCCCTTGTTCTCCCCCACGGCCGTCACGTAGGATCCGTTGAGGCCGTAGTAGGTGAAGTATACGAGGACCATCAGGAACAAGGCATAGACCAGGTTGAATGCCAGGGAGATGACCTTGCGCGGGGGGAACATCATCCAGCGGTCGTTCTCCCCTTCCGGCCGCGCGTAGTAGCGCATGATGTTGTTGACCAGCAGGTCCGTCACCAGACCCAGGACGATGCCGACCACCGCCATCTGGTCGAGGACGTTCTGCAGCGGCAGCCCCCACCAGAAGAAGTAGCACACCATGCCCGCGAACCACCACTTGATCAGGAAAGCCTTCAGTCCGGCGCCGAGCCGCAGTCCGCGGGTCTTCCGGTACTTCCTCAGTTCCTTCTCGCTGACGGGCGGCGAGTTCTGCTCGTTCGCGCCCACCAGGGCGTCGACCGCGTCGGTCTTCAGCCGGTAGTACTCGGCAGCCGCCTTCGGTGTCTCGCGCTCCTGTCCCCTGTCTTTTTTCGCCATCCGACTTACTCACCGCTGATGTCGATGGCCGACATCTCCTCATTGACTTCCAGCTCCACGGCGGTGTTGAAGCGCTTGAACCACTTGCGGAGCAGCGGCACGCAGGCGGCCAGCGCGCCGGCCAGCATCGTGATCACCGCATGCATCATCACGCTGAAGGCAGCGGAGCGCATCGCAGGCGTCCAGGCGCGGGTATCCTTCGCGCGTGTGGTGGCGTCGACGATCCAGGCGTGGAAGTAGAAGTCGCACACCAGCAGGATGACCATCATGACAAACATCACGGCCATCATCGGGACATTGGCCTTTTTGCGGTAGGGGAAGGCGTTCATGCAGCACACGATCACGAGGATCGACAGCAGCATGGTCGCAAAGCCCGCCTGGGCGATCAGGCCGCCCTGAATATCGTTGATCGTGCGGGTGATGTTGCTCAGGTTGAAGGAGTAGACCATGAAGGCCAGCACCGTGCACACGAGCGGCACGTTCTGCGGCTTGCGCTTGAGGGCGACCTTGAACTTTCTCCGGGCCTCCTTCCTGCGCATCACGAGGATCAGCCCCACGATCAGCAGCACGTCGATCACGATCGTGATGAGGGGCGTCCAGTCGCCGCTGCCGATGCGCTTGCCGAGCTCACCGCACTTGGCGCCGAAGGCAGGGAATCCCTCGCTGAGCAGCCCATAGAGTGTGAACACGGATCATTCCCCTCCTTCCCGGATCGCTTCGGTCGTCTCTTTGTCGAAGAAATGCTTCCGTCTGAAGGTCAGCGGGACCTTGTCGCCGCGCCTGTAATCCCTCCAGCCGCCGAGCTTCGCGGTGATGGAGATCCCCTCGCCCGCGTGACCGTGCACGAGGGTGTTCATGCCGAGGTTCTCATTGGACATCACTTCCAGGGTGACATCGCCCGCTTCGCCGTCCGGCCTGCTTTCCATATCCTCCGGGCGCACGCCGAGGATCAGTTCCTTGCGGTTGTACGCGCCGAGGGCCGCCTTCTCGCGGTCGGTGAGGGACACGGTGTAGCCCTTGCCGCGCAGCGCCCCGTTCTCGAAGGTCACGTCGAGGAAGTTCATCGGCGGGAGGCCGATGAAGCCGGCCACAAACTGGTTCTTCGGCTTGTCGTAGAGCTCCATCGGCGTACCGATCTGCTGCACATGGCCCATCGACATGCACACGATCCGGTCCGCCAGCGTCAGGGCCTCGGTCTGGTCGTGCGTCACGTAGAGCATCGTCGCGCCGAGGCGCTTGTGCAGGAGGAGGATCTCACGCCGGGTCGCGCCGCGAAGCTTGGCGTCCAGGTTGGACAGCGGCTCGTCGAAGAGGAAGACCTTCGGGTTGCGGACGATGGAGCGGCCCATGGCCACGCGCTGCCGCTGGCCGCCGGAGAGCTGGCTCGGCTTTTTGTTCAGCTGGCTCGTCAGGCCCAGGATCTCCGCCGCCGCCAGCACCTTCTTGTGCGTGACGTTCTTGTCCTCCTTGCGGAGGGTCAGGGAGAAGGCCATGTTCTCGTAGATCGTCATATGGCCGTAGAGGGCATAGTTCTGGAAAACCATGGCCATGTCGCGATCCTTGGCCGGCTTGGCGGTGATGTCCTTGCCGTCGAGGAACAGCTTGCCCCGCGAGATATCCTCCAGGCCCGCCACCATGCGCAGGGTCGTCGATTTTCCGCAGCCGGAGGGGCCGACCAGCACGATCAGTTCCCCGTCCTTCACGTCCATGTTGAAGTCGAAGACGGCCTGCACATTGTTGTCGTAGATCTTGTCGATATGCTGCAAAGATAACTCAGCCATGCCGCGCCTCCTTATGCCTGCTGCGCTTCCAGGTTCGCGATGTGCGCCTCAAGCTGCTTGCTCTTCCTGCTGTTGATCATCGCACTCCTGCACAGACAGAACGCGGAGGCGATCAGATAGAAGCAGCACCGGATGAACTGCCAGTCGCTCATCACCGTGTTTTCGATCCACATCGGGAAGTGCATGTTCAGGATGCGGATCTCGCCGAGTTTGGCGACCGTGACATACTTGTCCTTGCCCTTGTCGGACTGCTGGAGCTCGAGGGCGTAGGAGCTGCCCTCGACGGTGAGGGTGATGCGGTGATCCTTGTCCGCGACGGCCGAGGTCTTGCCCTCCGCGGTCTCGCTCACGGTGACGACCGGCAGAGAATTCTCGAAGGACACCTCATAGGTCTCCTTGCCGACGCCGAAGTGGAAGCGCTTGTCCTCATTGTCCAGGACGAGCTTGACGTCCTTCTCCTCGCCGTCGATGGTCAGCTTGTAGGTCTGGTCGTTCTTGTCCTGCTTGACCTCGATGTCGTGCTTCTTGGCCGTCATCCGGTTCTCGGACTCGGTGCTCATGGTGAAGTTGTAGGCGCGTGCCGTGCCGGCCGGGATCGTCGGCTGCTCGGTCAGCTTGCTGTGCATCTGCACCGGGAAGATGAAGATGCGCACGATCTGCAGGATCGCCAGGAAGATCAGCAGCCTGGAGAAGCCGCGCTTGTAGTTCTTCACGCCCTCGCTGGCCAGGAAGGTCAGGAGCATGAAGACCAGGTTGAAGACGATGGACGCGCCCATCAGGATATTGTAGTAGTTCCTGTCGTTGGTCTTGTATATACTGACGAAGAACAGCACGTTGAACAGGATCGCGAGGTAAGCGAAACGGGCGGACGCCGTATTCTTGGTGTACCGCATGCGGTCCATGACAATACGTTCGTCGTTCATTTCTGCACCGCCTTTCCTCCGTCATCCAGGAGTGTGCGCTCCTGCTTTTCGAGTCTGATCTTCCAGATTGTGTTCAGGATCAGGAGGACCGCCACGGCCAGGCACAGGCCGCAGACGAGATAGTGGATATCGAACCAGAAGGTGGAATCGGTGTACAGGCTGGTCTGGTTGCCTCTCGGCCGCAGCTCGACGCGGAGCTGCTCAAAGTCGACCGTGGTCAGGTACTGCACCTTGAACGCCGCGATCTCGAGATGGGCCCAGACGGCCATCGCCACGTTGGCGATCACGTTCAGCCCGATGCTGATATAGTTGGAGATGTAGTACCTTCTGCGCAGGTGGGTGTTGGTCAGCAGCAGGGTCAGGGCGAGCAGGAGCAGGCCGATGCTCAGCCGCAGCAGCAGGTGGTTGAAGGGCTGCATGTCCGCGTAGATGCGCGCGCCGGTGACTGACTCATCCAGGCTTTCGGGGTAATTCTTGAGCTGATTGAACAGCATATCATACAGGTCAGTCATTATGCCGAGCGCATAGACAAACACCAGTGCGCTTGTCGCCACGCAGAGTATACACAGGATCCGCTGAAGTTTCATCTGTCTTTTGTACATAATGACCTTCCCTCGTTTCGGTGTCCTCTCCCGCGGCCGGTGAAGGCCGCGGGAGAGGACGATAGTGAATCAGGGTCTGTTGAACGGTGTCAGTTCATGCTGTTGTAATACTCGCAGATGCGCTTCCAGGCGGCATTCTTGAGCTCGAGGTACTTGTCGCCGTACCAGTTCTCGCTCACGACATGGGCCATGGCCTCGGCGTCGCCGGCGTCCTGGCCGTCATAGCCCTTGACGATGAGATCGACGAAGAGGTTCTCGCCGCCGCGGGCAGCGGAGAACTTGCCGTTGGCGGTCAGCTCGGTGTAGGAGTTTATCTGGCTGGTTTCCACCTTGGTGTTCGGCAGGACCGTAGGCACGGAGGTGTACCAGGGATTCTCGGTCAGGGCGAGCTCGGGGTGCTTGATGGTGCCCAGGCCGATGGCCGTGGAGATGTAGCCCGCGCCTTCCTTGCCGACGTCGTGCGTGCACTGATACTCGAAGGCCTGGCTCTTGGCGAAGGACAGGGTGGAGCCCAGGTACATACGGGCGTAGTTGGTGTAGTTGCCGCTGGCTTTCTCCCACAGCTCGGCGTAGGTAGCGTCCGCGATCACGGGCATGTCCTTGCCGTTGAAGGAGAAGGTCACATAGTTGCCCTCGTCATCGGTCTTGATGAAGGCGTCGGGGCCGTAGCTCATCATGATCTGGCCGGCTTCGGAGAAGGCGTAGTCGATCAGGGCGAGGGCGGCGTAGAGCTTGTTGTCGTCACCGGCGACGCCGGCCTTGGAGATGGCCCAGCCGTCGGTCTTCACGGAACGCCAGGACTCGGTAAAGCGCATGTAGACGCCGTTCTCGTCGGTGCCGTCATACCAGCGGGCAACGGGCACCATCACGGCCATGTACTTCTCACCGGCCTGAAGCTTGGTGGCGTTCATGACGGTCTGGGTCTGGTTGTAGTCGTAGGACATGAAGCCGTTGTCGTTCTCCAGATAGGTGGCGCTCTTCTCGGCCGCCATGTCGATGTAGGCGATGGAGATCAGGCCTTCCTGGGTCAGGGCGTTCATGCGCTCGAGGGCTTCGTAGGCAGCCGCTTCCTGACGGGCGTCATGCAGCTGGCCGTCGGTGCCGACATAGAGGAAGTCCTGACGGGACTCCATGCCGCGGACGCCGAAGAGGTGGCCGGCGAAGCGGAACAGGTCGACGCGGCGCTGGTTGTTGTCGTCCTCACGGCTGAAGAGGCCCTGGATGGAATCGGTGCCGTTCAGCGTCTGGGGGTTCGCCACGACGCAGCGGAGCAGGGCGACGAGCTCGTCGGCGTCCCAGGCCGCGTTCTGGCCGATGAAGAGGTTGGAGCGCTGGGTGCCGTAGTAGCCGCCATAGGTCTCGTCGATGTACTCGCGGAGCATGTTGACGGCGTCCTCACCGGACATGGAGCCTTCGTCGTTCATCATGGCGATGATGTTGCCGTAGGCGTCATAGTCCTTGGTGATGGTCTCGGTGCCGGTGCCGTCCAGGGTGACGACCTCGATCTCGACCTTGCCCTCGGTGGGCATGTAGGGGGTGTACACCGGATCCTCGGTGTCCTTGCAGGCGTCGGCTTCAAACTCGCCCTCGCCGTCGAGGAGCTTCGCGACCCAGTCCGCACGCATCAGCGGCATGCGCTCGATGTCGTTCACGCCGTCGAAGTAGGGGCTGAAGTAGATCGCGCCGGTGCTCGTGTTGCCGGTGATGGACAGGCGCACGATGGGGTTGGCGTCCAGATAAGCCTTGAAGTTGGGCATCACGTCGAGGTATTCGGCGAGGTTGACCAGCTCGCCCTGCTCGCCGTACTCGGAGAGGGTGGAGGCGGTGCCGCTGACCATGTCGACCATGTTCAGCTGCTGGCTCCAGTACTCAAACTCCTTCGCGGCGCCGTTGCCCTGGTACTTGCTGTCGAACTTGACGCCGAGGATCTTTTCCACGGCCACCCAGGTGGGCTTCAGCTCACCGGTGTGATAGGTGACGCCGTCGGCCAGGGTGATGCCCTCGCCCGCCGTCTCCGCGTCAAACACGATGCCGGTCTTGGCACTGTTGTAACCGACCGCCATGCGGAGGGTCGTGCCTTCGGCGTACTTCTGCTCAGCCAGCGCACTGCCGGCCACAGACAGCAGCATCGCGAGAGCGAGTACCAGGGAAAGAAGTTTTCTCATGTTGGTTTCCTCCTCTACTTAATTCAGGGTCTTATTCCTTCACACCGCCGGCGTTGGTGCCTTTGGCGAAGTACTTCTGGATGAAGGGGTAGATGACAAGGATCGGGATGATCGAGCAGACGATCAGGGAGTAGATCAGGGACTCGCTGGCGTACCGGAGATATTCCTCCGCGCCGTCCGGGTTTGTCAGGGCCTCCAGGGTGTTCCGGATGTAGACCTGCAGGGGCCACTCCCAGTTGTTCTGCACCATCTGCTTGGCCCAGAAATAGCCGTTCCAGCGGGAGATGGCGAAGAAGAGGGTGACGGTGGCGATCGTGGACTTCGTCATGGGGATGAAGACCTGGCGGAGCACCTGCCACTCGGTGGCGCCGTCGACGATGGCGGCCTCCTCGATCTCGGAGGGCACGTTCTCGAAGGCGTTGCGCAGCAGGATGACGTTCATGGCCGCCATGCCCATCGCGATGACGATCATCCACTTGTCGTCCGTGATGGCGATCGCGTGGAAGACGTTGCGGGTCTGCAGGTAGTTCTGGTACTGCGGGATGATGCCCGCGGAGAACCACATCGTGAAGACGAGGAAGAAGTTGAAGAATTTGCGGAAGAGCAGGCGCTTCTTGCTCAGGGCGTAGGCGCCGAGGATGGCCACGATCAGGGACCAGACGGTGCCGTACACGGTGAGGAAGAGGGTGTTGGAGTAGGAGGACCAGAACACCGGCCGCGCGAACATGTCGCTGAAGGCGTCGAACTGCACCGCCTTGGGCAGCAGGACGATCTTGCGCGTCTCGGTGCTGCGCCGGACGGAGGCGTCGCCGGAGATGGTCTTCTCGATGCCGGCGTCGAACTTCAGGCTCGCCGGGATGACGCCGCCATTCCCGTCATCCTGCTTGAGGGTGGCGTGGATCGCGCCGGTCAGGGGCTGCCCCTCGGCCATCAGCCGCTCGCACTCGAGGGCGAGGGCGGACACCGTGGGGTCCTTCACCGTCGCGGGCTTGCCGTCGGCAACCTGTACGCGGGCCACCGTCAGGCTGTACTGCCCGCCGATCTGCTCGAGCTGGGAGGCGACGAAGGGCGCGTCGATGAGGAACTTGCCCTCGAGGGTGTCGATGTAGTTCTGGATGCCGATGCCCTCCTCGGGATGGTACCAGACCACGGCCGCATAGAGGTCCCCGCCTTCCGCGTCATGGAGCTGCCGTCCCCCGGCGTCACGGACGCTCAGGGCCAGGAGTTCGCCGGCCGCGCTGCGGACCGCGTTCTTCACGGGCACCGTCTGGCCGTTCTCCTCCGTCTCGGCGCCGACGATCACGCCGTTGTCGTCCAGGACGGCCCGGAGGGTGATCCCCGCGCTCTCGCTGACGAGGGTCACGCCCTCGCGCTCGCTGAGCGGGATCGTGATGCTCTCGCACTGCTCCCGCATGCCGTTCTCGACGTACTTCTTGCCGCTGACGGAGGCCGATACCGCGTAGACGAAGGGGTAGAGGCAGCAGAGCGCGAAGGCCGTCAGCAGGACGTAGCTGATGATCTTAAAGATCAGCTCGGAGATTTCCAGTCTTCTTTTCATGGTTGAAACCTCCTCAGTACAGGGACACGTTCGACGCTCTGCGGGCGATCGTGTTGGCGCCGATGACCAGGAGCATGCCGACGACGTTGTTCAGCATTTCGGCGGCCGCCGCATAGCCCTTGTTGGGATGGTACCAGGAGAACAGCGAGACGACCTGCGCGGTTTCCTGCACGCCGGTCTGCTGCCGCTCGGTGAGAAGGAGGACTTTCTCGTAGCCTATGCTCAGCATGGAGCCGATGCGGGTGATCAGCATGATCACGATCGTGGACAGGATGCTCGGCAGGACCACGTAGCGCATCTGCGACCACTTGTTGGCGCCGTCGATCTGCGCGGCCTCATAGCTGGTGGGCGAGATGCCGATGATGGCCGCGAAGAAGACGATGCTGTCGTAGCCCGCCGTCTCCCAGATGCCGGTGATCTGATAGATCGCCCGGAAGTACTCGGGCTTGTTCAGCAGGCCGTCCCACGCCGCCTTCTCCGATACCAGCCCGAGGTTGGCCAGCAATTGTGCGACCACGCCGGGACCGACGTTGCTCGACGCGTTGCCCTGCTTGACCAGCATGACCACGAGACTGGTCATGATGACCGTGGACATGAACTTCGGCAGGTAGGTCGTCACCTGGTAGATGCTGCGCGCGGCGTTGGAGCGGATCTCGTTGAAGAACAGGGCGATGATGATCGGCATCGGGAAGCCGAAGCACAGGCCGTAGAAGCTCAGCAGGAAGGTGTTGCGCATCGCGCGCCAGAAATTGGCCGCGTCGCCCGCCGCCTGACCCGCGCCGACGAGCAGGGCCTTGTAGTTCGAGAAGCCGAGGAAGGCGCGCTCGTGCACGGGCTCCGCCTCGCCCAGCGCCACCTTGAACGAGCGCAGCAGCTCGTACATCGGGAAATAGCGCCAGAAAAGGAAGACGAGCAGCATCGGCACCAGCATCAGGTAGAGCCGCCAGTCCTTGATGATCGCGAGGCCGACATGCTTCCAATAGTGCTTTTCCACATCGTCGCGGACGACCTGTTCGGGGTCCTCCCGCCAGACGCCGGCCTCCTTGTCAAAGACCAGATAATCCGATCCCGTGACTTTCATTGGAATCCTCCTTTGCCCTCTGCTTCCTCTTGTTCGGTTTCGCGCCGGACGCGCTTCAGGTACAGCCGCTGGTCCTCGAAGACCCCGTCGAGCCGCCGCACGACCCAGAGGACGGCGAGGGTGAACAGCAGCGTGACGACGTCTTCGGTGATGAAATGCAGGGCGCTTGCCGCCTCGTAGCCGAGGAGGAGCGCCGTCAGGGCCCGGCCGGCCTGCATGGATAGCAGGATCACCCCGCCGAACACCAGGGTCTTCAGCCAGCTCGTCCGGATGCCCTCCGGCCCCCAGAGCCTGCGGATGAGCAGGCCGGTCACACACAGCAGGCCACCGGCCGGGTAGACGGCCCAGTGGACCGCGGACCCGGATGAGCGCAGCAGCCAGGCGTCCAGCGCTCCGGCCAGCAGGGCGTGAATCAGAGCCCACGCGCCCCACCGCATCATCACGACCGCCGTGATCACGGCGGACAGGGATACCATGTATGCCTCGGCGGGAAACCACACGGTCCCCGCCTTGAACAGAATCGTCTCAAATACCAACAGAAGCACGGCCCATATGCCGAGATCGATCGCGCGGTACTGACCGAGTGTCCGCGTCTGCCGCACGCGCTCACCTCCAGTACAGGCTGCGCCGCTTCGCATATTTAATTATTATTATATGATCGCAGACCGCCAATGTACATGACCAAAGCCGTTGTGCTTATGGACAAAACAGACATAAGAATCGGAGAAATGCGCTGTCTTCCAGGCACTGGAAAACCCCCGCCGTGTCTGCGGCGGGGGACGGAAGCGTGTGCCGGGCAGGCGGAGATTTACGCGCCGAGATTGGCCTTCACGGCGTCGATTTCCTCCTGCGTCAGGCCGATACCGAGCAGGTAAGCCTCGGCGCAGGCCTGCAGGTCGGCGCCCTCGATGGTCTCCAGGCCGAAGGCGGCGGCCAGGCTCTTGCGGATGTTGCTGTTGGCGATGATGTCATACTGTTCGGTGCCGGGCTGGACGCCGTAGTAGTTGAAATAGGTGATCATGTAGTCGGCGGTGACTTCCTCATCTGTTGCTCCCATGAGGCACTCGAGGATGGCGGAGACGAAGCCCGCGCGGTCCTTGCCCTCGGTGCAGTGCACGAGGTAGGGGCCCTCGTTGGCTGCGATGAAGCGGATGCCCTCGGCCAGGCCGGCGCGGAACTCGTCCGCGGAGAAATCGACGCCGAGGTTCAGGGCGATGATGTTCTGCGCGCTGTAGTAGCTCGCGTCAAAGCCCTCGTAGCCCTTCATGGTCTCCTCGTTGTCGGCAAGGTTGACGAAGGTCTTCACACCCGCGGCGGCCGCGGCGGCATCGGCATAGGTGTTGCGGGCGATCTCGGGGTTCACCGGGGAGGAGGAGCGGTAGAGCCTGCCCTCGGCGACGGTGCCGGCCTTCACGGCGCGGAAGTTCGCGAACTGCTCGTCGCTCAGGTCCGGATAGTCCTCGCGGTTCTCGCTGCGGACCAGCTGGTGCATGACCCACTGGTCGTAGTAGCCGGCCTGCTCCTTCATCTCGAAGGTCACGGCCACGGGCTCTTCGACGCCCTCGTTGTAGTGCCAGACATAGCCGGGGTCGGCCTCGGTCTTTTCCTTGGTCGCAATGCCGGTCGCGGTGGCCAGGTCACCCATGTTGATGGCGAGGATGATGTAATCCTCCCCAAGGTCCTCCTTGATGACCACGCGGCAGATCATGCTGCCCTGATCCACGTCGGAATAGTTGCTGCCGACGGGCATCTCCAGGGTCTGGCCGTTGATCGTGACATTCACCACGTCGCCCCAGCTGTAGCCCCGGGCGAAGAAGTCGCTGCCGCTGAGGGACAGGACCAGGTTGCCGTACTTCTGGATCTCGGTGACCGTGACCGGGGCTTCCTCGGCGAAGGCCGGGACGGCACAGACCAGGAGCGCCAGGGCGATGAGCAGGGCAAGGATCTTTCTCATGACGGATTCCTCCTCCTATGGTTCACTTTTTCCGGTTTGGGGCGTTTCGCCGCCCCGCTGACACCTCCAGTATACCATCCGTCCGCCGGAATTGCAAGGAATTCCCGCCGGGATTGACGGGCTCCCCTCCCCCGCATATAATATATGGAAACATCACGACGGGAGGTCCGAGACATGCGAAGGGTTTTTCCGGCGCTCCTGTGCGCCGTCCTGCTGGCCCTCGCGGGCGCGTGCCGCGCCGAGGCGGCGGAGGATATCACCGTCCACTGCACCCTGTCCGTCTCCAGCGGCAGCCGCTACGCCGTCTACATGACCGACGGGCGCACCACCACGCGCTGGAAGGCCTCCAACGGCGGCGACACCTGGGTGGAGATCGCCGCGAACCGGGATATCCGGCAGATCGGCGGCCTGTACATCCTCTTCAACGAGGCCCCGCCCGCCTGGCGCGCGGAGGTGCCCGACGGCGACGGCTGGCGCACCGTGTACGAGAGCGCCGGCGGCTTCCTCCACGACACGGTGATCCCGGAGGAGCCTGTGCGGCGGATGCGCATCGTTTCCTCCTCCAAAAAGGAAAAGATCGGAGTGGCGGAGCTGACCGTCTACGGGCCCGGGGACCTGCCGGACACCTGCCAGCACTGGGAGCCCACCCATGAGAAGGCCGACATCCTCTTCCTCGCCACCCACCCGGACGACGAGCTGATCTTCTTCGGCGGGGCGATCCCCACCTACGCGGCCCGGGAGGACTGCCGCACGGTCGTCGCCTACCTGGTCAACGGCGGGGCCCAGCGCCAGCACGAGCTGCTGGACGGCCTCTGGTCCATGGGCGTGCGGAACTACCCGGTGATCTCTCCCTTCCCGGACCACTACGGCAAAACGGAGGAAGCCACCCTCGCCGCCATGGGCGGAAAGCACAAGGTCCGGGCCTGGGTGGTGGCCCTCGTGCGGAAGTACAGGCCGGAGGTCGCTGTCACCCACGCGGTCGGCGGCGAGTACGGTCACCCGCAGCACCGGATCGCGGCCGACGCCATGATCCGCGCCTGGAGCACCGCGACGGACCCCGGCTACGACCGCGCCTCGTACCGGGCGTACAGTACCTGGCAGATGAAGAAGCTCTACCTCCACCTGTGGAATGACGGGGAGCTGGTCATGGACTGGACGCGCCCCATCCCCGCCCTGGGCGGGATCACCGGCATCGACGCCGCGATCCGGGCCTTCCGCTTCCATCTCAGCCAGCAGGACGCCGGCATGGATGTGATCCACACCGGCGCCCGGTACGACAACACCCGCTTCGGCCTCTACGCCACCGAGGTGGGCGCGGACGAAGCGGGCGGGGATTTCCTCGAGCACATCGTGCCCGGGCAGCCGTGAAGTGCGGTCAGTCGCGGGGCCGGCGGAGGTACGCGTCCATGGCTTCGATGATCTCCGGGCTCTCGTACGTCACATCGTCCATCCCGTAGAGGACGGTGTAGGCGAAGTTGTCCGCGAGGGATTCCTCGGGGTCGATCACGTAGTCCGTGTTCCGGCCGAACACGTCCCAGAAGTTGGCCGCTTCCTCCGCGGCATGGATCACGTCGAGCCCGTCCACGGGGACCAGGCCGATCTCCATGCTGTCGAAGAAGCTGTCCCCCTTTATGCGGAAGGGCTGCGCGGCGGTGACGACCACCGCGCAGTTTTTCATCTCCCCGCCGATCTCGAAGGCCGCGTACGCGTTGTGGTGCTCCACGTCGGGGTTGCTGATGACGGCCTCCCGGATCTCCGGGGAAAAGGCAAAGTCCTCCGCCGACACGGTGAAGCCGAGGATGCCGTACATCGCCGCCCGGAAATCCGGGTGGTTGCGGGTCAGGCAGTGGAAGAGCTCGTGGGCGACCATCTCGTCGAGGAACTCCTGCAGGAAGTCCGAGTCCGCGGTGCCGTAGCTGAGGATCTCCTTGCCCAGGTAGACCTGCGTCCCATGCGTATAGGCCCCCGCGCCGCACTCCTCCTTCATCGTGGTCTTGATGAAGACGATGCCGTCCGTCGGCGGGAGGCGGTAGCCGCATTCCGTGATGCGCCGCTCGATCTTCGCCATCGCGCGGTCGACGGCGGCTTTTTCCTTTTTGGTGAAGTCCCGCGTTTGGGCCGCCGCGAAGGTCTCCAGCTCTTCGAGTGTCGCCCCTTTTTTCTGCAGGCGGAAGTCGAGGTCGGTCTGGGTCAGGTTGTCGTAGTAGTCCCGGTTGGCGAGCATCAGCCCGGCCGCTTCCTCCGCGTCGGCGAAGCGGTAGCGGAAGGCGGGCTCCTCCGCCAGCGCCCGCCCGGCCGCGAGCAGAAGCAGGCAGCACAGCAGCAGGCACGCTTTTTTGATCGGCATGAACACATTTCCTTTCAGGTCAGGTGCGGATCTCGAGCATCTGTTCCAGCGAGCCGTCATCCGCGAACACCATGAAGTCCCGGATCGCGAGGCGGACCTTTTCGCCGGTCTTCAGTTTTCCGTATTTCGAGCCGCCCGTGATGACGCGCACGAGGACGTCCCCCACGCGCACGCGGCAGTCGTCGACGTCGCCGAGGTAATACTGGGCCTCGAGGACGCCCTTCAGCTCGCCGTCGTCGCGGAAGCGGAGGTTTTCCGGGCGGATCGCCACATCCACGCGTCCGGTGAGCGGGCCGTCGTAGGGGATGGACTGGCCGTCCATGCCCGCGAGCAGGATCCGGCCGTCCTTCACCTCGCCCTTGAAGAAGTCCACCTTGCCGAGGAAGTCCGCGACGAACTGGTTGGCCGGCGTGTTGTAGATCTCCTCCGGCGTCCCGCTCTGCTGGACCTCGCCGCGGTTGATCAGGAAGATCCGGTCGCTCATGGCCATGGCCTCGGTCTGGTCGTGGGTGACATAGACGACGGTGATGCCGAGGGCTTTCTGGATCTCCTTGATCTCAAAGCGCATCGACTCGCGCAGCTTGGCGTCGAGGTTGGAGAGCGGCTCGTCGAGGAGGAGGAGCTTCGGGGCGGCGACGAGGGCGCGGGCCAGGGCGACGCGCTGCTGCTGTCCGCCGGAGAGCTGGTTCGGGAAGCGCCCGGCGTATTGGCGCAGGTGCACCACGTCCAGCACGCGCTCCACCTTCTGCCGGATGTCGCCCTTCGCCTCCTTGCGGATGGTCAGGGGGTAGGCCACGTTGTCGAACACCGTCATGTGCGGCCACACCGCGTAGCTCTGGAAGACCATGCCGACGGACCGCTTCTCCGGCGGCACAAAGGTTTTCCCGCCGGAAACCACCTGATCGTCGATCAGGATCTCGCCTTCCGTCGGCCGCTCAAAGCCCGCGATCATCCGCAGCATGGTGGTCTTTCCGCAGCCGGACGGCCCCAGCAGGGTCACGAACTCCCCGTCCCCGAAGGTCTCGTTGAAATCCTTCAGCACGGTCGTGGTCCCGAAGGATTTGGTCACATGCTTGATCGTAACGGTTGCCATGCTATCGATTCCTTTCTCAGATGGAGAACTTGCCCTTCGTCAGCCGGCCGAGGATGAAGTTCAGCACCGCCACGGCCGCGAGGATGCCGAAGGCCATCGCGCAGCCGACGGCATTGCTGTGGGTGGACCAGTACTGGTAGAGCTGCACGCCGATGGTCTGCGTGCCGGAGGAGAAGAGCAGGACGGTCATGGAGAGCTCGTAGAAGCAGGGGATGAAGATCAGGAACCAGCCCGCCGCGATGGAGGGCAGGATCAGCGGGCCGGTGATCCTGCGCATGGTGCGCAGCCAGCCCGCGCCGGAGATCTGGCTCGACTCCTCGAGGGAGACGTGGATCTGGCTCATGGCGGAGACCACCGTGCGCATGCCCATCATCAGATACTTGATCATGTACGCGATGACGATGATCGAGGCTGTCCCGACGATGTTCAGGCCGAAGCTGCCGCTCATCGTCATGATCAGGCCGAGGGCGATGACGACCGACGGCGTGCCGGAGCCGAGGGTGATCAGGAAGTTGGGGATGCCCCGGCCCCGGATCCGTGTCCGCTGCAGCAGATGGCTCATCACGCAGGCGATCACGATGCCCACGCTCGCCGCGATCGCCGCGAAGACGAGGGAGTTCCGGAGGCTTATGAGGGTCGCGTTCTCGAAGATCACGCCCCAGTTCTGCAGGGTGAAGTTCCCCGCGGCAAAGAGGGACTTGCCCATGTCCGACTTGAGGGAGATGGACAGGATGGTCCAGAAGGGCAGGAAGATCACGACGAGGGCGAAGACGACGACCAGGACGGTCAGCGGGACGCGCCAGCGCCTGAGGTCCACCATCGCCGGGCTCACGGATTTGCCGGAGACCGTGGTGTACTGCCTGCGCGCGAGCAGCACGTCCGAGACGAAGAGGATCACCAGGGCGATCGCCATCAGGATCACCGCCAGGCCGGTGGCGTCGTTCAGGTTCTGCTGGCCGCTGGAGTAGATCTCCTTGATCCGGGTGGTGACGGTGTACATGCCGGTGGTGCCGCCGGCGATGATCGACGGGATGCCGTAGCAGCTCGCCGCGCTGACAAAGACCAGCAGGGCGCCCGCGATCAGGGAGGGTGTCATCAGCGGGAGCGTCACGCGCAGCACGGTCCGGACCGGGGAGGCGCCGGAGATGCGGCTCGCCTCCTCGAGGGAGGGATCCATCTTCTCCATCGCCCGGCTGATCGTGATGAAGGCGTAGGGGTAGTAGAAGGTCGTCAGGGCCCAGATGAGGCCGGGCACCGTGTAGATGTTCAGGGGGCCGGGTCCGTCGCCGAGGGCGAAGACCGCCCGCAGCACGCGGTTGATCATGCCGACGTTCGGGTTCAGGAGCTGCTGCCAGGCCATGGCGCCCACGTAGGGCGGCACCATGTAGGTCAGCACGAAGAGGGAGCGGAAGAACTTCTTCCCGTACAGGTTGGTCCGGCCGACGAGCCAGGCCAGCGGGAAGGCCAGCAGGGTCCCCAGCACCATGGTGGCCGCCGCCGCGGCCAGGGTCGTGAAAAGGGCCGTGCGGTTGTCCGGGTTCTCAAACAGGTGGCGGAAGCGCTCGAGCGAAAAGACGCCGTTGTCGGAGAACGCACGGATCATCAGGTAGACCAGGGGCAGGAGGAGGAAGTAGAGCAGGAAATCGGCGATCAGGAGGATCAGGATCCACTTGATGTCGAAGGCCCAGCGCTTCTCCCGGAACATGAGCAGGGCCAGCAGCACCGTGTCGAGCAGGAGGAGGACCCCCGCCGCGATCACCGTGCGCGCGTGGTTGACGATGAACTGCCACACGAAGGAGATCCCGTGCTCCGCCGCCATGCGGAACACGGCGGCCTTCACGGACAGCGCCGTGTCGGAGGCGGCGATCTCCTTGCGGATCACGGTCGCGGCCTCGGAGGCCGCCGCGGCCTCGGAGCCGGCCGTGACGAAGAGGGCCTGCGCCAGGGCGATCCCGCGGGCGTCGCCCTGCGCGGCCTTCTCCAGCGCCGCGGGCACCTCCGCCTCCGGATCCGTCAGGCAGCGGATCAGCTCGCTCCGCAGGGCGGGCAGTTCCTCCTGCGGGAGGGCCGTCAGCGCGTCGCGGGCGCTCTTGGCCAGCTTCAGCTTGCCGTTGGAGAGGTAGGGCGTGCAGGTGGCGTAAAGGAGCCGGCAGGCCATCCCGCCGTCGCTGGACGCGAGGGCGCGCGCCTCCTCGCCCGCGCCCTCCCCCATCAGGGTGTCCCAGGCGTCGGCGAGCAGGGTCAGCACGGCCCCGTCGAAGGCTCCGCGCTCAGCCTCCGGGAGCTTTTCCGCCGCGGGTTTCAGCTTTTCCCACGCGGCGGCCGTGTCCCCGGAGAGAGCGTAGATCGCCTGGAAGGTGCCCTCATACTTGAAGCCGGAGTCCGTCTGCACGTGCAGGCCCCGGACACCCATGTAGCCGAGGGCGGCGGCCAGCAGGGCGAGCAGGGCAAGGAGGACCCGGGTGAGCCGGGCCGTCCCGGCGGATGTGCCTTTCATGGAGATCATTCCTCCCGCATGCGGCTGAACACAAGAAGCGGGGGAAGCCGATGCAGGCCTCCCCCGGCAGGTGTCGATCGGTTACCGGGTGACCTTCTCCCGCCAGAGGTTGAGGATGCTCTCGCGGTTCTGGTAGGCATTGACCCAGTTGACGCCCATGTCCATTTTGATCAGCTCATCGGTGCTGATGGAGCCCTCGGGGATCTCGGCCATGCCGGCGAGCACGGAATGCATGTAGCCCTGCATGATCAGGCGCTGGGCCTCGTCGGTCAGCAGCCACTGGGCGACGGCCTCGGCCGCGTCGGTGTTGGCGTGGGCGGAGAACTCCTCCGCGACGATCATCACCGTGGAGGGGATCAGGATCACGCCGTCCTCGGGATAGATGACCTTGAGGTTGGTGACCTCATGGCCCTTCGCCTTCTCGTCGGCGATGTACTTGAGGATGGACTCCTCGAGGATCATGATGCAGGCGCACTCGCCGGTCTGCAGCTTGCTGATGGCGGCGGAGCCCTTTTCGCGCATGACGCCGTTCTCGTGCAGGCCGTCCAGATACTCCGCGCCGTAGGTGTCCATCAGGGCGCAGACGGCGGCGTAGGCCGTGCCGCTGGTGGCGGGATCGCTCATGGAGAGCTTGCCCTTCAGCGCGGTGTCAAAGGCGAAGTCCTTGTAGGTCTTCGGGATCCTGACGCCCCTGGACGCCCAGGTCTCCTCCATCTCGGGGTTGTAGGCGAGAACCATGTTCAGGGTGCGCACGGGATACCAGAAGCCCTCCTTGTCGTAGGCGAAGCGCAGGCGGTCCTCCGCGCCCTCCACCTCAAAGGAATGCAGATAGCCGTACTCCTTGAGCTCGAGGGAGAAGGCCGGCTCGGCCACCATGAACATGTCGCAGTTCAGGGCCTTGTTGCGGTCGGGGCCCATCTCGCCGTAGATCCGGTCGATCAGGTCGCTGGTGCCGCCGTAAAAGAAGAAGCTGCCGTCCGCGCCGGGCGTCAGGTTCGGGAATTCGCGGGCGATGGCCTCGTTCATCATCTCGATGACGAAGGGGTACATGGAGGTGTAGATCAGCAGTTCGCCCTCCACGTCCTCGTTGACGGCCAGGGCCGGTGCGCAGACGGAGCAGAGCATGATCAGGGAGAGCAGCCAGGCAATCAGCTTTTTCATGGGTCGGACCTCCTTTGTCGGTCAGGTTGTTCTGCCGCCGGTGTCATGTGTGTACGCTGAAGGAATGGGTTTCGTCGTGCATATCATACAGCGCCCCGCCCGTTTCGGCGAGGAAGCGCTGCTGCCAGAGGAGGATCAGGTCCCGGCGCCGGAAGAGCCGGCTGCCGTCCGGGTCACCGTAACGCCGCGCAAGTTCCCGCGCGGAGGGCATCTCCGCGAGGAAGCGGTCGTCGAGGGCTTCGAGGGAAGCGAGGATCTCCTCCGCGCTCATCGCCTCCAGGGCGTCGATCCGGTCCCCTGTCAGCACGAGGGTCAGGTTCCGCCTGGCCGGCTCCTCCCAGTCGCCGGCGGCGATCCACTCCGCCTCGGTCCGGTGGGGTGTCCGGGCAAAGACGCCGCGGACCCGCTCCGGCAGACGGTCGAACATCGCCTTCGTGATCCGCTGCTCCGCGAGGTCCCGGCCCCGGCCCTTGGTATGGGGAAGGAAGGCGGTGCGCTCCGCCACCGGATACGCGTCGAGGAAGCGGCACAGTTCCTCCGCCTGATCCAGGTTGTCCCGCATCAGCGGCATGCTGACATGGACCGCGAGGCCGGCCTTCCCCGCCGCGGACAGCATCCGCGTGAGGAAGCGGAAGTCGCCCTCCCTGCCCGCAAAGCGGTCGTGGAAGGCCTCCGTGCCGTAAAAGGTCAGGTCGACCGTCTCCACGCCCTCGCCACGGATCATACCCATGAGCGAGGCCAGCTCCCGGTCGTCCCGGAAGGCGAAGCCGTTCATCTGCAGGAAGCGGGCCCCGGGGCCGCCGTGCTCCCCGCTGAAGCGGATGAAGTCCCGCAGATGCGGCGTGTCCATGCAGTAACCGATATAGAAGATGGCGGAGAGCCCGGGCCTGGTCTGCCCGAGCTCCTCCAGGACGCGGCGCGCGAAGCGCTCGCTGCGCGCGTAGTCCACGCCGCAGGTCTGACCCGGGGAGGCGAGCAGGCAGTACCGGCAGTGCGCGCGGCAGGGCACGCAGTAGCTCGCGATCGCGAAGGAGGTCGTCTCCATGCGCTTCACCTCCGGGAAAAGCGTGTCCCGCGCGGTCACTCCGTCTTCGGCGCGTCATCCATGAAATCGAGGGTCGGACGGTCGCCCTCGCGCGGGGGCTGCTCGTCGAAGCGGTGGCCGCGGAAGTAGCACTCCTCGTCCTGCTCGCCGATCTCGCGGTACACGCGGCAGGGCGCTCCGAAGGCCACCACATTGGCCGGGATGTCCTTCGTGACGATGCTGCCCGCGCCGATCACGCTGTTGTCGCCGATCGTCACCCCGGGCAGGATCACGACGTTCGCGCCGATCCAGCAGTTGTTCCCGATCCTGATCGGGAAGGAGTACATGCCGTCGCCGCGGTGCTTCGGGGAGATCGCGTGGCCGGTGGTGCAGACCGTCACGTTCGGGCCGAACATCGTGTGGCTTCCGATCTCGATCTTCCAGTCGTCGATGAAGGTGGCGCCCTGGTTGATGTAGCAGCTGTCGCCGAAGGAGATGTGCTTGCCGATGGTGAACTTCATCGGCGGCACGATCCAGACGTTCTTGCCGCACTCGCCGAACATCTCCCGGTTCATCTCCATGCGCTCGCGGTTGGCCTCCGGGGGCAGGGCGTTGAACCTCGCCACCAGTTCGCGGGCCTTCGACTGCATCGCCATGTTCTCCGCGTCATCCAGCCACATATAGCCGGCTTTCATTCTCTCCTGTTCCGTCATCGGGCAATCTCCTTCCGTTTTCTCGGTCTGTCGTCCCCCGGGGTGTTTCAGTCCAGGCGCCTGGTCGCGCTGCCGTCCGCGCCGGCGGTGAAGCCCATGCGCTCGATGTACTTCGCGTGGGTCTCCGGAACGTGATGCAGCGTCAGGGCGTGCACGCCGCTGGCCGGCAGCGCCGCGTAGAGGGCGGTCCCCACCGAGCAGTCGCGGTAGACCGGCGTGGCATAGTCGAGGGCCACGGTCAGGCCGTCTCCTTCCGGCACGCCGATCAGGACGCCGGCCGCCTCGCTGTCCCGCATCACCGCGAAGACCCGCGCGTCCGCCCGCAGGTCCTCCGCCCGGAAGTCAGGGAAGTTCTTCGCGATATCCTCCCGGTAGTGCTCCAGGAAATGCGCGAGCCAGGCGCTGTCCGCACGGTCCTCGTAGACATCGAAGTGGCGCGTCGGCTTGCTCATGTGGAGCAGGTGGTACAGGTTGATCCCGACCAGGCAGACGTTCATCAGCGCGGTCGGATAGGACCTGATGAGCAGGGCGTACACGGTGAAGATCGCGCTCCCCGCCAGGTTGATGATCCGCAGCTTGACCACCGAGCTCATGAGCATCGAAATCAGCACCAGTCCCGAGCCGACATAACCGATGGCCTCGATCCATGGGTTGGACATACAGTTCACCTCCGCTGGGTTGATTTTACCATGCAAGGCGGGGGAATGCAAGAGCGGGCCGGCAGCGTGCACGCAGAAAAAAAGTGCCTGCCCCCGCTGCCATGTGTCCGTTCCGCTGCGTATCAACCGACGGAGTCCGCATAGACTCCGGAACAACACATCAACGGAGGATACAAAGCAATGAGAAAATGGATCCTGATGATGCTGGCGCTGGCGCTCGTCGCGACGGCCGCCATCGGCCTGGCCGGGGCCGAGCAGACGAACAGCGCCCTCACGTGCGGCGTGGAGGACGGATGCTACGTGATCCGCGTCCGCCTGAACGACGGCGATGACCTGTGGCTCGCCGACGCCCCGGGCGGTGACGGCAGCGTGATGACGCTGAGCTCCGCCGGGAATGAGGACGGGTACTTCGTCGCGCGCTACGCGCCTGCCGCCGACGGCGACACGACCGTCAGCCTGCGCCACATGAAGCGCGGCGTCTGCGACATCCTGCACACCTTCGACCTGCATGTGGAGGGCGGCGAGATTTCCTCCACGGGCGGCTCCTACACGGCCTCCCCCGCGGACGACGACCTGACCCCGTACCTCCGCTCCGAATGGCTGGAGAAGGAGACCCAGTTCACCGTGATGACCCTGCGCGAGAACCTCCCCGAGGGCGGCTGGGACGCGGAGATCACCTCCCCCATGACCCGCGGTGCCTTCGTGCTGCGCGCGCATGTCGGCTTTGACTGCGCGGAGAACGCCCTGCTCTACTTCGACGGCGCACTCTATCCCCTCACCGAGGACGGGGAGCCTGCCGACGAGGCGGAGAAGACCGGCCTGAGCGGTTCCATCGTCATCGGCGGCACCGAGGAAGCCGTCGAGCTCACCTGGACCGACGCTCAGGTCCTCGGCAACGGGTTCACCGTCTTTGAGAAGGGACCCGCCCTGCCCGCGTGGACCTATTCCGGCAGCGACCCCGTCGAGGCCGCCCTCACGGCCTACATGACCGAACAGGGCTGGGCGGATGACTTCGGTACCTGTCCCGGCAGCGTCTGCATCCCCGCGCCGGTGGTCATCGGCACCGAGGAGACGGATGAGGCCCACCTGAAGGTGTACGCCAATCTCTGGCTCTTCAACTACCAGAAGATGGGCCGCGTCCTCGACTGCATCTCCGGCGGCGAGTGCGCGTGCCTCGCGATCCTGGAGAAGGACGGCGAGGGCTGGAAGGTGGCTGAGATGACCCTGGCCGACGCAGGCGACGACTACTGGAACGACATCGAGACGTTCACGAACGGGGACGGCGCGCTGACGTCTGCCTACGCCGCGTCCTCCGACCTCTTCCGCGATCCGGCTCACGCGGTCCGCATCCGCTTCATCCGCGAGTATGTGGAAGCCAACGATCTGCTGATCGACGCCTTCCGGGACTATGGCTGGCCGGATGAACCGCTGGCCGAGTGATCCCATCCGACAAAAGACCGCGGCGGGAGCCCTTCGGGGCATCCTGCCGCGGTTCTTTCTTTTTGGTTCACGTTCAGTCAGGGAGACTCTGTTCATGAGGGTATGCGCCTGCGGGCGCACCAGAGGGCTTTCCGATCGCCCTCTGGACTCCTTCGGGGCCGTCCGTTAATGATAGGCTCTGGAATTGCAAGGTTTTATCAACGTTGCTTTGTCCAATACCAAACAAGGAAGATGCGAAGCCGAAGGGTCCAGGGGCGATCGGAAAGCCCCTGGCGCGCTCCGCAGAGCGCGGGCCCTCTCCCATATGGTTTTCCCGAGCTTTCCGTGAAGAACCTTTTTTGTCGATCACTTCATCGCCATGGCCGCCCAGGCCATGACGGAGGCGCAGACGCCGCTGTCCGCGCGCAGGGCTTCGATGATCTCCGCCGCGCCGGCGTCGGCATACTCGCCGCCGAGGGTCTCGGACGCGTCGCAGAGGCGCAGGGCCTCGCCGAGGACGGCCGGGGCGTTCTCCGCGCAGGCCGCGCGCTCCGCCTCGGTCAGCCGTTCCGCCGCCCCGGCAGTGATCTCCGCGACGGCCTGCGCGTCGAGCCGGTCAAAGGCGAAGCGCGCGCACAGCACCCACACGGAGCAGACGCAGCCCGCCCGCTTCAGGGAGGCGCCGGCGGTGCCCTCCTCCAGGGCCGCGATCTCCCCGAAGACAGCCCGCAGGTCGTCCGCCCCGGGGAGCGCGGGCACGCCCTCCCCGTCGGTCTTCGGCAGGGTCTGCACGTCGAGCACCGTGACGCCGGAATCCGGCGCCCAGGCCGCGGTGAGCAGGCCGAGCCGGGACTCCGCCTCCACCAGCACCGGGGTGATCCGGCACAGGAAGGTGTAGGTCACGGTACCGTTCAGAAAGTCATGGATCTCCGCCGGGGCCAGCTTTTCATAGTTCACGCCGAGCAGTCGGCGCGCCGCCTCCTCAAAGACCGTCTGCTCGTCCGGGGCCTGGGCGGCCTCCGCGAATACGGTCAGGGGCAGGGCCAGGATCAGGGCCAGGGCGGTCAGCAGGGATAAAACGCGTTTCATGGGGAATACCTCCTTTTCATCCGGAATGGGATTCACCATAAAAGACGAACGGGAGGCCGTGCCTGTTCCCGTTCGCCGCAATGTTTACTTTTCCCCGGTCTCCCAGTCCCCGAGCAGGGCGATCACGCTGTCCTTCCCGACGGTAAGGATCCCGCCGTGGGTTTTCCCCGTCCGGGTCTCGCCCTCCGCGGTGACGACGCGGCAGGTGCCGGGACGGATCGTGGTCATCATGGGCACATGGCCCGCGAGGACGGCCAGATCGCCGAGGGCCCCGCGCACGACGATGCGCTCGGCCTCGCCGTCGAAGCGGATGCCCTCCGGGGTGGATACCTTCAGTCGGTAGGTGTTCATGCGTTCCTCCCGGCCCTCTTCACCACGTCGTCGATCGTGCCCGCGAAGAGGAAGGCAGACTCGGGCAGATCGTCGTGCTTGCCCTCGCAGATCTCCTTGAAGCCGCGGATCGTCTCGCTCACCGGCACATACACGCCGTCGAAGCCCGTGAACTTCTCCGAGACGAAGAAGGGCTGGCTGAGGAAGCGCTGCACCTTGCGGGCGCGCTGCACGAGCACCTTGTCCTCGTCGGAGAGCTCGTCCATGCCCATGATGGCGATGATGTCCATCAGCTCCTGATAGCGCTGGAGGATGCGCTGCACCTCGCGGGCCACGGCGTAGTGCTCCTCGCCGACGACGCCGGGGTTGAGGATGCGGGAGGTGGAGTCCAGCGGATCCACGGCCGGATAGATGCCCTGGGAGGCGATGGAGCGGGACAGGACGGTCGTGGCGTCCAGGTGGGCGAAGGTCGTGGCCGGCGCCGGGTCGGTCAGGTCGTCCGCGGGGACGTAGACCGCCTGCACCGAGGTGATGGAACCCTTCTTCGTGGAGGTGATGCGCTCCTGCAGGGCGCCCATCTCGTTGGCGAGGGTCGGCTGGTAGCCCACGGCGGAGGGCATGCGGCCCAGCAGCGCGCTGACCTCCGAGCCCGCCTGGGTGAAGCGGAAGATGTTGTCGATGAAGAGCAGCACGTCCTGGCCCTCGCGGTCGCGGAAGTACTCCGCCATCGTCAGGCCGGACAGGCCCACGCGCATGCGTGCTCCCGGCGGCTCGTTCATCTGGCCGTAGACGAGGGCCGTGTTGGCCAGCACGCCGGACTCCTTCATCTCATAGTACAGGTCGTTGCCCTCGCGGGTGCGCTCGCCCACGCCGGTGAACACGGACAGGCCGCCGTGCTCGCGCGCCACGTTGTGGATCAGCTCCATGATCAGCACGGTCTTGCCCACGCCCGCGCCGCCGAACAGGCCGATCTTGCCGCCCTTGGCATAGGGGCAGATCAGGTCGACGACCTTGATGCCGGTCTCGAGCATGCCCGCCGAGGTGGCCAGCTCGTCGAAGGCCGGGGCCGGGCGGTGGATCGACCAGCGCTCCATCTCCGGCAGGGGTTCGCCGTTGTCCACGGTGTCGCCCAGGACGTTGAAGATGCGGCCGAGGGTCTCGCGGCCCACGGGCACGGTGATCGTGTTGCCGGTGTCGGTGACCGGGGTGTCGCGGCGCAGGCCGTCGGTGGAGGCCATGGCAATGCAGCGCACGACATGGTCGCCGATGTGCTGCGCGGCCTCCACGGTCAGGGTCTTCCCGTTGTCCATCGGGATGGTCAGGGCGTTTTCCAGGGCCGGCAGATCGCCCGCCTCAAAGCGGACGTCCACCACCGGGCCCATGACCTGGGAGACGCGGCCGGTCGGTTTGTTGGACATAGCAGCCACTCCTTCTGTATAATGCGGACAGGCCGTCCTCAGGCGTTTCCGCCCGCGACGATCTCGGTGATTTCCTGGGTGATGGCGCCCTGGCGCGCGCGGTTGTACTGCAGCTGCAGGTCGTCGATCATCTCGCGGGCGTTCTTGCCGGCGGCGTCCATGGCGTTGCGGCGCGAGGCCACTTCGGAGGCGAAGCTTTCCCGCACGCAGGCCATCAGCTCCCCGGCCACATAGGCGGGGACGGCGGTCTCGAGGATCTCGCGCTCATCCGGCTCAAAGATCATGTCGGCGGGCTTCACGCCCTCCGGCGCGGTGAGGGGCAGGATCCAGCGCAGCTTCGGCGTCTGGGACATCATGGAGGTCAGCTCGGTGTAGAGGATGCCGACCCGGTCGGCCCGTCCCTCCGAGAAGGCCGCGCAGAGTGTCTCCGCCATCGCGTTGGCGTCAGCGGCGGAGAAGGGCTCCGCCAGCAGGCGCGTGCCGCCGGGATTGAAGCGCTCGCAGGCGCGCTTGCCCACGGGGATGATCTCCGCCCCCGGCCAGTCGCGCAGGAAGCGGAAGATGTTGGCGTTGTAGCCGCCCGCCAGGCCGCGGTCGCCCGCGATGACCACCAGCAGGGTCTTCGGCTCCGCGCCTTCCTCCCGCGCTCCGCGCATCCAGACGCTCTCCGCGCAGGAGCCGCTCGCGGCCAGGATGTCCATCGCCGCGCGGAAGGCCGCCGCGTGGTCGCCGCTGGCCTCCATGCGCTGGTTGGCCTTGCGGATCTTCGACGAGGCGACCAGCTCCATGGCGTGGGTCAGGTGCAGGGTGGAGTTGACCGAGCGGATGCGGTTGCGCAGCTTTTTGGTATCGGGCATGCGCTTACCTCCTCAGCGTGGTCAGGGCCTCCCGGATCGCCGCCTCGTCCTCGGGCTCATACAGGCCGGACTCCAGGCGCTCCAGCAGCGGGAGATAGCTCGTCTCCAGATGGCTGTAGAGGGCCTTCTCATAGCGGATCACGTCCGGGACGGCCACGTCGTTGAGGTAGCCCCTGGTCACGGCGTAGATGATCGCGATCTGGCAGCCGGGGCGGATGGGCGCCTGGCGGTTCTGCTTGAGGACCTCCACGATGCGCTCGCCCAGGGCCAGGCGCTCCTTGGTGTCGGCGTCGAGGTCGGAGCCGAACTGGGCGAAGGCCTGCAGCTCGCGGTACTGGCTGTAGAGCAGCTTCAGCTCGCCGGAGACCTTCTTCATGCCCTTGAGCTGGGCGGAGCCGCCGACGCGGCTGACGGAGATGCCGGGGTTGATGGCCGGCATGACGCCCGCGTGGAACAGCTCGGTCTCCAGGAAGATCTGCCCGTCGGTGATCGAGATCACGTTGGTGGGGATGTAGGCGGAGACGTCGCCGGCCTGGGTCTCGATCAGCGGCAGGGCCGTGATGGAGCCGCCGCCGTACTCCGGCGCGACGCAGGCCGCGCGCTCGAGCAGGCGGGAGTGCAGGTAGAAGACGTCACCGGGATAGGCCTCGCGGCCCGGCGGGCGGCGGATCAGCAGGGACAGGGCGCGGTAGGCCACCGCGTGCTTGGACAGGTCGTCATAGACGATCAGCACGTCCTGGCCCTTCTCGCGGAAGTATTCCGCCATCGCGCAGCCGGCGTAGGGGGCCACGTACTGCAGGGCGGCGGACTCGCTCGCGGCGGCGCAGACCACGATCGTGTAGGCCATGGCGCCCTGAGCGTTCAGCTCGCGGACGAGCTGGGCCACCGTGGACTGCTTCTGCCCGATCGCGACGTAGATGCACTTGACGCCGGTGTTCTTCTGGTTGAGGATCGTGTCGATGACGATCTCGCTCTTGCCGGTCTGGCGGTCGCCGATGATCAGCTCGCGCTGGCCGCGGCCGATCGGGATCATCGAGTCGATGGCCTTGATGCCGGTCTGCAGCGGCACCGAGACGCTCTTGCGCTCGATGATGCCGGGGGCCGGGGATTCGATGGGCCGGGTGCCGTTGGCGTGCACGGGGCCCTTGCCGTCGATCGGCTGGCCCAGGGCGTCCACGACGCGGCCCAGCAGGCCCTCGCCCACCGGGACGCTCAGCACCCTGCCCGTGCGCTGCACCCGGCTGCCCTCGTGGATGCCCGAGCCCGTGGAGAGCAGGGCCGCCGAGACGGTCTCCTCCTCCAGGTTCTGCGCCAGGCCCACGGACCCGTCGTCAAAGGTCAGCAGCTCGCCGGCCATGCAAGAGCGCAGGCCGTAGATGCTGGCGATGCCGTCGCCCACCAGCACGACCGTGCCGGTCTCCTTCATCTCGAAGCGGGCTTCATAATTCCGGATCTGGGCGCGAATGATCGCGCTGATCTCCTCGGGACGGTTGCTCATCCGCCAATCACTTCCTTTATCTCGCGCAGTCTCTCGCGCACGCTGCCGTCGATGACGCGGCCGTCGACGGTCACGCGCAGGCCGCCCATCAGGGCCGGGTCGACTTCGCACCGCAGTTCCACGGTGCCGCCGGTCTTCTTCTCCAGGGCCGCGATCAGCCGCTTCTTCTCGTCCTCCCGCAGGGGGCGGGCGCTCTCGACCGTCGCCACCCGGATCCGGGCGCGCTCGTCGGCCAGCTGGCAGAAGCGCTCGATGGCCTCGGGCAGCTGGGCGGCGCGTCCCCGCCTGCACATCAGCGCGGCAAAAGAGACGACCTCCTCGTCGGTGTCCTGCGCAAAAGCCGCGCGCAGGAGGCTCACCCGCTCCTCCGCCGGGATGTCCGGGGAGGTCAGCAGGCGCACATAGTCCGGCTGTGCCTTCAGTTCGGCCTCGACGGCCCGCAGCTGCGCTTCCCATTTGGGGACACAGGCCTTCTCCACCGCGATGGAAAACAGGGCCGCGGCGTATTCCTTACTGATCTGCGTCACGGCTGTCCTCCAATTCGTCGATGAAGCTGTCGATCAGGGCGCGGTGGTCGCTCTCGTTGATCTCGCGGCCGAGCACCTTCTCCGCCAGCTCGGCGGAGACGCCGGCCAGTTCGCGGCGGATGCCCTCCTCGGCCTTCTGCCGGGTGAGCAGGGCTTCCTCCTCGGCCTGGCGGACGATGCCGTCGGCGCGGTTCTTCGCGTCGGAGACCATGAGGTCGCTGTTCATGCGGGCGTTCTCCGCGGCCCGGCTGATGATGGCGTCCGCCTCCTCGCGGGCATGCGTCATCCTCTCGGCCCAGGCCGCCTGATCCGCCTCCGCCCTGCGGCGCGCCTCGTCCGCCTCCTCATACACGCCGTCGACGTGGGCCTGGCGCTGGGCCAGGACCTTCTTCACGGGCTTGTACAGGAAGCGCCTGACGATCAGGAACAGGATGATCAGGTTGCACAGCGAGATGACGATCTGCCACAGATTGACAGAGATGATTTGCTGTGACTGCATACTGTCTCCTTACTTGGCGGTCTTCTCCACGACCTCGAGCAGCAGGTTCTTGAAGGAACCGGGCGCGACAAAGATGAGCAGGATCGCGATGACCAGGGCGTACAGACCGGTGGTCTCGGCGATGGCGCAGCCCATGATCATGGTCGAGGTGACCTCGCTCTTCGATTCCGGCTGGCGGCCGATGGCCTCGCAGGATTTGGCGACGGCGTTGCCTTCGCCCAGAGCCGGGCCGATGCCGGCGATCATGGCGATGCCCGCGCCCAGCGCGCAGCAGCCGAGGATGATGGCCAATGCGATGTCAGTCATGTTTGTTTCCTCCATTCGTGTCGGTTGGGGGTGTTCCTCAATGCCCGTGAGGGCATGAAAACCGTGGGGATGCGGGCGGCTCAGACCGTCTGCTGCGCGGCCTGCTTTTCTTTCCGGCGCCGGTCATGCCGCTTCAGCCAGTCCTCCAGCGGGAAGGCCCCGCCCAGGTTCAGCATGGTCAGCATGGCGAAGATGAAGGCCTGCAGGCCGCCGGAGAAGACGTCGAAGTAGATGGACAGGATGCCGGGAAGGCCGATCTGCAGGAGCGGGAAGGCCGCGCCGATGCCGCCGAAGACCGTCCGGGACAGCCACTGCAGGAAGGAGGCCACCAGCACGCCGATGACCGCGCCGCTCATCACGTTGCCGTAGTGACGGAAGGCCATCGACACCGGGGTCGAAAAATCGCCGATGAAGTTCAGCGCGGCCACCACCGGGCCGTCGGCCGTCATGCTCTTGACGAACACCTTCGGGCCGCAGCAGATCTTGGCGATCAGGATCAGGAAGAACACGAGTACGGCCCAGCCGAAGACCACGCTCAGGTCGCTCGTCGGGGCAAAGACGCCCAGCAGGGACATCAGGCTCGAGAAGACCGACAGGCCCATCATCGCCATGATGAAGGGCGTGATGTAGAGGTGGAAATCGCCCATGTTGCCGCTGACGAGGCTCTCGGCCTTCTCCACCAGCCACTCCGCCAGGTGCTGCCGGGCGCTGTGGGCGTGCTCCTCCAGCCCGTGGGTCAGGAAGAGGCAGAAGCCCGTGATGGAGATTATCACCAGCCACGAGTTGATCTGGGCCTCGGTGATGATCAGGTCGCCCGAGATGACCTGGGAGATGTCCGCGCCCTCCGCGGCGTAGTAGACCAGGGCGCCGTGGATGTCCACGCCCTTGCTCTCGGGGGTGTAGAGGACCTTGAGCACGACGGCGGCCAGCAGGGGCAGCACCATCATCAGGATCAGCAGGACGTCGATGACGCGGCTCGGCTTCCCGGTCTTTTTCGTCTCAGTCAAGCATGTCACCTCCGTCGGGCGGGTTGGACGTCTCGCTCTGCATGCCCTTTTTCCACAGGGGGCGCAGGCGCACGGCGATGTGCGGGAAGAACAGCGGAATCATGGTCGCGAAGCCGTCCAGCCAGGAGACGGCAAAGCCGGCGGCGAGCACGGCGCCCTGAAGCAGCAGGCGCGAGATCTGGGAGCGCTGCAGGATGCCCCGGGCGACTTTCTCCGGCTTGCCCACGGCCTTCTGCACGGTCATCGCCAGCCAGAAAAAGGTCCCGACGGCAGTGGCGCTCCCGAGCAGGGAGCCCAGGAGGACCGGGATCCCCCACTTTTTCAGCAGGATGAAGACGAGGTGCATCACCAGGCACAGGCCGGCCGTCCACGCGGCTACCCACAGGGTCTCCCGGCGCGCGGCTTCGCTGACCTTCGGCATGAGCTTCGCCTCCTTCGGAATCATGGGACACATTATGTATATGGTATCATCTTTGGCGGTTTTGTCAACCGGAGATTTGCCCCGCCGCCCGCCCGGGCCCGCCGTCCCTTCCAAAGAAAACTCCCCCGCAGGCAGGAATCCGTCGGACGGCATCGAAAAACAGAAAGGCCGGAAGGAAAGACACAGCAAGCTGCGGGGGATGACCTATGACACTCAACACACTCAAGCCGGGCGCTTCGGCGCGAATCGTCAGCGTGGGCGGCGAAGGCGCGCTGCGCCAGCATTTTCTCGATATGGGCGTGATCCCGGGGACCGACGTCACGGTGATCCAGTTCGCGCCGATGGGCGATCCGATGGAGCTGCGCATCCGCGGATACGAGCTGACCCTCCGCCTCGCGGACGCGGAAAAGATCGAAGTCACGGAGGTCCCCGCGCAGGAGCGGGCGGACGCCGCACAGGCCGCGCAGGCCTCCGGCGGGGACGGCGATGCGGGCGACAAGCCCCGCCGCAAGCAGAAGCGGGAGCACCCCGGTCTCGGCGAGGAGGGGCGCTTCCACCCCAAGGGCAGCGGCAATCCCCTGCCGGACGGGACGAGACTGACCTTTGCCCTGGTGGGCAACCAGAACAGCGGCAAGACCACCCTGTTCAACCAGCTCACCGGCTCGAACCAACACGTGGGCAACTTCCCCGGCGTGACGGTGGACCGCAAGGACGGAGCGATCCGCGGCCATGCGGACACCCTGATCACCGACCTCCCCGGCATCTACTCGATGTCCCCCTACTCCAGCGAGGAGCTGGTCTCCCGGGACTTCGTCCTGAAGGATAAACCCTGCGCCATCATCAACATCGTGGACGCCACGAACATCGAGCGCAACCTGTACCTGACCATGCAGCTGCTCGAGATGGACATCCCCATGGTCGTGGCGCTGAACATGATGGACGAGCTGCGCGGCAACGGCGGCACCGTCGACATCAACGCGATGGAGGAGATGCTCGGCGTGCCGGTGGTGCCCATCTCCGCCAGCCGCAACGAGGGCGTGGACGAGCTGGTCCGCCATGCCCTGCACATCGCAAAGTATCAGGAAAGGCCGGTGGAGCAGGACTACTGCGGGGCGGACGACCACGGCGGCGCGGTGCACCGCGCCCTGCACGCGGTGGCCCACCTGATCGAGGACCACGCGGAGCGCGCGGGTCTGCCCCTGCGCTTCGCCGCCGGCAAGCTGATCAAGGGCGATCCCCTGATCGCCGAGGCCCTGAAGCTGGACACCAACGAGCAGGAACTCCTGGAGCACATCGTCCTGCAGCTGGAGAACGAGCGCGGCCTCGACCGCAGCGCCGCCATGGCGGACATGCGCTTCGCCTACATCGGCCGGGTCACCTCGGCCTGCGTGATCAAGCCCCGCGAGAGCCGGGAGCACATCCGCAGCCGGCGCATCGACAGCGTGCTCACCGGCCGTTGGACCGCCATCCCGATGTTCGTGGGCATCATGGCCCTGGTGTTCTATCTCACCTTCTTCCTGGTCGGCCCCTTCCTGCAGGACCTGCTGGAGCAGGGCATCGGCGCGCTGCGCGGCCTGGCGGAGAGCGGCATGGAGGCCGCCCACGTCAACGGCACCATCCAGAGCCTGGTGCTCAACGGCATCTTTGAGGGCGTGGGCGCGGTGGTCAGCTTCCTGCCGATCATCGTGTGCCTGTTCTTCTTCCTCTCTATGCTCGAGGACAGCGGATACATCGCGCGCGTGGCCTTCGTGATGGACAAGCTCCTGCGCAGGATCGGCCTGTCCGGGCGGAGCGTGGTGCCGATGCTGATCGGCTTCGGCTGCACCGTGCCGGCCGTCATGGCCACGCGCACCCTCCCCAGCGAGCGCGACCGCCGCATGACGATCCTCCTGACGCCCTTCATGTCCTGCACGGCCAAGCTGCCGATCTACGGCTTCTTTGTGGAGGAGTTCTTCGAGGGCCAGGGCTGGTGGATCATCACCCTGCTCTACTTCACGGGCATCTTCGTGGGCATCCTCGCGGCCTTCCTCTACCGGAGGACCCTCTTCAAAGGCGAGGCCGTTCCCTTCGTGATGGAGCTGCCGAACTACCGCGTGCCCGGCGCGCGCAACGTGGCCCAGCTCCTGTGGGAAAAGACGCGGGACTTCCTGCGCCGCGCCTTCTCGGTGATCCTGATCGCCACGATCGTGGTCTGGTTCCTGTCCAATTTCGACTTCCGCTTCAACCTGGTGGAGGATCAGCAGCAGAGCATGCTCGCGTCCATCGCCGGCCTGATCGCCCCGCTGCTGCACCCCGTCGGCCTGGGCCGCTGGGAGATCGTGACCTCCCTGGTCAGCGGCTTTATGGCCAAGGAGAGCGTGGTCTCGGTGATGCGCACCCTCTTCGCCGGGAACCTCCACGCCATCGGGAACCTCTCCGCGGTGTGCATGCTGGTCTTCAGCCTGCTCTACACGCCCTGCGTGGCCGCGGTGGCCTCCATCCGCCGGGAGCTGGGCCGCAAGTGGTCCGTCGGCGTGGTGCTGTGGCAGTGCGGCATCGCCTGGCTCGCGGCCCTGCTGGTACACCTGGCCGGCATCGCGCTGGGCCTCGGCTGAGGGGGGTGACGGCGTGAATATCTGGGATATCCTGATCCTCGCCGCGGTCGGCGCGATGGTGTTCTTCGCCGCGCGCGCCATCCGCGGGCGGAAGGGTTCCTGCTCCTGCGGCAGCGGCGGCTGTGCCGGCTGCGCCGCGAAGGGCAGCTGCCCGCACTGCGAAAACAACGATTGATGCGATGAACGGCGTTTCGGAGCCGGAGGTGTGAGGAATGGCGAACAAGCTGGTCATGGGGTACTGGGATTGCCCGTCCTGCAGCACCACGGGCATCCGCGGGGACGTGCACTCCTGCCCGAACTGCGGACGGGCCAGGGGTGAAGTCAAGTTCTACATGAAGGGGCATACCGAAGGCAATGCCCGCAAGGAATCCGACCTCGCGGATGTCGAGTATCTGACCGAGGAGCAGGAAAAGGACGCGAGCCGCAATTCCGACTGGTACTGCTCCTTCTGCCACTCCCTCAACCCCGACACCGCGCAGAACTGCCTGAGCTGCAACGCGTCCCGGGCCTCGTCCGAGGCCAACTATTTCCAGATGCACGAAGCCCTCGCGCAGCGGGAGGCCGAGCACGCGGAGCCGCAGCCGGTGAAGCCGAAGAAGCGCATCCGCCTCCTCCCCATCCTGCTGATCGCGGCGCTGATCGTCGGCGTGATCCTCTTCATGAACGCCAACGTGACCCGCGGGGACTACGAGGTCGCCGCCCTCCGCTGGACGCGCAGCATCTCCGTCCAGCAGCGCCGCCTGATGGAGGAATCCGGCTGGACCGTGCCCGACGGCGGAACGGTCACCGGCGAGCACCGGGAGATCCACCACTACGACCGCGTCCTGGATCACTACGAGTCCGTTCCGGTACAGCGCTCGCGCCGGGTCATCGACCACTACGAGACCACCTACACCTACACCGATCTGGGCAACGGCTACTACGAGCAGGTCCCGCACGAGGAGCCGGTGTACACGACGGAGTACTACACCGTCACCGAGCGGCAGCCGGTCTACCGCCAGGAGCCTGTCTATCAGACCCGGTATGACTACAGCATCTGGCGCTGGGTCAACACCCGCACCGCGGACGCCGCCGGCGAGGGGAAGAATGCCGTCTGGCCGGACCCCGGGCTCGCGGAAGACGAGCGGGAGTCGGAGCGCGCCGCCGCCTACCTGGTCACCATCCGGGACACCAAAAAGGGCACGGAGACCGACTACCGCCTGAAGGAGGAGGACTGGCTCACGCTGAACGTGGGCGAGAGGATCTTCATCACCACGAAGCGCAGCGGCTCCGGCCCCTACATCTCCGATGAGAAGGGTGAAAAACGGATGGATCTCCTGCCCGCCCGGTGAGGCGGGGCGCCCGATAACAAAGACAGCTGTCTCCGCGCAGGCGGTACGACAGCTGTTTTTCTTCGGCCGGGGGAGATCCTGACGGTCCGCGGTTTCTCCGGCGGATCGCTCATTCCAGCTTCAGCTTCTTTTTGAGCGCTTCGGTCAGCACGGCCGAAAAGTTGATCTCGTTCTGCTTCGCGAGAACATCCAGCCAGGCCGGAATCGTCAGTGTTTTTTTCACATAGACCTCATGCGTCCTCGAGCGGAAGTACGGAAGCCAGACATGGATGTAAACCAGCTTCTCCCCCTCTCCCGCGGTCAGGTCGGCTTCCTCCTCCGGGACGGGCTGATTGCTGTCCAGGCAGTCGATCAGCGTAAGCGCCAGCAGTTCCTGACCGGCCTCGATCAGTTCCTCCTCACTGTCCGCGTATGTTTCCGCCCCGCCGAGGGTCGGGAAGCGGATGGTCAGCGTGCCGTCCTCTTCGGACGAAACAATAGCCGGATATGTGTAATTCTCCTTCATGGCGATCCCCCTCCTCAGCGCCATTATAGCACGTATTCGATACGTGTCAATAGGTGATTGAACAAAACCGTGTTTCGTGGTACAATATGCCTGCCCGTCACATGTTGCCATGCTTCCATCAACAGGATGTTTCCCGTCCGACCGACTCAAAAACGGAGATGGTGAAATAGGAACGTAACACCGACAAATGTCGTCTCGAGCTGTTGGATCAAACAAAAAGCCCTCATGACGAGGGTTCTCCGCAGAAGGGCCTTTCAAAAAGCCACAGTGCTTGCCTGATGATTCGAGGAGCGTTGATGATCACAAGACTCTGCGTTCAACGGAGGAGGCGGCAATATGTCTTTCAAAAGGATCAGGAGAATGCTGGAGGAAAACGGTTGGCAGGTCGTTCGTGTCTGCGGGTCTCATTACCAGTTTAAACATGCGGCCGTCAGGGCGACGATCTGTGTTCCCAATCACGGGAGCAGAGACATTTCCATCGGCGTGATCAAGAGCCTTGAACGGGCAACAGGTCTGTCCCTCCGCGGATAGACCTGTTTTTGTTTGGTTCTTCACGTTTAGTTAGGGAAATTCCGTTGGTGAGGGAATGCGCCTGCGGGCGCACCAGAGGGCTTTCCGATCGCCCTCTGGACTCCTTCGGAGCCGTCCCGATAAATAATTCTTGGGGAATTGTCAGGTTTTTGATGGAATGCCAGGCTATGCTCTCAGCCTTACCCGACAGCTAACAAGAAAGAGACGGTCCCGAAGGGTCCAGGGGCGATCGGAAAGCCCCTGGCGCGCTCCGCAGAGCGCGAACCCCCATATGCTTTCCCTAACTTTCCGTGAAGAACCTTCTGTTTTGCCGGTTTACTCCTCCCCGTCCAGGAAGGACCGTTTCTCCCCGCCGCTCTTCCAGGCGGGGAAGGTCCCGAGTTCCAGATGATGCAGGCTCTCGAAAAGGCGGTCGGAGGTGACGGGGGTCTCCTCGTCGAGGCGGCGGAGCAGCTCCTTGACCTCCTGGCGCTTGGACGTGTGGGCCTGCCCGCCGAGGTTCTCCGTGAACCGGCACGCGCACTGGATGAAGCGCAGCCCGCAGGCGTCCTTCCACGCGATGATGTCCCGCTCCCGCACCCGGTACAACGGGCGGATCAGCGTCATGCCCTCAAAATTCGCGGAGGAGAGGACCGGCGGCATCGCCTGCAGCTGCGCGCCCCAGAGCGCCGCCATCAGCGTGGTCTCCGCCACGTCGTCGAAGTGGTGGCCCAGGGCGATCTTTCCGCACCCGAGGCTCCTCGCGCGGCTGTAGAGATGGCCCCGCCGCATCCGCGCGCAGAGGAAGCACGGGTTCTTCTCCTGCGCGTTGGCCACGTCGAAGATATCCGTCTCGAACAGGTCATAGGGGATCTCCAGCGCCCGGGCGTTCTCCTCCACCCGGCGGCGGTTCTCCGGGTTGTAGCCCGGGTCCATGATCAGGTAGCGCAGGCCGAAGGGGATCTCCCCCTCCTCCCGCAGCATCCGCATCAGGCAGGCCAGGAGCATCGAGTCCTTCCCGCCCGAGATGCACACGGCGATCCTGTCCCCGGGTCCGATCAGCCCGTAGCGGCGGACCGCCTCCCGGAACGGCTCCCACACGCTCTCCCGGAACGCTCCGCGCAGCAGCTCCTCCGCGCACGCCCTCATCTCCATCGCACATCCTCCTCATGCCCGCCGCTTCCGGCGGACGGCTGTCCCGCTCCGTATTGTAATCCATCGGCGGAAAACCCGCAAGCGGTTCCCCTTCCCGCACCGCGCGCACGGCGGAAATCTTCCGAAAACTGTTGCAAAATCCCGGACAATGATTTACAATAGAAGCAGCGGAGTATCCGCGGAATGTGAAGGAGGAGATTCCAATGGCTGTGAAAGTTGCTATCAATGGTTTTGGCCGCATCGGCCGTCTGGCCTTCCGTCAGATGTTCGGCGCCGAGGGCTACGAGATTGTCGCGATCAACGACCTGACCAGCCCCGCCATGCTGGCTCACCTGCTCAAGTATGACACCGCGCAAAAGGGTTACTGCGGCGTCATCGGCGAGAACAAGCACACGGTCGAGGCGACCGAGAACTCCATCATCGTGGACGGCAAGGAAATCACCATCTACGCCATCAAGGACGCCAAGGAGTGCCCCTGGGGCGAGCTGGGCGTGGACGTCGTGCTCGAGTGCACCGGCTTCTACTGCTCCAAGGAAAAGAGCCAGGCTCACATTGACGCCGGCGCCAAGAAGGTCGTCATCTCCGCTCCCGCGGGCAACGATCTGCCCACCGTCGTCTACAACGTGAACAACGAGATCCTGAAGCCCACCGACACCATCATCTCCGCCGCTTCCTGCACGACCAACTGCCTCGCCCCGATGGCCAAGGCTCTGAACGACGCCTTCCCGATCGTCAGCGGCATCATGACCACCGTGCACGCCTACACCGGCGACCAGATGATCCTCGACGGCCCGCACCGCAAGGGTGACCTCCAGCGTGCCCGCGCCGGCGCTGCCAACATCGTGCCCAACTCCACCGGCGCCGCCAAGGCGATCGGCCTGGTTATCCCCGAACTGAACGGCAAGCTGATCGGCTCCGCCCAGCGCGTGCCCGTGCCCACCGGCTCCACCACGATCCTCGTGGCCGTCGTCAAGGGCAAAGACATCACCAAGGATGCCATCAATGCCGCGATGAAGGCCGAGTCCTCCGAGAGCTTCGGCTACACCACCGAGAAGCTGGTCTCCAGCGATATCATCGGCATGACCTATGGCTCCCTGTTCGACGCCAACCAGACCATGTGCACCAAGATCGACGACGACACCTATCAGGTGCAGGTCGTGTCCTGGTACGACAACGAGAACAGCTACACCAGCCAGATGGTCCGCACCATCAAGTACTTCGCGGAGCTGAAGTAATCCAGTAAAATCAAGGGTTTTCGAGCCTTTGAGCGACTGAAAATTCAGTCCAAAAGTACGAAAAATGTTGTCGAACACGCGTAGGCATGGAAAGCTAAATACCTGCCTGGTACGATAAGCATTTCCCCACTTCCCGCATGGCAAATCTGTGCGGAAAGTGGGGTTTTCATTTACAATGACGATGACAGAGGCGATCCAGGAATTTGGGTTTGACTGCAAGATCCGAAAACTGTCCCAGAAGACGATCTCCAACTACCAGAAGCAGCTGAAATATCTGCAGAGGTTTCTGGAAAGCGAGTTCGGCGTGAAGGATGTGGAAGGCATCAGGAGCATCCACATCAAACAGTTCCTTGCCATGAAGGATGATCAGGGGTGCAAGGCGCGGTACCATGCCCGACTTGAGCCGCCTGATCGTTGTGACATCCGAAGGATCACCTTCAAGATACTATGAACATCCTGAGATTGAATTGATCCCGATTGATGTATTTCTGCTGAAAGGGCTTGCATAAGCTTTCTTTCACAGTTTCAGCGCCTGCCATATCTCAACAAAGAAACCCCGCATTCTCTTGCTGTCAAATTGAGATTCACTGAGTGGGTTATTCATTCCGCTACGTACTTCTCCTGCAGCGCCGCAAGTTCTTCTTCTGTAAGGGGATTATCGGGGCGGGTGAGCACATAGACATACCGGCTTGGGAAGCCTATTGTGAGATCGGCGAAATTGTCGGGGTCACAATGCTTTACATCTCCGTGATTATAGGTCTTGTCGTGCCGGCGGCTCATGGATTATTTGCCTCTTTGCCGGGTGCATGCGCCCGCGATTTCTTTGAATTGAGTGCGGCGTTCTGGATTCTCCATTGCCCAAGCAATTTATCCACCGCCCGGTCGTCCCGCATATTGCACATATTGAAGACTTCCTGTGCTTTCGCCCGGGCCTCTGCTTTGATATCTTCTCTGGTGTGCCAGGATTCGACCTCCGCCAGGAACGCCCGTGCGGAAGCGGCAGACCGGTCGTAGGCATGCTGACTGAGCCAGGCGTACATCCCGATCTCGGCGCGGTTTGCGTTCAATGTTCTGTAAAGATCGGGATACGGTTGGAGCGCAGGCGCTCCCAAACCGCACATCAACTTCTGTGCGGTGTTGATCTGTGCGGTGAACGGCAGAAAAGCGTCCTGAATGAATTGGCCTGTCCTGGTGCACCAATGCGCCGTCTCGGTTTCGTCAGCGTAATCCCTGATGTTCATGTCGTTGTCATGGAGGATTTCAGAAAGGCACAGGCCGTAGATCAACGCCTATGGCTCCTTTGGCGGCATATAGAGTGGGTAGACGCAGAACCATACATAAAACATGCAGGAGGGATGCTCAACATGTACGAACGCCGCAAGATCTTCTGAGATCAGGGAAAAGGCTGAGCGTCCCGTAGGCTGAAATCCGTGATCTGTAATACATCCACAAATCTTCTTCCGAATACTTTTCCGGTTCTGCAGCAGGGCTTCTCTGTTGTGGGGATCCAGAAAATTGTCAGCGTTCAGCTGCAGATCATCGCGTACTATCATGATGTGCCTCCTTGCTGTAGATGCCGATATGATTCACGCATGAATCAGCGCTTCACCGTTGTGTATCAAGCGTTTCATGCTGAGATTTTCTTCTCCTGACTTCTTTACACAATCCGCTATATTACTCTCATCTGCATCGCTGCGGGTGACAGCATAAAAGCTGGACGCCAGGGGATATGAACCGTTCTCGATAGAACCCCTCCTTCGATCCTATGCATATGCTATCACAACCCACTAACATTTTTCCGTACCAGTCCAACCTGCTGTGGCCGGCATTCTTCGGCTTCACTCAGCATATTCATATGTGGCCCCCGATATCCCCCCGGATGTCCTTCACAGCCTCTTTGGATTATTCCTTCAGAATACCGACCCGATGCTCCGGGGCCGCCGCGCTCAGAAGCGGCTGGCCGAGACGGGCCGCAGGTCCCGATCGAGGTAGAGGAGCGTGTCGTCGTCGAGCTCGACGATAAAGCCGGTCTCATCCTCGGCGAGGGCGGCACCCTGGTACGCGGCGCTCATGTCCACCTGACCGCTGCGGTCGATGGCGTACCAGAGGCCGTCCAGCATCACGAAGCCGTAGGCGCCGATGAATTCGACGCACACCTCGTACGCGGGCTCGATCACCGAGAAGTCGGAGAAGAGGAAGCCTTCTTCTCTGTCGCGGTGGATCAGCGCGCAGTCCGCCACAAAGGCGGCACCGGCGCTGGTGTGCTCAAGCGTCCGTTCGCGCCCGTCCGAGCCGGAGAAGAGCAGCGTATCGCCGTCCGGGGTGTGCAGGGCAAAGATCCCGTTTCCGAGGTGGTCCGGGTCTCCGACACACTGGACAGGCCCCAGCAGCACCTCCGGCTCGGCGTCCGGGGACACCCGGATCACATACCAGCCGCCGTCCTGCCGGACCGTGAACAGTCCCTGCGCGTAAGGGACGGCGTTCCGTTCGTTTCCGATCCAGTCATACGCGGGGGAGACCACCGCGCCCGTCTCGTCGATGACGTACCATTTCCAGTCCTCGCCCCATACGGCCGCATATCCGTCGACAAAGGCGAAGCCGCTTCTCCAGGTCCCCTCGAGCCACGTCCCGGTTGCGGTGTTCAGATACCGGAACTCGTCTCCCCATTCGCCCGCGGCGATCCCGACGATCCCGTGCGAGCCGGGGGCCGCCTCCGCTTCGATCACGTAAGCGTCCGCGAGGAACGTCCCGTCCGGCGCGATCAGGGCATAGAGGCCGTCGTCCCACCCGATCTGGTAAAGCTCGAAGAGAGGTTCGCCCGGGACCTCCCAGATGCCGTCGTATTCCGTGCCGCTCACATCGAACACGAACGCCCCGGCGTCGGGATCGAACAGCCGGGTGAAGCAGTAACCGTCCGCATGGCTGCACGGATCGCTGGTCATCACCAGGGTCCCGGTGACGGAGATCCTATAATACTCGCACGGCAGAAGCTCTTCCCCCGTGCTGACCCGCCAGAGGCCCTCGGCGTTCTCATCCTCACACAGACCCTCGACCACGCACAGATCCCCGCAAATGGGCCTGATGCCGGTGAACCGCGCGGGGATCACGGTTTCGCCGTCCAGCATCTGTACGCCGTACAGGCCGTCGGCGCAGAACACGCGGTAATCCCCCTGCGGAGCAAAGGTCTCCTCCGCCATGGCCGGCAGGCACAACAGGCAGAGCGCCAGGATCATCAGGCAAACCAGCATCAGGCGTTTCATTGTAACTCCTCCTCGTCCAAGTCCCAATCTTCCTCGTCATCCTCGTCTTCATAATCCTCATCTTCGTAGTAACTGAACATCCTGAGATTGAATTGATCCCGATTGATGTATTTCTGCTGAAAGGGCTTGCATAAGCTTTCTTTCACAGTTTCAGCGCCTGCCATATCTCAACAAAGAAACCCCGCATTCTCTTGCTGTCAAATTGAGATTCACTGAGTGGGTTATTCATTCCGCTACGTACTTCTCCTGCAGCGCCGCAAGTTCTTCTTCTGTAAGGGGATTATCGGGGCGGGTGAGCACATAGACATACCGGCTTGGGAAGCCTATTGTGAGATCGGCGAAATTGTCGGGGTCACAATGCTTTACATCTCCGTGATTATAGGTCTTGTCGTGCCGGCGGCTCATGGATTATTTGCCTCTTTGCCGGGTGCATGCGCCCGCGATTTCTTTGAATTGAGTGCGGCGTTCTGGATTCTCCATTGCCCAAGCAATTTATCCACCGCCCGGTCGTCCCGCATATTGCACATATTGAAGACTTCCTGTGCTTTCGCCCGGGCCTCTGCTTTGATATCTTCTCTGGTGTGCCAGGATTCGACCTCCGCCAGGAACGCCCGTGCGGAAGCGGCAGACCGGTCGTAGGCATGCTGACTGAGCCAGGCGTACATCCCGATCTCGGCGCGGTTTGCGTTCAATGTTCTGTAAAGATCGGGATACGGTTGGAGCGCAGGCGCTCCCAAACCGCACATCAACTTCTGTGCGGTGTTGATCTGTGCGGTGAACGGCAGAAAAGCGTCCTGAATGAATTGGCCTGTCCTGGTGCACCAATGCGCCGTCTCGGTTTCGTCAGCGTAATCCCTGATGTTCATGTCGTTGTCATGGAGGATTTCAGAAAGGCACAGGCCGTAGATCAACGCCTATGGCTCCTTTGGCGGCATATAGAGTGGGTAGACGCAGAACCATACATAAAACATGCAGGAGGGATGCTCAACATGTACGAACGCCGCAAGATCTTCTGAGATCAGGGAAAAGGCTGAGCGTCCCGTAGGCTGAAATCCGTGATCTGTAATACATCCACAAATCTTCTTCCGAATACTTTTCCGGTTCTGCAGCAGGGCTTCTCTGTTGTGGGGATCCAGAAAATTGTCAGCGTTCAGCTGCAGATCATCGCGTACTATCATGATGTGCCTCCTTGCTGTAGATGCCGATATGATTCACGCATGAATCAGCGCTTCACCGTTGTGTATCAAGCGTTTCATGCTGAGATTTTCTTCTCCTGACTTCTTTACACAATCCGCTATATTACTCTCATCTGCATCGCTGCGGGTGACAGCATAAAAGCTGGACGCCAGGGGATATGAACCGTTCTCGATAGAACCCCTCCTTCGATCCTATGCATATGCTATCACAACCCACTAACATTTTTCCGTACCAGTCCAACCTGCTGTGGCCGGCATTCTTCGGCTTCACTCAGCATATTCATATGTGGCCCCCGATATCCCCCCGGATGTCCTTCACAGCCTCTTTGGATTATTCCTTCAGAATACCGACCCGATGCTCCGGGGCCGCCGCGCTCAGAAGCGGCTGGCCGAGACGGGCCGCAGGTCCCGATCGAGGTAGAGGAGCGTGTCGTCGTCGAGCTCGACGATAAAGCCGGTCTCATCCTCGGCGAGGGCGGCACCCTGGTACGCGGCGCTCATGTCCACCTGACCGCTGCGGTCGATGGCGTACCAGAGGCCGTCCAGCATCACGAAGCCGTAGGCGCCGATGAATTCGACGCACACCTCGTACGCGGGCTCGATCACCGAGAAGTCGGAGAAGAGGAAGCCTTCTTCTCTGTCGCGGTGGATCAGCGCGCAGTCCGCCACAAAGGCGGCACCGGCGCTGGTGTGCTCAAGCGTCCGTTCGCGCCCGTCCGAGCCGGAGAAGAGCAGCGTATCGCCGTCCGGGGTGTGCAGGGCAAAGATCCCGTTTCCGAGGTGGTCCGGGTCTCCGACACACTGGACAGGCCCCAGCAGCACCTCCGGCTCGGCGTCCGGGGACACCCGGATCACATACCAGCCGCCGTCCTGCCGGACCGTGAACAGTCCCTGCGCGTAAGGGACGGCGTTCCGTTCGTTTCCGATCCAGTCATACGCGGGGGAGACCACCGCGCCCGTCTCGTCGATGACGTACCATTTCCAGTCCTCGCCCCATACGGCCGCATATCCGTCGACAAAGGCGAAGCCGCTTCTCCAGGTCCCCTCGAGCCACGTCCCGGTTGCGGTGTTCAGATACCGGAACTCGTCTCCCCATTCGCCCGCGGCGATCCCGACGATCCCGTGCGAGCCGGGGGCCGCCTCCGCTTCGATCACGTAAGCGTCCGCGAGGAACGTCCCGTCCGGCGCGATCAGGGCATAGAGGCCGTCGTCCCACCCGATCTGGTAAAGCTCGAAGAGAGGTTCGCCCGGGACCTCCCAGATGCCGTCGTATTCCGTGCCGCTCACATCGAACACGAACGCCCCGGCGTCGGGATCGAACAGCCGGGTGAAGCAGTAACCGTCCGCATGGCTGCACGGATCGCTGGTCATCACCAGGGTCCCGGTGACGGAGATCCTATAATACTCGCACGGCAGAAGCTCTTCCCCCGTGCTGACCCGCCAGAGGCCCTCGGCGTTCTCATCCTCACACAGACCCTCGACCACGCACAGATCCCCGCAAATGGGCCTGATGCCGGTGAACCGCGCGGGGATCACGGTTTCGCCGTCCAGCATCTGTACGCCGTACAGGCCGTCGGCGCAGAACACGCGGTAATCCCCCTGCGGAGCAAAGGTCTCCTCCGCCATGGCCGGCAGGCACAACAGGCAGAGCGCCAGGATCATCAGGCAAACCAGCATCAGGCGTTTCATTGTAACTCCTCCTCGTCCAAGTCCCAATCTTCCTCGTCATCCTCGTCTTCATAATCCTCATCTTCGTAGTAACTGAACATCCTGAGATTGAATTGATCCCGATTGATGTATTTCTGCTGAAAGGGCTTGCATAAGCTTTCTTTCACAGTTTCAGCGCCTGCCATATCTCAACAAAGAAACCCCGCATTCTCTTGCTGTCAAATTGAGATTCACT